>MAAF01000002.1 GCA_002163005.1 Colwellia psychrerythraea | reverse complement strand
TACCTAAATCGTTCGGATCATTAAAAAAGCCCAAATAGGTTATTCGTTTTTCACCAATACTGAGTCTACCTACGGAGTGTGTGTCTAGCGCCCAACCAAAAAATTCACTTTGTTGCACGTGACCATTATGCACCATTAGTAAAGCGGCTATTAAGCAAATGAACATCAGAATGTGTTGGCGCTTAATGGTGGTGATACAGGTACTATATAAAAATAAAGGGATAATTGAGCTGACAAATATTTTTTGGGCTTCTTCAACTCCGTACATACCAGAGCCGTTCAAAAAACCAGAAAAAACTATAAGGGGGGTTAATGCTAACATCATCCAATGTTGAGGATATAATTTTAGAGGGCGTTGTGCTGCTAATGTTGCTATGAGGCAAATAATGGCAAACACTTTAATAATGATCCATTCGACACTAGTTAAGAACATTTCATGCGGGCGAATTAATACTGAAGCGGTATATAAAACTAAAAATAAAAAAGCGAGAGTTGAATCTTGATTGTCTTTTACGGGGAATTGTCGGGCCATGAAAAAGGTTATTCCTTTATTTTTATTAGTGACAACAAGTTCGATAAATGTGCTTTTATGTTTGATTTTATTATCTAATAAAAAAAAGCATTATGCTATTAGATAATCTATTGATTGTTTTTAAAACGCTATGTTTGTCATTTTTGATACTAAAATTTTCATCCTTTTCATTATAGGTATGAATATATTTGACGCTACTTAATTAGGTGTGAAGGTACTTAACCTTATTTTTTTTAGCACCCGATGAATGAATAATTTAATCGGGCTAAAAACTATTTTTATGTTGTACATAGGCTGCTGTAGGGTCGCAAATTTAGCCTTATAACTATCTTGTTTTTTACCCATCATAAAATCGTAATATTGCTTGTTGCTATTTTCTATGGTCCATAAATGTAGTATCAAACCAGGAGATAAGTGTGAATATTCGGTTTCATTCCAGCCTGATTGATAAAAATATAATGTGGTAGCGTCTGAAAAATAATAATGTATCGCTATGGGGGTGTCGTTAACCCATACAGCGCTCATAGCAACATTCTCTGGCGATTTTTCTCGAAACTTAGCATGGAACTTATTAAACTCATTGCTACAAAAAGCGCCTTTTTTATTTTTACCCTGCCATCTTTTTTGGTGCAAGTCTTTCATTAGTTGCCAATAATGGTCACAGTCGCTTTGTTCAACCCAATCAATCTTTGCATTTGATTTTTCTAATTGGTTTAAGCCTCTTCGGTAGCGAGAACGCATATTTTTAGACAAATCTCCAAATGTCCAATTTGAACAGTCTACAATGTAGCGGGTGGCCTCATTAGACTTTGTTTGTTTATAATTAATGAGAATGTTTCTAGTAGGGCTATCATGGAGTAATGCACGCCAATGTAGTTGGTCAGCTTTTAAATTCAGTACCCACTGTTGAATTTTGGGTAATAAGTGTTCTTGAAATTTTTCGTTAATTAGTACTTCAGTATATTCAGTTGATATTTCTTGTGCTTCAGCTTCGCCTTGACCTAAAGGATAAAATATTTTCATTGAAAGTATTGAGTTATATTGTTGATAATAAAACGGTGCTATTGCAATTAATTCATCATTATACCGAGCAGTTAATACTTTTAAATGCCAGTTGTTTTGCCAGAAAGTACTAATCCACGAAAATATCCATTGTGGTTCTTTAAATAAATTATAATTTGGACATGTATTGTTTAACTTTTTCCATTCAGGAAGTAACTTGATTAACTCTGATTGGGAACTGATTTCTATAAAATCTATTTTGAGATTGTTCATAGTTCCCTTCTATTTTAAGTGCTTAGCATACATTTAGGTTCTGTTAAAAAGTTTTAGTTTGATTTTTTTTAAAAAGTCATTTAAAAATAAGTGATCAAAATGGTTCAAAAGACTTCTTAATTCATAATTTCTTTTTATTTTTTTTAACACTTTAATTAATACATTATCGTTTATTTTTATTGCTTCTGCTAAATTCTCTTCAATAAATTCCATATCAATAGCGCTATATATTTTTATTTTAGATAATTTGGTTTTAACAAGTTGGTCTGTCATGGGTTTAAAAGTCGGTGTTTGTAATTTTAATACTCTTAAATTAGTCATAGTCCTTAAGCACTTTTCACAGTTACCGCAATTATAACCATTGTCGTGCCAACAAACGCGCAATATATTTAGTGCATTTTCATTTTTGGATATTTGTTTTAGTTTGTTAACCCTAGTTGATTCAGCCCCATCATGTATTATTTGAGTGAAACCATTACTCCAGAGATGGTCGGTAATAAAGTTGGAACCTTCAGGATGCATACAGGCATAAGTTACGCCGGAAGCAATATAACATTTCTTTGCTCCAGCGGCTAAAGCTATACTGGACAACCCACCACCAAAACAGGTACTCCAACCGACTCCATACTGGTGCCCTAAAAATCTTACGTTGGTTTCAAAAGGTATAACTTCCTTCCCTTCTTTATTTAAGAAGTCTTTGTTTTTTGACAGAGCTTCATTATAGAGTTCATCACTTGATAATTGCATATCAATACCCTTTGCAAAGAGTAAGTAATCAATTTCTTGTTTATGTTTTAAATAGGTGAATGTGCCGTCTATCCCCCCTGAAAAAAAAGATATGGTTTTATCCCAACCAGCGGTGAACTTGGTTTTTTTACCACCTTTAATTTTGATGATATTTAATTTATGCCCGAGGTGTTTTCCCCATGAAGAGAAGATGATTTGTAAGTTTTCAATATTTTCAAGAAGTTCAATAGAAACTGGAATATCCTCATCAATAAAAATATCACTTCCGAGTTTCATTGACGGGATTAAACACGCAGCGATAAAAGCATCCGCTTTGACTTCAGGCATTATTTCTTTTGGAAATTTATACCATAAATTAAAATCATCAATTTGAGCAGATATTAAATTATGTTCTTCACTTTGCTTTAGTTGGATATTAGTTATTTTCATAAAAAGTCATCCCTTGATTGCAGATAAAAATAATTGATTAAGTTGTCTTTATTTTTTGTCTTTATTTTTCTATGGGAGTATCTATACATTTGATAACAATTAAAGAAAGAAAAATTAGAGCAGTAAAGGTTAAAAGCATAGAGCTAATTGTGACGCTACCTTTAAACACTGTAACTTGTCCGAAAATTTAACTTTCTTTTTTATATATTACTTTAGTTAAGGTAAATACGTTCATATTTCTCAATTGCTTGATTAATTGAATAATTGCTTTCTAATAATGAACGCCCTTGCTCACCAAATTCGGTCAACTTTTTAGGGTTTTCAATAAAGCTTTCTATTGCTGTAATTAAGCCAGCTTTATCTTTGTTTTCAACTAATATCCCGGTTTCGTTATTAATAACAACCTGTGGTATTCCACCTACATTTGTTGCAACAACAGGTAAGTTTGCTGCCATCGCTTCCAGAATGGTCATGGGTATACCTTCTGAAGAGGACGTTAAGGCAAACACATCTAATGCGTTTAGAATGTTCGCGATGTCTTTTCTTTCCCCTAACATCGTAACTACCTTTTCAAGGTGATTAGCCTTAATATAATTTTCTATTTTATTCTGAAGTGGTCCGCCACCAACAATAATTAACTTAATATCTGGAAAGGTTTTAGATAAAGCCGCAATAGCATCTATTAATAACAAATGATCTTTAGGCTCAGAAAGGCGAGCAACAATGCCGACACAAAACGTGCTTTGGCTAATACCAAGCTTTTCCTTTGCTAGCTCTTTAGGAATTTGTTCTTTAAAAGCAGTTAACGATACACCGTTAGCAATATACTCAATGGGTGATTTATTTTTGGCGATCCATTGTTGCATTATCTGGGTTATATCAGCAGAAACACCAATTATTCTACTTTTTTGTAAAGTAAAATAATTGATTCTTGTGGTTAAGCCTGAAGTAGGAATGTGCTGGCCGTGCTTAGTTAATACTACCTGGGTTTTAGGGAGTAACTTTGCGCAAATACCGCCAAAAAAGTGTGCTTGCAAATTATGGCAATGAATAACATCAGGTTTAAGTTTTTTAAGCCTTTTATACACTAAGAATGTCGCGATCAATAAGTTCTTTGGTATGCTTAACACTTCAATTGAAATGTCATTCTCTATTTGCTCACCGAGCGCGCCTAAGGTATTTAAACATAAAATAGAGGTTTTACCTGTTGTTCGGCCTATGGCTAAATCAGATACTAAGCGTTCCATACCGCCAACTTCCAAAGAAGGTATTAAATGAACTACATAAGGGCTGTTACTACTTTTAGCCATATATTAAGCACTCATCATGGTATTTAATAACTGTTCTTTACTTTGCCCTAAGCAATGTAATCTTCCCCATAACTCGATATTTAGTAACGTCCATCTTGCGGGGTCTGATTTAGGTAAAGACTCGAACACACTGGAAACATTTGCGCATAATAAATCTTGTAAAAACCCACCTTTTAATAATTTTGCCGAAGGCTCTAACCAAATATGAGTGAGCGTTGGAAAGGCATATTTTTTTCTAAAGGCAACATCATGCCCAATATATTCACTGGTGAATTTACGCCAGAGCCATTTTTTGTGTCCATCATTTACTTTATATTTATAGGGAAGGTGTAAGCCTAAGTTGATTAGGGCTTCGTGAGCAAAAGGGTAATGGGTAACACCTCCTTCGAATTCGTCTTTTTCAAAGAATATATGGTTTAAGCCAGTTGGTACTTCTTTTATTTGGATCCAACTAAAAATATCGGCATAACGCTCAATGGCACTATCACCTTTTGGGAAGTCTAGTACTTCGGCCAACAGTTCAGCGCGTTCCATATCGCCCATTGCTATTCTGGAAAGATCTTCTGTTGGGGCTACTTGAGAAATGTCCATAACCCAGGCCGCTTCTGAGATAATGCCACGATCTAATTGCATTCTTAATCTTTTCGGTAGTTTCGATAACATGCGAAATAAACGCACCATTGGCATTAATCGAGCAAAGGGTGATAATCCACCAAAAACGGTGTCGGCTCCTTCTCCGGAAATAAAAACTTTATCACCAGCTTCTAGTGCTAGTTTTCTTGCGTAAATCCCGCCAACAGAATTTGGGCCTGTCATTGGTTGATGAGATTGCTCCATTCTGTCTAAAAAGTTATCTAAAAAAAACTGTTTATTTAAGTTAGCATACTCACAAGGAATATTGAGTTGCTTAGATAATGGTTTCATCCATTCGTCTTCACTCACAGGGGCGTCGGGTTGGTTAATGCACCAAAAGGTAACGTCTTGCCCCCGTTGGGCTAAATAAGCACCAAGAAATGAAGAGTCAACACCACCACCACAAGGAACAGAAACATGTGGTTCATTTTCTAAAGGCTCTAGTGCTTGGTCCACCGCC
Organism: Colwellia psychrerythraea; assembly: GCA_002163005.1. GTDB lineage: Bacteria > Pseudomonadota > Gammaproteobacteria > Enterobacterales > Alteromonadaceae > Colwellia > Colwellia psychrerythraea_C. The sequence goes on along the minus strand of MAAF01000002.1, from coordinate 42,436 downwards.
TTTTTTATTTCTAACAAGACTGCTGATTCTGTCATTGATTTAAATTTTGACTTCAATTCAGGGCTATATTGAGATTTTTCAGTAAGTAACCACTGATGAACGACAAGTTGATCTTGTGTAAAAACACTGACACCACCGGGGGAAATAGCATTGAGGTTTTGCCATAAAGTTCGTTTGCCTGTTCTATGGGCATAAACAAGCATTTCATTTATTTTATCGGTGTTAACACCACTAAATTGTGTGTTTTTGCGTACTGTTTCTAAATTAGAAGAAAACACTAAAGTATTTTGACTAAAGTGATAATAAATAGGAAGAAACCCGCATGCGTCACGAAGCACCACAACTCGGCCTAGTTTTGCTTGAATGGCAAAAACGATTGCACCCGGTAAAAGTAAATTGGTGATTTCTTTTTTTATATCGGAAAAAAGTGTTTCTTCGTTTATATCAGCATTATTAAAAATAGACTCATTGATAACTTTGTTACATATGTCTTCAAATTCAATTTCGCTGAGTCCTTGAGCAAAAATAAACCAGTCATTCCCCACTGATTTATAAGAAACAGTAGACGTAGATTCAAAGAAAAACATTTCGCTTTGCCAGTTTGAAGCAGATTCTTGCACCTCAAGTTCATCAAATGCTTGGCATTTTATCCAACCTGAAAAACCTGTTTTTACATGTGGCATAAGCCCTGACCAGTCCATAATGTTTCCTTTTATTTTTAGTTGTTCAGTTTACCGCTTGATTAAAAATATCAGTATATTTGTTGACCATATTGGTAAGTGAAAAATATTCAGAAATACGTTTGTATCCATTTTCACCATATTGCTTACGTAAAGGGGCAGAATTTATTAATATCGCCAATGCATTTTCTACTGCTTTAGGTGAAGAAGGAGGTACTAATAAGCCGGTTTCTTTAGATACTATTATTTCTTTTATACCGCCTACAGCCGTAGCAATTACTGGTTTTGCTTTTGCGCCTGCTTCAACAAAAACCAAACCGAAGGCCTCTTCAACTGAAGGTTGAATAAAAATGTCACACGCTTCTAGCCAGCTGAATGCATTATTTATTTGCCCAAGAAAGGTTACATATTCGTTTATTTTTAGCTTGTTTACCAGTTCAGTTAATTTTTGTTTTTCTTGTGCAGAACCATCACCGGCAATGTATAAATGCAACTCAGGCATTGTTTGGGTGAATTTTGATAATGCAATTAAGGTGTCTTGATGACCTTTTATTTCACCTAAATGGCCAATACTAAGCAACATTAATTGATCAAGTGGTATGCCAAGATCAGTCCTTGTTTTATTAATGGTCACTACTGTTGGTTTTTTTTCTATTACTGAGCCGCCATGAACCACATGACATTTGTTTAACGGTAATTTTAAATTTTTGGTGAGTAATGAAAGTCGGTCGTGAGAAACGGCAACAAAATGCGATGCAAAAAGCTTAATTAATGTATTGACCATGTTAGGTTGATATTTAGATAAATCAGAACGATGAAAAGTGGCTACTGTTTTTATGCCACAAGTAACACCTGCAATACTTGCGTATAACTGGCTAAATTCACAATGAGCATGAATAAGGTTAATGTTATGGTTTTTTATTGTTTTTCTTATTTGAAAAACAAGCTTCCAATTAATTCCTGGCGTTTTGTGTAGTACTTCTAATTCAGGAATGTTAACCCAAGGTTCGGGTTCGGAAAAACATAGCGGAACGGTAAAAACTTTCTGTGCTCTTAATCCCGCAACTGTATCAGTAAAGCGGGTAGTTCTCCCCCCTTTCTCTAAACTTTGTACAATTTCCAATACTCTTAATTGAATAGGTAATGTCATTTTTCTTCCTTGACTTACGTTATTATTTTTACAATGTTCGTATCAAAAATATTGAAACTCAATTATCATTTAAACTAATTATAAATATATCTTATATAATTGTAGAAGTTAACTATGAAAAGTGGGTTTGTAAAAATTAAAGTTGCTCATATTGTGGGTAGCTTAAATGTTGGTGGAGCCGAACGTTTTGTTATAGATTTATGCAGTATTCAAAAGCAACTAACTATGAAGCCCGCTATCATATCATTAGGAAGTCCTGATGATCCTTTAGTAAATGAGTGTAAAGCTAATAACATACCTGTCGCTAGTTATGGTGGAGGTTCGTTAATTAAACTTTTACGTGTTTTTTTTGTTTTGCTAAAATTTGATATTATTCATATACACTCACCACACGCATTGAAGTTTTTGAGTTATATTTTACCTCTATTAAATAAAAAAATTATATATACTCGCCATGGTGCAGGAGCCCTTGAACCTGCATGGATACTCGTGCATAAGAAAGCTAAACGTTTTATTGATATTATTACTTGTGTTTCACAAGAAAGTTTAGAGGTTTTCCACCAAACTCATGGCTGGACGGATATACCGAGTTACGTTATTGATAATGGTGTGTTGATCAAACCACTATGTTCTTCCATTAAAGAATCAACAAAATTACACATCGGTTCTGTAGGGAGAATGATCCCTTTAAAAAATCAACTGAGCTTGCTTCGATCTATTGTTCTATTACCTGAAGAAATTCAACGTGAAGTTGAAGTGAATTTTTTTGGCGATGGTGAATGTTTAAGTCAATTGAAACAGTTTTATCAAAATAACATTACCAATATTGCGGTGAATTTTCATGGCATGGTTAGTGATAGAGAGCTTATTTATTCAAAAATAGATGTTTTAGTTGTCACTTCTGAAACCGAAGGTTTATCTATGGTAATTATTGAAGCCATGGCAAATAGAATACCAGTTATTGCGACCGATGTTGGCGGTAATCCTAAATTAGTTATTAATGAACAAACAGGCTGGCTTTTTAGTTATAACGATGATGAAAAGCTGTCTGAATATATTCAACGTATTAACGATGACCGCCAGGTAATTATGGATTATGGAGATAGTGCTTTCGACTACGTCAGTGCTAATTTTACAATAAACTCTGCCGCAAAAAAATATGCAACATTATATGCTAACTCAGAGATTGATTAAAATAAAAACAAATTACAAGGTTTGGCTTAATTGGTATTTTGGTACTTGTTTATTAGGGTGCTTTTTGGTGAGCTTATTACCTTGGTGGCCCAGCACGTCTATATTTGTTGTTTTTAAATATATTTTATTATTTGCACCAAGATGGTTATTATTTTTGGTTGTACTGGTTTTATTGTTTTTGTGGAAGCACCTGTCTAAAGCTCAAAAATATTTATTACCTTTGTTATTTTTTATTTCAATAAAATATTTAGATTTCGGATTGCACTTTAATCATAGTTCTCATGTGGAGCAGCATAAAACAGTTAAAATTATTACGGCTAATATTGGCGAGGGTGGTCAGATAAGTAAAATTCAATTGTTATTGAAATATTATCAGCCTGACATTTTGCTTTTGCAGGACGCTAATAAAAGATCGTTAAAAAAATTGTCGGCTGATTACATACACTCAGAATGTGTAGGTGAATTATGCATAATGAGCAAGCATCCTTTTGAACGAACGAATCAACTAACTAAAGCTATATTTGGTGGATGGGGAAATTCTGCAGTTTTTTATAGGGTATACCTAGATGAAAGCATTATTAATATTGCTAATGTGCATTTGCAATCTGTACATTCGTTGTTAGTTGATATAGCAAAGCGTAATGTCGATTTTTCTGACGTTATGCAAATTGAAGATAATAAACGTATTGAAACTGGAATTTTAAGTTCTTGGATTAAAAATGAGCCATATTCTCTTATCGTAGGGGATTTTAATATGCCGGTTGAAGAGAATATATACCAAGAAAATTTTTCAATGATAAATAATGCATTAAGTGATGTTGGCGTTGGTTTTAACTACACAATAAAAGCCTATGGTTTAAGTCTTAGAATAGATCATATCTTATTTAGTAATCACTTTGGTATAGTTGATGCCCAAGTGATCGAGTCGCTAGGGGGAGATCATCTACCCGTAATGGCAACTTTAATAATTAAGTAGTACAGAGATGCAACGAGAAAATTAATAATTTTTTGTATTATATTCTATTTATATCTAGCGCTTTTATTGAACAATGTCTAACATAGTTATGTTAGATTAAAAAAGAGATAAAATAAAATAAACTCTATTGGCCCTTATAACACCCAAGGCGCTTTGTCTTGTTGTATTCTACTACTAGTGATTTCCTTGGTTAAAAAATTTACTGGGCGCCCAATTTAAAATCTGAAATGTAAAAATAAAGGAATTTAAATATGACGCAAAAAAAAGTGACTATAATAATCTCTCCAAGAGATCGATTTAGCGGTTTATCTGATTGTATCGATCTTGTTTATCGATATACCGATGAAAACTTATTTGAGCTTATTATTTTAGACCTAGGGTATCCAAAAACTGAAATATTAAAAGCACAAAAGAGTATCTCTGGTAAGTCTAATGCAAGTATTTTGTCTTATGGTTTAATGATACCTATGGAAGGTCTGCTACAGGTACAAGGGAAAATAAAAACACCTTTTACTTTTTTACTTGATAATGATTCAAGAGTATCTGAAAACTGGTTACCGCCATTAATTGAAACTGGCGAAAACACTGGTGCTGCTGTTATTGCTCCCCTAATTTTAGAAACTGATGGTGTAGATGGTGCTTATACACGCAATCACTCGTTTAATGTTGAAATTCGAGTCGTTGATGTTGAAGGTACCCCTTATTTGCTTGAACATAAACTTTATCGTCGTGAATTGCCTGAAAACATGCCCACTGAAATTCAGCCAACACAGGCATTTGAGCTCCATGGTGTGATGTTTAGAACAGATGCTTTTGATAATGTCGAATTGCCATACATGACCATACGAGAGCATTTAGATATTGGCATGCAGCTAACCGCTAAAGGTGAGCTTTTATTTGCTGAACCAAAATCAATTATCTATTTTGATAACCTTGGCACTAGAGGGGAGTTAAATGATTTTAATTATTTTAACTATCGCTGGAACGCTAAAATTGGTAAATATTCCCATGATTTATTCGAGAAGCGTTGGGGCTATAAATGGTATGGTGAACAGGCAATTTATTATTGGTGCATACGTCGTAGAATATATATGTTACTTCGATGGCTTTATATCCCTATACCAGTAGCAAACTTTATTGATCGGGTGGCAAGTAGCCTTAAAAGACGTATTTCGCCTATCTGGGATCCAATTAGTAATCCTAATGAAGTATCTACGTTGCTTTATGATAGGTTAGAAGGCAACAAGGCTGTGCCATTAAGTCATGATATTAAGCTGTAAGGTAAATTTTATTATCGGGAGAAATTAAATTGACAAAGAGTTTTTATAGCTCTTATATGTAATTTACTGAAGTGTGATGTAATACACTTTCTGAAACAGAATAGTTATCTATGTTTCTTCTCGAAAATATAGCCAATAAAATACCGTTAATATCTTTAGATGTAGCAGGATACCCTAAACGGGTTATTCATGAAAAACAGGTTAATCAACACGTTTTTAATTCTTTGGTAGCGGAAAAACATGCTGAACTTTATGAAAGTTAATTTTAATAAAATATTTTATTTTTATTGTATAGCATGCGCTAGTCTTTTGGTTGGAAATGTATTTCTACTAAAAAAAGAGGCATCTTATTTCTATTATTGCTAATAAGCTGGAAATATTTAGATGTAAATTTAAATATCTCTAATCCTTTTATAGATAAAGGAAAAAGTGACCTTAAAGTTCTTACTGTAAACCTTGGAGAAGGGGCTCTGATATATCAGATAAAATAATTATTAAGGTTTATAACCCTGATGTTATTCTTTTTCAAGAAGCTCAGAAGCTCAGAATGTCAGTATGAACGAACTCTTTGATGATTCTTGGCACTATGAATGTGTGTCGGCATTATGTATTTCTAGTAAATATTTTTTTAAGCGAGAACATATTTTAGACAGAGATTTTTTAGATGGTTGGGGGGAGCATACGCTGCTTTTTATCGTATTGAAACTGAGATCAAAACAATATATTTATCAAACATACATTTAGATACTCCTAGAATAGCATTTAAGTATTTGTTAAGTAATGATTTAAATTATGATTGGGTTGAAAGTATAGAAAACAATCGAACTATTGAGGCAGCTTTGGTAAGTTCGTGGGCTAAAAGTAAGAAAAACACCATTATTGCAGGGGATTTTAATATGGCTGCAGATGAAAATGTATACCGAGAATATTTCAGCTCATTCACTAACGTTTTAAATGAGAGTGGTGTTGGTTTTAATTACACTAAATATACCCCAATACATGGTGTACGAATTGATCACATTTTAGTTTCTGATAATTTTAAAATTCTCGATAGTAAAGTTTTGGAATCTGTAGGTGGAGATCATTTACCTGTGATGACTACTTTAGCAATAGCTCCTAAGATTTTTTAAATGCATAAACTCTTTTTAGGATTAGTTGTCACTTATTTTACCTTGTTGTCTTCTGTTCATGCAGTTGGTTTTGGTGAAATACATTTGTCTGTTAATTTAACTAAAAACTCTATGCAATTATTGCTGCCAATACCGAATGGAAAAATTCCACTATCTTCAGATTTTGAACTTTCTGAAATGGATATACCGATAAAGGCTGATTACATGGCTAAAACCGTGTGGCCCAGTAATTCTGAAAAAAAATATATACGTGTTTTATTAATTGAATTCAGCCACCTTGGAGGTAAAAATACGCCATTAAAATTAAAGTGGACAGAAAACGAAAAATCTAAAGAATTTAAGACGGACATTACCATTAATAATCCTATTCTTGTTTATCCTTCGCTAAGCTGGCTTACACAAAGTTTTTTATTGCATAGGGATGTTGGTAAATTAGATAATGAATGGTATATAGGGCCACAAGCTCAATATGCGAAATATGTAACCAATGAAAAATTACTACTTCAACGGGGTTACTCTCCTGAAAAAGCATCTCAATGGCTTTTTGATAGACCACAAGCAATATACCAATTATATTTGATGTCAGGAAATATAAAATGGTTTCATGAGGCTAATATTCTAGCTCAATTCTATATAGAACATATCGATGAAGAAGGAGTTTCCACATTAACTAAAAAATATGATCCTAAATATTTTATGCCTAAAGGATTACTATTTCGATATCTTTTAACAATGGATGACAAAGCGCTTCAAGCGCTGAAAAAGATTTTTTATAGTTCATTAAAATGGGATCCTGTCTATACATCACACCGTGGTTTTTGGACAGAGCGTAATCAAGCTGCCGCATTAAATGTAGCAGTCACTTATTGGGAGCTCACTAATGACAAAAGAGCGCTTGAACGGATAAATGAGATATTAAATGCGACTGTAAAAATGACGTTTAACCCTGAAAATAATTGGGCATTAAGAGGTTGCCCTCAACACAGCTTTAAATCACATGAAGGGAAGGGAGATAATTCACCTACTTGTTCTCCTTGGATGATGGCTTTACTTGGTGATGCATTATGGCGTTTTTACCGTTTGACTAATGATATCAGAGCTTCCTCGCTCATTAATGCTTTTGGCGATTTTATCTTAAATCATGGAATATTTTATGGTACTGCTGCAAAATTAAAAGGGATTGTTATGCCTAAATATATTGTTTCAATGGAAAACCCTCGGCAGGAAGAACATAATCAATGGACTGATCCTCAACATAGTTGTGATGTAGCTGGATTATTAGGGAAATCTGTTTATATAAAGCAAAAAGAAAAACAAGATGCTTTTCTAACAAAATTATTGTTTAAGGCATTATTAGAGCAGTGTCAGAATACTTATGTAAAATATAAAAAAGAAAAGAAGAATGGAAAGTTAAAAAATCACTGGTTACTTAATCCTCCAAGGCGTTTTGGTTGGATGTATTCAACAACGAGTGATTTACCATGGTTGGAAAGCTTATTGCTCAATGATTATTAAGGTAACTGCTACTTTGTAATGTTAAATAAGGGTATTCAGAAGGAAGGGAATATGTATAAAACAAAGCTGTTATTAGTAAGTATCATAATTTTTATTTTGTTAGGGTGTTCTGAGGCTGAAAACTTTTCTAGCATTGAGAATAAAAATAATATTTCCCAACCTTCATCTAAAGAAGATTTTGAAAGCTTTCCTTTTTATGATATTCCTGCGTGGCGTATTGATGCTGCAAAATACGAGGGTCCCTATTCTGAGTCGGGAGAATATTATCAAAAGCAAAATATTTTCCCGCCCCAAGCCTATAGAAATACTATTTCAATAGGCAAAGGGGATTGGTTAACGGCAGAGATTTATACTCGTACTGAAGATCCGATTCTATTGGATTATTTAGATGTTGTGTCAGATCCTATGGATGCAAGTAACCAAGTATTAAAAATATCGACCCCCGATCATACCGATGGCGTGGTTCTCCGATCTAAAAAATCTTTGCCGCCAAAATATCGTATTAGTTTAAAAATAGGTTTTGCTAATTATGGTAATGAAAGTAAATTAAACGGTTATAACGACGGCACCGAGCGCGCAGGGCCTTGGCGAAATTTATCTAGTGTTGGTCATAATGGTTTTTATTGGTTAGCTATTCTTGATAAACCGCCTAAACCCCATAATAATATTTGGATACATCATCATCGTAAATTTGTTATTGATAGCTGGAATAGGAGCGGTTTTAATAATACCGTCAATGTGATTGCTTTAGATGGTAAAAGTGATACTCATCCAGCGTTTGGTAAGAGCTTTATTAGTTATATTAATGATAATTGGAAGAAAATCCCTGATGTGCCTGTTGGTTATTATTTACCTAATGAGTGGTATACCGTGACATTCACACGCACTGCATTGTTTTATGAATTTTCTATTAAAGGCAACTTCAAAAACGCAGGGCTAAGAACATTCACAGATCGAATTGATATTAGAAAGCATTGCGTATTCCACTATAATCAAACCCCAGAAGAGCTTGAGCCAAGCTGTGTTGATAACAGAGCACAAACATTTTTAGGGAAAGATTTTGTTTCTTGGCCTAAAAACAGCGCTTATCCTGAATATTTTATGCTGGGTGAGCCTCATATTAATTATTATGAAGGTAGCATGTTAGTTGATGACATAACTTTAGAGGTTTTATAAAAATAAGGATGACTCTATTTTAAAGCCTCCCCACCCATTGGTCATTATTTCGAACAATACTGCTCTTTAATCCAATCTTGATAACTTCCATCCATTACGCTTTGCCACCATGATTCGTTATTTAAATACCACTGAACCGTTTTGGCTATACCTGTTGAAAATGACTCTTTAGGTTCATAACCCAAGTCATTATTTGTTTTGGTTGCATCAATAGCATAACGGCGGTCATGACCTGGTCTATCTTGTACATAGGTGATAAGTGATGCTGTATTTTGGTTGATAGCACTTACTGCTTTGGGGAAACGCTTGGTAAGTTCGTTGTTGTTTTTGAACTCTTGCTCTACTAATAGCGATATTGTTTTTACTATATCAATATTTGCCCATTCATTATTACCACCAATGTTATAGTTTTCACCAACACTGCCTTTATTTAAGACTAAATCAATACCGTAGGCGTGATCTTCAACGTATAACCAGTCGCGTATTTGTTGACCATCGCCATAAATAGGTAATGCTTTGTCGTGTAAAATGTTGGTAATGACAAGTGGAATTAGTTTTTCAGGAAAATGATAAGGACCGTAGTTATTTGAACAATTACTTGTTGTTACCTTTAGGCCATAAGTATGATGATAAGCGCGAACTAGGTGATCACTTGCGGCTTTACTGGCTGAATAAGGCGAATTGGGAGCATAGGCTGTCTCTTCAGTAAAGGCGGGGTCTGTTGCAGAAAGTGTTCCGTATACTTCATCGGTAGACACGTGGTGAAAACGGTGTTCTTTTGGCTGTTTATCTTTAGCTAAAGCATCGTCTAACCAGATTTTTTTTGCTGCTTTAAGTAGCGAATAAGTCCCTATTATATTGGTTTCAATAAACGCATCTGGCCCAGTTATAGAGCGGTCAACATGGGACTCTGCAGCAAAATGCACTAAAGTATCAATATCGTGCTCATTCAATAAAGACTCAACTAGACTTTGATCACAGATATCCCCATGAATAAAAGTAAAGTTATCATTGTTTTTAACGGGCTCTAAATTGGCAAAGTTTCCTGCGTAGGTTAATGCGTCAATAACGACAATTTTATCTTGTGGGTAGTGCTTCATCCAATAATGAACAAAGTTAGCGCCTATAAACCCCGCGCCGCCAGTAATGAGTAATTTTTTCATAATTATGTCTTCTAAAGTTCAGCCATCATTTTGCTTAATTGAGTACGCCAATGTATTAAAGGTAAGTCAGCGAAAACAGTGTTACAGCTAGTTTTGTCTAATACGCTGTAACTTGGTCTTGCCGCTGGCGTAGGGTAGTCTATTGTTCTAATTGGCTTAATCGGAATTGGTCTGCTTAATATCCCTTTATCTATCGCGATTTCTTGTATTGCAACAGCAAAGTCATACCAACTAGCAACACCTGCATCGGTCCAGTGATGAATACCACAAATTTTCTTTTCTGCTGCTAATAAGCATATTTTGGCAAGACTTTTTGCATAGGTCGGTGAACCAATTTGATCGCTAATAACACCTAGTTCTGGTTTATCAGCCATTAACTTAAGCATCGTTTTTACAAAGTTATTGCCATGGGTAGAATAAACCCATGACGTTCTAATAATGCAGCTTTGCTGAGGTAGGGTGTTTCTAATTGCAAGCTCACCTTGTGCCTTACTAGCACCATATATGCCTAGTGGCTCAATAGGATCATCAGTAAGGTAAGGTGAACCCTTGTCGCCATTAAATACAAAGTCGGTTGAAACATGTACAAGATGTAAAGATAAGTCTTTACATGCTTGTGCTAAGTTTTGTACCGCGTCGCTATTAAGCTGATAGGCATTTTTTTCATCTGTTTCAGCTTGGTCAACCGCTGTATAGGCACAAGCATTGATGACGGCATGGGCATTATGCTTTTTGAGAGTAGATGCGATAGATTCGAGACAAAAAACATCTATGTTGTTTCGCCCTAAACAGGTAATAGTATTGTTTTTATTAGTAAGTTGAGCAAGCTCCCAAGCAAGTTGCCCATTGTGTCCTATAACAATAATGTTCATGTGAACTTCGGTGCCTCGTTAAATGATAAGGCATTTTTATCTTTTGCAGATAACGAGGGTGCTTGGTTATTAGTCAATGGCCAATTAATGGCTAAATTGGCATCATTCCAAGTAAGTGAAATTTCATGCTCAGGTGCATAATAGTCAGTGCATTTATAAACAAATTCGGCAGATTCGCTCATCACATAAAAACCATGAGCAAATCCTTCAGGAACCCATAACTGCTTTTTATTTTCGCCTGAAAGTATTACCCCAACATGTTGGCCAAAAGTAGCTGAAGACTCTCGCATGTCAACGGCAACATCATACACTTCGCCAGAAGTAACCCTGACTAATTTCCCTTGGGTATTTTTAAGCTGGTAATGTAAGCCACGTAATATTCCATGGCTAGATTTACTGTGATTGTCTTGTACAAAGGGTTTTTCGGAGCAGTTTTGAGTAAACTCATCAACACGAAAAGTTTCCATGAAAAAACCACGGTTATCACCAAATACTGTCGGTTCAATTATTTTTACTTCAGGAATTGATGTGTCAATATATTTCACGAAAACACTCTCACATCAATTAATTTTAATAAGTATTCACCGTAACCACTTTTTCTTAATGGTGCTGCTATTTCACGTAGTTTATCTTCTGATATCCAACCATTTCTATAAGCAACCTCTTCAGGACAATTAACTTTTAATCCTTGGCGTTTGTCTATAGTAGCAATAAACTGTGCGGCAGCTAACAAGTCATCATGTGTACCCGTGTCTAACCAAGCAGTACCTCGACCCATTATTTCAACCTTTAATTCATTGACTTTTAAATATTGATCAATAACATCCGTTATTTCTAATTCACCACGGGCAGAAGGTTGTACCTTTTTGGCAAATTCAACTACACGTTTATCAAAAAAATATAAACCAGGAATCGCGTAGTTTGACTTAGGTTGTTCAGGTTTCTCTTCAATAGAAATGGCTGTGCCACTTTTGTCAAACTCAACAACACCATATGATTTTGGATTGGAAACATGGTAACCAAAAACTGTGCCGCCAGAAGTTTGTGCGTTAGCATTTTGTAAGGACTTAGTTAAATCGTGACCATAAAACATGTTGTCACCTAATACTAATGCGGCAGCAGAGCCAGCTAAAAAGTCTTCAGCAATTATAAAGGCTTGAGCTAAACCGTCAGGACTGGGCTGTATTTTATAAGAAATATTGATACCAAAGTTTTCACCATTGCCTAATAAGTCTTCAAAGCGGTTTATTTCCTCTGGTGTTGATATAACTAAAATATCGTTTATGCCTGCTTGCATAAGTGTGGCCAATGGGTAGTAAACCATAGGTTTGTCATAAATAGGCATTAACTGTTTACTAACAACTTTGGTTAGTGGGTAAAGTCTAGTTCCACTACCACCTGCTAATATAATTCCTTTTCTCATAATAAAACCTTTTTTGTTTGCGGATTTATTGCTTGTGCGTTTATTGTATTTAATCTAGTTGAAACTGCCAATGCAATTTAGTCTGTCTTTGTCCCAATAATGCTTGCTTTAATCTTTCAAGTTTGAATCGCGAGGAACTTCCAATCTTTATTCCTGATATTTCATAACTGACCGTAATGGTGGCCGTTCTTAGACCATTCTTTATTTTAATCACTTGATCTTCATTGCTTATAACTTTACCAACAACAAGCCAGTTTTTAGGAATAAAGTTATTTTCAAAAAAAGTAGGTTTTGATTCTAGATTATTTTCACTAAAATTGTAAACCAATTGCGTTTTCATTGAACTATTAGTGATAACGTCAACCGTTGAAGCGTTATAAATTACTGGTACAACAAGTACATTTATAAGCTTTGTTTCAGGGACTGTCGTTGCTGACATGTGTAATGAGGTAGACGAAAACGATAAAATAGTTAATAAAAGAAGAGCTAACGGCCAAGCAGGTATATTCAGTTGTTTTTTAGCTGAACTGTCAGATGCGATTGGTTTGTTGTTTTCTTTATCAGCAAGGTAGCCACCAAACTTAAACAGTAAGAACATAAAGGGAATATAAAGGTACCAACCAAACATATTATGATCAGTCATTAAGTCACTGGTCATTTCTGTTTGGTGACCAATTATAATTAAAGCGGTTATTCGTAACCAGTTTGTTAATAACGCACCAAGTATTGCCACTGAAATAAATATTGCGGTATTTTTTATTGTTCTAAAATATAGAAAAGAAAACAAAGTACTAATTGCTAGAGAAGTAAGCAAGTAACGTAACCCACTACAACCACCGGCAATTTCAAATACTCCTGATGGAATGTGTACAAACTGCTCTTCAACAAATACAGGAATAGTAGTGAACCCCATAAGGGTATTTGCTGCTAATACTGATAGGTTTTGTAGAGGAATGGTTAATATCCCCCAAACAGGGAGTAAAAAAATAAAATAGGATGCGGCTGAAGCTATTTTGATATTAGCATTGAAAACAAAAATAATACTTGAACAAAGTAATAATAAAATGGCCAACCAGTATAACAGGCTAATTTGCGCAGTTGACGTAACAAAAAGTATATATGCACTTATAATTAGTAGTACTGAAGCAGGTAAAGATATAGTTTTCCTATACTTTAATTCTCCATTGTTATTTATCACATAAAATAAATAAGCAACAATAAGAGGAATCAAATAAGCGTGTGAGTAGGTGCCATCATCAAAACTATAGCGCCATAGGGTCTGCATAATAGGAATATTTAATAGGGCTATTAATATTGTAATTGAAAGTATTAAGATGAAAGGTGAAAAATGATGTTTAAATATATTTGAATTGATTTTTTTTATATTCAAAGTATTACCCTTAATGATATTATTTTTCTATGTAGATAAAATTTTTGTAAATTACTTTACTTCTATGTTTTAATAAAACAGGCTACAGCTAAATTCAACGGGTAATAAATGGTATTAACAGTATGTAAATTATACATACATTTTTATGTTCTTGTCGTTAGTAAAAGTTATTTTAAACGAAATAATACACATTTAGATAATATATCTCAAAAGGAATAAGGTGGCTTTGACCCCTCTGTGAAAGAAATCATTATAGGTTTGACTGTTTCTGAAAAACTTGATTGTTTTACTAACTCTTTTGCGAAATTAAATTTTTTAAAGACAAGTCTAACCGCATTATTTTCTATGAAACCTCAATATCATCAACGGAATAAATATGAATACAAAAACAACTTCTTCTGCTGTATCTATTTTCCCTGCAATAATGTGTGGCGGTAGCGGCACACGACTTTGGCCACTTTCTCGCGCACTTTTCCCTAAACAGTTTTTACCATTAGTTAATGACACCAGCATGTTGCAAGATACGTTATTACGCTTGCCTAAAAACAGTTGTGACCCCGTCTTCATTTGTAATGAAGAGCATCGTTTTTTAGTGGCAGAACAAGTTCGACAATTATCGCAAGAGCAAAGTACTATATTGCTTGAGCCAGAAGGGCGCAATACGGCACCTGCGGTAGCGCTAGCAGCAATTCATGCCTTAGAAAAAGATGAAAATGCAATGTTGTTAGTTTTAGCTGCAGATCATGTTATTCAAGATACGAGCGCTTTTCATCAAGCCGTTGAACAAGCAAGTATTGCTGCACAACAAGGAAAGTTAGTCACCTTTGGTATTGTGCCTACTCATGCTGAAACGGGCTACGGCTATATTAAGAAAGGCGATGAGCTAAAAGACTCTACCTTTAAAGTGGCTCAGTTTGTAGAAAAACCAGATAAAATTACAGCTGAAAGCTATTTAGACTCGGGTGAGTATTTATGGAATAGCGGTATGTTCTTATTTAAAGCCTCGCGCTATTTAGAAGAGTTATCTAAACATCGAGGTGATATTTTAGACAACTGTCAGCAAGCGATGAAAGGTGTTGAGCAAGATCTTGATTTTCTTCGTCCAAACAAGGCTGACTTTTTAGCCTGTGCTAGTGAGTCAATTGATTATGCCGTAATGGAAAAAACAGACTCGGCTGTCGTTGTTCCGCTTGACGCGGGTTGGAGCGATGTTGGCTCATATTCTGCTCTTTGGGAAGTTTGCCAACAGGATGATGACAAAAACGTATTAAAAGGTGACGTAATCGCTCAGCAAACAACGAATAGTTATATCCACAGTCAAAATAAACTTATTGCAACGGTTGGCGTAGATAATTTGGTTATTATTGATACGCCAGATGCAGTTCTTGTTGCCAATAAAGATAAAGTACAAGAAGTGAAACTAATAGTTGAGCAGTTAAAAGCAGATAAACGTAGTGAAGCGGTATTACACCGTGAAGCTTATCGCCCATGGGGAAAATATGACTGTATCGATATGGGAGAGCGTTTTCAAGTAAAACGCATTACCGTAAAACCAGGCGCTAAGTTATCGGTGCAAATGCATCATCATAGAGCCGAACATTGGATCATAGTGTCAGGTACGGCAAAAGTAACGATAGATGAAAAGACAGTGTTGTTGACTGAGAATCAGTCGGCTTATATCCCTGTTGGTGCAGTACATGCGCTAGAAAATCCAGGAAAACTGCCATTAGAAATGATTGAAGTACAATCGGGCAGTTATTTAGGCGAAGATGACATTGTTCGTTTTGAAGATAAGTATGGCCGTGCTTAGTTCGCAAGTTATGTGCAGATTATCCCTCAACCTGCACATAATTATCACCACTAGCAAAAGCAATCAAGCGACTTAATTGCGTTAAGTTATAACCACTTTGTTTTTGTAAATTATTAAAAAACGCTTGAATAGCAGTTAAGCTTTTTTTACTTTGCAAACCGCCATCAATGATCTGCTGTGCTCTTAAGTAAGCTTCAACATCACTGCTTAAAATAAAGGTATCTTTACCTAATAATCTAAGCGCGTATGGACCGGTATTACCACCTAAGCGTTGACCATGCTTTTTCAAGTAAGCCCATAAGCCAATGATATCTTCACTTGGCCAGTCATTTATAAATTGCGCAAAGCTGATATCTTTATCTAGTGTGATATCAAAAATCATCTGTGCATTAGCTTTAATCGTTTTTACTTTATTATAATTACGAATAATTTTCGGATCTGCCGCTTTTCGTTCCAACATTTCCTCTGGCATCATCAGCATTTTTTCAATATTAAAATTAAAAAATTGCTCCTCAAAGTCAGGCCATTTATTTTCAACAACTCGCCAAACAAAGCCAGATTTAAAAATTTGTTTGGTAAAAGCGGCTAAAACTCTATCGTCAGTGAGTTGGCTTATACTTTGCTCTGCGGCGTTATCATCGAGCAATTTCTTACCCAATATTCTTTTGCCTAACAATAGCTCAAGTGCCTGTGTGCCACCTTTGCGATCGGCGGCACGCTGGTATAATGATTTAAACGATTCGTATGTCATTATGATTTATTTACTCAGTTAAGCTTCGATGCCAGTGTGACGTAATAACGCATCAATTTCTGGTGCTCTACCTCTGAAGTTTTTAAATAATTCACTAGGCTCTTCGCTGCCGCCTTTTTCTAAAATATTGGTTAAGAATGACTGACCGGTTTCTTCATTAAAAATACCTTGCTCTTCGAATAAACCAAAGGCATCTGCAGATAATACTTCTGCCCATTTGTAGCTGTAGTAGCCTGCTGAATAGCCACCACCAAAGATGTGACTAAAACCATGTTGGAAGCGGTTAAATTCAGGTGCTGTTACTACTGAGTACTTAGTTCTAACATTATCGAGTACTTGTTGAATGTGTTTTTCATTGTTCAATGCCTTGGGGTTAAAGCTTTCATGCATAGTGAAATCAAAGATGCTGAACTCAATTTGACGTAACATTTGCATCGCCGATTGGAAGTTTTTTGCCGCCAACATTTTAGTTAACATTGCCTGAGGCAATGGCTCGCCACTTTCAAAGTGTCCAGAAATAAAGGTGAGTGCCTCTGGTTGCCAGCACCAGTTTTCTAAAAATTGGCTCGGAAGCTCTACCGCATCCCAAGGAACACCATTAATACCGGCGACGCTGCTGGCGTTTATTTGGCTTAACATGTGATGAATGCCATGGCCAAACTCGTGGAATAAGGTAACTACTTCATCATGAGTAAATAATGCCGGTTGATTGCCTACAGGGCCGTTAAAGTTACAAGTTAAATAGGCAACTGGGTATTGAATAGAGCCATCAGCTAGCTGGCTTCGACCAACACAGTCATCCATCCAAGCTCCGCCACGCTTTTTCTCACGTGCATAAAGGTCAAGGTAAAAGCTACCTCGTCTTTCACCTGATTTATCAAATACATCATAAAAGTTAACATCGTCATGCCATACATCAACACCTTCACGATGTTTTATAGACAGTCCAAATAACTTGTGGACCACTTCAAATAGGCCAGAAACAACTTTGTCTTTAGGAAAATATGGGCGTAATTGTTCATCTGAAATGGCGTAACGACTTTGTTTTAACTTTTCGCTGTAATAAGCCAGATCCCAAGCCTGTAAGTTATCTTGCTTGAACTCACTGGCAGCAAAGTCGCTTAGTTCTTTAAAGTCTTGTTTACCTTGATGCTGTGACTTAATCGCTAAATTTTCAAGAAACGCCATGACTTCATTCGTGGTATTGGCCATTTTAGTGGCTAGTGAGTGTTGGGCATAGTTGTCAAAATCGAGCAAGTTAGCTAACTCATGTCTCAAGTTTAGTAACTCATTCATGATGGCACTATTATCAAATTCATTAGCATTAGGCCCCTGATCTGACGCACGAGTAACAAATGCCGTATAAAGTTGCTCACGCAAATCAGCATTATCACAATACATCATTACCGGTAGATAACTTGGAATATCAAGGGTAAAAGTAAAACCCTGTTGTTCTTTTGCTGTGGCAAGCTCTTTTGCAGCCGCTAAGGCACTCTCTGGCAAACCAGTAAGCTCATTTTCATTTTCAATGGTTATACTAAAGGCATGAGTAGCATCAAGCACGTTATTGCTAAAGCTTGAGCTGAGTTCTGATAATCGAGTCGCTATTTCACCGTAACGCTTTTTATCTTCATCACTTAAAGCAATACCTGATAGTGTAAAGTCGCGCAGCGCATTGGTAATAACTTTTTGTTGCGCTACATCGAGCTGTTCAAATTGGTTACTATTTTTAACGCTAAGGTAGGCTTGATATAAACCTTCATGTTGACCAACAAAGGTACCATATTCGGATAAAAGGGGTAGGCAAGATTCGTACGCATCACGTAATTCATCACTACTTACCACTGAATTCATATGGGAAACAGGTGACCAAAGTTTAGATAGCACATCATCAACTTCATCAATAGGTAATACTAAGTTTTCCCAAGTAAATACCTCATTATTAGCGAGTACTTGCTCAATAACTTTTTTACAATCGCTTATCGATTGCTCAACAGCAGGTTTTACATGTTCAGGCTTAATTTTTGAAAAGGCAGGTAGTTCGCTAGATACTAATAATGGATTGGTCATAATGCTTAAAAATTAGTTTATGTTATAAGAGATGTAAGACCTAGAGAGGCTTTATTCAAGGCTATTCAGACAATAGTTATAAAATATTCACCACATAAACATTGTTAATGTTTTATTCGATTACCTAGTTGATGTGATTTTATTGTATAGCGTAAGTAAATCTGTTGTTAGCAGTTGCTTTTTTATTGATTTTTGTTTGCACAACGACATCGTAAACTATATTTTATGTGACCTTTATAATCTTATAATTAATTCTGTTGTTGAGTGACGATGCTTAAGAGATTACTTATTTCCTGTCGACTAATGTTAAGCATTTTCTTTAGCGTTATTTTTATTTGCGCTATAGTCGCACCTAATAGTTATGCGGCAATAGAAAACCTATCCTTAGATCATTTATCGGTTGATGATGGTTTATCACAAGGTAGTATTAATTCAATTATTCAAGACAAAACCGGTTTCATTTGGCTAGCTACTGAAAATGGTGTCAATATTTATGACGGTAATAAAGTTAGGCAATTACCTGGGCCTGATAATAGCTTTGAAGATATTGCTATTTATAATGTACTTGAAGATGAAAATGGCTTGATTTGGTTAAATGTTGATGGCCGAAAACTTTATAGCTATAACCCTAAAACTGATAGTTACCAGCATATCCCAATAAAACTTGCGCAAGGCTTTGATTACTATATTACTGACTTGATTAATGATTATGATAATAAAATATGGCTGTTAACATCAAAAACGCTCGGTGTTTATAATCAAGTTACCAATGAATATCAGCAAGTAATAGACTTGGAATCAGAGTTAGCAGGTAATTTATCACTATTTCAAATGTCATTGTATGATGGCGTAATCTACCTAGCTTCTAAGATAGGTGTTTTTGCCTATGATATTGAGAAAAACGATTGGAAAAAGTTACCTCAAATACAAGCTGATCATACCAAACAGTCGAATAGCGAAGAACTTAATAAAATATATACCGTACACGCTGATAATAATCATACCTTATATCTAGGCTCTTTCGATGGGTTTTATGCTATTAACGTAGCGCAGATTAAGGCATATATTGCGGGGGAATCGACATTACCAAACTACCAACAGCTTATTGAAAATATGGCTGCATGGCAGACATTACTTGATGGGGAAATGCTTTATGTAGCCTCTGATAAAGGTTTGTATGCAGTTAACACTTTGAATAATAGTAGTGAGTTTTTGTTTGGTTTTAGTGATTTTTTTGACAATATCACCGATGACAATATAAAAGCATTGATCAAAGATAATCACGGTGTTTTTTGGTTAGGCTCAAATAGCGTAGGGGTTTACCAATGGAACCCTCAAAAAGAATTAGTTAAAAACTATGGTTATAAAAGAAACAATCCTGCTAGTTTGAGTTATAACGAAGTATGGCATGCTTTACCTGACAGCCTCAACAATGATTTTCTTTGGGTTGCTACCTCAAATGGTTTGAATTTAATTGATCTAGTTAGACAGCGAGTAACCCCTTTTCTAGTGAACAGTGATTCCAAAAGTATCTATACGACAAGCCATATTTATAGCCTAGTCACTTTAACACCAGAGCAATTACTTGTTTCTACGGCACAAGGTGTACTGTTATTTGATAAAAAACAGGAAAAAATATTAGCATTACCTTTTAGTGATGAAATTAATCAGCTGCTTGCAGTGGAGCAATTTGACATCCTAAAAGAAGGTGATTTTTTATGGCTAACGAATGAAAAAGGTATTTTTAAAATAAACTTAATTACTTATCAAATTGATACCTTAGCTGAAATTACGAAACAGTTCTCTCCTGAACGTTTATTGTATTTCTTGGGCTCATTACCAAATAGTGATTGGTTTTTACTCACAAGCAATGACGGTTTATGGGGATTTAATGTTAATACACGAGAATTTTTACAGCTTTATCAACTGGAAGGGATACTCGCCGGTGAAAATGTTTATATCGATAACTGGGCAATTGATAAAAACCAAGTGCTCTGGTTAAGTTTCAGTGGTAAAGGTCTCATTGGTTTAACATTACCTGATTTTAAAGAGAAATATTTTTACCATAAAGCTAACTCCATTATTGAAAATAACGTTTACGGTGTAATGGCAGATGAATCTGGGGATATCTGGTTCTCTAGCCATAATGGTATATTTATGTTGGATTCAGACAACCAACATATAAGTCACTTCACTCGTAAAAATGGCCTTGGAGCGACTGAATTTAATGCTAGGGCTTATGCAAAATTAGCGGATGGTTCATTTGTTTATGGCTCTATGGAAGGTCTCAGTATTTTTGACCCGTTAAAGTTAAAAAAAATACATGATAATGAAAATGTGACCGTTAAAGTTACCGCCGTAGAATTGTTGTCTCGAGATTTAATCCTACCTTTAGTCATTGAAAATAATGCCGTTATTAACCTTAATCATGATGATGTCGGTATTCGCATTGATTTTTCTACTTTTTCTTACGGTAATGAGAACAGTATTACCTACAAATATCATTTAACGGGACAAGACAACATTGATTTTCCGGCAAGTCGAGAAGCTCATGTCACCTTTCCTAGCCTCGCTTCAGGTAAACATACCTTATCTATTCAAGCTAAATCGCCTTATACAGGAGAGTACTCTTCACCCGTATATATTAAATTTAACGTAGGCTTTGCTCCTTGGCGTTCACCTTTAGCGATATTATTTTATTCTATCGCCTTAATATTAATGGCAGTGACTTGGTATCGTTATCGTAAAATCCAGCAACAATTATTACTTGATGTTCATGAGCAAGTAAAATATCGAGAAAATCGCTTACAACTAGCCTTAACTGGGAGTAATAGTGAGGTCTGGGATTGGCAAGCCGATGAAAATTTAATGTTTGGTAAGCGCATTGCTTTAGATTTAGGTTACCGAGAAAAGGCGCTATTTTATAGTTTAGAAGAGCATGTAGCACTCATTCATCCTGAAGATCATAATAACTTTATTCATTGTTGGCAGCTCTTTATCAGTAGTGCCAATCTAAAAGATAATTTTTCCTGTACCTATCGTTTGAAAACATCAGATGGTCAGTGGTTTTGGTATAAAGATTTAGGGAAAATTGTTGCTGTAGATGTTAATAATCATCCTATCAGAGTAACAGGTTCTTATACCAATATTACCGAGTCTCGTGCTAATGAAGAGCGTGCGCAGTATTACGGAGATGCATTTCAGCAAACCCAGGATTGGGTTTTTATTATTGATGAAAAAATCTCCCGAATTACGGCAAACCAGTCAATGCGTGCTGTTTTTGATTGGCCAGAAGAAGAGTTTGATTTTAGTGACAAACTATTAGGTGTCAGCCAGAAACGTTACAGTTTTTATCGTAAATTAATGCTTTCGCTAAAAGAGGGGGAACATTGGCGTGGAGAAGAGTTGATAGTTACCGCCAATAAGGATGAATACCACGTCATTATCAACGTCACTGTAGGGCTTAGTTCAGTAACTAATGCTTTACATTACTTGTTTGTTTTAACGGATATTAGTGCGCAGAAAAGTGCTGAAAGTGAATTGCGATTATTAGCAAATTATGATCATTTAACCGGATTACCTAATCGTACGTTATTGCTCGAACGTATTAAACATGCGATAGATTTTTCTAATCGACGAGACACCTCCATTGCGGTGTTTTTTATTGACCTCGATCGATTTAAACAAGTTAATGACTCTTTAGGGCATGATTTTGGTGATTTATTACTACGAGAAATTACTAAACGCTTACAAGGTGCATTACGTATCGATGATACGGTAGCACGTATTGGCGGTGATGAATTTGTTGTGTTACTAGAGAGTTTTGCTAATGAAAATCAACTTGGACGAATTGCAGAAAAAGTCATTAATACAATCGGTCAGCCTGTTGATTTGGATGGGAATTTAGTCAGCGTTGGTGCAAGTGTCGGCATTGCATTATACCCGAGTGACGGTATTAACTCAGACGAATTATTACGCCATGCTGATGTTGCTATGTATCATGCGAAACAAGCTGGCAAAGGTAACTTTCAATTTTATACTGCACAAATGAACGTTGAAGCCATGGATCGTTTGAATAAAGAGTCTGCATTAAAATTAGCGGTAAAAAATAATGAATTTATTAACCACTACCAACCCATTATTGATGCTTATACGGGTAAGGCCGTGGGAGTCGAGATGTTAATGCGTTGGCAAACGCCTACCGGTTTAGTGCCACCAAACGACTTTATCCCCTTATCGGAAGAGCTAAATTTAATTATTACTATGACAGAAGTCGCACTTGAGCAAGTATGTAAAGATCTAAAAGAATGGCACACCATACGACCTGAATTTTATGTGTCGGTAAATTTATCAGTACAGCACTTTGTTGAAGCAGACATAGTTTCATATATTAATGAGTTATTGGCGCGTTATCAGTTACCCGCAGAAATACTGCGTGTTGAAATCACAGAAAGTTCGCTAATTTTACAGCCTGAAAATGCTATTACCACCATGGACAAGTTATCTACACTAGGTGTGACTATAGCGCTTGATGACTTTGGTACAGGTTTTTCATCATTATCTTATTTAAAAAAATTACCTTTAGATATCATAAAAATAGATCGCAGCTTTGTGTCCGGCATTGGTATTAATGAAGCAGACGAAGCGATTGTTGATACCACGCTCGTATTAGCAAAAAGACTGAACATGCATTGTATTGCAGAAGGTGTCGAAACGGTTGAGCAATTAAATTATTTAGTGGCCAAACAATGTCATTACATACAAGGGTATTTATATAGTAAGCCAAGACCAGCAGAGGAAATTATGCAAAACCTGTTGATAGATAAAATGGAGCTTATTTCTACCAATAGCTAATCCGATAAAAACAGGCTGCCAATTACTGAAAAAAGTATTACATATTATTATTTTAATACTTGAATAAAGCGTAATTTGCGCCCACATTCTATTTAAACAATACGTTAACTAATGAGTGAAACCATGACACAACATTTTGATTATCTTGCCATTGGCGGTGGCAGTGGCGGTATAGCATCAGCTAACCGCGCGGCAAAGTTAGGTAAAAAGGCAGCAGTTATTGAAGCCAAGTACATTGGTGGTACTTGTGTAAATGTTGGTTGTGTACCTAAAAAGGCGATGTGGTATGCCGGGCAGATATCTGACGCATTAAAATATGCTAGTGACTACGGTTTTGCTCAACATCTTACTCAAGACACTCCTCAGTTTGATTGGGCTAAATTAGTCTCGAATAGAGAAGCATATATTAAACGTATTCATGCGGCTTATCAGCGTGGCTTTGATGCTAATGATGTAACGGTTATTGATGGCTTTGCCAAATTTGTTGATAAAAATACCGTTGAAGTAAACGGTGAGTTAATCACTGCAGACCATATTACTATTGCCACAGGTGGACGTCCCACTCTGCCTAATATTGAAGGTGCTGAATACGGCATTGATTCCGATGGTTTTTTTGCCTTAACTGAGCAACCTAAAAGTGTTGCTGTTGTTGGCGCTGGTTATATTGCTGTCGAGTTAGCCGGTGTATTTCATGCGTTGGGCTCAAAAGCGCATTTGTTGGTGCGTAAAGAAAAGCCATTACGTGGTTTTGATAACATGCTGAGTGATACCTTAGTAGAGCAAATGGCAAAACATGGTCCAACATTACATAACCACAGCACGCCAGAGCGTATCGAAAGATTAGCGGACGGTACCTTAATAATACATCTAACTAATGGCAAAAGCATTGGGCCTGTTGAAACCTTAGTATGGGCAATTGGCCGTGAGCCAGCGACCGATAACATTAATTTAGCCGCTACTGGCGTTGCAATGAATGAACGTGGTTTTATCGAAACGGATAAATATCAAAATACCAATGTTGATGGTATATATGCAGTAGGTGATAACACTGGCCGTGCACAATTAACGCCGGTAGCGGTTGCTGCAGGACGTCGTTTATGTGAACGCTTATTCAATAATAAACCCGAAGAGCATTTAGATTGTTCAGGCATTGCTACGGTAGTCTTTAGTCATCCGGTTATCGGTACAGTTGGCTTGACTCAAGACGAAGCGATTGCACAATACGGTGAGGAAAATATTACCGTGTATAACTCACAATTCACGGCACTGTATCAAGCTCTCACTGAAGATCATCGTGATCCGACACGAATGAAGTTAATTTGTGCTGGCACTGATGAAAAAGTGGTTGGTTTACACAGCATTGGTTTTGGTAGCGATGAATTATTGCAAGGGTTTGCTGTTGCTATGAAAATGGGTGCAACAAAAGCTGATTTTGATAACACCATTGCTATTCATCCCACCTCAGCAGAAGAGTTTGTCACGCTGTAGTTATTACTCTGAAAAACCTTACTCGCTGAGTAAAGGGAAAATATATAGCTACTAACGAGAGATTAGTAGCTATATATTCGTTACTATTCAAAAGTTTGGGTACTTACCTAATTGACTAATAAATTAATCTAGGGGGATTACTCAACAGTAATGGTGATCTTCTTTGAAACAACCGCAGGCTTATGAGGGATATGGTGATGATCGCCTAAAATAAGTTGTAAAGTATGCTGCCCTTTAGGCAAGGTTAGCGTTGTTTGTGTTTGTCCACCGCCAAAGTGCTGAACATCGCCGCCCATAGGCATATCAAAGGCAGGCAGAGAGTCTTTGTCGACTAATAAATGATGATGACCGGTATGTTTTTTCTCGATACCTGCGGGAGAGACGCCCATATCTTTTAAACCAAACGTTACTGTGAACGTACCTTTCACTGTTGCGCCATCTACAGGTGAAATGATGTAAACATTGGCATTCGCTGGAGAGACTGACTGCGGCATACTATTGGCATTGACTAGGTCAGATGCTAATAGAGCAGGGCTTAAAGCCAAAGTGAGTAGTGATAATTGAATAAATTTTTTCATAATAGTGCTCGTTAATTTTTATTAAAATAGAATTAGGTAAGGCCAAAAATAACTTGAGCCCAGTTTTCTGTCAATGATTCCAGCTAACACAGATAATCAAGCATGAACTTAAGTTAGCGTAATAGTAATGAATCAATTTGCTTAATATGAGAACCCACGACTGACAAGTCCTTTCGATATCGCATGGGTAAAGATAGCAAAATTATGAGCTCACCTAAATAAGAACACTTCTTATTCTTAGATTTTATTACTTATTAGTCTACCTACGATTATAACAAAGTAAGATAAGCCAATTTAAACAGCACTAAAGTAAGCAAATTTTACAATTAGTCTGTTGGTTTGAAAAAAACTCTACGAAAAATATTAACACTTACGTTTCCGTTGATAATTATCATGAAAGTACTCTTTATTTATCTTAAAAAAATATATTTTTTACTATATAAAAATTATTTAACTGGTGGATCTCTTGCTAGCTATTGCCCTTACTCGCTTATGTTTTTTTGTTATTTAAAAGTGTCAAAAAGTGGTAAAAAAAGTTTAATAATACGCTGGTAATCACGCCAAATTCTGATAATCTCTTACCACATTATTTTCTTTAGCCGATTTTTTGTACAGCTAAAAAACAACTTGATAATAAAATTATCCACATATAGTTAAAATAAAATCATTGCGTATTAAAAGGCCTTAACACAACCATTTTTTACAATAAAACCAACGTATTATGTTGGCATGGATAGATTTGCCACTTGCAAATCTCTGGCTGTTTTTCGTACTTGACCACAAGGTTATCCACAAGCAGTGTCAATAAAGCGCACTGATAAAGTGGAGCCTACTTGCGCTTTGTGGCATGCTTAGCCATCTTTAGCCTAATTTAGTCGCTTCGCGTATTTCTTATGACAATTTCTGCAATCTCTCAAGACTCTAATAACACGCAATCACCCTTAATATTGGTCGATGGTTCTTCGTATTTATTTCGAGCCTATCACGTACCCTATTTGCAAGCCCTTTCGACCGCAGACGGTCAACCAACAGGTGCAATTACCGGCGTATTAAATATGCTGGGTAGTTTGAAAAAAGACTATCCGAATGGCAATATAATCGCTATTTTCGATGCTAAGGGTAAAACCTTTCGCAATGACATGTACCCAGAGTACAAAGCAAACCGTCCACCAATGCCTGATGACTTACGTAGCCAAATTGCACCTTTGCATGAAATTATCAGTGCTATGGGTTTACCACTTATTGTTACTCCTGGTGTTGAGGCCGATGATGTAATTGGTACCTTGGCAAAACAAGCAGATGAACTAGGTATTGAAACTGTTATTTCTACAGGCGATAAAGATATGGCGCAGTTAGTGACTGAGCATGTTCGTTTGATTAATACCATGACAGACGTAGAAATGGATGTTGCGGGTGTCAGTGAAAAATTTGGTGTTCGCCCTGATCAAATAATTGATTATCTTGCCTTGATGGGTGACAAAGTTGATAACATCCCAGGCGTGGTAAAGTGTGGGCCTAAAACTGCCGTTAAATGGTTAACTGAACACGGTACATTGGATGAGGTCATAGCCAACGCAGATAAAGTGAAAGGGAAAATTGGTGAGAACCTACGTGATGCTTTAGAGCAGTTACCATTGTCTTATCAATTAGCTACCATTAAATGTGATGTTGAATTAGAGCAAACTGCCGCAGAACTAGGCCCGAAAGAACCAGATATTGCAGCGTTAACTGAACTTTATCAAAAATTTGAATTAAAACGTTTATTAGCAGATTTAAGCAAAGGCAGTAGCGAGGCAAGTACCACAGGAGCAAAAAGCACGGTATCTAAAAACTCAGCAGATGAACAAGCAGCAGTCATTGAAGCGGTAGCAGTTGAAGAAAGCCAATACGATATTATTGTAGATAAAACTCTCTTTGAACAATGGCTTAAGAAACTACAAACGTGTGATGCGTTTGCTTTTGATACTGAAACAACCAGTGTTCATTATATGAATGCTGAATTAGTCGGTTTATCATTTGCGATTGAAGTAGGTAAGGCTGCTTATGTGCCATTGACTCATGATTATGAAGACGCACCTGAGCAACTGGATAAAGAGTGGGTCTTAGCGCAATTAAAGCCATTACTCGAAAGCAAAAATATTAAAAAAATTGGTCAAAATCTTAAATACGATGCCAATGTACTAAGCCATTATGATATTGCTTTGCAAGGCATCGAATTTGACACCATGATCGAGTCTTATTGCTACAATAGTGTTGCTACTCGTCATAATATGGATGCATTGGCACTGAAATACCTTGATTATAAAACAGTACATTTTGAAGACATCGCCGGTAAAGGTGCTAAGCAGCTTACTTTCAACCAAATTGAAATTGAAAAAGCTGGACACTATGCTGCGGAAGATGCAGATATTACTTTGCGATTACATCACGCTATTTTCCCAGCACTAGAACAAACAGCGTCGATGTTAAGTGTTTTCAATGACATTGAGATGCCATTATTACCTGTACTTGCTCGTATGGAGCAAACAGGGGTATTAATTGATAGTGATATATTAGCCGATCAAAGCTTGACCCTAGGGCAGCGTTTAGCTGAACTGGAAATTGAAGCACATAATTTAGCAGGCAAAAGTTTTAATCTGGCATCACCGAAGCAATTACAACAAATTCTGTTTGAAGAATTAAAAATTCCGGTCATCAAAAAGACACCAAAAGGTGCACCTTCAACGGCAGAAGAAGTATTACAAGAGTTAGCTCTTGATTATCCATTACCTAAGATTATTTTGGAGAATCGAGGTCTAAGTAAATTGAAGTCGACCTATACTGATAAATTACCGTTAATGGTTAGTGAAAAAACCAATCGTTTACATACGTCGTATCATCAAGCCGTTACAGCTACTGGACGTTTATCTTCAACCGATCCAAACTTACAAAATATCCCTATTCGCAGTGAACAAGGTCGAAAAATTCGTCAGGCTTTTATTGCACCAAAAGACCATAAAATAGTTGCGATAGATTACTCGCAAATTGAATTACGCATCATGGCGCATTTGTCGAACGATAAAGGCTTAGTAACCGCTTTTAGTGAAGGCAAAGACATCCATCGAGCAACAGCCGCAGAAATTTTTGCCGTTGAACTTGATGAGGTTACCACCGATCAACGACGTAGTGCTAAAGCCATTAACTTTGGTTTGATTTATGGCATGTCAGCATTTGGCTTAGCTAAGCAGCTCCATATTGGTCGTCAGCAAGCGCAAGAGTATCAAGATAAATATTTCCAGCGTTATCCTGGCGTATTAACGTATATGGAAGATACTCGGCAACAAGCGAGTGAACAAGGCTATGTTGAAACCTTATATGGTCGTCGATTATATCTACCTGATATTAAGGCTAAAAATGGTATGCGTAAAAAAGCAGCAGAGCGTGCAGCAATCAATGCGCCAATGCAAGGTACCGCGGCTGATATTATTAAAAAGGCCATGTTAGCAGTAGACTCATGGTTGCTAGAGCAAAATGATGACCGTATTAAAATGACCATGCAGGTTCACGATGAACTGATTTTTGAAATTCACCAAGATATCGTTGAAGAAACAACGGCTAAGTTAGTTGAGTTGATGAATAATGCAGTTGAA
This sequence comes from Colwellia psychrerythraea, assembly GCA_002163005.1. GTDB lineage: Bacteria > Pseudomonadota > Gammaproteobacteria > Enterobacterales > Alteromonadaceae > Colwellia > Colwellia psychrerythraea_C. The sequence continues at coordinate 13,307 of MAAF01000002.1, read as the reverse complement.
TTGAGCGTACCATTAATTGCAGAGTCAGGTATTGGTGATAACTGGGACGAAGCGCATTAATTTTCTTCTTGAATTAGCTCAGATTAATCTGAGCTAGGTTAGTGCACGGATAAGAAAAAACCATTAAGTGAGTTAAAGCTTAATGGTTTTTTTATAACTATTTATTACTGTCCATTATGAGTCTTTCATCTTGTGTACTGTTTTAAGCGTTAGAGTAACGCTCTTTATTGCCTAACCAACGTTGAATTAATGCTTGAGCACATTCAGGTTGCTGGCGTGATAATAAATAGGCCTTTTGTTTTATTTCAGCTATTAAGTAACCATCACGCAATAGGTCGGCAATTTTAAGGTCCGCTAAACCTGTTTGCCTGGTACCGAGTAATTCCCCTGGCCCTCTAATTTCCAGATCTTTTTCTGCAATAACAAAACCATCATTACTTTCTCGTAATACCGCTAAGCGTTTAGTGGCTGTTTTTGATAATGGCGCTTTATATAATAACACGCAAAAAGAGGCGACAGAGCCTCGGCCAACACGACCACGTAATTGGTGCAACTGGGCTAAACCTAAGCGTTCAGGGTTCTCTATAACCATCAAACTGGAATTAGGTACATCAACCCCTACTTCAATCACTGTAGTGGCAATCAGCAGATGCAAATCACCCGATTTAAAGGCATCCATCACTGCTTGTTTTTCAATTGCCTTCATCCGGCCATGTACTAAGCCAATTTTCAATTCAGGTAATTGTGCTTGTAATAAAATCGCAGTATCTTCGGCAGCTTGGCACTGTAATACTTCAGACTCTTCGATTAACGTACACACCCAATACGCTTGTCTACCATCATTAACACAGCCTTGGCGAATACGTTCAATAACATCCCCGCGGCGTAAGTCAGGTAAAGCTACTGTGTTGATTGGCGTACGTCCGGGTGGAAGTTCGTCAATAATCGAGGTATCTAAATCGGCATAAGCGGTCATAGACAAGGTACGAGGAATAGGCGTTGCCGTCATGATCAACTGGTGAGGGTATTTATCATCGAAGACGCCCTTTTCACGTAAAGTGAGGCGTTGATGAACGCCAAACTTATGTTGCTCATCAATTATAACCAATACTAGGTTTTTAAAGACTACATCAGCTTGAAATAGTGCATGTGTGCCAATAACCATTTGCATCTCACCACTAGCAATATGCTCAAGGGCCAGTCTTTTAGCTTTTGCCTTGGTTTTACCAGCCAACCAACCGACGCTAATATCAAGTGGCGAAAACCAGTTAGCAAAGTTAATCGCGTGTTGTTCGGCCAATATTTCTGTGGGTGCCATCAAAGCGACTTGATAACCCTGGCTAATGGCTGTTAATGCGGCAAGCGCAGCCACTAACGTTTTCCCTGAGCCTACATCACCTTGAACTAAACGCATCATGGGTTGAGCTTTAGCTAAGTCAGTTTTTATTTCATCGACTACGCGTGCTTGCGCATTGGTGGGTGAAAAAGGTAATGCGTTCAAAAACTTTTGATTAAGTTTTTCATCTCCCAATAGTGATACCGCATCATGGACATCACTATTTTGCCTAAGTTTAAGCATACTCAAATTGTGGGCAAGTAATTCTTCTTTAATTAACCGCTGCTGAGCAGGATGACGACCTTGTTCTAATTGCTCAACCGAGACCTCGGGTGGTGGACGATGAATGATAGTTAACGCTTCACTGAGAGAGTATTGCTCATTAAAAATATTGGCTGGTAATAACTCTTCAACTTGCCCTCGCTGTAATCGAATCAACGCTTGCTCGGTTAAACTGCGTAGGGAAATTTGCCTTAGGCCGTCGGTGCTGGGATAAACAGGCGTTAAGGTTTCTTCAACCGGAGTTAATTCTATATCGTCATCAAGGGATTTATATTCGGGGTGAACAATTTGATAACCACGTGGCCCACGTTTTACTTCGCCGTAGCAACGAATAGTTTTGCCAACAGCTAAGCTATTTTTTTGACTGGCGGAGAAGCTGAAAAAGCACAGTTGAATACTGCCTGTGCCATCATGGAGAGTAACCACCAACATTCGGCGTTTACCATGGGTGATTTGGCTATCAGTTATTTCACCAATAATATTAGTTGAGGTACCGATTAATAAATCACGCACTGTAGTAATACGCGTTTTATCTTCATAGCGTAAAGGCAGGTGAAAAAGCATATCTTGCACTGACAGCAAGCCAATTTTCTCTAGCTTTTCCGCTAAACTAGGTCCGACACCTTTGAGTGTACTCAGGGGAACTTGTGATAATCGGCTTAACGCTTCCAGTGCCATTGTTAACCTCAGTTCAGCTTAATAATTAGTCATCGAGATGTTGCCAAGCTTTCTTGTTCATTTGCATTTTTTGCCACCATTTTTCATCTGCAACAATTTGACCTGCTTCATCAATTTCAGGATAAGGTAAACCCTTACGCTGACAAGCTTCTGCAAAAATAGGGTGACCGCCTTCAAATAAAGTACGTTGTCGACGTTCATTACTTAAGCGAGGTTTATTGTACATACCCGCCGCAACACGCTGACGTTGTGCCTCATAAAGCACTACCGAGCAAGCAACCGAAACATTCAGTGATTGCACCATGCCGACCATAGGAATAACAATATGCTGATCAGCTAGCTCTAGTGCTTCTTCTGAGGTGCCAAACTTCTCCTGGCCTAAAATAATGGCGGTGGGCTTGGTATAATCAATTTCGGTAAAATTAACAGCAGTATCAGACAAGTTGGTGACCAATACCTGCATACCCTGTGCTTTTAACGCAGCAATGGCATCGGCTGTTTTATGGTAATTATGGATATCAATCCAATTTTGGCTACCTGCGGCACTACCACCACGAACTTCCGCCTCTTCACTCTTCCATACCGCATGAACATCACTAATACCAATAGCATCACAAGTGCGTACTACGGCAGCTAAGTTATGAGATTTGTGTAAGCCTTCCATGCAGACCGTTAAATCAGGTTGGCGTTTGTCTAACATGGTGTTAATACGTTCTAATCTTTCTGGAGTCATTATGGTTAATTCTGTAAAAGTAAAAGGCTAATCTTTTAAATAATTTATCTTAGCGCTTTAATAAAGCTAAGGTGCAATATTATAAATAGGCAAAATAAATGCTATTTAAGCAAAGCTGTCAAGCTGTGAGTTCATGGAGCTTATATCTATACCCATGATACTTCAAGATGCGAGTTTCAGGATGCCTGAGCGATTCATGATCAAGGCGCCTCTTTTTATTAAGGGTTATTCCCTTAAAAAAGGAGGCAACGAAGAGCATTATTTGCTCAGACATCCCCAAAGGACTGGTTTAGAAGCGCTTTATGCTACGTTATAGATTTCGACAATAGAATAACTATTATCTTCAATCAACACCTTGCCTAAAGGCGCTTCTAATTCCAGCTGAATCCTGCATCTTGAGGTAACATGGGTATATAAGTGACTTGAACGAACAGCGAAGATAATGCCGATTAAATAGTATTAATAAAGCCTATTTTAGTTAACGCTAGGAAGTTCCATGATACCGTCAATTTCAATATCAACATCTTTTGGCAATTTAGATACTTGTATTGCTGCTCTTGCTGGGTAAGGTTGGCTAAAGTAACGACTCATAATATCGTTAACTGTGGCGAAGTTACTTAAATCTGTTAAGAATATATTCACTTTAACCATATCATTAATGTCGCCACCCGCTGCATCACATACCGCAACAAGATTTTTAAAAACTTGTTCTGCTTGCTCAGCAAAGCCACCTTCAATTACTGTCATCGTTTCAGCAACAAGTGGAATTTGGCCTGATAAATAAACGGTATTATTTACTTTCACTGCTTGGCTGTATGGGCCAATAGCGCTAGGTGCTTTGTCTGTACTGATAATACTTTTCATAATCTTTCCTGAGGTAATTGTTATATTTATTTATTTCGAATGACGCGTTGAACATCAATCATCACTTTAATTTTTCGAATAATATCGGCTAAATGAATACGATCTCGACAGGTTATTTCCATGTCTATTACATACAAACCGGCTTCTTTTTCACCAGAATTTAGGTTGTGAACATTAGAGCCACATTTTGCTACAGCATTAGTTAATAATGCTAATGCACCTTGATGGTTAATGATCTCAACCCGTAATTTAGCGATAAACTCTTTATCGATATCGCTGTCCCATTTTACCGGGAATAAGCTGCCTTGGTCATGACCTTTAATATTTCGACAACCTTGCTGATGCACCATTAAACCTTTGCCTGGGCTTAAATAAGCTAAAATGGCATCGCCTGGGATAGGACGACAACATTTACCATAACTGACTAACATGCCCTCAGTACCTTTTATCGGCATTTTGTTTTTGGAGCTGGCGGAGGTTAGTTCATTATCTTCGGTAAAACCATCGGTTAGCTGTCTAGCAATACCTATACTCAAAGCATTACCTAAACCGATATTAGTCAATAATTCTTCAAAAGTAGCATTGCCACTTTGTTGTACTACTTCATCAATTTTTTCTTGAGCTAAATCTTCAAGTTTAGTTTTACCTAAAGCGTGACTTAACAAACGCATACCTAAAGTATGAGATTCATTTTTTTCACAGCTTCTTAAATAAGTTCTAATTTGTAAGCGAGCTTTAGCCGTAACGACAAAATTTAACCAGGTTGCATTGGGTCTAGCTGACGCTGAAGTAATAACTTCAATGGTTTGTCCTGAGTCAAGGGGTCGGCTCATCGGGTAAGGTTTGCGATCAACCTTAACGCCGACACAAGAATTACCGACATCAGTGTGCACCGCATAAGCAAAATCGATTGCGGTTGCGCCCATTGGTAGTTCAATAATGCGGCCGTCTGGGGTAAAGACATAAATTTCTTCAGGAAATAAGTCAGACTTTACGTTTTCAATAAACTCAAAAGAACTACCCGCACTTTGTTGTAGCTCTAATAAACTCTGCATCCAACGACGGGCTTTCATTTGTGCCGTTGTGCCTGTGTTGTCACCGTCTTGTTTGTATAACCAATGAGCAGCCACACCTTTGTCGGCCATTTGGTCCATATCATGGGTACGGATTTGAATTTCTACCGGAATGCCGTGGGGACCAATTAACGAGGTATGCAGTGATTGATAACCATTAGTTTTAGGGATTGCGATGTAATCTTTAAAGCGAGTTTCAATGGGTTTGAATAGGTTGTGCATGGCACCTAAAGCACGGTAGCAGTTATCTATTTTATCATGAACGATAACGCGAAAAGCGTAGATATCCATTACTTCATTGAACATTAATTCTTTATTAAGCATTTTACGGTAAATGGAGTAGAGATGTTTTTCTCTGCCACTAATTTGTGCATCAATACCGCTTTCTGCCAAACGTGCGGCAATTTCTTTTTCAATGTTATCAATAATAGCTTTACGATTACCACGGGCACTTTTTACTGCAGATTTTAAGGCGCGAGAACGCATGGGGTAGAGAGCTTCAAAGCCGAGTAGTTCTAATTCATTTTTTATATCATGAATACCTAAACGGTTAGCTATTGGTGCATAAATCTCTAACGTTTCGCGGGCAATACGTCGACGTTTATCTGGTCGTAAAGAACCCAAGGTACGCATATTATGGGTACGGTCGGCAAGTTTGATTAAAATAACTCGGATATCTTGCACCATGGCAAGTACCATCTTACGGAAGTTCTCCGCTTGCATTTCTTCTTTGTTATTAAATTTAAGTTTGTCGAGTTTACTAACACCTTCAACAAGTTCAGCCACAGTATGACCAAATAACTCAGCTAATTCATCTTTGGTAACTTCGGTGTCTTCAATAACATCGTGTAATAACGCTGCCATGAGGGTTTCATGGTCTAGGTTCATCTGGGCTAAATTAATGGCTACAGCAACGGGGTGAGTAATATACGGATCACCACTAGATCGCATCTGACCATCATGGGCATCACGCGCAACAATATAGGCGTGTTTAAGCAAATCAATTTGTACTTTTGATAAGTAAGTAGAGCTAAGCTCTTTTAAAGGTTCAAATAAGTACACCTAAAACTCCAAATTGAAGGGGGTAAATGGGGGTAATTCGAGTATATACCCTAGTAATAACAGCATACGCGGCAATACGCTCTATTTACAAGGAAAAAATAAAGCTTAACTAATAAAAAGACAATAAAAAACGCGTACCTATTTTCTGATATAAAGCAGAAAGAGGTTCGCGTTTTTAAGGGCTCAAATTAAGTTCTTCTCAAAAGAGAAGAACTAACTTTAGCTTAATTCGTCTTGTTGACCACCAACAATCGCTGCAACTGCATCTAATTCAGCAGTATCTTGCTGGATTTGTTGTGCACGATCAGAAGTGTTCATAATGTCTGTAGTAATTAAGCCTGCTTCGATTTCACGCAAAGCAATTACCGTTGGTTTGTCGTTTTCGACATCAACCAATGGATCTTTTCCGCCCGTTGCAATTTGACGAGCACGACGTGATGCAACTAGCACCAAATCAAAACGGTTACCGACTTTATCTACGGCATCTTCAACAGTTACGCGAGCCATCTGGGCACTCCAACTAATAAACCAACTTACAAAATAGCTGCGTAGTTTACTGCCCACTCACTAATTAAGCAAGCGATACCCTATACAACTAGAGAGATTTTTGTCTATTCCGTAGGCTCTACGGCTTCAATGTTTAGCAACTTACTAAATAAATCTTGCTGCGCGATGCTTTGCTGACGACATTTAAGGCGCTGATTATTTACAATGGTAGTGAGATCAAGCAAGGCTTGATCGAAATCGTCATTAACAATGACGTAATCAAATTCATTATAATGAGAACATTCAGCTTGCGCTTGCGCCATACGACTAGCAATGACTTCATCACTGTCTTGGCCACGGCCTCTTAAGCGACTTTCTAACTCTTCTTTAGAAGGCGGGCTAATAAAGATAGTTGTTACGCCAGGTTTTTTCATACGAACTTGCTGAGCACCTTGCCAATCAATATCGAGAAAAACATCAATACCTTGAGAAAGTTGCGCATCAATAGCTGCTTCTGAAGTACCGTAATAGTTACCAAATACTTCAGCATACTCGTAAAAGGCGTTGAGGCTGATTTGCTTTTTAAATTCAGCAAGGCTAACAAAGTGATAATGTTCGCCATTATTTTCACCAGGGCGGGCATCTCGGGTGGTATGAGAAATAGATACCTGCATAGCTCTTGCAGAGCCTTGATTCTCTGGTTTTAGCAATGCATTGATAAGGCTAGATTTTCCTGCACCACTTGGCGCAGAAAGAATAAATAAATTACCGGGAACAATCACAGGGGTTTCCTTGAATCACATATTAAGTTGTACCAAGAGGAGTCATTAATCAGCCAGCTTGGGAATAAATTGCAGCCAATAAAAAAGGCTAAGCTCCATTTTACTCTATTAGAATAAAAAAAGCTCAGCCAGATTTTTTTGCCATAATTAGTAGATGACTTTTGAGAGTGCTAAAGCACTTTAGCAATAGATTTTGCTAAGTAATCAACATTGCTATTGGCAATACCAGCAATACTCATACGGCTAGAACCTACTAAATAAATACTGTACTCATCTTGTAGTTGTTGAACTTGCTCAGGAGAAAGACCTAAGAAAGAGAACATACCCTTTTGACGGCTAATAAAGCTAAAGTCACGCGTAACGCCGTTTTCAATAAGCTTATCAACAATCAATGTACGGTTGCCATTGATGCGGTCACGCATTGCTTTTAATTCAACATACCATTCGTTGCGTAGTTCATCTGAACTTAAGATCGTTTCAACAATAGCGGCACCATGTGCTGGTGGCATAGAGTAAATAACGCGAACAATGTAAAGTAAAACAGAGTTAGCAATATCAACAGCAATGCTTGATTCACCAATGATGGTACAAGCACCAATACGTTCTCGGTATAAACCAAAGTTTTTAGAACATGAACTACAAACAATCATTTCTTTAACTGTTTCAGCCATAAGACGCAAACCGTAAGCATCTTCGTCTAAGCCTGAGCCAAAACCTTGATAAGCCATATCGATTAATGGTGTGAAACCAACATCTTTAGCCACATCAGCGACTTGTTGCCATTGCTCATTATTTAAATCCATACCACTTGGGTTATGACAACAAGCGTGTAATAACACCACATCATCACTGCTAACTTCTTTAAGGGCATTTAACATACCGTCAAAGTCTAAGCTTTTGTTTTCATAATCGTAATAAGGATACGTTTTAACGTTTAAACCCGCAGCCGCAAATAAACCGGTATGGTTTGCCCATGTTGGGTTACTTACCCAAATAGTAGCACCTGCTTTGCAAGACTTGATAAATTCCGCTGCAACGCGTAATGCGCCGGTACCGCCAGGTGTTGATATAGTGCGGGCACGATTTTCATTTAATACTTTATGCTCAGCACCAAAAATAAGTTTAGCCATTTCGTCATTAAATACAGGAGAGCCTGTAGGGCCAATGTAAACTTTACTATCTTCAGTATTGGTACGATGTTGCTCAGCTTTTTTTACACAATCTAAAACTGCAGTATGACCTGCTTCGTTCTTGAATACGCCAACACCCAAATCAATTTTATTTGGGTTGTTATCTTTTTTATATTTAGCCAATAATCCAAGAATTGGATCGGCAGGCAAAGCCTTTAAACTACCAAACATGACAGAAGTTTACCTTATGGTTTGAAGAGAGTTACGTCCATAAGGCATCATCGCGCTTATGAGTTCAAACTCTCTAATTTTTAATCACTCAAGCATAACGTAAAGTTAGGGCGTAATTAAAGTGATTTTTATACCATATAGTGACAAAAGTAAGATTAATTTGTACGGATGTTGGTCTTTATTTTATAAGTATATACCCGTTCTACTTGAAGATGCTCGTTTCAGGAAGTCTGAGCGATTCATAATCAAGGCGCATTTTTTTATTAAGGGTTACTCCCTTAAAAAGAAATGCAACGCAGAGTATGGTTTGCTCAGCCTTCCCCAAGGGGCTGGTTTAGAAACGCTTTATGCTGCGTTATTGATATTGAGAAGGGGACAACCATTCTCTTCAATCAATGCCTTGCCTAAAGACGTTTCAAATTCCAGCTGAATCATGCATCTTCAAGTAGAACGGGTATAAATTATTCATCTGCTAGGCACTAAAAATTATTCGTAATCGCAGCAACTACGCCAATGATACCGCCAAAGATACCTCCCCAAACAACTAACCAGCCGAGGTGTTTTTTTATCATTTTTTGCACTATTTCTTTGACCAATTGTGGGGTCAATTCATTAAGACGTTTTTCAATAATGTCGCTGACTTTATCTCGCATGCCTGAAATGATGTCAGGTTGCTCTAATTCTTCTCGTAATAAGGTATTGAATTGTTCACTTTGTGCGATATCTTGTATGGAAAGTTTCATTTTCTCGATAAACGGCTCTCTCATTGGCTGCAAAGCTTCACTGCCACCCACCATGGCAAGCATGCTACCAAAAGAGGAGCTTTCAATAACAGAAACTAAACTGTCAAAAGCGGGGGATAAGTCAATTTTATCAATGACGGGCGCTAAATTAATGGTACTGGCTTTTCCTGAACTATCAGAAAGAAACCGGTCAATGTTTTGCTCAGTGAAAAATTGCTCCATCATCAACTGACGAATAGCAACTTTGAACTCTTCAAAGCGTGCAGGAATTACACCTGAGCCATACAATAATGGCACCTTTTCAAATAGCATATACACAGCAAGCCAGTTAGTGATTGCGCCGGATAAGGCAAAAAGGCCTAAGGTAAAAAGAATATGATGCTCGTTAACATAGCCCCCTATTGTACAAGCTAATGCGATAAGGTTGGTGATAAGGCTTTTGTTCACGAAATACTCCGAGATGATTTGGTTAAATTTTAAGGCGGCTATGATAGCATTTAATTTACATATACCAATTCCATTAAATGTATTGCTGAGTGAAAATAACTTAATGGATTTGGTATTACCTTAAAATAGATAAAGGTTTTGTTATGAAAGCTTCTTTAAAAAGTGCGCTAACGCTCACTGCGTTATTCTTTATTAGCGCATGTGGCGCGGAAAAATCTACCGATTCTACCTGGCGAAAATTAGCACTTCAAAATACGGTATTATTAACCTTGCCTCATGGCAAAGTGGTTATTGAATTAGCTCCTCAGTTTTCCCCCAAACACGTAGCTCAATTCAGCCAGTTAACGCAACAAGGTTTTTATGATCAGACAAAATTTTATCGTGTGATCGATGGTTTTGTTGCCCAAGCGGGTCCAAAAGATGGCAGTAAAAAAGATCGTTCAGTACCCTTACTGGCAATGGAAGCAGAATGGCAGACAGATAAAAATTGGTCATACACACAGGTACAGGAAAAAGATTTATTTGCAGAAAAAACAGGCTTTAAAGACAGTTTTGCTCTTGCTTATCAGGCAGGTAATGATGATGCTTTAGGTAAAGCCTGGTTAACACACTGCCCAGGCACAGTAGCAATGGCTAGAAATAATGAAGCAGATTCAGCATCGAGCCATTTTTATTTTGTTATTGGCCAGGCACCACGATATTTAGATCGCATTATGACTATTTTTGGTCGCGTGGTTTACGGTATGCAACATATTCAAGCAATACAGCGAACGGAAGCAGTACAAGGTGATTATGCTGTAGATCATCGAGATTTTACTAAAATAGTCAGCATGCAATTGATGAGTGATGTGGCAAAAGCAGAGCAAATTCATATTGAAGTTGAGAATACTGAATCAGTGGCGTTTGGCAAACGTTTGGTAAAACGTCGTGCGCGTGAAGGTGATTTTTTTTATAAAAAACCACCACAGGTACTTGACGTTTGTCAGATCCCCATTAGAAGTCGACGAGTAAAATAAAAACAGCTTAAGTAAACAGTATTTAGCGCTGGCAAGATTACTGTGTAGAGTTGTTATGACTTTGTAATTGAAACCCTTTACCAATGCCCAGTTGTCGGCAATATGTTAATATAGGTTATTAATGATACAATTATCTATAGTTAATAGCTGAATAGGGACGATATTTTGCCATTTTTTTTATTAAAACCATTAAAAAAATACTTCCTTGAAACAACAGTTAAGCGCGATAGTTTAGCCGCCGTAATTACTTTTCTTAGTTTGTCAGCATTAAGTGATTTTGCTTGGGCTGATATTCAGCCACGTAGTGCGAGCCTTAATTATTCGCAAAAGTCATTATCAAATGCTGGCAACCCGGCAGCAGCGGCATTAATAGTTGCTCGTAAAGATCCTCATGTGATGACCGGTGGCTCTATCGAAATAGGTGGCGGTATTGAATTTGGTAATTTAGATGAACTATTTTACAAAATAGATGAATTATCATTATTGTTTAATCCTCCAAGCGAAGGTGATAACGGAACGGGTATCGAATTGCCTCCTACCCCAGAAAACCCCATCAGAAATTACACTTGGGAAGATCTCTTTAACGAGTACCCAGAGTTAGAAGATCGCCTTGATATTGTTAAAACAAAAGTAGTTACCACCGCAGGTTTGTTAGCCTTAATTGCGGTGGAAGGCTACGGAAAAGCAGAAGCTACCAGTGAAGCTAGCTTTGTTTTGAATGAAAATTTATTCGGCGGCACTTTACTCTTTGGCATGGCATATAAAGGTAATTCAAAAGCGATTGGCATTTTTGAAGAAATTACTCTTGATTCAGACTACGCACGAGCACAATTGAAAACAATTCCTGATTTTGATGAAAGTGATCCAATACAAGAGCTCGATTTATCTGGCGGCATTACTTTATTTTATGACCCCGCGAATAAGAGAGTTAAAATGTCTGTCGAAAATGACAGTTTGTTGCTGGTTAAAGCAACCAAAATAGCGCAGTTTTCTTTATCTTACAGTCGTAATGCAATTCATAGTGATGCTGGCGATTTATATTGGGGCATAAAACCTATCTTTTATCGGGTTGGTTTAACCCATGCCAATACCCGTATTGGTGACATTACCGATACCGAAGATTTGTTTGATGATATTAAAAATGCTGATTTTATTTATGAAAATGGTTTTGATATTGATTTAGGACTGGTTTGGGCGGCAGAGCATTATCAATTGGGTGCTTCAGTAAATAGTATATTTGAACACAGCTATAAATTTCCTGACTTTGATAGAGCATCATTTACGTCATTAAAAATCTTGAGTCAACTTAATAAGCAAAGTGTTTATACTATGGAGCGTCAGTTGAAGTTAGAGGCCGGTGTTTTTACTGACCAACGACATTGGAGTTTAAACGTTGAATTAGATGCTAACTCGGTTGAAGATCCTATGCATGATGATTACCAATGGTTCACATTAACAGCTGGCTATGCGGCAGATAGTTGGTGGCTGCCAAGTGCACGCTTAGGTTTTAGTCGAAATTTAGCGGGATCAAAGCTCGCCTACATAAATGCTGGGGTTACTGTAATGAAATTTATTAACATTGATGTGGCAACTACCCTAGATACGGTCACGTTAGATGGCAGTAAGACGCTGCGCGGTGCAAACCTTCGTTTAGGCGTACAATTTGATTACTAACTTTGATTACTAAATTCGAAAGTTAAAATAGTGAGTTCAATCAGTAATTAAATTTGATTAAAAACGACTAGATAACTAGTCGCTTTATTCCGTTAACTTGTAGCTAATGTTTACAATATCAAAGACGCGCTCACCTTCAGGAGCGTGTACTACTATCTCATCATCAACGGCTTTACCTAATAACGCACGAGCCATAGGAGAGTCGATACTGATCTCTCTTCGTTTAACGTCCCACTCATCAGGACCGACTAAACGATAAACAACTTCAATATCATCTTCATTGATTAGGGTGACCCAAGCACCAAAAAAGACTCGTCCCTCTTGCTGAGGATCGGGATATACTATGGTTAAATCTTCAGTACGCTTCATCAAAAAACGTACTCGACGGTCTATTTCACGTAAACGACGCTTGCCATAAATATATTCAGCATTTTCACTGCGGTCACCTTGTGCCGCTGCTTCACTGACTGAGCGAGTAATTTTAGGGCGTTCGTCTTTCCAAAGAAACTTAAGCTCTTTATCTAAACGATCCCAGCCGGCGCGGGTTATATAATTTGATTTTTTCATAGTATTATTTTACATAATAAATTAGCGCTTTGTTAATGATATCAAAAATAACCTATACAAGGTGCTGCATTGAGTCATCAGATTGAATACTGCAGTATAATTTTCGTCAGAACAGTTTTCTGTTATTATGCAAACCAACATATTATCCTGCTGGAACTGTCTTTCAATGTTAACTATTGCCGAGCAAATAGCTCAAGAACTCA
>MAAF01000033.1:335-2629 GCA_002163005.1 Colwellia psychrerythraea | reverse complement strand
GTATCAGTGGGTGATGTACACAGCACCAAACCATTAACGCTTGGTATGAGTGAAAGTGATACTCGCTTTGGCGGCGGTCAACGTGAATGTGGTTTGCATACTGACGGTGATGGTATTTAATTACACTGTTAACTTGTTATCTCAGCCGTAAAAATAAAAAGCTAAAAGAGACACTCTTTTAGCTTTTTTTGTGCCTAGTATTTGTCCTTATTTAACAGCTTATAGTTTGTTTTTCCTGCTTGGCGTCGCGGTGGCGACCACACCCAAAGGGGCGTTACACGCCAAAAGCCCCTTTGGAATCCCCGTGGCGCCCACTCAGCAGAACATTCAATCACCAACTAGCGTAAACCACGATTCCTGCCGATTTATCGTCCATGAACAACGGCAGCCCTCGACTTCCTGTCTCGGGTCGAGGTCTACCTTTGCTAGTTGGAGGTTGAATTGCTGAGATGGGATTTGGAGTGTTTGGCACGGATAGCTGATATAACAGTTGTCATCCCCGTGGTTACTTAGTCGGGGATCCAGTTCATAGTGACATGGATTCCCGTATATGGACTCCACCTATTTTACAACAACAATGTTAACAAAAAATGTAACGCTTACGTATATACGGCTTCTTGTTGAGGAAGCTATCCTCTAGCCTTTGATGTTTGCGCACCTACCGTCCTTTTCGATAAGATAGCCTCACTGGGCTTTCGGGAATCACAGGTTTCGGGCAGGTTGGTCTTACCTTTTTTGCTTCGTTATCGCTGTAGAATTTTTAACTTTTATTTTATTTACTGAAATTGAAATAGAAGCACCGGCTAATTGAACTTTAAAAGATTTACCTTTGTGAATCGTTAACCCTTTTACTGTATTGCGTCTTCGTAAGTAAACCTTCTCCATTAAATACTCCCTTTGATTATTCTTGATTTCATCGAATTCACTTTAATGAAAGTTCGATAACGCATAACTCAGCATGTGCAATTCACCGTTAGGCTCGTTCTATTGAAAAACTCTGCACTTCACTTATTTTTTTGATGTCTAGCGCTAGCATCACAAGACGGTCAACTCCTAAAGCAACGCCTGAACACTGCGGTAGGCCATGTTTTAATGCCGCAATGAAGTTTTTGTCTATTGGTTTAACAACTAATCCTTGCACCTTTCTTTTAGCGTTATCTTCTTCAAACCTTGCCACCTGTTCAGTCGCATCAGTTAATTCATTAAAACCATTAACTAACTCAATACCTTTGAAGTAACATTCAAATCGCTGTGCTACCCGAGGATCGTCAATTGATCTGTTTGCTAGTGAAGCTTGTGCCACAGGAAAGTCATAGACAAATTGCGGCTCATCGATGCCGATTGTTGGCTCAATGATTTCAGTGAAAATAAATTGCAGCAATAAGTCGGCATCGTTCATTTCAATAAGCCAATCAGCACATTTATCATGCTTATTTAACACTTCAACAAGTACATCAAAATTCGCAATCAAAGGATCTACTGAGACAGTTTTAATGAAGATATCTTGGTAGCTAGTAAAGAGCGCCTTATTGCCACCTAAAACGACTTTAAGTAGTTCTGCCACCTCATGCATCAAATCAAACTGGTCAAAGCCAATACGGTACCATTCAAGCAGTGTGAACTCAGGATTATGATTATTGCCTGACTCTTCATGACGAAAAGCTTTAGCGATTTGAAAAATACAGCCATATCCAGAAGCAAGTAAACGCTTCATATGAAATTCAGGAGAAGTTTGTAGGAATAAAGTGACTGCTCGTTCTGACGAAGAATCAGCTAAAAAATTATACTGACATTCAAAGGCATCAAGATAAACATCGGTCACTGTACCTTGAGATAACGCTGGTGTTTCAACTTCGATAACCTTGCGCTCAGCAAAGAATGCTCTTATTTTCTGTAAAACTACCGCACGTTTTTGCGCATTTTGCCATGAGAGTGTCGGTTGCCAGTTCATAAGTGATCCTTTGGGTGAATTGATGCGTGAGTGATAATTATAAAGACAAGTTCATGGATTTCCGATCAAAGACTTCGGAAATGACGACTGATATTTTATCGGCTCTTGCGAAGTAATCAATAATATTACCTAATAAATGACTTAAAGTAGTATCAAATCTCAGGCACAAAAAAGGCCGCGTTAGCGACCTTCTTTATTCAGTACTATTTCTTATAGTATTGATAAATTAATTTGGTGCTAGATGAAGTGTTAGCAAAGCGGAAGCACGGAGTTGACGTGAGTCAATGAGTACTTCTAATGCCGCTAACACAAGTTCTAGCGCAAATTAGTTATCAATTAATCC
>MAAF01000033.1:0-321 GCA_002163005.1 Colwellia psychrerythraea | reverse complement strand
TCCATAATCTTAGAAACAACACCAGCACCAACAGTACGACCACCTTCACGGATTGCGAAGCGTAAACCTTCGTCCATCGCTACTGGGTTGATTAGCTCAACAACAAACTTAAGGTTGTCACCAGGCATTACCATTTCAACACCTTCAGGAAGCTCTACAGAACCAGTGATGTCCGTTGTACGGAAGTAAAACTGTGGACGGTAACCTTTAAAGAATGGCGTATGACGACCACCTTCATCTTTAGAAAGTACGTATACTTCTGATTCGAATTTAGTGTGAGGTAAGATTGAACCAGGAGCACATAGTACTTGACCACGTTCA
>MAAF01000091.1 GCA_002163005.1 Colwellia psychrerythraea | reverse complement strand
TCATGGTTACTATCCTCAAGATCTCGCGGCTAAAGGGCGTGATATAGAATGTTTAACGCTGTCTCGCGCAGTTCGTTGTCATATTGAACATCGAATATTCATGTATGGGAAAAAGACCGTGGTCTTTTCTAAATAGTGAGGAATCAACGACAAAGTTTACTAACTTTAGCGTAAACAATGTCGTTGATTTTATTTAAGTGTTAGCGCTTAATTTTTAAAGACATGTTTATGTCTGTTTTAGATATGCTAATGTCCCTTGCTCTGGTCACACTGGGTAATAAATGACGTGATGAGCAATAGAGAAAAAAGGATATATACATGCCAATGGCGGTAGTAAGTAGTAAAAATGAAGTGCGTGTAGTCGGAGCTATTGGCATCGGAGCGCAGCTAAAGTCGATCCGAACGAGGAATAAGCTAACCCTAAAAGAGGCGGCTAATCTTACTAACTTAGCACCCTCAACATTATCTAAAATTGAGAATGAGCAAATCTCTCCAACATTTACCGTGATGCAGAAGTTAGCAACAGGTTTAAATATTGAGTTACCACAATTATTTACTAAACCAAAAGTGGTTCAAGCCACTGGGCGCCGTGATGTAACGATAAAAGATCAAGGTAATTATCATTTAACATCGACTTATGAGCATGAATTACTTTGCACGCAATTTAGCAATAAGAAAATGATGCCATATAAATGTAAAGTTCACGCACGTAGCTTTGATGACTTTGGCGAATGGGTACGCCATAGTGGTGAAGAGTATATGTTGGTGCTTGATGGTGAAGTACAGTTACTAACTGAATTTTATGAGCCAGTGAACATGGTCGAGGGTGATAGCGTATATTATGATGCGATGATGGGACATTTGGTGATTTCT
Organism: Colwellia psychrerythraea; assembly: GCA_002163005.1. Taxonomy (GTDB): domain Bacteria; phylum Pseudomonadota; class Gammaproteobacteria; order Enterobacterales; family Alteromonadaceae; genus Colwellia; species Colwellia psychrerythraea_C. The sequence continues at coordinate 92,599 of MAAF01000091.1, read as the reverse complement.
GTGAGTGAGAATGATGCACAAATTCTCTGGGTAACTACTAAGTAGTTTGGGTATTTAGTTAGCTACAAGCGGCCAACCCCTTTATTGATTTCTTATCTTGTTTGTATTTATACATACGTTGGTCGGCTAGTGATAAACATTCTGATTGATTCAGGGTTTCAAAACTTGTGGCTATTCCAAAACTAAGGCCAGCGTCACTCCAGCCCCTTTGTTGAAGCTCTTTTTCTGTTGTTATTAATAAATCAGACAATTGGCCTAATAGTGGTTTAACTTGTTGTGAGCTTTCAATATCGACCACCCAAATAAACTCATCGCCACCACAGCGAAATATTGAACCTAACCCTTGCAGTTTCTTTTGCATGATATCTGCTGTTGTAATCAACACTTTATCGCCTTCATCATGGCCGAATTTGTCATTAATCTTTTTAAAGCCATCAAGGTCAATAAAAGTGATGCAGTAGTGTCCTTTTAAACTAGCCAGTTTTTCATTTTGAGCAAAACGGTTGCCAATTTGCGTTAATGGATCAATACGTGAGATAGCATAACTGCGATGAAATTCTTTTTGTTGAATCTGCAACCATTCTGAAAGGGAAAGCAGAATGCACATGCAATCAATGGTTAAGGCAATTTGCACAATCACTTCGAGTGGCATATCCCAGTCAATTTTATAGAGATGAGATAAAATATAGCCAGCTAAAGTGAAACCATATAACAGGTTGCCTATTAAGTAATACTTCGCTCTGAAATCATTTTTCGCGAGCATAAATATACCAGTACCAATACAAAGCGGAATCCATATAGTTGCGATGATATGTGATATTAAGAAGCTCTGCGTAAAGGAGATAAAAGGCATAATAATGCCTAAGCTCAAGCAGACTATTGATAGTATATTAAATGTTAAGGTCAATTTAGGGTGTTCTTGCGGACAGTTAAACAGCAACTTAGTGAACTGGCTGGCAGAAGCTATCGCAAAAGGAAAGATAACGATACCGCTATAAACAGGATTAAATGCCGATACAGTCAATAGATGGCCAAAGCTTCCTGATGCAGTAAACCAGCCTAAGCCTTGTATGCCAATATAACCGGTACAAGCCAAGGTAACTAAATACTTGGTTCTAAGGTATATAAAGAAAGCAATTAACGCTAATGTCATCATTACTGTAAATGAAATTGAGGTGATGCTATTAATGAAGAACTGAGTCTTATAGAACTCTTTTTTACTGTAAAGCTCTACAACAACGGGTGTTGCGAACATTTTCGCTTGAATATAAACCCAAAGCGTACCGCTTTCTTCATGGTTTACTGGAAGAGAAAAAGCTTGTGAATGAGCTAGCTTTGGATTTTCACTTCCCATCTGACCAAAGCTTTCTAATGGTATTGTTTCACCATGTTCAGGTTGCCAATAAGCTGTTCCTACATCTAAGTAAACCGCATGAATATTAACATACCAAGTATCTTTTTTACCCTTGGTATTGGTTAATTTAATCTTGGTAAAATAAGCGCCACTCCCGCCGAAGGTAGACGTGACTCTATTGGCATCTTGGTGCAATTTACTTAATGTTAAAAAGCTAGGGTTGGTATCTAGGGACTGAGTTTGGAACCAGAGATTATGTTCATTTAATTCAATTTTATTGCGATTATCCAACTCCACGTAAGGTTGTGCATTTATAGAATTGGCGATCATTGAAAATAAGAAAAGAATAAAGAATGCAGAATATTTTGTCATAATGTTAACGAATTTTAGGATGCCAATGCCTATTTGAGCGTTATGCATAAATTTAAAATATCCTGATAACGAGTTAATACTAAACACTAGATATTATGTAAAACAAACAATAATATAACAAGAAGATAACTAGAATAATTGATTAAAAAACACAGTGTAATATTCAGGATCACGTTTGTTATAATTTTGTGGATAATTTTTCGGTATTAAGTGCTTTTCCACTAATGAAAGGGGCAGGGATGTTAACTATCAGTTGGTGTTGCTCCTGTATCGCTTATTAGAACCAACAATTTTGTTGCTCATTAAACGGACGTTATCGCTACTAAGCCTAATCCAACCTGTTCAATTGGCTGTTACCGCTAATCTCTCTTTTGTGGTAAAAATCATTATAGATGAATTGATTCTAGCTCTTATTACAATAACCTCTTCTTAAAATTTCCTCACCAGAAGTACTAGCACTAAAGCCCTAATTCTTTTGGATTAATACTAATTATCGATTGTTAGTCGTTACTTTATTAGTGATATTTGATACACAAACATAACACTTATGAATCCGTGCTACTCCCGAATCAGCAAGTTTTACTAGCACGATCGATGCTTTAGTTTCTATTGAAGCCACTAAAACACTTAACAATGCAATTTCACTGTGCTTAATGTCTATTACCAAACCGTTGGGTAAGGCTTGGAAATAGCATTTAAGTAATAAACAATGACGGTAAATTTATCTATGACCTTAATAACATTGTCATAAACTAAGCTTTGGAGTAATAACTTATCAATATTTTTTCTAACTTGAGTATTAAATTTCGATTAATCGTAATGTCGACCATTCTGGTCAGTATTGTGTTAATTGCGAAAGGAGTATATGACTATAAAGTTGTAAAATCCTCTTTATTAGTTGAAGCAAATAGAAGTATTACTTTAGTGTCAGAAAGATTAAAACTGAATTTACCCGCGGCTATATGGATGGATTTATCTGATCAGATAGTTAAAATAGCTTCATCTGAATTACAAACCCCTTATGTTTACGGTATTGAAATAAAAACCGTAGACGGTGAAGTTAAATATACCAAACATAATCAAGGCATAAAGGGAACAGAGATAAAGCAACCTCTGGTTCATGATGAATACGACGAAGAAACTATTGTGGGTGATATTGTGATTAGTATTGACCAACAAGCGATCAATACAAAAATTAATGCCGCATTAATACAAATTATCATCGGTGTGGTGTTAGTGGACGTTTTGCTGGTGCTTATCTTATTTATCCTTACTCGTGTCATTGTCACTAATCCGTTAAAAAAAGTTATTCTCGCTGTAACAGATATTGCTCACGGTGATGGTGACTTAACTAAAAGGTTAGAAATAAACACGCAGGATGAAATGGGTGAATTAGCGGGTCAAATTAATAATTTTTTTAATAAAACTCAGGCTATGATTAATACCATTATTACCACTACCCAAGTCATAAGTGAGACATCAAGTGCAGTAAAATCAGATGTGAGTGAGGCTAACGCATTATTTGAAAAGCAATATATTGAAATAGACATGTTAGCGACAGCTATCACTGAGATGGCAGCCAGTACAAAAGATATTTCGTTAACATCTCAGCAATCCTCTCAGTCAGCATTTGAAGCAAAAGAGCAAGCCAATGAAGTTGGTCTAGTGGTTAACAAGTCAATGTCATCAGTGAATGAGTTGTCTTCTGACTTGGATAATGCTAGCCAAGTGATAAGTGTACTCGCGACAACGGTTGATCAAATGGTTAGTGTTATCGATGTCATTAAAGCCATTGCAGAGCAAACTAATTTGTTAGCGCTTAATGCAGCTATTGAAGCGGCGCGAGCCGGAGAGCAAGGACGTGGTTTTGCGGTAGTTGCTGATGAAGTAAGAGCTTTAGCTAGCCGAACTCAACAAAGCACCGAAGAAATTAGCCAAATGATAGCTGAATTACAACAAGGAACGAGTTCAGCTGTAGTGGTTGTACAAAACAGCAAAGCCAAAGGAGAAGAGACAACTGAAATGATGCTGCATTCGGTTGAATATATTACAAAAATCATTTCAGCAAGTGATGATATCAGTGACACTTCACTACAAATTTCCACCAGTGTGCAAGAACAAAGTAGTGTGACGTCTTCTTTAGACGTTAATATCAATGGCATTGTCAGTAGTGGTCAAGAAAGTAATGGACTTATCAATCAAATCAAAGTGAAAGCCAATGAGCTAGATGACCATGTTAATAATTTACAATCATTAACAAGCCAATTCAAAGTTTAACCGTTATACATTAACGTTATGCATGATAGGTAAAGGCAGTTTTATATGAAAATTAGCAATTGTACTTTAGGCAATACCACGGCGGCAGGATGTCAGCTTGTCTCAATGGGTATTTAGCCAGTGCGAGTGACAGGGCTAAACTTTGTAGGCTGGGTGATAAAATTGGTACTTTTTTGTAGTAAACCACCAGCGCATTATTGACCTGAATAGACAGAAAATACTCAGGTCATCTTATATCGAATTTTAGTCGATTATTTTATTATAATTAGGCAAGTTTAAGCATCATAATAATTATAGGTTATTTAATGGTTTTCATGGAACATGGTTTATTTGAGGTCAAAATTGAAGGTAAGTTATTGCTAGTCGATGCAACGGGGCCTTTTAATGAAGAATTGCTAATACAATACGAAAAGGCCTTAGAGACATGCATCCACACTTTGGAAATATCGGAGTGGAATCAAGTAATCATACTGCATCAATTAAGCTTATTTACTCCTGAAGCAGAACAAGTACTAACTAACACTGTGATAAATAGAAGATCAAGAGGGCTAATAGCCTGCGCGATAGTATTGATTAATGTTGAAGGTGAATCTTTAATAAAAACTCAGATGAGTCGCTGTTATGACCGTGCACGCGTAAAACACAATTTCACTACATCAATTCATGAGGCCAATAAATGGCTTGCAACGTTATAAAATAGCATTGGAATGAATATGTACCCAAACTACCTGAAGACGCATGCTTAAAAGTGCTTGAACAATTTCAACTCAAGGCGTTGCAAACTAAAACGTAACAACCCCCTTTTTTTCAAGTGCCGTTATTCTGCTATTGCTTAAGCCCAGTTTGGATAGTACTTGCTTGCCATTAACTCCTAGCTCACCACCTGCTTGTTGATACTCAGGTTGGTAATTTGAAAACTTAATGGGACAAGCTAGCTGCTTTTGCATGCCTGTATGCGGGTGTGGCACATCAATAATCAACTCTCTGGCAACTATTTGAGGATGCTCACTGGCTTCTTTTAGGTTAAGTACCGGCTCAACACATAAATCAAATTTGATAAATATTGCCTGCCATTGATCATAGGTTTTTTGCATGAAAGCGTAAGTAAAACTGTCTTTAATTTGTTGTTGCGCTGAGGCCTTGTTCGCTAGTAGCAGTAGGTGATCTAAGTCGAGTAGTTGGCACAAACCACTAAAGAATTGTGGCTCTAAGCTACCTACAGAAAGGTAACGACCATCGCTGGTCTGATAATAGTCATAAAAAGTACCACCATTAAGCAGTTGAGATTCAGCCGTTGGTATTTCATTACCCGCGAGAGCACCTGCACCACTCATTGCATTCAATGCAAAAGCACAGTCGGTCATACTGATATCAATCATTTGACCTTCTCCTGTTCGTTGACGGTGATATAGAGCGGTTAATATACCAATAACACCATGCAGTGAACCGCCGGCAACATCAGCTATTTGAATGCCCTGAGGAATAGGCGATTGTTCTTTTCTTTTGGAATAACTGCTAATGCCAGCAATGGCGAGGTAATTTAAATCATGTCCCGCGCGATCTTTGTAAGGCCCTGTTTGACCATAACCAGTGATTGCACAATAGATTATTTTGGGGTTAATTGCTTTTAGAACTTCATAACCAATACCAAGCCTGTCCATGACGCCAGGCCTAAACTGTTCAAGCACCACATCATACTCTTCGACCAGCGCTTTTATAATTTCAATGGCTTCTGCTTGTTTTAAATCGAGAGCAATGGATTCTTTAGAACGGTTCAAATATTGATGAGCAGCGGAAGAAGCGCCTACTTGGGGTGACATTTCTCTGACTAAATCAACGCGAGTTGGCGATTCGACTCGTAAAACTTTTGCGCCGAGATCGGCAAGCACCATTGAGGCGTATGGGCCGGGAAGCAGGGTGGATAGGTCTAAAATTTTAACATCACTTAACATGGACTACTCCAACAGAAAATTAAAATTAGCAGAAAAAAAGGGAGCAATGACTTGCTCCCCAAAACGCAAACTTTATTTAGGCTCCATTCGAATAGCGCCATCAAGACGAATAACTTCGCCATTGAGGTAACTATTGGTAATGATGTGAGCTGCTAAATCAGCATACTCAACGGGGTCACCAAAACGTTTAGGACTTTGCACCATGTTGATAAGCGGATCGCGGACTTCGTCACTAAATCCTTTCATCATGGCGGTATCGAAAATACCCGGTGCTATAGTCATAATACGAATACCAAGTGGCGCTAAATCGCGAGCAATAGGTAGAGTCATCGAAACAATGCCACCTTTGCTAGCGCTATAGGCTGATTGACCCACTTGACCATCGTAGGCGGCAACTGAAGCAGTATTAATAATTACGCCACGTTCGCCTTTAGCATCGGGTTCGTTTTTCGCCATTTGCTCAGCAGCTAAACGTAGTACATTAAAGGTACCAATCAGGTTGATATTAATAACCTGTGAGAATTTCTCTAAGGCTAAAGCGCCATTGCGACCAACGGTTTTTCCACCAGGAGCAATACCGGCACAATTAATACAAGCGTGAATAGTGCCAAAAGCATCAACGGCTGCTTTTATACCAGCAACAACTGAAGTTTCGTCTGTAACATTTACTTTAGCGAAAATAGACTTTTCGCCTAACGTTGCCACAAGTGAATTTCCTGCATCTTCGTTCAAGTCAAAGGCAACAATTTTTGCACCTTGTTTGGCCAATTCTTGGCAAGTAACTAAACCTAAGCCTGAAGCGGCACCAGTTACGACAACGACTTTGTTATTTAAATCCATGGTAAATCCTTAAATTAGTTTATTTCTTGTAACAAATCACGCGCGATAATCACCCGTTGAATTTCGCTCGTGCCTTCATAAATAGAGGCCACACGAACATCTCGCGCATAGCGTTCTAGTGGATAGTCTTTAATGTAGCCGGCGCCGCCCATAAGTTGCAGTGCGGTATAACAAACCTGATTAGCTTTTTCAGAAGCAAAAAGTTTGGCCATTGAGGCTTCTTTACCAAATGGCTGTCCTTTGTCTTTTTTATCTGCTGCGTTCATCAGTAATAAACGTGCTGCTTCTAGATCAGTGTAAGCATCGGCTAACATCCATTGAATACCTTGGAACTTTGCTATCTTTTGACCAAATTGTTGACGCTCGTTAACATAATCTCGGGCAAAATCGATGGCAGCTAAACCTATACCTAAAGAAAGTGAACCAATACCGATACGACCACCAGCAAGTTCAGATACAGCGACTTTAAAGCCTTGGTTTAGTGAGCCCATTAAGGCATCTTTAGGTAGTCGACAATTATCAAAGACCACTTCGTTAGTAGCAGAAGCATGTTGGCCCATTTTTTTCTCGGCTGGTGATATAATCAAACCCGGTGCATCGGCTTCAACTAAGAAGCACGAAATACCTTTACCTCTTGGCGCACTAGGGTCAGTTACCGCCCATAATACGAATACACCGGCATATTCTCCGCTAGTGATATATTGCTTAGCGCCATTAATAACCCATTCATCACCTTCTAAAATAGCTTTAGTTTTCATGCCTGATGGATCTGAACCCGCACCAGACTCGGTCAAACAAAAGCCACCTGCAGCATATTCACCACTACAAAGTTTAGGTAGATACTTTTCTTTTTGCGCTTCACTAGCCACAGACTCAATGACTTCACCCACCATATTAGTGACTGACATGGTGACAGCTGTTGAAGCGCAGGCACGTGAAATTTCAGTCATTGCGAGACTAAAGACTACAGTGCCAGCTTCAGCGCCACCGTATTGTGAACCGATATTTAGGCCCATAAATCCGAGCTCAGCGAGTTTCTTTAAATTTGATAAGAACAGTTCGCGATCACCATGTTGATCGAGTTTTTCAGCCACAGGCGCAAGTTCAGTTTGTGCAAACTTGGCTGCCATGTCTTTAATCATCGCTTGGTCTTCAGTTAGTGAAAGGTCCATAATAGTTCTCTTTTGATTTTTCTTAGTAAAATTAGATATAAAAACAGATAACAATACTATAGGTAGATTTAAAGTTAATTAAAATGACAAAATGTATCGATATAACTCACTAAATGTTACATATGCATGTATAGTTGATAACAAGTATTAGCGACTTATAAGGTAACCATGGCCAAAGTAGATATGCATTATTTTCGCGAAGCGCTCAATTGTGCTATACGTAAAGGCTTTGATGGTGACGAAATTCTCTCGACATTGGATATTAAGATTACGCCAAACCAGCAACGGGTTGACGGTGAGCAAATGGCGCGCTTAGTACAATATGTGTGGGCAAACCTAAATGATGAGTTTCTTGGTTGTACTAACCAGCCCTGTAAACTGGGGATGTTTCCTTTTATGGCTCGTCATGTGTTGCACTATAAAAGCCTTGAAAATATGCTTGAGCAAGGTATTTCCTTTTACAACTTAGTGACCGATGATTTGCAAATGAAGTTGCTGAGAAGTGGTGATTTTGCCGAGTTAGCATTCACTTTTCCCCATCCTGAGCGAGACCCTCAGCATTTCTTTCTCGAGTTCTGGTTAATTATTTGGCACCGATTTTCCAGTTGGTTAATTGATGTAAAAATTCCTTTGAGCCTAGTTTGTTTTACCCACCCTAAACCAGCCCATTACCAGGAAGCAAAATTACTGTTTGCATGTCGTCACAGCTTTAACCGTCCGGTAGTAAAGTTATGTTTTCACGCTAAATATTTAGATTTACCCTGCGTTAGGACCAAGAAAGAACTCACACGTTTTTTACGTGATTCACCTGCGGATTTAATTACTATTCCAGGGAGTGAACATAGCTTTAAGGCAAAAATAAGAGCAATCTTACTTCATCATGAAAGTGATACTCTCTATTGCCCAAGCTTTGAAACGCTTGCCTTGAATTTAAGTATGAGTGCGCAAACGTTACGCCGCCGCCTTAAAGTCGAGGGGACAAGTTATCCGATGATTAAGGATGAAATACGGCGCGACTTGGCGATTGATTATTTACAGATGAGCAACCGTAGCATCACAGATATTTCCAATGCATTGGGTTTCAGCGAACCCCGCTCATTTACTCGTGCGTTTAAACACTGGACTGGGGTTTCACCGTCAAAATACTCCCGTTCGAAAGAATAATATATTTTATCAGAATGAAGTTATACCAATTTGATTAAATTTCTTCCCTACTCAGAGCAACATTAGTGAGCTTAGAACAAACAAAATTTGTTAAACATAGTTATTCTATATTTCATTAATTTTTTGATGTTATCAGTTTACCAATGAGCTCCCAAGGGCGAGTTTAAAAGGCCTATATACGACGTTATTGATTTTGATAAGGGATATAACCATTATCTACAATCAATGCCTTGCCTATAAGCCTTTTAATTCTCGCTGAGTGGGAAAGAACTTAATCAACTTGGTATTAAACCCGTTACCATTCAAGATGCAGGTTTCAGGGTTTGGCAAGGATGCGAGTACAAGCCGCAATAGGGTGAACCACTGCTTTGGTGATTTTTCCGTATTGAAGCTTAACGAGAGGTTGGTTAATGTAACCATTAAACTGTCGCATTCTCCACTGAGGTAATAAGGCAGGATCTGTGGTTAAGTTAGCAATTAACCCGGTAGATTTCTGTGCTTTTACCTTGTTTTTACTATAGATATTGTCATTAACGTTATCAGCTGGCAAATCATTGACAAAACTTTTCTCTCGACTTGCAGCCACAATGCAAATTCTATTCTCAGCGGCGCGAGATAATAAGTTATATTCAACCTCGCATGGTTCTTGAATATCAAAAGCAACCAGTAATAAGTGGATGTCGTTTAAAGCCGCAATCTTGACTATTTCAGGTATGTTAGCGTCATCGGCTGTTAGCATAGCCAGATTAATATTCCCTTGTTCTAAAGGCAATTCAATAATATTTAACTCTTCACCGAGTGGCGTCCATTGATATCGTTGACAAAAATGCAATTGTTGTTGTGTTGCCAATAAACCATGTTCATTTATTAGCACCGCCTGATGTACACCCTCAAGAATTAAGCTAGTGCATAAGTATTGAAAAGGTCTCAGCACTGCACTGGCTTGATCAATTAGCTGCTTGCTCAAGTCAGTTATCTGCTCTCTCTGTTGAACATCATTGGTGATTGTTTTATCTGCAATAAAGAATAATTCAGGTAATTGAATTATGTCAGTGAGGTTATTCTCAATGTACTGACAAACATCTTCAATGGCTTGCTCGTTCGACTTGTATGTTGCAAATATCGCTACATTTGCCGTTACGGGTACTTTATTAGCGTGTTCATGTTGTGGTGCTTTATTTATCCGATGTGTTTGTTTTATAGTCGAAGTTAGCGCCTGATAAAGCTCAGGACGTAGCTGTTTTAAAAGCTGCGTGCCGTCAGGTCGGAATTTGTTGTTTAGCCCTACCGATGCTCCAGTAACTGTCTCAGTAATAGCTCCACCTTCTGCCATAGACAAGTCTATATCAGCAAAAATAAAACCCTCTTTATTGTTAGCGAGCTTAGCGAGTACCTTGCCCTCAGGAGACACTATTTGACTTTGACCAGCGCCAACACGAATACTTGCACGATTTTCTTGTGGTTGATCTGGTGTTATTAGTGAATCAGTTTTATTTGCGGTAGCTATAAAAACGTTGTTTTCGAACGCTCGAGCAGGATCATGTAATTGACTTTGATCTAATGCAAAAGAGCTTATTGAATTACACAGTAATTGCGCACCACTTAAGGCTAATGTCCGTGATGCCTCAAAGGTCATGCTATCACTACCTGTCAGTAGCCCGATTTTTCCAAAAGGGGTTGTTACTACTTCAGACTTTTTACTGGCACTAACGAAAAAATCACTTTCATGGCCGGATAAGGTTTGTTTATCCGTTTGGTTAATGAGCTTGCCAAGTGGGGAAAATAAACATGAGGTGACACTAATGTTTGATTTATTATTTGATTTAGGTAGGCCACCTTGCTTATTTTTCGGAAACTCGCGACAAAGTTCTTGGCGTAAAGTGATATTGAGAACAATGTAACAGCTATGCTTTAGCGCTAGTGCTGCAATCTTTTGTATAAAAGGTCCATCAAGTGCTAAGGCCTCTTCCCATGCTTGATTATGATCGGCATAACAAGGTTGAGTATTACCAAGCGGTGTATTACAAAAAACTGTATTACAATATTCAGGCAGCACGATTAACGTTGGCTTGCACGTTGCCGCCTCATTTATTATGCGAATGCAGCTTGCTAGGTTTTCTTGAGAATTTGAAGAGGTGGCAAACTGAGAAACGACTACTCGCATGATTTATATTTTCCAGTAATTAGGGACTGTTGATTATTTAAATTTAGTAATGTGAAAAGCATTATATTTTATCGATGAGATTATACCAAGTTGATTAAGTTCTTTCCCACTCAGCGAGAATTAAAAGGCTTATAGGCAAGGCATTGATTGTAGATAATGGTTATTCCCTTATCAAAATCAATAACGTCGTATATAAGCCTTTTAAACTCGCCCTTGGGAGCTCATTAGTAAACTGATAACATCAAAAAATTAATGAAATATAGAATAACTATGTTTAACAAATTTTGTTTGTTCTAAGCTCACTAATGTAGCTCTGAGTAGGGAAGAAATTTAATCAAATTGGTATTATACCCAAGCGTCCGATAGGGTTGGTTTAGGTATAGAAGTTCGATACTTACATTTCACCTGCCAGCACATTATACATGAGTAATACCATTCCGTATAAAGAAGTGACCACTTAGAACGGCATGGGCGACATTAGAACAATCAAAATATGCGTAGTTATAGTTATTTCTACATCAAGCATGTTTTGTGAAGTTATCATGATGTTCCATGCGTTCCCAAAGGGCGAGTTTTAAAGGCTTATATACTGCGTTATTGATTTTGGTAAGGGAATAACCATTACCTACAATCAATGCCTTGCCTATAAGCCTTTAAATTCTCGCTAAGCGATCACTTTCTTATACGGATTGGTATAATATAGCTACTATTCATTTATATAATTTTAATGCCGTATTAGATTAACGAATAGAAACCTTGTAAAACTAATTGAGAATGATTATCATTACCTTTTGTTGTTTTTGATAAGGATATGTATGAATAAAAAATCGATTGTTTTACTAATTACTTTGTCTGTACTGAATTTTACGGTTTATGCCAAGAATTATGAAGTTAAACTGTTAACTACTGATGCCAATGGCCAAAATATGGTTATGTCACCGGGTTATTTAAAGATATCTTCAGGTGATACTGTCACTTTTGTGCCTTCAGACCCATCCCACAATGTTGAATCCCTTTCTATCCCCAAAAATGCAAAGTCGTTTACCAGTAAAATGGGGAAAAAACTGAGTCATACCTTTGATAAAAATGGGGTTTACCTTTACAAATGCACACCGCATTTTGCGCTCGGCATGTTGGGTGTTATTCAGGTAGGTGCGGCTGATAACTTGGCGATTGTAAGGAAAGATTGGTCAGAAATTAGTACAGGTGTTGCGATGAACAAAGAACGCGTTAGCACTTATCTAACTCAAGTGAAGTAGGGCAGAGGCTATGGAACATTCTCACTGGCAATCATTGTTGAAAAACGGTAACGATTGTCTTGATAATCAGCAGCTGGATCAAGCTGAGACTTTCTATTTGCAGGCTTACGATTTGCTTAGCACAGCGCGTGGTGATGATCCGTTATCGTCAGAAGTATTAATGGCCTGGATATGCACTTGTCATAACTTAACGTCAGTGTACGAATTATTTGGCTACTTAGAATTGTCGCTAGAATATTTAATGATCCCACATGAATATTTAATGAGGGTATCTGAAGCAAATTATTTAAATGACGATATTAAATTAACCGCTTTTAAGGGGATGAGCATAACGCTACCCGCAATTTTATTGTTTACTAAAAATCATTCTCATTGTGATGGTTGTCGATCGCAGTTTCCATCGTTACAAAAAATTATGGGACAAGAGGCAAGTTCTATTCATTAATCACTGTAGTTCACTACATTAATTGGAGCTAGTTTAACGCTTCGATTATTCCATCCATAATTAATTAGGCTGATAAATACTGATTAAAGTTGATAACAAGTGCCTTATGGACAAAATCACGCTAGCGATAGTTAATAAGGCGATCATAGTTGATGCAACAATTTACGCTCAATTGAAGTTAATGACATGGAAGTTAATTGATTTAAACGGACAAACAGCAATCAAGTTTTAAATGAAATTATAATGTCAATTAAGTGGGAAACAATAGTCCAATGAATCTATCGATGAGTTTTCTGTTTGCGAAACAGTATTCAATAAAACTGCAGGCATTAATACCACATTATCGGCGTATGCTATTGCCGATTATTATCTGTATTTTACTTACTCAGACACAAACTCGTGATGTTACCTTAAGAGTGCTCTCTGACGCATTTTGGCAAGTTGCAGTATTTGTTGCCATGACATTAACTATCTATCACTTATTTGCTGATAAAATTAGTCATCTATATACCAACAATAAAGGTGAAGTAAAACCTTTTCGAGAAGTTGTTACGGCAAGCTTCATGGGCGTTTTACCTGGATGTGGTGGTGCAATTGTCGTCATTACGCAATACGTAAGTGGGCAAATGAGCTTCGGTGCCGTTACTGCGGTCTTGACGTCGACAATGGGAGATGCGGCGTTTCTATTATTAGCGGCAGAACCCATTACAGGTGGCTTTTTACTGATGTTGTCTTTTGTGGTTGGGGTTATCTCTGGCAGTATTGTAAATAGTATTCATGGACCAGGGTTTTTACGTCATACCATAGCATCACGTGATATTGAACAGAGTGTAACAGTCGCTCAAGCAACTATTTCAAAACGATTGAAATATCAGGGTATATTATGGCAGTGGTTGATGGTTCCTGGTGTTATTGTTGGCTTGCTCATGGCCGGACAAATAGATGTTGTGTCGTTATTTTATATCAGCGAAACAATAATAATATTAGTTGGGGCTATTATCACATTAGGGTTCATATTTCTCTGGGCAGCAACGCGTGAAGTAACAAATTACCAGTCCATTACTTCAGAGGATAAAAAAGCACAACAAAATAAAGTCTTCCAGAAAGTAGCACTTGATACAAACTTTGTAACTAGCTGGGTTGTGGTGGCATTTCTGCTCTTTGAGTTAGCTATGTTATATGGCGACTTTCAACTTGAAAATATATTTCAGCAGTTTAATGCCTTTGCGCCGGTCGCGGGCGTTATTATTGGTATGATCCCTGGGTGTGGACCACAAATAATCACTACTTCTTTGTATTTATCGGGTGCAATACCGCTCTCTGCACAAATAGGCAATGCAATAAGTAATGATGGAGATGCATTGTTTCCTGCGATAGCTTTGTCACCTAAAGTGGCATTGGTTGCGACCATATACTCCTCGATTCCTGCACTATTGACTGCCTATGGCTACTATTGGTTGTTTGAGTAAACTTAGAAGGCTGCTCGTAGTAGAATGTGTATATAAAAATCTGATTTGATTTTATAACAAACTTCGAATGACTAATTTATGTCTTAACTTGCCGTTACTTTTTTAAATGAATTTTGGGCAAGTAGCGTTAAGCTACCAGCAATAAGTCCCCATAACACAGAATTAATTCCCCATAAATTTAAACTTGAAGCGGTAACTAGAAACGTGATTATCGACGCTTCAGACATTGTATTTTCCGACAGTGATTGCTTGATACTGTTGGTGATTGTGGCGAATAAAGCAAAACCCGCTAATGAATAGATAAGTGCAGTTGGCAAGCTTGAGAAAATCGTCATTAAGTAACCAGCAAAAATAGCCATTAAAATATAAAATACTCCACCAGAGACCGCAGCCCAATAACGTTGTTTAGGATCCTTATCTACGCTTTCGGCCATACAAATTGCGGCTGTTATTGCCGCTAAATTTATTGCATAGCCACCAAAAGGCGCAGCAAGCATATTAACCAACCCCGTTACACTGAGAATTGAAGAAACAGGGGGGTTATAATTGTGTGCTTTTAATACCGCTATGCCAGGTAAATTTTGAGCTGCCATGGTAACGATAAAAAGGGGGATGCCAATACCAAATATTGCCCCAAGATTAAATTCAGGTGATATATACCTAAATTCACTTAGTTGCCAAGAAAACTCACTCAGCGTAATGAGGTTAAGTTGCCACGCCAACAGTATACTGATCACTAATACAAACAATATGGTAAATTTTGGCGCCAATTGCTTAACGATCAAATAAGTTAAAAACATTGTAATAACAAGCAAAGGCTCTTCATTCATTTGATTAAAAACATCAATGCCAAAGTTGACTAAAATTCCTGCCAGCATTGCGGAAGCCAATTGAAAGGGTAGTTTACTTATTAATTTTTCAAACCAACCCGTAATACCGCACAAGAAAATTAAAAAGGCTGAAAACAGAAATCCCGCGATAGCTTCATTCAGACTAAAACTTTGCGCATTGGCAATAAGTAATGCCGCACCGGGTGTTGACCAAGCGATTAGTATTGGCACTTTGAAATATAAAGATAAGGCAATAGAGGTTATGCCCATTGCTAATCCCAACGTTAATATCCAACTCGACGCAAGGTTTGCGTCCCCCCCTAAATTAATGACAGTTTGGTAGATTAGGGCTACTGAACTTGCAAAACCAATGACAACGGCAACTAATCCTGCAACACCCGTACTTAGAATACGATTGACTAACATAGTAAATACTTCCATAATAATATTTTGCTGTGCGTTATAGCGCACAGCCTATCATTGTATGTTATAACGCACAAGGGCAGGGGAAATGAGTGAAAATATAAATAATGTGATAGGTACTCAACTAAAATTGGCGAGAACTCATAAAGGTTGGAGCCTCGATGTAGCCAGCGAACAGACCGGGGTTTCAAAGGCAATGTTAGGCCAAATTGAACGAGGAGAGTCAAGTCCTACTGTGGCAAAACTATGGAAAATCGCTAGTGGTTTTCAGTTACCTTTAAGTTACTTTTTTGGCAGTATGGGTGACAATAATGTCGGCCAAAGCATTTTAAATACTGAAAAAGGTATTACCATTGCAACGCTATTTCCATTTGATCCAAAAACAAAAACTGAGATTCATGCTTTAACCCTATCCCCTTTACACAAACAAATGTCGTTGCCTCACAATGATGGAGTTATAGAGCATATTCTCGTTATTGAAGGCGAAATGGAATATTTTCTGGATGATAAATGGCATCATTTGAACAAAGGTGAAGTTGCGAAATTCGATGCGAATAGAAAACACGGCTACCGTAATACATCAGACAAACAAGTCATATTTCACAATGTAATTTCTTATACCTATACAGGTTAATTCTCTGTGTTATATACCCGTGAGCATTTTGAATGGTCACGGGTATAAGTAGGCCCTTGCGGGCACAAATTCACCTTCTTCTCTTATTAACGCTCAATATAAAATTTTCTATTGAAAGTAATTAATTAAGTAATTTGAATCGCGTCAACATTTCTTGTAATTGTATTGCTTGATGAGACAATTGCTCAGCGGCAGCGGCACTGCCTTGAGCGGCAGCATTGTTTTGCTGAGTAACCGTGTCAATCTCTGCGACCCCGCTATTTATTTCATTGGCGCCAGTGGCTTGCTCACTGCTCGCTTCAGCAATTAATTCAACTAATTCAGATGCCTGACTAATACTTTCAAAAACGCCCCTTAAGCTTTCTGACGTTTGGGATGCTATGGTGCTACCAATTTGAGTTTTTTCAACGGCGCTTGATATCAACTGTGCTGTTTCAGCGGCAGCTTCAGTGCTTCTAGCAGCCAAGCTTCGTACTTCATCAGCTACAACGGCAAATCCACGTCCTTGCTCTCCTGCTCTAGCAGCTTCAATGGCGGCATTTAAGGCAAGTAAATTAGTTTGTGCTGCTATTTCATCAATGGTATTAATGAATTGAGAAATACTCTGGCTAGAGGTGGAAATATCTTCCATGGCCACAATCATTTCTTGCATCTTATCACTGCCTATATTTGTTTCTTTTTGTGCTTTTAAGGTTAGATTTTTAGCTTGTGTGGCATTGTCAGCATTGAGGTTTATTTGTGTTGATAGTTGATTTAAGGATGATGATATATTTTCAAGGCTAGATGCTTGACTTGACGCGCCTTCAGATAATGCGTTGCTACTTGATGAAACGCTGCCACTGGCGTCAGCTATTTCAATGCTTGCTTGTTGTGTTTGCCCTAATACCTCATTGAGGTTTATGATCATCTCTTGAAAAGCAATGCCTAATGAATCTTCTTTAGAAGCTAACTCCACATTAAGATCAAGATTACCGGATGCTATTTGTTGAGCTAAATCGGTTTTATCTTGCAAACTTGTAACCATGCTTTTCATTTCTGCATAAATACCTTGTTCTGTTTCGTCTTTTTTAAAATCGATGGATAAATCACCGGAAGCAACTGTTTTTGCCATTTGGGCAATATAACTAGGCTCTCCACCTAATAAACTCATGACATGATGTGTTAACCACAACGCAACAAAAACGCCTAACGCAATAGCAGCCAGTGTACCTAAAATGGTTAAATTAATGAGCATAGACTCTGTACTGGCTAGTTCCTCATTTCTTACCTTCATTAAGCTGCTTTCTCTCTCCTTAAAAGTACTTATTTGCCCTCTAAAGCGATCGAAATAAACTTTTCCTTTTGCTTCGCCAACTAGATCTGCCATATCATCCATGGTTTTTGAACTGCCAATTTCGCGGCGTAAGTCAATTTGACTAATAACCACTAATTTTATCCAGTCATCAATGGTTGCTTTGCTTTCAGAAAGCAGTGCAACTTGCGCTGGATTATCTGCTACAGTTTGGGATAATTCTTCAATAAGTTTATAAAAGGTAGTTTTACCCTGATGATAGGGTTCTAAAAAGTCCTCTTGTCCAGCAAGAAGAAAACCGCGCATACCCGTTTCCATATCGACTGCCGATGCAACAATAGCTTGCGCTGTCGAAATCACTCCATAGGTATGCTCAACCCAAGCGGTTAGTTTTTTTAATTCTTTTACATTATTACTATTTTTAGCTTGCTGTTTACGTTTATCCATTAACACGCTTTCTCTTTGAATAAAGGTTGTCAGCTGCTTCCTAAATTTGTCGAAATACTGTTTACCTTTTGCTTGAGCAACTAATGCAGACATATCATTCATGGTTTTTGCATTGCCAATTTCTCGTCTTAGTTGAATAACAGGCTCGGTAACTTTTTCTTGCCATGAGGAAATCGTTTTTGATATTTCATTCAATAACTGAATTTGAGCTGGATTATCCGCCACGGTTTTATTGAGAGAAGAGGTTAAGTCTTTGAAAGTTTTTTTACCATTATTATACGGATCTAGAAACCCTTCTTTTCCGGCTAGTAAATATCCTCGCATCCCTGTTTCCATATCAACTGCAGCAGCTTCAATGTTGGCTGCTTTTGCTAAAACCTTATGAGTGTGATTAACCCAACCAAAATTATTTGTTAATGACTTAACACTAATAAATACCACAATAGCAATAATCGACATTAAAAATAAAATCACTCCGTAGCCAGCTAGTAATTTGGTTCTAAATTTTAAACTCTCAAACATGATGTAACCTCATTAAATCAAAGATTATAGGACTATAACATTTGC
Organism: Colwellia psychrerythraea; assembly: GCA_002163005.1. Taxonomy (GTDB): domain Bacteria; phylum Pseudomonadota; class Gammaproteobacteria; order Enterobacterales; family Alteromonadaceae; genus Colwellia; species Colwellia psychrerythraea_C. The sequence continues at coordinate 73,939 of MAAF01000091.1, read as the reverse complement.
GTTTTTATAACTTTATGGAGTATAGGCTAATTTAAAAAATTGTATAGGTTTCAATTAAGTAGCTCATTAAATAATCAATACATCCACTTTACCATCCGCTGAATAATAAAACGCTTGGGGTGAACGACTCGAAAAAACACAAACATGTATTTAGATTCATCACTATCGAGCATGATATTCAAGAGTTGTAGACTTAGTGGTTGGACTCGGGCTGTAAATGATGCTTTTTAAAGACAATTTTCTTTTGAAGTGCTCTTTTTATGTACTTCTAAAACTTTATTTAACAAATTATAGATTTAACGCTTTACAAATAGAACCCCAGTATTTAAAATGCGCCCACTTTTGAGGAATAGCAGAATCTTTCTTTAAAGTAACTTGGTGAGATGGCTGAGTGGTCGAAAGCACCGGTCTTGAAAACCGGCAAGGGTTTGTAGCCCTTCTAGAGTTCAAATCTCTATCTCACCGCCACATTCAAAAAAGCCGCTAACTGAAAAGTTAGCGGCTTTTTGCTTTTATAAAATTTAATAATGATATACAGAGCCATTGCTATTATAGAGTGATTGAACATTGTTAATAATTAAGGACAGCGCGTGATCATCATGGCTATGACTACAAATTCAAATCAGGCAAAGACGCACCATATTAAAAGCATTGCTTTAGCCGTATCACTCGTAACATCCTCTTTATTATCCATTCACTCTTTTGCTCAAACAACAACTAGCCAAGACACTGATCCGCAAAAGCCAATGACATCACAACAAACAGAAAGTGATATTAAGCTGAGTCCTGCAATTACTGTCGATAACCTTGATGATATTTATCGAGAAATGGCGACTAACTCCCGCTTTGAAAATTTAACGCCATCAGATGATTTTTTCCAATCACCTTATCAGGTTTCTATTTTTTCGAACCCAAATGGTGAGGATAGTGACAGGCTTTGGTCTCAAACTAATTCGATTTTTGCTTACGGTTTTGGTGTTATCGGCTTGATCGCTTTATTACCAGAAGACATCTCCAATTGGGATAAAGAGGAAGGCATATTCAATAAATGGACTGACAACGTGAAAGGTGGCCCTGTATGGGACAGAGATACAGGTATGTTAAACCTTATCGGTCATCCTTATTTTGGTGGTGTTTATTATCAAGTAGCGCGTAAGTCAGGTTATCGTCAGTGGGACTCTTTTTTATACGCAACCATTATGTCGACCTTCTACTGGGAATACGGCATTGAAGCTTTTGCTGAAGTACCCTCAATTCAGGATTTAGTTATTACCCCTGTACTTGGTTGGGCCTACGGTGAATGGGCATTCAATACCGAGATGGATATTAGAGAAGAAGGCGGTGATGTTTGGGGGTCAAGTATTTTGGGTAGCACCGCATTATTCTTTCTTGACCCAGTTGATAGCATGAGTGTTGGTATTAACAACATGTTCGGTAAAGAAATTATCAGAGCGGGTACTGGCTATGTAAGTTTTAACGAAATCCCTTACGGTGATACAGGACAAACTGATAGCCAAGTCAGCTTTAATATTTCATTACAGCTGGGTGATGGTGGTCATTACTCGCCAAGTAAAGCTAAAAGATCGTCAAGAACTAAAGATCCTATTGATACAGGTATCATTGGTGTTAGTTATGGTGTTGGCCAGACACAGCTAGATGATTTATGGGACGTTGAGGGGGATACTACTTCTGAATACAGTTTAGGTTTATATTTTACCCGCCAATTTTCAAGCAGAGTAACTTACTCTAAAGGTAAGTTTACTGACGGTTTGAGTCCAGTAGAAATTAATTATGAAAACTATAGCTTAGACAGCCAATTCTATTTTAATGGTGAAAATGACCTTAGACCCTACCTAACGACAGGTTTTGGTGAAACGTTATGGAAAAGAGATATAGACACCAAAAGATTCCAAGTAAACGCAGGTGTTGGCGCGCATTATAAACTCAATAATAATTTTGCCTTACAACTCGATTGGCGTTTTTATCACAGCACTAATGCGAATACGTCTGATCATAATACCTCGCTACGCTTAGTTTATTTCTTAGGCAAAGGTGAGAGATAACCGCTCAAACTTCGTTGCAAGTTAAGCTATTAGAACTGCATAAATTGTAATCAAATATGAATAGTTAGTTACCTAACTAGTAAGTTGTTATGATTTGTAATACGCTTTGATCATCCCTCGTTTTATTGGAGTGATCATGAATAATCAATTATGCAGTCTTTTACTATGTTTCCCACTTTTATTTGCTTGTCAAAGTAATCAAGACCTCCATGTTAGCCAAGTTACTTCACCAAAAAATTTATATTTAGATAATCAATACCTCGTTTTAAAACCTACTTATATAGAAACAGAACAAGAAATATTTCAGCTTGATGATGAGATGCGTGCCATGGTGCAGGACAAATTAGTTAACAATTATCCGGCCCATAAAAAAGCACGAATTTTACTTGAACACCTGTTTAGTGAAGAAAATATAGCGTTAAGTTATGACGGTAATGCCAATGTTACCGCACGGCAGGCCTATCATAATAAACTAGCCAATTGCATGTCACTTACCATCTTAGCATATGCTTTAGCTGATGAAGCGGGCATGAATATTAGCTTTCAAGATGTTGATGTTCCTGAATACTGGGTACGTAATGGTCAATATAGTTTGTTAACAGGACATGTGAATTTACTGGTAGAAGAGAGTGAAGATATTAAGAAGCGAGTGGCTTGGGGAGGCATAGCAACTCGAATAGATTTTGACCCTTTTGTTGCTAAGAAAAACTTCCCATCTCATACGATTGAAAAGCACACGTTACTCGCCATGTTTTATAATAATAAGGGGGCAGAGGAGATGCTAAATAAGAATTACCCTCTGGCTTATCAATACCTTAAGAAAGCTACAATCACTGATAAGCAGTTTTCTTCTGCCTGGGGGAATTTAGGTGTTTTATATAAACTTTCGGGTCATTATGACATGGCTGAAAGTGCTTATAGTCATGCTATTAGCCTAAAACACAACAACCTTACCTCGTTGGGCAACCTTGCCTTATTACTTAATAAACAAGGACGTGCCAACGAAGCAAAACCAATAGAAGCGTTTATACATAAAGCGCGTGTGAAAAATCCATATTACCATGCCTTACTTGGTAATGAAGCCTTCTTTAATCAGAGCTATCAGCAAGCGATACAACATTATAAAAAAGCAATTCAGCTTGATGATGAACAGCATGAGTTTTATTTCGGTCTAGCTAAAGCTTATTACATGCAAGATAAGTTAACCTTATCGAAAAGAGCCATGAAAAAAGCGGTTGCGCTAACAAAAACGAAAGATACGCAAAGACAGTATGTTGCTAAGCTAAATTTTCTTAAATACCAAGAGACAATTAATCCTTGAATAGTTTTGGCTATAAAATAGTTTTGCTACTAACAAGTTTACTTTATGCAGCAATAGCTTGGAGTAGTCCTTGGATTGGCACAGGACAGTTACCATCAGTAATCACTGATAAAGACAATTTATCAGTGCTTGCGCATTTAAAAACCTTGTCTTCAGATCAATTTTCAGGTCGTAAATTTGCTAGCCAAGGCAGCATTAAAAGTCAGGCTTATCTTGTCTCTACACTTAAAGCACTCGCGATACCTGCATTTAACAATCAATATCGCCACGGTTTCAAACAACCAGGAATTTTTCAAACAAGGCAGGGCACTAATATCATTGCCCATATACAAGGCACTCAACAAAAAGATGAATATATTGTACTCAGTGCTCATTATGATCACCTCGGTACGACACGAAATAAAGTCTATAATGGCGCCGATGATAATGCTTCAGGGACGGCAGCATTATTACTTTATGCTCAATTGTTAAAAAAAAAACCGTTAAAACATAGTGTTATTTTATTATTTACCGATGGTGAAGAAGTTAATTTATTAGGCGCTAAAGCTTTTATTACTCAGCAGAAAAAGCTACTCCGTAGAGTTAAAGTAAATATAAACCTAGATATGATTGCCGGGAGTAAACAAACGAAGAAATTGCGCTTTTTAAGTAAGGATCTTTCACAAATTCTTTCAACTCAAAAACTAGAAGAGTTAACTCAACTGCAAAATCATTTTAAAATACATTCAAGCGCTCACTTAACGGCTGGTTTCAAGCGTGTTAAAAGCGTAGGCTCTATGGTCAAAAGAACGAATTGGCTTATGGCAAGTGATCACGGTGTATTCAGCAAAGCGGGCATCCCCTTTATATATTTTGGCGTAGGAACACATAAAAATTATCACAGTGAATTGGATGATTATGCCCATATAAATCAGGCTTTCTATTTAGCCACCATCAATGTTATCTTTCAACAACTTAACTACATAGATAATGCTATCTATGAGAGTACATTTTCTTCTGCTGCAATACTTGGCAGTCAATGATAACCTCCCACTGATTAATTTAATAAATTATCTGACCTAGAACAAACTTAACGATAATTTATTACTAAGCTACATAAATGATACAGATAGCTGCCACCAAAATTAGTTACACTTAGCGCTCATTTATATTGGATAGATAAAGGCAAATGAATAATACAAAAACAGCCGTTGCTGAGAATAATCAACCTTGGAATTTACTTTTTATTACATGGATTTTAGCCACAAGCGGCACCTTAATTAGTTTGTTTTTCAGCGAAATAGTACAGTTACCCGTTTGTGTGTTGTGCTGGTATCAACGAATTGCGCTATATCCTTTAGTGATTTTGCTGCCTTTGGCACTTTTTCCTTTTGATGTAAGTATTATTCGCTATGCAAGCCCGTTGGTTATCTTTGGTTGGTTTGTTGCGTTGTTTCATGTGTTAGTTGTTGCTGAAATAATCCCTGAAGCGGCTCAACCGTGTGTGCAAGGCATACCTTGTTCTGAAACCCATTTTAATTTACTTGGTTTTATAAATATCCCAGTGATGTCCTTGATCACATTTTCTCTTTTAGGGGTACTGCTTTTTCTTGCTAAAAAATCATTCACTGAAAACACTTAATTGAACAATTAACAAAATAGTCACTAGCATAGTGACTTAGAAATTTACTCGGAATAATAGAGCCTTAAAATATGAATAATAAAACTATTTTTATCAGCGTTGCAGCATTTATAGGTGCAATATTTATCGCGGCGGTTGGGGTATACAAAAGCCAACAGCCATCAACGGTAGCCAGCGAACAATTACCCGCATTAGAACGTATCGATGCACCGTCTAAAGGTGGCAAACAAGCGAAAGTAACTATTGTTGAATTTTTTGATCCAGCTTGCGGTACTTGTAGTCAATTCTATCCATTAATTAATAATTTAGTTAAGAAATATCAAGGGAAAGTTAACGTGGTTATGCGTTATGCGCCGTTGCATAAAGGCTCAGATGACGTTGTAAAAATGCTAGAAGCAGCACACCTTCAAGGACAGTTTTGGCCTGCACTTGAATTACTCTTTGCTAACCAACAGCGCTGGGTAGAACATCACGTATCAAATCCTAGTAGTGCTTTAGCGGGAATCAAAACACTAAATATGGACCATGACCAACTCGATACCGATTGGAAAAGTAGTAAAGTCGCCAAGGTTATTGCACAAGATATTCAAGACGGGCAAACATTAAAAGTAAGGGCTACACCGCAGTTTTTTGTTAATGGTAAACCTTTAGTGGTGTTTGGCTATGATGAGCTTGTGAGCTTAGTTGAAGAGGCTGTTGTTGAGGCGTATTAGTTAATCTCACTAGCAGACGATTTAAACACAGTACTAATATAAGCATTCAATGTACTGTGTTTTTTGTCTCATGATTTACATTATAATTAAATGTCTTGTTAGTGATTATTTTGAATCGTTAGCAAACTCTGTGGTTAAGTAAGATAGAAACTCTTTACTCACCTTAGATAGGCGTTTGTCCTCAAGGTACAAGGCTTTGACAGGAAATGTTAGTGGTGGGTTAAAAGAAGCTATAGCCGTATTGTCTGATAAATTTCCTTCTGCGGTAAAACGATCTACCACGCAAACCCCAACGCCTTGAGCGACAAGTCTGGCGGCAATAAAATAGGTTTGCACTTTTATTAACGCCTCTAGGCTGATGTTGTCTTGCTCCATTCTAGCCGATAATAAATCTGCCAACGGGCCGCTGTCACCAATATCAATATATTCAAATTCTTTTAGTTGCTTTAAAGCCAACTCTTTAGGACAGCTTGGAAATCTTGCTTTTGGATAGACAATGACTAACTCTGATTGAGCCAACTCAACTGAGGTTAAGCCAGGCATGATACTGGGCGAAAATAATATTGCTAGGTCACATTTATGCTCTAATAAGTTTTGCATTACCGTATCGTTATGCACAGTTTGTACGTTGAAGTTTACCTGATGATGTTTATGGTGGTATTTTGCGATTGCACTTGGAATAACATCAAAGCCCAATGCGGGACTGCCGGCAATACTTATTTGGCCGTACTCTGATTTTTTTATGTTCTCTGCGGTATTCTTTATCGAACGCATCTGTTGATATATTTTATCGACTTCATCAAAAAGCATTTCCGCTTCATCGGTTGGAGTCAAACGACCTTTGACCCGTTCAAATAAATCAAAACCGAGTTGCATTTCAGCATGGGACAACACCTTACTGACAGAGGGCTGTGAAACATGTAATATTTTTGCCGCATTGGTAATTGAGCCGGTGGTGTAAATGGCGTGAAAAATCTCAATATGTCTTAAGCGCATTTTTATTTCCTAAGTTGGTTAGGGGGTGATTTATTATAAAGCTTAGTAAAATCATTAACTAAGCACTTTGTTAGGCAAAAAGGTAAACGGTTAATGTCCACAAACTAGCGGCGAATGTTGCGGCAAATGTTGCAGGAATTAATTGTGATTTCACGTGGTCCATTAAGTCACAGCCTGTGGTCATAGCACTTAGTATAGTGGTATCCGAAATTGGCGAACATTGGTCACCAAATACACTGCCGTTAAGTACTGTAGCAAAACAAACCATCATAAAAAGTTCAGGGTTAGCAAGTCCTTGAGACTGACAAACAGCCCAGGCTAATGGCATGGCTAACGGAAATGCGATGGCATAAGTACCCCAGCTTGTGCCCGTAGAAAAAGCAATAACCATAGTAATAAACTGTAATATAAGCGGTAAAATCCAAAAAGGTAATTGCTCGCCAAGGTGTGAGACCAAATATAAACCACCACCAATTTCTTTACTGATGCTACCTATAATAACGGCTAACATTAATATCACCGAAGCAAGCACCACACCTTTCAAGCCATTACCAAAGCCATCAATAAGATTTGTTAATGACATGCCTTTTGCTAATGCGATACCCGCAGACAATAATAAAGCGGTACCAAAAGCCCAATTGATCTTAGGTGAGCCTAAAAATATAAAAGTGAACACTGCAATAGCGATTAAGGTTACTAGCGGTAAAATAAACTCTAAAACATGGGGCTTATACCCTGATGGGACATCACAACGATGTAACTCTTTAGCACTTAACGGTCTTGCACCTTCAGCGTCTAGTTGCTCAGTTGCTAAGGCTCTTTGATGGGCATCTCGAATTCGTTTACCTGAAAAGGTGGTGATATTTAAACTTAATAACAAGGTGCCTAGTACGGCAAATATGGCATAAAAACTAAAGGGGATACTGCTAAAAAAGAAGTTTATTCGATCCGTTTCGGTTGCTAAAAAGGATACGCCGGGAACAAATATTAACGCTTGAACATAGGCTGGCCAAGCGTTGAAAGCAATTATAGTCGCTATAGGGGAGGCGGTAGAGTCAACAATATAGCTCATTTCTTCATGGCTTACCTTGGCCTTATCCGCTAAAGGTCGAACGGTGGTACCTACTAATACGGTGCTCATAGTGCCACCTTGGAAAAATAATATGCCGAGTAACCAAGAAATCACTTTAGCTGATCGTGGACCTCTAACAAAGTGCAGTGTCATATAGTTAGCAAAGGCCTGTGCAGCACCGGTTTTAGACCAAATGCCTAATAACCCACCCAATAACCATAAATAGAGTAAGAGTAACGCAGCAGTGCCTTCTTTAGCTAAGTTGGGAATGATCACCGCATCAGTTAAATCATATTGACCTAACATTAATGAGCCAACCACTATACCGCTAAACAATGAGGTAAGCGGCTCTCGGGTAAGTAAGCATAAAACAATAGTAATAAAAGCGGGCAGTAGAGACCAAAGGCCAAAATGAAAAGCAGGTTTTAGCAGTATTAATTTATGTGCTTTATCTTCAACCCATTGTTGTTTTAATAGGGGCTCTTTGTTGAGTTTATTTAAGTTCTCTTGCTTAAGTGGTGATTGTTGATAAGGTACAATACCTGAGATAATAACCTCTTTACCCTTATAGATATATGCGGGGCTGCCTGAGTCTGTTTGGTAAGTATCAAATACATAAGACTGCTCTAGCCATGTTTTATTAACAGAATTACCGACAAAGATTGCAGAAAATACCCCTAATATAATAATAATTAAGGCAAGGGTATTATTGTTACTCATTAATGAAACCCTCTAAGATAAGGATTCTGTATTGTTTAATCATTTGAATGCCCCTTTGGATCTCTAATCCAGAAAATAAAAATTCAGTGAACAAATAAAATGAATTAGATAGTTTTGGATCTAATACCAATTTGATTAAATTTATTCCCTACTCAGAACTACATTAGCGAGCTTAGAACAAGAAAATTTTGTTAAACATAGTTATTCTATATTTCATTAATTTTACGCTGTTATCAGTTTGCTAATGAGCTCCCAAAGGGCGAGTTTAAAAGGCTTACATACTACGTTATTGATTTTGACAAGGGAATAACCATTCTCCTCAATCAATGCCTTACCTTTAAGCCTTTTAATTCTCGCTGAGTGGGAAATAACTTAATCAACTTGGTATAACTTATAACCTAAGGTTATAGGATAGATTTGAGTAGATAAAGGAAGTAATGATTTTTATTTTAATAATTTTGAAGCAAAGGTCTTGGTATTTGGTTTATAAAACAATATTACTTGCCTGATATACCCGTAATCATTCAAAATGCTCGATTCAGAGTGCTTGAGCAATGTCAGTTTGAGGCGCGTCAATTAAATCATGGTCATTCCCTATTTCTTTGACGCAACAATAAAATGGCTTTGCTCAAGCGCTTCTGCGATGGGGCTAAAAACGATTGATACGTCGTTATTGATTTTGAGAATGGAACAACCATTCTCTGTAATCAATGCCTTGTCTCAATCGTTTTTTTCTCCCACTGAAACATGCATTTTGAATGGTCACGGGTATAAACCACATACTTAGTGTAAATAGTGACTGCTTATTAGTAACTTATGACGCCACAAAAGGAAGACTTAAGTAGAGCTGAATAACCAGAGCATTAGTAATATCTATAAAGAATGCGCCAACTAATGGAACTACTAAGAAAGCTTGTGGTGACGGGCCATGCCTTGCGACAAGAGATTCCATATTAGCTACTGCAGTTGGAGTAGCACCTAAACCGAAGCCACAATGCCCACCAGCTATAATGGCAGCATTATAATTCTTGCCCATTATTCTGAAGGTAATAAAGTAAGCAAACATCATTAACATGATTGTTTGAATTAAAATAATCACCACCATTGGACCTGCCAAGTTTGCTAATTCCCACACTTTTAACGACATTAAAGCCATAGCCAGAAAAATTGAAAGTGACATGGTGCCCCATAAATCTATACAGGCTCTACTGATCGTATAGCGTTTAGAAAAGTCACATATATTTGTCGCTAAAACGCCGAATAATAGCGGCATTAAAAAAGCAGGTAAAACGACATCTATTGATTTTAAGTGTTGATAGAAAAAATGACCAACCACGATACATAATAAAATAATGAATAAGGTTTCCATCATTTTTTTCGGTGTAACTAAATCGTGGTCTTCAGGGTTGAAGGTGATGGTATCGTCAAGCTCTTCGTGAAATTCATCAGCCTTTAAGTTATAGCGCTTAATTAATCGCTTACTTACTGGACCACCTACCAAACCACCTAACACTAAGCCTAGGGTAGCTGCAGCCATAGCCAATTCAAATACACTGGATGGCATATTGTATTCGGCGATAAATAAATCCGCATAAGTTGCTCCATTGCCATGACCACCCGATAAGGTAACTGAACCACCTATAAGCCCCATTAATGGATCCATGCCTGTGGCTACGGCTAAGGAAATTCCTAAAGCATTTTGTACAAGCAAATACACAGTTGCCAAACCTAAAAATAGCACAACTTTCGGACCACCTTTAAGTAATAGTGAATAACTAGCACCTAGGCCTACCGTAGTAAAAAACATGGTCATTAATGGATTTTTAAAACTCATATCGAATTGAAAATCAATTGACAAAACACTGTGAAGCAAAGCGGCAAAAAGTGAAAAAACAATGCCACCAACCACTGGCTCAGGAATATTGTTATTTCTTAAAAAAGCTATTTTACTGTTTAAAAAATACCCTATAAACAGGATCAATAGTGCTATCACTAATGTTTCGATTAAATTTATTTCGATATTCATACTTTATTATCCAATATTATTATAATTGATATTTCTATTGATTTTTAAGTGTTAACCAGCTAATTCAAACCTAGGGTTTTTGCGTTGGGTCTTCTGGGATCTGATGCCCCTAAGAAATAACCATCTTTTACCATGATTGATTGTGAACTACCCATAGTTCGAGTTTCTTTAACATTGTGTCCTCTATCAATTAATAGCTGCATAGTGTCACGGTTAAAACCAGGCTCAACTTCTAATCTGTCTGGTAACCATTGATGATGTATACGTCGCTCGTTTGTTGCTTCGGCGATGTTCATATCATGATCAATAACATTACTTATCATTTGAATGACAACATTAATTATACGGCTACCACCCGGACTTCCCACTAACAGAAATGGTTTACCATTTTTTAATACTATAGTGGGCGATTGCGAACTAACCGGCCTTTTAAAGGTTTCAAGTTTGTTGGCATTACTGGCAATAAAGCCTGTGGCTCCAGGTATACCTGCACGTACTGAAAAAGTATATAACTGGTTGTTCATTAGGATCCCAGTGCCTTCAATAACTTTACCCGTACCAAATGATGCTGATAACGTATAAGTATTTGAAACCGCGTTGCCTTCTGCGTCTATAACCGAGTAGTGGGTCGTATCAGGACCTTCATGAGGTAATGCGCCACCTATAATTTCTGATGATGGTTTTGCTTTATCTAAATCAATTTTTGCCGCAAGTGTTTTGGCACGGGCTTTATCTGTTAACCAAGCAATCGGCACATCATAAAAATCTGGATCTGCCATATGTAAACCTCTATCGGCAAATGTCAGTTTCATTGCTTCTGCTTTTACATGGAATGATTTTGCTGAGGTGCCCCATTCATTAAGCGGGAAATTCTCTAGAATATTTAAGGCTTCAACAATGGCTACACCACCAGAGCTTGGCGGAGGCATAGAGGCTATTTGGTAACCTCTATAGTTTCCCAAAATAGCGCTTCTTTCTTTTACTTGGTAATTTGCTAGGTCATCAGCATCAATATGACCACCGTGAAGTTCCATATCTTTAATGATTTTCTTTGCAATTTCACCTTTATAAAAAGCATCTTTACCTTGGCTAGCAATCTGTTTTAATGACCAAGCAAGCGCAGGCCTTTTCATTAGATCGCCAGCATGATACAAAGCACCGTCTTTTTTGAAATAAGCCTTAGCTGTGGCTTTATTTTCTAGCAACCACTGACTTTTTGCTGCAATTAGCTGTGCTAAATCAAAATTAACAATAAAACCTTTGTCTGCTAAATCAATGGCTGGCTGCATAACTTGTTGCCAAGTTAATTTACCACCGCCATATTCATGCCAAGCTTTATATAAACCAGCAACCGTACCGGGTACTCCCATGGCATGCCAAGAATTTTTAGTTTTTTTGCTTCTTTCACCATTCGGCGATAGAAAATGTTGTGCGGTAACACCGCTTGGTGCAACTTCTCGATAATCTAAAGTAATGGTTTTACCAGCTTGAGCCGAATGTAAAACCATGAAACCGCCGCCACCCAAATTCCCAGCGCGTGGCAGTGTTACGGCTAAGGCAAAGCCCATTGCCACAGAAGCATCAATTGCATTACCGCCAGACTTTAAAATCTCGACTCCTACCTCAGAGGCGATGGTGTTTTGTGACGACACCATGCCTTTTTTTCCTACCACAGGATGAAATACATCTTCATAACGAACGATGCCATCGCTGCCCATATTGTACGGACCTTTAATCGTTTTTGTCACTTCAGCGCTATTTACCTGTACGGCTTGAAGAAGCAAAAAACTAAGCGCTACGTTTTTTGCAAACTGTTTCTTTGTAAATAACTTTGTTGAAAAAATTTTTGTTGAAAGCATCAGGACGCTCCTCATTACATTTTACTTAAAACATCTTCTACTGTGTCAGCTTTACGAATACAATCTATTTTTAATGCATCATCTGGTCCTGAAACTGCATACACACCTACTCTTGGTAAGCTATTGTAATCAAAATGGTTACTAAAATAATAGCCGCCAGTATCATGGACCATAACATAATCATTTACGGTTAATTTGGGCAATAATTGGTTTACGCAAATTAAATCGCCTGCAAAACAACAGGGGCCAGCGACATCAGTAGCAACTAACTCTGAATTATCTATCGTTCGCTCTTCCCCACATGGCAAATAGCCCGTTACCCTCAAAGGCCACGATTTAGGTAAAAAAGCGGTTCGGGTAAGCACTTGAGCACCAGCATGTGTTGTTGCTATGTGACGACCGCCTGAGTTTTTAGTATATTCAACACGCGTAATAATCACACCATTTTTTGCCGCAATAGCTCGACCAAATTCGGTTTTTACTTGGTATTTTTTCGTAAAAATTAAAGGAACGGTGGCTTTTAAAATATCAGCGTATTCTTGAAATGATGGCGTCACTTCTTCTGAAGTAAAGTTTACAGGTAAACCACCACCAATATCGAGTCGCACTATTTGTTGGTGACCAATAAAAGTATTAATCTCTTCAGCTAACTCTGTAATAACTTTAACCCCATGTGCCATGAGTGTTAATTCACAACCTTGTGAACCTGTATGAGTATGAATACTCTGTAACCAAGGACGGTCTTTATAGATATTAATGAGCTGTTGACGATTGTTTCCGTCTGCCAAAGCAAAACCAAACTTTGACGTCGCTGTTGCAGTACTGGTAGAGGCTATTTTGCCACTACCTATTTGTGGATTAATACGAAAACCAATAACGGATTTAGTGTTTGGAAACTCTTTGATTAAATGGTCAATTCTTTCTAATTCTTGCAAATTATCAACATTAAGAGAAATATTATGTTTAATGCAAGTACGTAAATCCGAGATTGTTTTAGCCGGTGAATCGAAAATAATATCCTTAGCTTCAAAACCAGCAGATTGTGCAATCATCAACTCGCCGGGACTTGCAACTTCAGCACCCATGCCGTATTCACGAAGTGGCTTTAACACATTCACAAGGGCATTAGCTTTTACTGCAAATGTGTGAAAGAAGTTTTCAGGGAAAGCTGCGTAAGCATCTGCTACTGTTTTTTGTAACCCATCTAAATCCATTACCCCAACAACGGTTAAATTGTCATCAATAATATTTGCTTTGATTGCACTAGCAATAATATTTTGTTTTCTGCTCATGTTGGTATCTTATTTTTTGATAACTGACAGTATTGTCATTGATGACATAGTCAGTAAGTCTATTAGGTAACTTTAAGATAGTGTAGCAACATGAAAAGAGATAATAGTTAATGTTAGGAGGGTGATAACTTTGGGTTATGTGTTGGTTCTTGGGTGGGTGAAAGGTAATTATACCCAAGCTACCTGAGGATGCAGGTTTCAGCTGGAATTAGAAATGCCTTTAGGCAAGGCATTGATTGAAGAGAATAGTTATTCTATTGTCGAAATCAATAACGTAGCCTAAAGCGTTTCTAAACCAGCCCTGCGGGGACACCTGAGCAAAGCATGCTCTTCGTTACCTCCTTTTTTAAGGGAATAACCCTTAATAAAATGAGGCGCCTTGATCATGAATCGCTCAAGCGTCCTGAAACACGCCTTTTCAAGTGGCTTGGGTATACAATGTTTGGTTATACCTTTATCAATAAAATGAATTTGCCAGTCTAAGCTACGCTAGCTAGGCTTTATTTATAGCGATGCTTCTATAGTCATAGAGCCTATTACTAGGAAGCTTATTAAAATAGATGAAGGGAAATTATTGTGAATGTTACTACCAATTTAGAATTATGCAGTTATATAAATGAAAACTATTCCAAAGAAGATCTTACGGCTTTTGAGTGCTTCACTTCACAACTCTTTCTCCGTCTACATAGTGATGAAATGGAAATGTTATCCATTGTGCAGCGTTATCAAATGGCATTGTCATTATGGCAATCATTTTCATGTCGATCAGTTCATGAAAATAAAGTTGTTATAGAAAACCGAACGCAACAAGGTGTTTTGGCTGACGTTTCCGTGTTGCATATTATTACTGATGATAAAGCTTTCTTAGTTGATTCTATATCAGAGCTATTAATCTCGCAGGGTTATAAAATCAGCCTACTTTTACACCCAGTTATTAACCGCGCACAAATTAACGATTTTCAGAAAGAATCCACATCAAGCCAGTTAGCTGATGAGTCGGTACTATATATTGAACTGGCCAACCAACTCGATCCACTTGCTATTGGAGCTCTCGTTGAAAAAATACAAGGGTTACTTTCTCAAATTACTAAGGTAACTACTGATTGGTCTTTGATGACGGCAAAAAGTCAAAACATTCACCATCACCACAACCCCTTAACCAGTGTTGATGAGACTAAATCTTTTTTGTCTTGGCTTTGTCATGATAATTTCGTTTTTCTTGGATATTGTTCTTTTGCCGTAAAGGGAGTCGGAGAGTCTCCACTTAGTCAAAGTCATTATGGTATTTTTCGCAATAGTGAAGGCGCACCCATATTAAGCAATGAAGAGTTAAAGCCGAGTAGTACTGAATTTACTTCTTTTGTAAATTCAAACTCATCTTTGATGGTGAGTAAATCAAACTTTAAGTCAATCATCCATCGTAGTGACTATTTAGATCTAGTGAATGTGAAAGAGTTTTCAGCTAAAGGTGAGGTTATTGCAGTTCATCAGTTTATTGGTTTATTTACTCAAGTGGCTAATAATCTCAACCCCAAGGAAATTCCTTTTCTAAACCATAAACTCAAGCAAGTGTTGCAGCGCCTTACGGTAAAACAGGACAGTCATGACTATCGTAACTTTGTTCATATTCTAGCTTCTTTACCTAAAAGAGAATTATATGAAAGTAGTGTCGAACAGTTACTTGCTCTGGCCAAAGGTATTCATAACCTTAATCTTAAGAGTAAACCTGGCACCTTTATAAGGGAGAGTGATTATAATAAGCAGGTGTCAGTATTGGTTTTTGTTTCAAAAGATGCTTTTTGTACGGACTTGCGCGATGAAATTGAGGACGAATTATCAACGGTTTATCAAGGTGAGGTTTTATCTCGTCGTTCAATGCTTAATGATAACTATCTCGCTCAGTGGCACTTTATTGTAAAAAAAGGTGAATGTCTTAAACATGATGTCGATACCAGCGCACTGATAACAAGTATCGAGTCTAAAACGCAAAGTTGGAACGAAAGTTTAACCACACTGATTGCGCAATTATGGCAGGGCCAACAAGCAGGCTTGTTACTTAATAAATATAATAATGCTTTTTCAAAAGGCTATCGAGAGCACTTTTCTCCTAAACAAGCCATCAGTGCGATAAAAGGCCTAGAATCTTTAAATACCGATCATGCTCATCAGTTTCAAATTTATCGTTCAGCACAAAGTACCAGTGAACTTACCCTAAATATATTTACCTTGGAGCAAAGCATTGCTTTAAGTGATTCTATCCCAATTCTTGAGCAGTTTGGTTTTAGACCTGTGGATGAATTTAGCTTCAAAGTCAGCTGTTCAAATAGTGATACTAGTAGCAAAGTTTATAGTTATACCCTTGAATATCCTAATCAAGATGCAGATATTGATACCTTAAAAATCAACCTTGAGCAGGCATTGGCACAAGTTTGGCTGGGAAATATTGAAAACGATGGCTATAACAAATTGTTATTGTCAGCCAATATAAATATCAGGCAAATTGTTATTATTCGTGCCTATGGCAAATACTTGCGCCAATTAGGACTGGGCTATTCAGAAGAATATTTCCAACAAGCTTTGATCAACTACCCTAGCATTGTCCATGGCTTGATCAACCTATTTGAATCACGTTTTGCCTTAACATCGAGAGATGTTAGCGAACGTGAATTAGCTACCGATGAAATAAAAACCGAACTTTTACAAGCGTTAGCTACGGTCCAAAAGATTGATCATGACAGGATTATTCGTAATTTTATTGCTGCTATTTCAGCAACAGTTAGAACTAATTTTTATCAAGTGTCAGCTACTGGTGAGCCGAAAACCTATTGTTCATTTAAAATTCGCAGTGGTGAAATAGATGATGCGCCTCAGCCTAGGCCTTTTGTTGAAACCTTTGTTTATTCTCCTCGTGTTGAAGGGGTTCATTTACGCTTTGGCTTGGTTTCTCGTGGTGGCTTACGTTGGTCTGACCGACGAGAAGATTTTCGTACTGAAGTCTTAGGTTTGGTAAAAGCACAACAAGTTAAAAATGTGGTCATTGTACCGCAAGGTGCAAAAGGTGGCTTTGTACCCAAGCAATTACCGTTAAATGGCTCTAGAGAAATGGTTACTGCTGAAGCGATTGCTTGTTACAAAATTTTTATTTCAGCTTTGTTAGATCTTACCGATAACAATACCCCTGAGGGCATTGTTAAACCAAAAGGGATTATTTGTTTTGACGGCGATGATAGTTACTTGGTGGTTGCCGCAGATAAAGGCACGGCAACCTTCTCTGATATCGCCAATGGTTTAGCCGATGATTATGGCTTCTGGCTAGGCGATGCTTTCGCTTCTGGTGGTAGTGTTGGTTATGATCATAAAAAAATGGGCATAACCGCTAAAGGTGCTTGGGTTTCTGTACAAAGGCACTTTAGAGAAATGGGTGTTGATGTACAAAAAGATGAAATTAGTGCCATTGGTATTGGGGATATGTCAGGAGATGTCTTTGGTAATGGCATGTTATCTTCTAAAACAATTAAGCTGGTGGCTGCTTTTGATCATCGTGATATATTTATCGATCCTAACCCAGTTGCCTTGTTAAGTTATGATGAGCGCAGCAGACTTTATCATCTTGATAGATCGTCATGGCAGGATTATAACAAAGCATTAATTTCTACCGGTGGCGGTGTCTATAGCCGAGCAGTAAAACATATTCAATTAACAGCTGAAATAAAGCAGTTGCTCAATATCGATAGCAAAATAATGAAGTTATCTCCGGATGAGCTAATACGTTGTATATTGAAATCTACAGCCGACTTACTTTGGTTTGGCGGTATTGGCACCTATGTAAAAGCCAGTAATGAAATTAATACCGAGGTAAGTGATAAAAGTAATGATGCCCTACGAGTCAATGGTAATGAATTGCAATGTAAGGTTATTGGCGAAGGCGGTAACTTAGGCTGTACCCAATTAGCTCGAATTGAATTCTCTAAAGGTGGCGGTAAAATCAATACCGATGCAGTAGATAACTCTGCTGGGGTTAATTGCTCAGATAATGAAGTAAATATTAAAATTTTACTGAATGGTTTAGTTGATAACGAAAAAATGACTAAAGCACAGCGTGATGCCTTATTAGAAGCAATGACCGGAGAAGTTGGCGATATGGTGCTGCGTAATAATTATTACCAAGCGCAAGCGCTGAGTATCGATGAGGCTAATAGCCAATTCCACTTTGATAGCTTTACTCGTTTAACTCAATACCTAGTCAATAGTGCCGAGTTAAATCGTGAACTAGAGTACTTGCCTGATGATGAAGAATTACAAGCAAGAAACAATGCTCAAAAAGGGTTAACACGGCCAGAGTTAGCGGTATTAATGGCTTATTCAAAAATGGATGTTCACAATGCTCTATTACAAGAAAAAGCGTTAATTACTGATAACTACTTTGAAAAATATTTATTATCAGCCTTTCCTAGTGTGTTAGCACAAAATCATAATCAAGCAATTATTAGTCACCCTTTGGCTAAGCAAATTATTGCCACTAGTATTGCTAATGAGATTTTTAACCGCGGTGGTATTCATGCAGTTAGGGAACAAACAGGCGCAACAATCTCGGAAATAGTAAAAGCATTTGTTATTGCTAAAGAAGTATTTTCACTTGATGATATTTGGAATGAAATAGAGTCATTATCTAATACAGTAAGCGCTAAAATACAAATTAAAATGATGGTAGAAGTGCAACGTTTTTATCGCCTGATGGCTATTTGGTTTATTAACCATGCTAATGCTGATGAGAGTATTGAAACGATAGTGCAGCGATATTCTCCTGGAATAAATACCTTACAACAGCTTGAGGACGACGAAATTACTTTGCCTTTTTCACCAGTAGATGAGTCACTTTATCAATTAGAAAGTGAGGTTGATGGCTTGATTATCGTGGATAAAATTCATCAATTGAAAGTCTCAAGTGTGGTGTTTTGTGACATAGTTAAAACCGCTTTTGAACTGAAATTGTCAGTGAATAAAATACTGCCTTGTTATTGTCAAGTCAGTAAGTTGCTTGGCCTTGCATGGTTAATAGAGCAAACGGAAAAAGTAAAAACTAAAGATCATTGGTCAAGACTAGCACGCTTTAGTCTGTTACTTGATTTGCTGGAATTCCGTGAAAAACTTGTTGTTGTTATTGTTAGTCGTAATCCGGAAGCTTCTCCAGAAACGGCGATTGAGCTTTGGGCGGCAAGTAAGGTTTCTGACCTTAATCGAGTAACAAGGGTGATAGATGATTTAAAAACAGCGGGTAGGGTGCATATTGATAAGTTGTACTTTGCTAATCGTCAAATACGGACATTGCTTACTTAACCTCAACTCTGGTTAATGAATGTTGATTTGCATGGTAATCTCCTTATTATCAATCACATATAAAAATAATACATGTTGTAGGCGTATTCATTCGTCTCAACATTGATAGTTTTGGTGATAACAAGGCGGTGTTACATACCCAATAACGGGTTATTGGTAGTAATGCCAACGATGATAGCGCCTAAAATAGCTTGTTGAGTAACTTTGCTTATCCAGAGTTGAGGTTACTTAAATTACGCTTAAAACGTGGCTGGCACAAGTTGTTATAGCTTGTGCTGGTTATGACTCCTAGTCTTTAGAACTAAATTAATTTGGTGCAATTTTACTGCATTCAAACCTTATACTAAACTTTAATAACGTGATTACGAAGAACATCTACCTTAGCAATTTCACTAAGAATTGAGTGATTAAAAATGAGCGCATAACCTCAGGTTATGGGTGAGTAACAAAGGGTCAATTGTGAAAGGTGTGATTTAAGTTCATGGTTAATGTGAACAAAACGTAACTAAATGATCAGGTAGCTAATAACCTGACAATTATAAAACAAGCGAAATTACAATGGTGGATATCATGAAAGATAGATCAATATTTAAATCTAAACTATCACATTTGAGTTTATGCGTGCTAACAGCACTTACCTCTCAAGTAGCCTTTGCAGCAGATAACACAGAAGTAAAAGAGGAAGAAGTTGAAAGAATTTCTATTGTAGGTTCAAACATCAAGGGCAGCACTATGACAAGTGTTTTACCTGTTACTGAGCTTAGTGCTGAAGATATTATCGCAACTGGCGCTCTAGATGGGGATGAGCTTTTACGTTCTATTCCTCAAATAGGCGCCGTTGGTTTTACTGGCACTCGAGGTGGTAATACCGGAACAAATGCAGCACGTGGTGATGTTGGCTCGGTTAACTTACGTAGCATAGGTGAAGGCAATACCTTAGTGTTACTGAATGGTCGCCGTATGGTTAATCATCCTATTACTCAAACAAACTTTGGCGTACCGGTAACATCGGTTAACTCTAATACCTTACCTGTTTCAGGGCTTTCTCGTGTTGAAGTTTTACGTGATGGTGCTGGTGCATTGTATGGCTCTGATGCTGTTGCGGGCGTAGTGAATTACGTGACCAAAGAAAATTTTGAAGGTGGCAACTTTAAAGTGCGTTATGGCGCAGAGCAAGGCACCGATCGTAATGATTTTACTTTATCGGGCAACAAAGGTTTTGAATTTAATAACAGCCAAACATTTTTCATGATTAGTGCAAACTATGCTAAGAAAACCGGTTTACAAGCGTCAGAAAATGGTTTCTCTAGTAATCAAGATTTACGTTCAAGAGCGCCTTTAGAATTTGCTGGTGATACCGATTTTGATAACCGCTCAACTTTAGAACCTTATGCAGACTTACATTATATAGGTTTACCGAGCAGTATTGATGATTACATTGTTCGTCCTGTTTCATATATTAATAATGCTGGTGAACAACAATCTGCTGGCAGTTGTGGTGGTGGTGCTTTAGCATCCGGCGGCGGTGTTATGGGCGATGTCTGTCTTGATGCAGCAGGTAGCCACGATAGGGCATTACGACCTAATCGTAATGAAGAACGTACCTTAGTACCTGATATTGATCGGTTAAATCTTTTTACTAGCTTAAGTCATGAATTTGATAATGGCATGGAATTTTATAACGAGTCAACTTATTACCGTTCTAAAACTAAGCGTCAATGGGAGCAATCAGCCATTTTAAGTAATGGGACATTTGATGTACCCGCTCACAGTTATTACAACCCTTTTGGTCCAGTTAATTTTGCCGACGGTCGTGTAAACCCTAATCGTATTGCCGGTTTAGATCCAGCCGTAGTACCGGTTGAAGGTCTTGGGTATAATTTACGTATTCGCCCAACTGATGTTGGCCCACGCCAAGTTGAAGTAGAAAGTACGAGTTACCGTTTCTTAAATGGTTTGCGTGGTACCTACGATGACTGGGATTGGGATACGGGTGTATTATACAGTGAAGCAGAAACTGACGATAATATGAGTAATCGTATTAGCTCTCCTTTATTATTAGCCCAGTTAAGTTTAGATACTGCTGATGCTTACAACCCTTTTACCGGTGTTAATCCGGATAATCCAGCAAGTATTATAGATTCAACGCCTAATCCACAATCTAGTATTAACCCTTTTTTAACTACCGCTCAACGTAGTGCGAAAACATCATTAACAATGGTAGATTTTAAAGCTTCAAATCCATTTATGTTTGAATTACCTGGTGGTGAAGCTGGTCTAGCTTTCGGTTTAGAATATCGAAAAGAAACCTTAGATGAAGACAATAGTTCAAACTTTGATGGCTCAGAACCTTTTGTTGAAGGTAATGCTGATCCAGTTAACCTAAGTAGTTTACAAGGCAGTAGTGTTCGCCTTGATGTCTCTGGCGAGCGTAAAGTCTTTTCTGCTTATGTTGAGCTTGCTTTACCATTGTTAGCGGACCTTCCTGCTATTCATAGTTTAGATGTGCAATTAGCTGCACGTTATGAAGACTTTAGTGATATCGGCGATATAACTCGACCTAAAATGGCCGTTTCGTGGTTCCCGGTTGAAATGCTGCAATTTAGAGGGGCTGTATCTAAAGGTTTTAGAGCGCCTAACCTCATTCAGCTAAATTCACCAGGTGCGACACTGACTACAGGTGTAGATGACTTTGCCGAAAACTCCTTGGATGCCAATGGAAACGTTGTTGTTAATGCTGATACTTTAGCTGATGGTGGCTCTGGTAATGGTAATTATAATCTTTCTACATCAGGTAACAAAAATTTAAAAGCGGAAGAAAGTGAAAACATAAGTGTAGGTTTAACACTTCAGCTAATGGATAATTTAACCTTTACCTATGATTGGTGGGAAATTGAGACAACAGGTACTGTTGGTGTTCTTTCTGATGAAAATATTTCACGTTTAGACTTGATAGCAAGAGGCGAAGGTTCATCAAATCCTGACGTTATTCGAGGCCCTATTGACGCTGACAATCCATTAGGGGAAATTGTTCAAATTAATCGTCGTTACGAAAACCTCAATACTCGTACGATTACTGGCTACGATATTGCTGTTAACTATGATTTGGATACATCAATTGGTGATTTTGGTTTCTCGTTAAATGGTGCTAGAACATTAAAGTTTGACCAAGAAGCTGGCGGTGATGCATCGTTGATTGTTGATGCTGGTGCCGATCCTAGCGTATTAGGTACTGCAGTGGGTGATATCGTTGGGTCAAATAGTATCCCAGAATGGCAAGCAACCGCATCATTAAAATGGAAATCAACTGATGCGCTATGGGGCGCAGGTGTATTTGTTAAATATGTTGGTGAAGTAGATAATACCAGCGTATCAAAAACCGTTGATAGCGTAACAACATTCTATACCTCTAAAGCGCAAACTCGAGCAAATACTTACGTAACTCGTAAAGAGTTTATGGGCTATGAGGGGTTAAGCCTAAGTTTTGGTATTAATAATATCTTTGACCAAGAGCCACCATTGGCTGATACAACCTTTGGTTATGACGGTTCATTACATTCAAGCCGTGGAAGATACTTTTATACCAGTGCTAGTTTTAGTTTTTAGCGTTTAACTATTAATTAGTAACACAACCTATATGGCTTGGCTAACGTAAAGTAGTCAGGCCATATTTTCTTTCCCATGCAAGTTTATAAAGAACCAATTATGAAAAATTTGTTTAATTCATCATCTTTGTTATTACCGCTGTTACTTGTATTTTCCTGTTCATCGCCCCAAACTGAAGTTGAACAGGCACAGCCAGTTAGTGCTAAAAACACTCTAACAAATATTTCAGCAAAGCCATCTATTACGGTAGAAACATCTCAGGCTACAGAGCATAAGGCCTTTAAAGCTCATGATTCGTCGTGTAGCAATGGGCAGGTAAAACTAACCAGTGATTTTGCTGCCGGTCGGATGGATGAATGTAAAAAGACGGGTGAAAATGAATATTCAATTACTTTAGTCCCTGAAAATACGCCTATTAACTCAAGTCCTTGGTATGCTTTTAAAATACAGGCAGAGCAAGCTACCGAGATCACTATTACCATGAGAGTACGTGGTGATAAACATCGTTACCCCCCTAAAGTTAGTCAAGATGGTAAGTCGTGGCAGTTACATGAATACCAACTAGAGGGTGAGCGCTTAATCATGAAAGTGAAAGCGTCGCCTCAGCCAGTTACTATCGCTGCACAAGAAATAATAAATAATCAATATTATGTTGATTGGGCAGCAGAACTCACCGCAGAGAATGCTTTTACTCAAAGCATTTTGGGGACATCGACCCAAGGTCGTCCTATCTACAAAATTGAAAGTCGAGATGAAAATGCTAATGAGTGGGTGGTTATTCTAGGTCGACAACATCCGCCAGAAGTTACCGGCGCTTTGGCTTTATTTCCGTTTGTAGAGACACTGTTATCAAACAGTGAACTTAGCAAGTACTTTCTTAGAAAATATAATGTGCTTGTTATACCTAATATAAACCCAGATGGTGTGCATGCAGGTAATTGGCGCAGTAATGCTAATGGAATGGATTTAAATCGTGATTGGAATGACTTTTCTCAGATTGAAACTAGGTTAATAAATGATTATTTACAGGGCCTAGTAGCACAAGGGCAAAAAATTAAGTTCGCAGTAGATTTTCACTCTACTCAAAATGACATTTTTTATACTATGCCGGTAGACTATGGCGTTGAAAGTTCTTACTTTGTTAGGCATTGGTTAGGTGAACTGGATAGACAAATGCCTAACTTTAATGTGGTCTTAAAGCCAGGGAATAACCCAAACCTAGGTGTATCAAAACAGTATTTTTCTGATAAGTTTGGGGTTCACGCCATTACCTATGAAATGGGTGATGATACCGATCGTACTAAGATAAAACGTATTGCATTTAAATCAGCTAATATTTTGATGATTAACATGTTATCAGAAATTGATCATGATAAAGAATAGGGAAAACTATGAAATTATTTAATAAAAAAGTAATCACCTTATCGGTAAGTTTAGCACTACTTAGTGCTTGCTCAACTGAAGAGCAAAAGGTTAACGCTGATAATGTTGACTTATTAATCACTAATGGCACAGTTTACACGGGCGAAAGTGCTCAAGCTCAACAACTAGATGTGGCAATTTGCCAGCAAGTTATTTGTGGTTTATATCCTAGCGGTGAACACAGTATTAAGGCCGAAAAAATAATCGATGCTAAAAATAAAATTGTTAGTCCAGGTTTTATTGACCCACATACTCACTCTCTAGCAGAACTATTAAGTAAAGATAAAAACCATAACTTAAATTATTTAACTCAAGGTGTAACTACTGTTGTTAATGGTAATGATGGCGGCGGTCCGGTTGATATAATAGCTATGGCTGAAAAATTGAAAACTAATGGTATAGGGACTAATACTGCATTATTAGTTGGCCATGGCAGTTTACGAGAACAAGTCATGGGTAGAGCAGAGCGCTATGCCACGCCAGAAGAACTCACTGAAATGTCAGCGCTATTAACAACAGCGATGGAAGCGGGCGGCATCGGTTTATCTACGGGCTTATATTATGTGCCGGGTAGTTATGCCAATACAGATGAAGTTATCACCTTAGCGAAAATTGCTAGTCATTATGGCGGCATTTATGATACTCACCTACGTGATGAAAGTACCTTCAACATAGGTTTTACTGCTGCGTTAGATGAAGCCATTAATATTGCCGATAAAGCGGATATACACTTACACTTGGCGCATATAAAAGCATTAGGCGTTGATGTCTGGGGGCAAAGTAAACAAGCGATAGAAAAAATTACCCAAGCACAAAAAAAGGGTACCTCAATATCTGCTGATCAATACCCTTGGCTAGCATCAGGTACTAAACTACGTAGTGCGGTGATGCCTAAATGGGTGATGGCTGACTCCACTGAGGCTTTTCATCAACGACTTAATCAACCCGGTTTAGCCGCCAGATTAACCGAAGAAATTACTGAGAATATTCGCCGAAGAGGTGGCCCAGATTCTCTTTATATAACGGAGTTTAAAGATAAAACCTTAATAGGGTTAAATTTACTGCAAGTATCAGAACTCAAAAAACTACCCATAGTTGATACCGCTATTTTATTAGTGCAACAAGGTGACGTTAGAGTAGCGTCTTTTAATATGTCCCCTGAGGATGTTGAACGTTTTATGGTGCAGCCTTGGGTGGTCACTTCATCTGATGGTACAAATGGTCACCCGAGAAAATATGCGAGTTTCCCGCAAAAATATCAAAAATATGTTGTTGATAAAAAGCTGCTTACTCTTGCCGAGTTTATCAATCGAAGTTCTTCCCAGACAGCCAAGCTTCTTGGTCTTAATGAACGAGGTGTTTTAAAAGTAGGTTATAAGGCCGATGTCATTGTTTTTGATCAACAAAATTTTGCACCTAAGGCAAGCTTTAGCCAGTGGAATAATTACTCTGTAGGAGTAGAGCAGGTGATTGTTAACGGTACGCTGGTGATAGAAAATGAGACGTTCCGAGATACTTTAGCCGGAGAATTTATTCAATAATAGGATCTTTATCTAAAGGGTAGTTAATTCATTGTTTTCATCTAATATTATTATTAGGTGAAAACAATTTAAGCTATCTATGCCCCTGTTAAAAAACACGTCACTAAAACACTCGTTAATAGCCCGTACACTATTTGTGTTTGGACTTGCATACTACTTGCTAATACAAAGTCAGTCCATTTCAGCGAATGAGACTATCATTAGAGCCGCGGTTGCCGAAGAGTTCAAAGGTGGCTTGCAGAGCCATTATTTAAAGTATATAGCTAACCAGTTAGATATGGACATACGCATAACGACTATGCCGTTTGCTCGTCGTATCTTGGAGGTCCAAAAGGGTAATTTAGATATTATTGTTGGTTTGGATTATAGCCAGCAGCGAACAAAGGAATTGATTTTCATTTACCCTGCCTATGAAAAATTATCCTTTAGATTTTTTGCGTTAAATAGCAGGTCGAATGACATTAAAAACTATGAGGATTTGATAGGTAAAATTATTGGTGTAATAAGGGGGGCACAATACTATGTAGGTTTTGAGCAAGATAAGTCTTTGAAAAAATATAATTTAAAGAGCCTTAATAATGGCATTAACATGCTACTCCATGGGCGTATTGATTTACTTATTCACTATGAAGAAAGCACTTTGGCAATGTTAACAGCACTTAATGTCGCTGACAGAATAAGTAAAACTTATTATCAACCGAAACATAGTAACGAACACTATATTGCTATTTCAAAAAAATCGCCCTTAGTTAATAAACAACAGCAACTAAAGGTTATTATTGAAAAAGGAATTAAACAGCAAGACTTTATTCAAATGAGACTTAAGCATTACCACAATGAAGCATTCCCAGAATAAAAATATATAGTTTAATAACTAACATAATTATCACTTTTACAAAGCACTATTTAGCTGACAAACCATTATCTTAGTTATAGCCTAATACATAGCTATAGTTCGCTTCTTCGGCTAAATCGAAGTATCTCATTAGAGGTTCGTCTGTTTGCATAATTTTATTCACTGTCGAGTTACTTTCATTTGCTAAACTCGTTGCTGTACTTGGCGCCGAGTTAGCCACGAAACTATCTGCGGGGTTAGTATTGTCTGTTGTCACTTGCGCTTGGGTATCGTCATTATTAGCCATTATCATCACCTTTTAAAAACTGTTATTAATTGCCTTGGATTACCATCATGTAATTTTATGATTGAAAATGAAAAGACTTAAGTTTTGCTCCCCCATAAAGAAAGGTTATGGCTTGCTAAGTGGTACCTGTAAAGGGAATTTCTGCGTTGACGCCTGCAAAGATAATACAGTTATTAGCTTGATTTAGCTCATCTTGAATGTCGTATTTTTGACCTATAGTCCGCAGAGTACAGGATGAATAACAGCGACGTTTGCTAACTTTCGTTACAATAGACTTTCAAGCCATATCCTTAGGTTATATCCCACCTATAGATACGAATGAATATCTTGTTTTTGATTGTATATACTCGATATATAACTTATAGATAGCTTTTCTAGGGGCAACAAACGTGGGTACAAATATGCGACAATTTATAACGATAATAATTTTAATAGCTGCTATTGTTTTTCAACTTAATGTTAGTGCAAATCAAACGGTTAATATTACCGGCCGTTTACTCGATGAATCACAACAACCCTTGAGTTATGTAAATATCACCCTGAACAATGAATCAGTTATCAGCGACAAACAAGGACGTTTTGTTATACCAACGAAAGTAGAAGATATTTATCAGCTGAGTTTTGTAAAAAAAGATTACTTTAAGAGCATTCAAACGTTTAGCCATTATGAACTTTTCTCTCAGAATAAAGAAAAAACTAATGCTGCTATTGCTGATCTCACCTTAGTTACCAAAAAAGCCAAACGCGTAATGCTAGCTTTTGGTGGCGATGTCATGATGGACCGCCGTTATTATAAACCTTACTTTGGTGATTCTATTTTGATCCATCCAGAGACTAGACTTAGCGATAGTAAAGCGATTGTTGAAAATATAAAACCTTATATGAGTATCGCTGACTACGCAGCTGTTAACTTAGAAACACAAATTGCCGATAAAAAACCGGGAGATCGCGCTCCTAAATCGGTTACCTTTTATTCTCACCCTGAAATACTCGATGCTTTAGTGTGGGCGGGTGTTGATTACGTGAGTTTAGGTAATAATCATACTTATGATTATCTAGAGCCTGGCATGGAATCGACTTTAGCATTTTTGCAACAAAGTCCGCTGGGTTTTTCTGGTGCGGGTATGAACGGAAAACAAGCGCTAAAAGCTCATCGCGATACAATAAAGAATACTGATTTTTCTATGTTAGGTTACGTCGGCTGGGAAGGGCGTTCTGACTCTTCGCAAACAGCTAACCATGAACACGGCGGCGCTGCTTATGGTTCAATGGCTAATATCCTTAACTCGGTTCAACAAGAAGTGAACCAAGATAGAGTCACCATAGTGCAATATCATGGTAGTCAAGAATATGCTAACAGCCCAACAGGTGTTACCGAACAACGATTAAAATCAGCATTAGATAATGGTGCAGCACTGGCGATTGCCCACCATCCTCATGTAACTCAGGGACTAGAGCTGTATGACAATAAGTTAATTGCGTACTCAATGGGCAACTTTATTTTTGACCAAAATTTTAGTGCTACTCAACATAGCTTTATTTTGTATGTTTGGTTAGATGAAGGTAAATTTCATCGCGCGGAAATAGTGCCTTTATACGTTAAAGGTTATAAACCAACACCAGCCACGGGTACTAATCGTTATACCGTGATGAAGCGCTTAACCGAACTTTCTAAGGTGAGAAATACCCTTATTACCCAATCAGGTGGTCATGGTGTAATTACCGCTAAAATACCAACCGTTAAAGTTATATCCGTTAACAATACGCCCGTTAAAGCTACACCTGTTATCAAAACATCCAGTAAACATGAGTTAACCTTTACTCAAGGCAGCAAGATAGCGAGTTTGTACCACTTGCCATGGCATCAACAGCTTAGTGAGGTCTGGATAGAAGACGAAAATGTAAAATATCGTCTGGGTAAAAATTTAGTCAATGGCAGTAACTTTGAAAGTTTTTCAACGTTTGATAGCCCAGAACGTGGTTTGTTTTTTGATAGAAGTCTAATGAGTTTAAATAATTATGGCGTTAGTGGTAATACAAGTATTGCTTTAGCACTTACTAACCAACAACCAACGTCCTTTGGCGTAAAAAGCTTTTGGCGTGTTTATTCTGCCAGTAGACAAGTTACCATTAAAGCCAGCTATCAAAGTAAAAAAGCCGTTAAATTACACTATTACTGGCAAGGAAGAAAAAAGAGACAAAAATTATTTGATGCTTTTGAAAATAGTCCTAAAAACTTAATTAAAACTGTTGAATTAACCGGTTCAGAGACATGGCAAAATGTAGAGGTGGATTATAACTCACCCAGAATCGGTTATAAAAGTTATCGTGTATTGGTCGAGGCCGAATTGGTTGATGGCACCACAACCCAGTTAGATATTGACGACTTTGCTGTTATTGAATGGCATAGCGCTTTTACAGATAATCCAGTACCACAGCTTTTTTCCCTTGATAGCCGACAACCAGCTTACTTGGGCTTATCTAAAGTAAGTAAAACCATTAGAGCCAAGCCAAGCGCGGTTGTTGTTATCACCAAGTAATAAACTTTAACTAGCGTTATACCCATGGTCAGTACCACTTAATGATAAATATCATTAAGTGGTACTGACCGTTATTTTTTATTATTACTAACGTTGAAGCGACAAGTGCTTGAAATCGCCTTAATTCGTACCAAGATATGAGTAATACCAATTACACTAATAAATTGATCAACTTAGAGTTATATTAGCGAGCTTAAAACAATCAAAATTACTTAAACATAGTCATTCTATATTTCTTTAATTTTGAGCGGTTATTAGTTTGCTAAGAACTCCCAAAGGGCGAGTTTAAAAGGCTTACATGCGGCGTTATTGATTTTGAGAAGGACGCTGCATGGATGCAGCTTATTAGAGAATGCAGGAGCTTATTCTCCTGAATAACCATTCGCTTCAATCAATGCCTTGCCTCTAAGCCTTTTAATTCTCGCTAAGTGGTCAATTAATTAATGTACTTGGTATAAAACTCATTATTTTAATACATTGGTATCATTATGTTTCTTGAATTCAGGGTTTTATTTTGACTATTCTTTTGCCTCTGTTGATTGGCATAGCAATTATTGGCTACTTAATGGCGAAACCTCATTGGCGTGAATATAAGCGTGATAAGGTCAGAAGCCTACCGTTCAAAAAACAATGGCGTAAAATAATCCAGCAAAGAATGCCTTATTTTAAGCAAATGCCCACAGATTTACAGCTACAGCTTAAACAGCATATTCAAGTATTTATTGCAGAGAAAGATTTCGTCGGTTGCAATGGCATTAAAATAACCGCTGAAATAAAAATTACTATCGCTGCTCAAGCGTGTTTATTATTGCTGAATAGAAAAACGGATTATTACCCTAAATTAAAAACGATTTTAGTCTACCCCAGCGCATTTATTAAAGAGCAAAATCAGCGTAGCGCTGATGGTGTTCAGTCCACACGTAAAGTTGCCTTAGCAGGTGAGTCATGGGACTTTGGCAAAATAGTCTTATCTTGGCAAGATAGCCTACAGGGTGCAGAACTACCAAACGATGGTCACAACGTAGTAATCCATGAGTTTGCTCATCAATTGGACCAAGAAAATGGTAAAGCCAATGGTGCGCCTATTCTAGGTAAAGACCAAAGCTATCAATGTTGGTCTACAATATTTTCACAGCAGTTTGAACTATTGAAAAAGCAAGCGGCTGCGGGTACACCATCAATATTTGACTATTATGGTGCTACTGAGCCAGCAGAGTTTTTTGCCGTAGTCAGTGAAGTGTTTTTTGAAAAATCTGAACAATTATCCAGAGAGCATCCTGCGCTATATCGTCAATTGACTAATTATTACAAAGTTGATCCCATTCATTGGTAAATATTTAGTATATACCCGTGACCATTCAAAATGCATGTTTCAGTGGGAGAAAAAAACGATTTAAACAAGGCATTGATTGCAGAGAATGGTTGTTCCATTCTCAATACCAATAACGACGTATCAATCGTTTTTAGCCCCATCGCAGAAGCGCTTGAGCAAACCCATTTTATTGTTGCGTCAAAGAAATAGGGAATGACCATGATTTAATCGACGCGCCTCAAACTGGCATTGCTCAAGCACTCTGAATCGAGCATTTTGAATGATTACGGGTATAAAGGTGTAGTGAGTGCTGTTAGGTACCAGTATAAAAAGTTAAATTTATCAAGGTTATAAAACAGATGACAACATTCTATATTTAGCTATACTAATATTTGTTAGGGAATAGCAACGCCATTAAAAGGAATTGAGTTAACCTATGGAAATGCACCAAATATCATTTGCAAAAGTTTGTGTACTTAGCAACGACCTCGCCGAAATTACCGTTGATTGTGGCGCAGATATTAACCTCAACATGGTAAATGAACTCCATCAGCTTTTACTCTCACTATTTTGTGACTCCTTTTCATTACTTATTAATAAAAGCAATTCTTATTCTACGCAGCTTGATGCGCTAATTCATTTTGGTACCTTGCCCGCCATCGATAAAATAGCAATATTTGCACCGAATAAATTAGCTAAGATGAGTGCGGATTTTTCAGCAACTATACCAAGTTCCGCTGTTTTAACTATTGAAGTATTCACTGAACGAGATGATGCACTTGAGTGGTTGATAGAAGAAAAAAATTCCCCTATATGTGAGTAACTTCTTCAATAACAAGTCTATTCTACAGGTATCTAATTATGCCAAATAATGGCTTTACTTAATCCTTTTAAGCTAGCTTAAATTTCTGCTATACATTTAAATGTGATTGGATTCTATAACGAATACCAGCAATTTTTTCTTTCAACATCATTCAATTTAGTTTGAAATATTCATAATAAATTAATTTTAGTCATTTGCTTCTAACGCTATAAAAGTGAAGTAAATATCCTTGTAGGCGTTTGTTTAAAAGAGAACTGATATTTATCGTTTTACTTTAATGGTTACGCGTTACCTTGCGTTGCTCACAAATTTAGTACTTGTATGGATAAAAAGTGACAACCCTATTACTACATTTTCTACGTAGATAAGCGACAGAATAATCACTAGGATAATGGCTCAATAATACGGGATAAATTATGTTGAGCAGCCAATAGAAATTCAAAGAATAGTCATCAATGCTTCATAAATTAAGTAAACCACACTATACTGTATTTAATTACAGTATAGTGTGGTTTTTATATGAAAGTTATTCCAATATTTGCCGAAGCAGGTATATCAGGCTTTGAATCCCCAGCAGCAGAATATAAAGAATTAGGCTTATCGCTTGATCAATTAATCATAAAACATCCCAATGCTACTTTTATCGGTCAGGCTTCTGGCCAATCAATGCAAGGGGTTGGAATATTTGATGGCGATATTCTCATTGTCGACAGGTCACTAACCGCTAAAAATGGTGATGTTATTGTGGCTAATTACAATGGTTGTTTTGTCTGTAAATTAATCGATAAAATACAAGCTAGGCTATTATCTGCCTCTGCTGATTTTGCGCCTGTATCAATTACCCCAGAAGATGAATTTTCATTAGAAGGGGTTGTTACTCGTTCTATCCGCTTACATCATAAGTCTCCAGAGCTTGTTGCATGTATGCTTTAGTTGATGCGGTATCTTTTTACGCAAGTGCTGAGAAAGTTTTTGATCCAAGCATACGTAATAAACCCGTTGTTGTTCTAACCAATAACGATGGTTGTATTTGCGCTGTTTGCCCGATTGCAAGACGCCTTGGTATTCCAAAATTTATACCGTATTTTCAAGTAAAATCATTGCTTGAGAAGCATGGCGTAGTTGTTCGCTCTTCAAATTATGAATTGTATGCGGATTTGAGCGACCGAATGATGAATGTCATTGGCCGCTTTTGTGATAACCAATATATATATTCAATTGATGAATCATTTTTATATTTTGACAATTATGAAAGCTGCATAAAGGATTGGCATGAATACGGCCATCAAATAAGACGAACAATTTGGAAAGAAACCAGACTTCCTGTCGGGGTTGGCTTTGGTTTAACCGCCACACTGTCAAAAGCGGCAAATCATGCGGCCAAAAAACTATCAGGTTTTAATGGTGTCGCTGTTATTAATAATCAAATAAGCAGAGATGAAATACTAAACCGCATGGATGTAGACGATGTATGGGGCATAGGGCGTAAAATAGCTAAACGATTAAAGCTTGAAGGCGTTACGAATGCTGCTCAATTAGCAAAACAAAATCCTAAGAATATACGAAAACAATTTAGCGTAGTGACTGAAAGGACCGTGAGTGAGTTAAATGGCATCAACTGCTTATCTTGGGATCAAGTAAAATCACCTAAAAAAGAAATTTTTTCAACGCGAAGTTTTGGACAACGCATTACCACAAAAGATGAGTTACGTGCTGCATTGGTAACACATGCAGCTATTGTGGGAAGAAAAGTAAGGAGACAAAACTCACTCATTAAAAAGTTAATGGTATTTGCCTCTAACTCGCCACATGATGATTTATATTATAAACAAAGCATTGTTTATCCATTTGTTATGGCTACCGATAATACCTGTGAAATGGCGAATGCGGTAAACCGAGTCATTGATTCTATATACAAAGCAGGAGTACGATTTTACCGTTGTGGCGTAGGTGCAATAGAATTAAATAGCAAAACGTTTATACAGTCAGACTTATTTATACCCGATCACACAAATAGTAACGTAATGAAATGCTTAGATAATGTGAACCATAGATACGGAGATAGCACCTTAAAATTGGCCGTTGAAGGGCACCATGAAACGTGGGGAATGCGGCGAGATTTTCTCAGCCCCCAGTACACAAGCAAATGGCGAGATATCCCTAAAATACGGTGTTAATGAATGTTAGGGACTGCAGGAATTAATCAGCTAACTATCATCATAACCGCTAAATGTTGCCAACAGGCAGAATAGCTGATTGAAGCCATTTTTATTTATTCTGGTACATAACTTTGTCGGCTCTAGTAATTAACGTGTCGGCTGTGCAGCCATCATCAGGAAAGATTGCGACACCCATGCTACAACTCATTTCAACTGTTTCACCTTCAATAACAAAGTCTTTTTTAAGTGCTTGAGCCAGCGTTTTTGCCATTGTTGAGGCCGCATTTCTATCCGATATATTTTCTAATAAAATAATAAATTCATCACCTCCAAATCTTGCCAGTGTATCTGAATTACGAATAGAGTGACTAAGGCGTAAAGCGACTTCTTTTAGCACCTGATCACCGAAAATATGGCCTTGTGTATCGTTAATAAGTTTGAAGTTATCGACATCAATAAAAAACAAAGCAAATCTATACTCATTACGTTCAGACTGTGTGATTAAATGTGACAGGCGGTCGAGTAATAAATAACGATTTGGAATGTTGGTGAGCTGATCATAATGTGCGAGGTGTTGAAGTCGTTCGGTTTCAGTTTTCCGCTTTGTTATATCTCTATTGATACCCAAAGCACCTAACATTTGACCATTTTCACCATAGATGGGGACGCACATAGACTCAACCCAACCAATATGGCCATCTTGGTGTAACATGCGGACTTCACCAGACCACTTTCCCATATCTGCTACCGTTGATATGACTTCTGAGGTGATATCAGCAGTATCCTCGGGAACATGCAGCATACTGACGGGTTGTCCCATAGCTTGTTCTTTGGAATAGCCATATAAGGCTTCGGAACCTTTATTCCAATCGATAATGATGCCCTGTAAGTCCGTTACTACTACGGCATCAAACAGGTAATCGAAAGCCTTTGCTCGTAACTTGAGTATATCTACATTCATTATTTATTAAATCCTATAATAATACCAAGTCTATTAAGTTATTTCCCACTCAGCGAGAATTAAAAGGCTTAGAGGCAAGGCATTGATTGAAGAGAAGGGTTATTCCCTTGTCAAAATCAATAACACAGTATGTAAGCCTTTTAAACTCGCCCTTGGGAGCTTGTCAGAAAAGTAATAACTGCGCAAATTTGTTAGGTATAGAAGACTATACCAGCAAAAAATTTGTTTGTTATAACCCCTCTGACATAGCTCTGAGGTGGGAATAAATCTAATGGAATTGGTATAAGCATTGAATCCTGTGATCAGAATAGAATAGCTTTATAACAAATCAGGAAAAACATTAATTTTAGTGAATTTTGTATAACTAATAAATTAGCACACTTTAGAATAAATTAATTTAAAAATATTCAACGCGCTAACAAAAAATAAGCTCCTTTTTTTTCCTATATACCTGCGATGGTTGAAAAAGCGAATTGCTCGTATCTCATGCGACATTTCATAGGGATTTTAAATAAATCAGGCTCTAATACATTGATTATTGTCGCCTTAAGCTATGTTATAATTTATTATTTGAAAGCGTCAAAAGTAAATGTTGATTACTGACACATGTACTGAGCGATAGGATTTAACATTACCATGTACAACAAAAAGCAAAATACCAAACCACAAGTGATTTCTTATGATCGCGTCAAATCATATATGCAGTGGATGATCGAGCGGTATGGTGATTACTCAGCTAAAACATTGTTACAAAAAGCGAATTTATTATTTAAGGACGATAAACAATTCAATGAACCAGCGCTAGAGTATCTAATAGAGCGAGGAATTGTTGATGATCGTCGTTATGCAGAACGCTTAACGGCTAGTTTGACAGAGAAAAATATAGGCCCTAACAAAATAAAAGAAAAACTGTATGTAAAAGGTTTTTCATCGCAAATAATTAATGAATGTGTCAGTGCAGTAGAAACAACGGATGAAGATTATTTTGATAAAGCGCTAACCCTAAAAATAAGAAAGTTTGGTGAAGATCCTATTGAAGAGTTGAAGTTAAAACAGAAAGCGTTACGACATTTAATAGCAAAAGGTTTTTCATATTCAATCGCCAATAAAGCGGTGAGCTATTCAGATAACGAAGATTAGTGATTCACGGCTTTACATTAATCATACCGTTTATTTGTTGAACTGTGCAGGCAGTATTTTTGTCGTTCATCCTAAGCAGCCGAATTTTTGACCACACAGATGATACCGTAGATTATGGTTGCTTTATCTGGTTCTGTTCTCCATGTTTGTATCTCCTTAGACAAATTAATTACAGTGAAATCACAATAGGTTGACCGCTATCGCAAGGCGTATAATAGTAACAGTCACCTATAAAACACACTACTACTGTATGAATATCACCACTACAAGTGGCTTTTATTTAATTAATTTACTACTATTTTTAGACGTTGAAATAAAAATAATATCACTTCGTATTCCTATCCATATTCCATTGAGTTGTTGGTAGTTGTCATGGATAAAAAATCAACAAAAGGAAGCCACCATGACTAAAAAACTAAAAGCTATATCATTTTATTTTTCGCTGTTCATCTTCCTGATGAGTTGGGTATCGGTACCTGTAACTGCAGAAGAAAATAAGTTAGAAAAAAACATCTCGAATATGTGGATATTTGTCCCTAAAGCAGGGCAATCAGCAGATTTTGAAAAAGCGTTCAAAAAGCACGTTGCATACCGTAAGTCAATGGATGATCCTCGTACTTGGTCAGTGTATCAGGCCGAAATGGGGTCACAGATGAATGCTTACATCGTTCGTGCATGTTGTGAATCTTGGTCGGATCTTGATGATTATCGCCAATGGAATACAAAATCAAAAGCCACTGAAAATTGGCGTGAAAATGTGAGTGAATATATTGCCCATTTCGAACGAAGTCGCTCTGAAGCAGATTTAAAAAATAGTCATTGGCCGGCAGATGTGAAATATAAGTATGTTGGTGTTAATACCTATCAACTTAAATTAGGGCACAGCGAGGCGTTAGCAAAAGACAAGAAAGCTCTCAGTGATGCTGCTAAAAGTGAAAATTGGCCATATAATTGGTCTTGGGATGACAGTATCAACGGAAAATTAGAAATGAGTCTTGCTATTCCTTATATGAATTATGGGGCTATGGCACCTCCTGAAATTAAATTTAGTGAAATGTTAGCTAAACATTTAAGTAGCAAAGAAAAGGCTAAAGAATTGCTAAACCGTTGGTCATCGCACTTTAAATCAATTTCTTATAACGTTTACGTATTACGTGAAGATTTGTCGATGTAAGTTATTCTGCGACTATCAGCTCTCAAAAAATGGCAACATCAGCTTGCCATTTTTCTTAATTTTAGGGATTAAGAAGACCGCTTCTTTGCTCCATATTTTATATAGGTAAAGTTTCTGCGTAATACCATGATGCTTAACGGTAAATCAAAACCCTGTAAGTGAGCTAATATCATCTCAGTAAATAACGAGTACTGCTAACTACCTTAATTTTAATCCAGACCAAGCACGGGTAAGCGCCCAAACGGCTAAAATAATAAATGTGGTATGTACAAAGGTAAAGTAAGTAATAACATAAACCCAAGTCCAAGCTGAATCAAAGCCCCCTAAGAGTACCATCAACACTGAAACAACGCCTAGTGCAATAAAGGCAATAAGATTAAGTTTGATGCCTAACTTTACATGATAATAACCTATGCTGGTTGGTGGCATTTTCTTGATAGCTAGTATTAACCAAATAAAGGCAATACCTGGCAAAAAAGTGAGGTTTAAAATTGAGGCAAGTGCAGCATCAGACGCTTGTTTAGTTTGTTGTTTATCAACCGCAGTGATTGTATCCGTTTGTGGCAATACCATAAGTAATTCCTTTACGTTAATTCGTTTGTTTAGCAATAACAAAAACTAAGAATAAAACCAAGAATAAAACCAAGAATAAAACTATTACTTTGGTTGAAAGTTGTTTAAGAACAATAAACATTCTAGTTTTTAACTAGGTTTTCTTTAGTGTATTCAATTAATTTAATCTTGGGATAAAAGAGGTCATTTGTCTAACGCGGGACAAAATTCCCTTTATATGAAAGTAACCATATCAGAATACTTAGCGAGAGATGAAATGACTAATGCGCACAAAGTGATCATACAAAGGCCAATATTATCGGCCTCTTTCAAATTGGTCTACTACACCTAATTTAAAGGCGAGGGAGTAATCTTTTTGAGTACGTTTAGTCGTTGATTTCATAACACTCTCCAATTCATTGCTGGAAAAGTGTCAACCTTATTTAGGACGGGATCATAATAATGAGATAAAAAAGCTCATCTCTAAGGCTTTTTCTTTTAAACTTTTAAAACGTCCCGATGCACCACCATGACCGGCATCCATATCTGTTTTAAATAGCAGCAAGTTGTCATCTGTTTTAAGCTCTCGCATTTTTGCTACCCACTTCATTGGTTCAAAGTATTGAACTTGCGAGTCGTGCAACCCCGTGGTGACAAGTATATTTGGGTAGTGTTGAGCACTAATATTATCAATGGGCGAATAAG
The DNA here is from genome assembly GCA_002163005.1 of Colwellia psychrerythraea. Taxonomy (GTDB): domain Bacteria; phylum Pseudomonadota; class Gammaproteobacteria; order Enterobacterales; family Alteromonadaceae; genus Colwellia; species Colwellia psychrerythraea_C. The sequence goes on along the minus strand of MAAF01000091.1, from coordinate 35,842 downwards.
CTAAAATATTTTGATAGGCCTGTGCTTCGTTCGGATTACCCCATTCGTCATATTCATTAGTGGTTAGCGGTATGCTTTCATCGAGCATAGTCGTTAATACATCTAAAAAGGGTACATGTGCGCCAATGCCTAAATATAGCTCAGGTGCTTGATTGACCACAGCTCCCATTAATAAACCGCCAGCACTGCCACCAGAGGCGAATATTTTTTCTTTAGCACCATAACCTTGCTCAACTAGGGCTTTAGTAACATCAATAAAATCGTTAAAGGTATTTTTTTTATGCGCCATTTTTCCTGTTTCGTACCATTCTCTTCCTAACATTTCTGAGCCACGAACATGGGCGATAACATAAACAAAACCTCGGTCGAGTAAGCTTAACGTTTGACTGGAAAAATCAGGGTCTATGGTAATGCCATACGCACCATAACCGTATTGTAATAGTGGGTTAGTGCCATCCTTTTGAAAAGTATCGGTACGATAAACAATGGATACAGGCACTTCTACGCCATCACGTGCGGTAATAAATAAGCGCTCGGATTGATAATCTTCTTTGGTAAAGTCACCTAATACTTTTTGCTGCTTAAGCAGCTTTCGCTCACCGGTAGCTAAGTCAAACTCAAATAAAGAGCCGGGTGTTGTTAAGCTTGAATAATATAATCTTGCGGTGGTACTTTTCGGCTCTGGGTTATCATCAAGGCAAGCAAAATAACACGGGTCATCAAAAGACAAAGGATACTGATGACCTGCATTTTCACCCTGAGTGGTGTGAACAATGAAACGAGTTTGACCATGCTCACGCTCGGTAACCACAATGAAATTTTGAAATAATTCAATACCCTCTAGTAGCACCTCTTTTCTGTGAGGGATCACTTCTTGCCAGTTATTTATATCATGAACCTGACCGACAGCGGCTTTCATTAATCTAAAGTTTTTTGCTTGAAAATTGGTTACAATATAAAAGTGTTCACCCATTTTATCAGCGTGGTATTCGTGTTGTTCTTGATACTCAAAGAGCTCATCAAACTCGCCATCAGGCTCATCAGCACTGAGCACCAAATAATGTGTTGACTCAGTGGCCTGTAAACAAATATAAATTTGAGAGTCATCTCTACTCTTATCTAAACTCATATAAAAACTGTGATCGTCCTCTTCATAAACAAGCACATCATCAGATTGTGGTGACCCTAATTTATGACGGTAAACTTGCGTGCCTAATAAGGTATCTAGATCTTTTTTTACATAGAATACGGTTTTATTGTCATTAGCCCAAACAATTTGTCCTTCAGTTTCAATGAGCGTATCTGGTAAATAATAGTCCGCTAAATAAGCGTCTTCTGAGTCAGATGATTTATTCAGGTCTTTAAAGTAAATGGTGTAAATACGACGACTGTCAATGTCTTCTGATATTGTCATTAATTTATCATTAGGACTGATTGATAAGTCCCCTAAATCATAAAACTCATGGTCTTTGGCTCGGTCATTAACATCTAATAAAAGGGTTTTGTTTTCACCAGTAAAGCTGGTTGAACGGTAATAATTTGAATATTCTTGTTCACCATTAATTTCGCTGTGATACCAATATTTACCGTCTTTTTCTGGCACGGTATTATCGTCTTTTACAATACGTGCTTTAAGTTCTTCAAATAATGACTCTTGTAACGATTTTTGCTCGGCTAACATAGCATCAGCATAGTCATTTTCATCATTTAGGTGTGCCAATATTGCTTCATCGCTACGCTGGTCATCACGCATCCAATAATAATTATCCACACGATGATGATTATGAATTTCCATTTTATGAGGGATTTTATTAGCGATTGGTGCGGAAATGTTTTTGTCTGACGTAGCTGAAATAAGTGAAGATGTTGGCACTAAGTGCTCCTATTTAAATGATGTGGTATGCATAACTACAGAAAACCTCGAGGAACAAGTTTATCGAGATTTTATCAATTAAGTTAGTTAATTGTTTAGTTGTCGATGATCTTAATCAAAGTTTCACCAAAACAGTCTTTTAACGGCAGATAATTGCCTTTATAGTATGAAAAAAATGGAAAGCAGCTCTGTTAATTGATGCTGATTATAAAAGTATTATGCTCTCTTATATTAAAGGATTATCTAGATGCAAGTAACCGCTAAAGTAACCGAAATAACAGCTATTACAGCGACCGAGCTAGCAGCTATTGGAAGCTTTTTCTCAGAACTCGGCGCTGTAGTCTTAGCTATTGTGGCTTTTTATGGTGTATACAGGTGGAAAGCACTTAAAAAAATTAACTAATTTAGCGTTTAGAACATAGCGCTTAAAGCTCACCATAACCACCAGTAGCAAATGTTTAATTATTTTTTTGATAGTTATTCAGTCGAGTCTCACCATTAAGGAACTGTTATGGATAATATATTTAGCTTTTTTCACCTTGAACTCCATGTTTCAAGGTTAGAAGTTGCACGGTTTGATACTCTCATGAAGGCAATAGAAGAAAGATCTTGGTGCATATCAGAATGTGAAAAATATTTTTTTGAAAATAATAGGACTTTCATCATTAGATTTGATGCAATAAAGAAAACAATCACATTAGCATCCCCTACAATAGAAGACATTCATATAATAGGGCCTGCTGGAACAGGGCTAGATACATATTTAATTGGTAGCTGCATCGCGGCATTGAAAAATATTTTTGAATATATGTCTAATGTTAATGTTGAATGTTATACAAAAGATGAGCTTTACACCGAAATTATACGTGTAAATGATATGTACTTTAATGAAATAGAAGTTAAAGGCTTACAGCCTTATACAGCTTTGATGGTTAAAACTGATCGAGGAATGAATTCAGTTGAAAAATCAATATATAAGGAGTTTAACGAATGGGATAGTCTCGATTTTGATGAATTATAGAATCCTTCAATATCAATCTTATATCTAAAAATAATCCTTGTTTTTCTACGAATATCCGCATCTATTCCATATCTTTGTCGTTCGTCTAAGTCATGTTTAATATATATTTGTTTGTCTTAAAAATATTTTAAAGGTGGTAGCCATAATTTATTTGTCCAATAACTTTGATATTTCATGGCCCATTAATGACTCTTTATCAATAAGTGTTTCCGCGATAATTTCTAGTAGCTTGTAATTATTACTGAGCAAAGTCTCAATATCTTGTTCTGCAGTGTCAATCCATCGTTTTACCGCATTTTGCGCATTAGCCAGTAAGTCGCTTTCTTCATACCGGGTTAACATACCAACGTTTAAAGGACCTACAGAGGGTTCGATACCGCCTTGATAAACCGCATGCATGGCAAGTTGTGTCGCTTTTTCAATATCGCTACTTGCTCCTGTACTAATTTCATCAGCAGAGCCGGTACAAAGTTTTTCAGCTACTCTACCTGCAAGTAACATTTGTAGTTTGTACATAATGGTTATTTTAGAATAACTTTCATATTCATCAGGCTGCCTTGTAGCAACAAATCCTAGTGCTTGGTTTCGAGGTTCAATGGTGATGAAGTCAATATGATGTTTTGGAAATAAAAAGTGATGTGCTAATAAATGTCCTGCTTCATGATAGGCCGTTTTTCGTTTTTCATCACCGCTTAAAAATAAGTGTTCAGAAGGAGATCCAAACCTTACACGTATCATGGCACTTTCAACAATATCTTCTGTGAGCTGAACGTCATTGGATACTGCAAATTGAATGGCTTCTTTTAGCACCTGTTGGATTTGGGCAGGAGACATGCCTCGGGCAAGAGCGACTAAATTAAGAAGTTCTGCTTCGCTCCAATTCAAGTGATGCTGTTGGGCATAACGATTGAAGAAAACCTCACGGGCTTCTTTATTGGGCAAATCACAATAGATGGTTTCGTCAAATCGTCCTGGACGCGTAATTGCACTATCTAGCCTTGTCGGGTGATTTGTCGCAGCTAATACAAAAATTTGGCTTTTATCATCAAAGCCATCCATCTCAGTTAATAATGCGTTGACCGTTAGATTTGCATCTTGAGCAGCTCCACTCGTATTGGCTGTTCTGGCAGAAGCAATGGCATCTATTTCATCAATAAAGACAATCGCCGGTGCATATTTTCTTGCGGTATTGAATAGTTTTTTGATGTTTTGTGTTGTTCCTCCATGATGAGGGGAAGACAATTCGGCAGCTGAGACGGAAAAAAATGGTAAGTCACATTCGCCAGCGACAGCTTTCGCTAGTAACGTTTTCCCTGTGCCAGGAGGCCCGGCAAACAAATAACCTGCGGGTACAGATACTCCAAAATTGTTTAACTTTGATGGTTGCTTTAACCAACCTATAACGTCGTTTAAGCGTTTTTTAGCTCGGTCTAAGCCAATTACGTCAGCTAATTTGCTGTTAGGCGTAGAATGTGAAAATAAATCACCTTCACGAAGATCTTCTGTATGAACTAATTGCTTGCTTTGTAAATCATGAAATGTCACTTCAATGGACTCTAAAGGCATATCTACAGACACTTTATAGCTAAGCATTTTATTTTTTTTACGCATCTTATCTAAAGATGTTTCTGTTTCAATGTAATGATTTACCCGTTTAAACATTGCCGAAAGTTCTTCGATAAACGATACAGTGTTTAAAGAAAAGTGCTCTCTTATTTCTTCGTGGTTATAGTTATAAGTAGTGTGTTTTAAATCACTTTCTAGCTGGTAAGTAAAGAGAATAAGCTGAGGGTTTTGTAGTGTTAATTGATCCACTAATTCACTAAAGCTATTATAATCTAGGGTGTTAATATCGATTAATATAGTGCTAGGGCGGAATTTTTCTAAATAATTGGGTATATCGTTTGTGTTGCTGCAAAGCACAATATCTTCATTAGTTAGTGATGAATTAGTTGCTTCAAAAACTCTTGGGTCATCATCTAACACTAATATTTTAGTTTTATTTTTTTCTAATAAATTGTCATCTAGGTTTACGTTAATGGTGATGTTTTCTTTGTTGTCATCAAGAAACGGAATTGTTTTTTGTAAAATGTTTGCTTGTAGTTCAGATAGGGCACTTTCTATAAGCCGCATGTTAATCTCAGGAGAAAGGCTTTTGAGTAAAAAAGTGCAAAAATTTTCAGGCCAATTAAAGGTAATACCACTTAATCCTGTTTCGTCATCATTCAATTTTGATTCAGCTGTTTTGATGAAATGATTTACTTTTAAATTGGAGAATAAAGCTGGGCATCCTTTTGATAATCGACTGACAAATTCAGGAGATAAGCCTTGCCCTGTTTGGCTGTTTTTAGAAGTACGAAGCACATCAAATACATTTACTTGGTGGTTTTGATTGTTCTTAGTAAATAAATCTTGACCTAGATTCGTGGTGAAAATGATAATTGCTTGGGTAAAGTTTACTTTCTCACAACTGGTTGAGTCCACAGTTTGTCCTGAGTCTAGGATACTGAGTAATGATTGAATAACATTGGGATGAGCTTTTTCAATTTCATCAAAAAGAAATATTTGACGTGGTTGTGCTCTCACCATATTTGTAAGCAGGCCTAATGAAGAATCCGTATATTGGCTACCAGAACCCATCAACTTCATCGAGTCTCTTTCGTGGGAGAAATGCTCCATATTAAACGTGTTAAATGTATAGCCAGAATGCTCAACCTTATTGAGTAGTTCGGCAAAGTTATTCGCTGAATAAGTTTTCCCAACGCCTGATGGACCTGCGAATGTATATATCATTCTAGGGCCTTCGTTTCGATGAATGCAAGACGACAAATATCCCTCGCATAAGCCCTCAATTGCGCTTCTTTGGCCGATGATCTTACTACTTAGTTCTTCTTGTAAAAGCTGCGTTACTTTTACTGATTTGACTGAACGGTTTTTACAATCGTTCATCGCCTTAAAATCATGTATATATTCATCTTCGAGGTTGAGAATGGTGTCAACTAATTGGTCTAAATCAATTGTGGTGCCGTTAAATGATTTATTTAAGCAATGCTCAATAGATTTAGCGAATGTAAGGTTAAATAAGGGGCGTTTAGCTTCAGCATACCAGTTAGATGTATTACCTTTATCAGAATCAAAGGTTCTAATGTCAGCTATATCAAATATATTTTGTCTATTTTTGTAGACTGGTTTAGGAAAAATTATTTGATAATGATAACAAGACATTACTTGTGCGAAACGATCTAATACATAGGGAACATTCAATATGGCTGCAAAGAAGATATCAAAATTTACTTCTGGTAACTTTAGGTTTGCATATTCAATCTTTGAAGTACTCGTGTTCGAATTTTTAAAGAGAAAATACGCAGTAGATACGACGGTTATTTCATTAAGTAACTCTCTTGAGTTATCTTCTAAAGTGACGTAGTGTTCTTTAATATTAAATGATGGAGTAAGTTTTTTTTCTACTACTTCAGTACTTCTAACGTTATTAAAAGCCGTTTCCATAGCACTTGATGTCGATTCTTTTATGAGCTTTTCTTCTGCACTTTTTATTTCTTCTTTAAGAGCCAAGTTTTGTTCATATATCTTAACAACATCATTTAGCACAGAGGGTGCGATGTCGACTTTATAGTTAAGGGAAAATATATTATGAATAACCTGCTCAATTGTTATCTCATCACCGTCTGAGAGTAGTTCATCTCTAAACCTACTCGTTTTGATAAAATGAGTGATACATAAATTTTCGTCATGCATGTTTTTTGCGTTATCGACTATTGCTTGGTAAAAAGGTGTTTCTTTTAATAATTTTCGAACGCAGTCAGAATCATGAAAATCAATATCTTTTGCACATAAACCAAGTAATGATTTATTCTGTTTATGCAAAGTGAAAGTAACAACTTTGTTATCGAGTTCAGTCCCTTTTAATGACCAATTAAATAGAGCGAGAATAATTGGCGTCAGACTATTGGTATCAGAAAAATCATTATATTCTGATGAGTTATCATTATATGATATTTTTTTATCATGAAAAAAAAACTTAACTAAATTTCGGAAAGACATAGCGATACCATTTAAATAATTGAAAGAAGTAACAAAGTAATAGTGTTAACTAATGTGATTTGTCATGACCTAGCCAAAGGCTTATAGACACAAGTAGTACGATAATGGCGAGATATAGCATTTCAAGCATGCTTGAGGGCTTTAATTCGACTAAATGAGCGAAAACCTTTATCACTAAAAGCATAACAATGACTTTACCCAGTTTAGCTTTTAGTTCTTCAATACTTTTTATTTGAAAAGCTTGAGACGTTAATTCTCTAGAACTTTCAATAGGACTAATAAACAATTCATACAAACCAAAAGAAAATATAAACAATATTGATGAGATTAAGAATGTATCTAGAATTTCAATAACTGTTAGCACTAGGGAGTCTCTAGAAACATCTTCGCTATGCATTACAAGATAAGAGAAAAGCCCTTCTATTAAATGAATAACTTCGAAAACGCCTAAAATAACAAATGATGCGGCAGTTACAACACAGCATATAACGGCAACTATTAATATTAATCGACTTTTCCACAGTATTTCTTCAAACAATTTTTCCATCAAAGGGTACTTCTTTTTATAAAAATAATGTTTTATATTAGCAGTTTAAGTATTATTTTCCTATCAAGTTTAATAATTGATCGCACTGACATTTTTAGGGTTACCAATACGCGAGCATAATTAAATAAGATGTAATACCCCAATTATTATATTTGATGATTAGGTTAACGGTGCCATTACTCACTAAACCCCCACTTTTATTGAGATGTTAAACCAATAATTATTATTTTCATGGTGTTTAGTTTACGCCTAGCTTTAATTAAATTTGACCATTTTTCGTCGCTGTTACAGGGATTTAAATTATCCACCTTTTTTAAATATATATACCCGTTCCACTTGAAGATGCATGATTCAGCTAGAATTTGAAACGTCTTTAGGCAAGGCATTGATTGAAGAGAATGGTTGTTCAGGAGCACATTCTCCCGAATAACCATTAATAAAATGAGGCGCCTTGATCATAAATCGCTCAGTGGTCCTGAAACACGCAGCTTCAAGTAGCTTGGGTATAGATAGAATCCATGTCACTTAATAAGTGTAAATTTAAAATAGGCCGATACTAGCTCATCTGCTTGGGCTTTAGTCATTCGCTTAAATTGAACATTTTGCAGTTTTGCAATGCGGAGTTCATCTATTCAATCCCTTAAATTCAGATTAATACCTGTTAATTTAAAATAAGATAATTGCCCAAAATAAAATTAATGTGAATTAATTACGACTTAAACTAAGTCTTTTAATTTTTATAAACTATCATTTTTTAATCCTACCTGATCAATTATGTTATCAATATAACTTTCACAAGCGTGTATTTCTCCTTCGTTAGAAGGAAGTAATATTTCTTTGCCTATATGAAATAAATTGGTTATTTTTTCGAGCTGTGGCACAACATCATTCGAGTTTACTAAACGGTAAATATCTAATTTTTCTTTATAATAATTACAAAGGTCAAGGGTTGCAACAGGAGGAGAGCCAAACGTGTAAACGTCTATGTTTTCCCTGTTAACACCAATCTCCATAAGGTAGCAGCTAGCTATTGTAGCCAGTGCTCCGCCAAGACTGTGGCCTGTTAGTATTATTTTAGATGTTTGATTGAAGGTGTCTACATTATCAAGAATAGAAGTAGGAATATTGTTGTCATCGTTACGTTGTTTATTCAACGTTTGAATAAACAATCGAAACGCTTGGTAAAAACCTTTATGTACTCTACCTCGTTTTAAGAAATCAATATCTTTAAAGGTAAAGTTGGTCATCCAATCTTGGGGCTCTTGAGACCCCCGAAATACAATGGTAATTATATTTTTTCCTGTTGTTTTATCTAATTTTTGCAAATACATAAATTGCAAATCGATAACACTTTTTTTCCCGCGAATGAAGGTTAGCAGTAGCGCAGTAAAATTGTTTTTTAAGAGATTTTTATGACTGTTTTTGGAGTAATATTGAGAATCATCAAAGTCGTAATAAGATTTAATCGTGTCATTAATTACTGATTCATTTTCATAAACTAACTTTGATAACTGACACAGGTACAATGCTTTATTAAAATTAAACCCTATTTCAAAATTGAATTTGGTTAGTGCCAAGCCGCTATTACTTGAAAATGTCACATGCCAATCAATGGTAATGGTGCGCTTAAGGGTTAATCTTAAAGTGGTTAGGGGGGGAATTGATAAATAGGCTTGTGAAATAACAAAAGTATTGTTTTGATATTTAACTATTTCTCTGTTGATCCAATTACCGTTTGAGTCCATGGTCTCAATTGAGGAACCCGATAATTCTTTAGGAAATAATTGTGCAATGCTGCTGGGCTGAACTGTGGGTAAAGCGAGTATATGTATTCCAGTATTAAGTTGTCTTTTCACTTCACAATATCTCAGTATTTTTATTATCATTGCACAGTTATTATTAATTACTACTGCATTCTTGACAACTTCTTCTACCTATTGAAAAAAATATTCTCATATGACTAGTCCTATTAGTATGAGGCTTTCTGTTCTTGGATCACATGATATTAATCAAATATTTTTAATACTAAATATATTGCGTAAAAACTTTCACTTAACGTCACTGCTGATCACTCCCCCTAATTGTTACTTTTACACCACTAGCTGTCATTGCTATGTACGCACGTAATTTACAATTTAAGGATTATTAATGATGAATGATGTTATAGAAACGACCCGTCTTCAAAACAGCTTAAAGAACCCTATTGTTGCTTTAGCACTTGGTTTTTTCATTCCTGGGGCAGGGCAAATGTACGCGGGATCCGTAATGTGGGGGTCTATCGCACTTATTCTTACCATAGTCTGCGCAATTTCTATTATTGCATCGCCACTTGCTTTTGTTATTTGGCTTGTCAGCTTATTTTATGGTTATTCGGGTACGAAAAAAGTAAATGACAAACTATTAGAGGCCGCAAGTAAAGCCGAGTAGTGTTTTTAACTGAATGCACTTTAAACTTACTTTACAGTGCATATCATTATTAACTAGGCCACCACCAAAGTAAGTATAAATTATGGGGGGGGCTAAAAATATAAGCCCTTCGAAATTGACGATGCAGTCATCCTGAATATTTAAAAAACTACCGTAACGACCTCAACAGCTAACTTCGACACCAGCTTAACGGCTTATTTTTAAACTAATACATAAAAGTAAAAAGCTTGTAAAAATAAAGACAAAAAACATTAATTATTATATGGTTATACTAAACAAGTAGTTGATGTATTACATGCCTTTCGAATAAATACTAAATCTCGAAATCACCTGTACCTACTGAAAAAATATTTGATTAAAATGCTCTTAATGACTAAGTAAAGGTTCAAATGAAAAAGATACTTCTTATAGAAGATAACCCACAATTATTAAAGAATAAAATTGAAGAATTAAGAAATAATTTCACTTATTCGATAGATACGGTAGAAAATTTTTCACAATTACAGGAATATCTATCTATAAATAAAGATAATGTATTTATAGCATTACTTGATTATTTTCTTGAGGGGGCAATGGAGGGGCAAGGTGTAGATTTACTGCTTGAACATAAGATTCCAACTATTGTATATACGCAAGAATACTCTACTGAGATCAGAGAGATATTACTGGATAAATGTGTTTTTGAATACTTAATTAAAAAACCAAACAGTGATCTTCTTTACAGTACCAGACTCATAGAACGTGTCTATAAGAATAATTTTATCAAAGCATTAATCGTTGATGGCTCTGATAGTTTTCGTAATAAATTAGCAGAAAATTTACAGCAGTTTGGCTTGGGGTCTTTGCAAAGTAGTGATGCTAAAACTACGTTAGAATTATTAAAAACTCATAGTGATATTCAACTCGTTTTAATTGACTTAGATATAAGCGGTGACATTCAAGGTGTTGAGCTTGTTGAAGCTATACGAGAGCAATTTCCTTCGACCACGCTCGGCGTACTTGGAATGACCCCACATGGCTATAACAGTCAACTTTCTATAGAGTTTTTAAAAAAAGGTGCTAATGATTTTATCACTAAACCCTTTGTAAAAGAGCAGTTAAACCTTCGTATTATGCAAGTCCTTGAAATGTTAGACACCATCCAAGAAAAAAATATTGAAGCGACAATAGACCCGCTCACCCAACTTAAAAATCTCCGTGCTTTAGAAGGTGAATCGAAAGCATTAATACAGTCAGCGCTTATTACAAACAGTCCATTGTCGGTTGCGATGATCGACATAGATCATTTTAAAGTTGTTAATGATACCTATGGTCATGATATTGGGGATGATGTCTTAAAGTTGATAAGTAAGGTCTTAAATCTAACTTTAGAAAAAAAGATCTCATTGTTAGAAATGGGGGAGAAGAGTTTTGTATAGTGCTTGATGATTTGACGCTAGAAAAAGCGATTTATATCTTTGAAAAATTGATAAAAAAAATAGCATCTACGCCTTATGAAAAAGATGGTGTTGTCATAAATATTACCGTGTCTATTGGTTTATTTCATGGAATAAAGAATGATATTAAATCTATGCTGAGCTTAGCTGATAAAAAACTCTATGTGGCTAAAGCGAATGGGCGTAATCAGTTAGTTTCATAGTGGCTTTAATAGTAAATAGATCAGATTAAATAATAAGTCTATTAGCAAGTATATCTTTCAATAAAACATATGCTTGCTAATTTGTTGGCATATTTTACATGGAGGTATTAATGATACAAATTATTATTCTTACTTGTTTTGTTCTTTGGATGTTCATCCGTCAAATGACCAAAAGTGCTTGAAGAAAAGGCGCTAGATATTCGTGAGTCCTCTTACCTAAAAGCACCTGATGTGTGTGCTGACCACTACACACAACCTGCCTAAATAATCTTGCTTCTTCTTATAAAGAATTAGAATAGGATATTGACGCACTTGTTTTGTATAAAAAGGCGCGTGTTTGAGTATACTTAGTGGTAAATCTTATTGATTCTATCTTGTGAAAGTAGCGCTTTAACGTTTATCCATTTCAGCTAATCAGATCCTTACACTCGTATTTTCTTCAACATATATTTTGCGTAAAAAAATAAGCTTTCCGTCACTCCCTGTTATTTCATCTGTTTATTACACTTAATCCTCTGCAAATAAGAAATAATTAATTTATATAAAGAGTGAGCAATACAATGAAAAAACGACTAAATAAAAATATTAAAGCGGGCTTAATGATGGCTATTGTTGCAACGGCTTTAACAGGATGCGGTTCATCAACTGATGAAGAGCAGTTAAAATGGATAAACACTTGGAAGGATAATATAGATGGAATAACGACTATGTATAACTCCTGTTTAAAAGAGGCAAATGTGAGAGGAAATAGGATTTCTAAACAGCAAAAAAAAATAATGAATGAATGTGAATTTTCATATATCACTGAGAAAGCCGATGATGATGGTGTTTCATTAGATAGAGAAACATTAGAAGCGAATATATTACAGTTCTAATACTGTTAATACGCAATGCGCCATCCAAAAGCCAAGGCCGTTATGCTTTGGCTTTTTTGTATATTCCTAACTATTCCCTGAAAATTATTCATGCAAATATTATTGCGTAATTTAAATTAACTTCCGTCACCTGATCTTAATCGTATTTATAAGCAAAATAGTCATATCAACAATCACAAAAGAGGCGCTTGTGTTCTTCTTTTGTTAATAACGAATAACGACTTTAAAAGGGTATACATATGACATTTAAAAATAAAGCAATTGAGCTAGCTAATGAAGCTAAAAATAGTGCAGAAAAATTATCTAAAGAGGTGCAACAATCTCAGGCATTTGAACAGGTAAAATCTACACTCGCTGAAACCAAAGAAAAGGCATCGGCAATTGATACCTCAGGTTTAAAGCTTATGAATTTTTTTGCCGTATTTAGTTTAGTGGCATTGCTAATAAGTACCTTTTTCCCTCTTGCTAATGTGATGGGGAACTCGCTACCTTTAAGCGAAGTTACGCCAACATGGTTATATGTGATAACTGCTCTGGCATTATGCAGTCATCTGTTTGGCGCAAAACAAATAATTTCACGTGGTTTAATTATCTTTTTGCTCGCAGCGATTAGCTTAACTATTTTTCAGCAAGTTTCTGACATGCTGCAAGTATTTGGAGCACCTAGAAGCCGTGATCTAATGCGTTTGGCGACAGAGGTATTAGGTGCTGGTTTTTATCTGTTTATTGTGAGTTGTATATTAGTCATTGTTACTGCGTTGAAACCCGGGTACAAAGCTAATAATGAATTCTGGAGTAAATTAATACAAAAATAATTGTATAAGTCTGACTGCAGCCATTACAGAAATGGCTGTAACGTAAATGTATATAAGGGGGGCTTATGCATTTTAAACCACGTAAGCAGCACGTTTATAATAATGCTAATTTGGCAGGAAGGGACTTTATTGTTGGTGACTTGCATGGAGAGGTTGAGCAACTATATAAGCAACTTACAGAGCTTGCTTTTGATTATAAACGTGACCGTTTATTTTGCACGGGAGACCTACTGAGCAGGGGAGTTGATACCATTGCGTGTTTAAATTTATTAACTGAAAAATGGTTTTATTCGGTTATGGGAAATCATGAACAATTATTTTTGCTTGGCTTTACATCTCCTCATTACTGGGATGTACTGAAAGGAAATAGTGGGCAATGGTTGTCAGAAAATCAGCATAATTTTGACCTTTTACTAAGGTGGAAAACGTTAATAGAAATATGTATGCCACTTACCCGAACAATTGATGTTTACAATAAAAAAGTGGGAGTCAGTCACGCCTCAGCCACTAATAACTGGAGTAAATTACAAAGTGGGATTTTGTCAGAGGATGATATTTGGCAAACATTGTGGAGTCGTCCTTTAAAAAATAACAAAGAATGTTTAGCCATAGAGTCTATTGATTATGTAGTACATGGGCATTCACCTGTACCCGATATTACCAAGGTTAATAATCGTTATTGGATAGATACGTTTTCTTCAACGTATGCGTTTACGATACTTAATTTAACAACATTAAAATAATTTATACGCCTCTCTATGATTAATGAGTAATATAGGTGCCATGCACTCATACTATTTAAAAACAGACAGATGGAAAGATTTGCGCTATGTCAATTAAGAACTTAGATAATGCAACGGAACTGCTCATTGGATGGCAAAATAGAGATAAAAAGAAGAGTAGTGAATTTCTCGAACATGCTTATCAAGACATTCGCGCCATTGTTGGCAAATATCTTGATAAGCAAACGCCTAATGAAACTATTTTACAAGATGCATCAGTGACTGAGTTAGCAAATGAATGCATCGTTAAGCTCCATTATTGGCGCAATGATGAGCAACCCTTTGCCGGTCGAAAAGAGTTTTTTGATTATGTAAGAGTATCTGTTTGGCATCTACTCTTTGGAAAGCCACATTCGTCATTAGTTAAAAAGCAGCAATTAAAGCATGATTTTTTTCAATCAGAGATAACGCAGGTTATCGGTCATCAACCTAATTGGGATCAAAATCTGGACCTATTAAAAGCCTTAGAGCTGCTTCAGGAAAAGCACCCAAGACAATCTGAAGTCTTTGAGTTAAAACATTTTGCCGTAGTTTCTCATCAACAAATTGCTGATATGTTATCGCTTTCCTCAAGAACCGTTGACAACGATTTAAAGTTTGCGACAGTCTGGCTAAGAAGTAAGTTAACTCAATGATAGACATCGTTTCTTTATATGATGAGTTATCACCATTAGGTATTTCTGAGCAGCAGCTTCACTTGTCTAAATTAAAAGAAATTGATTTAGTGCAAGCTAATGAGCTAGAAAAAATGTTGCAGGTTGATGATGTTAAAATATCTGGGACGGAGTTTTTAGCACAACAGATAACCGAAGTGACATTCACCTCATGGCAATCTTTTATTGGACAAGAAGTCATGGACTTTACCATTAAAAGCCTACTTTCGAACTCCGGTGGCATGGGCTTTGTGTTTCATGCAGAGCAAAATATTTTCAGCCCTAGTCATACAGAAAATGAAAGCCATAAAGCAGCAATTAAAATTTTACGCAGTGACAAGTTAAACACTGAACAACAAAAAGTGATGTTTTTTAGTGAAGCATCAAACTTGATGTCATTAGATCACCCCAATATTTGCAGTCTTTATGGTGTATCTGAAGTATTGGACCATGCTTGTATTGTTATGGATTATATTGACGGTCAATCATTAGAACTTTGGTTGGAAAATAATAAGACCACTCAAAAACAAAAGCTGAATGT
Organism: Colwellia psychrerythraea; assembly: GCA_002163005.1. Taxonomy (GTDB): domain Bacteria; phylum Pseudomonadota; class Gammaproteobacteria; order Enterobacterales; family Alteromonadaceae; genus Colwellia; species Colwellia psychrerythraea_C. The sequence goes on along the minus strand of MAAF01000091.1, from coordinate 20,607 downwards.
TTTTATTCAGCTATTAAATGCAGTTTCTTATTTGCATGATTTACAAACCTATCATGGTGATTTAAAACCACAAAACATCATTATTAATGAACAAGGGCATTTAGTATTGATAGACCTTGGCTTAACCAATATATTTAAACAGCCTGAAACGGATGACAATAGCGCTACCGTTAAAGCGTTTTCAAAAAATTGGAGTGCACCAGAGCAAATAACCGGATCCCCATGCAAAGCAATGTCGGATGTTTATTCCTTAGGGGCTATTTTGTATTATTTATTATCAAATAAACTATTAACCGATAATTCTCCTAACCAAGCAAGTGCTTCATATACTACCGATAAAGAGTTAAATGCGGTATTAAGTAAAGCGCTCGCCATAACGCCACAGAGCCGCTATCAAGATGCAAATAAACTACGGTTAGCATTACAAAAGTATCAGCAAGGTTTTTCAATTGATGAATACTCAACAAACCCTATTTATCAATTGAAAAAACTCATCGCTAGAAAACCATTTACTTCAATGGCTTGCGTGCTAATGTTATATTCGGTTGCCAGTAGTGTGATGTTATTCGTAAAGTAAAATATGTAAGTTAACTCAAAAAGTATATTGAAAGGCATGCACTAGGCCTATTTCTTAACGCGATCTCTCGCTAAAAAATTATGTCCTTACAGCAGACTCTTATCGTTTCTTTTTCTGGGTGGTTTACGTGAATGTAAAGATCCTCTTCTTGAAATTCACATGTTGAATATTCATCCATCAATGGTGTGCTAAGACGGATTTTACCGGTGGTAAAATCATAAACGGTCAGTTTATCTTTTTGTAAGGCTGCAACTTTATCACCACATTCAGAAAAAGCTAAAAATATGATGTGATGAACATTACTATCTTCAGGTGATTCCTTGTACCACATTATTTCACGTGTTTGAACATTATAGGTACTGATACCTCCAATAAAATCAGCTATTACTAAACGTCGCATAACCTTGTGATAGGCCACCGGTAGATATAAATGCTGAGTAGAGTGGGGGGTAACTATCTCATCAAAGGTATCATTTTTTAGATCCCATATTTTTATAATGGGTGGAATATAGCCGTGTTTACAAACTGTTAAATAAATAACAACATCTTCATTTTCAGTAAAGGTACCACTGGTATTGTCTCCACCGTAGTCTGTTCGTTGATGTAAAACTTGTTGGTTTGTTAAATCAATTATTTCTATATCGTATGCAAACCCGGGAAAGCGTAGTTGTCGCTTGTTATCAGAGCTTATTATATCAGGTACAATCAAGTTCATCATTTTATGTTTAGCCTTAGGTTTTCAGATACCATAATTTAGCAACTATCCTATCAAATTCACATGATTTATTAAGGAGTAACCCTGTTATAAATGCAGGTTATCGTTATCTAAAATAAATAATCTGTCATGGGATTAATGGGCATATTTCACACAATTTTTCTAACTTGCTTTGGGCGCGTAGTGGCATAGGGATTGGATAACATTACCACACCGACAAGTTAACACTGACCACTTCAATGGCTGATTGCACTCGTAAATTCCTCTTTGACAAACAAAATAATTTTGAATCTTCTACTTATTTAGAAAAGGTTGTGCAATTAACAACTCTATATTTTGTGATGTATATTTGATTTGTTTCTGATGTTCTTTAGACATCATATTAAAGGGAGAATCAAATACTTATCGTTATCTTACTGATAAATATGTATTTAATTGTTGGCTCTATGTTGCTAGTGAGAAGTAACTCAAATGCTGATGAAGTTGTGCAAAGAGTACCAGATAATAGTGTCGGTCAAGTTGTTGGGGGTTGAAGTTCTTAATATGGATATTTCACTTCACAAAAGAGCTTAATTAAAGTTTGAACATTAATAGAGCTAAATCCAAAACGAGCTTGTTAATGTCATATACCCGCTCCACTTGAAGATGCTCGTTTCAGGAAGTCTGAGCGATTCATATTTAAGGCACATTTTTTTATTAAGGGTTATTCAGGAGAATATGCTCCTGCATTCTCTAATAAGCTACATCCATGTAGCGTCCTTAAAAAGAAATGTAACGCAGAGTATGATTTGCCCAGCCTTCCCCAAGGGGCTGGTTTAGAAACGCTTTATGCTGCAATTAACTAATATTGCTACAAGACGATTTAATGCAGAATACAACAATCCACAAGGGGATTTCTATTATAATTAGTTGTAATCTAAAAGAACGATGAACCTTTACTTCTAAGGGGCATTTTAAATCAAAGTGAGTATAGCGATGAAAACACTTTTAATTGTAGCGCATGCACCTTCTGAAAATACGCAATTAATGGCTAATGCGGTTTTGAAAGGAGCACAACACCCTGATATTGAACAGGTTAAAACGCGTTGGGTTCCACCTTTAGAAGCCACACCGGAGGATGTATTAGCATGTGATGGGATAATTCTGGGGACGACTGAAAATCTTGCTTATATGAGTGGTGCTTTGAAAGATTTTTTTGATCGCTGCTATTACCCTTGCTTGGAAATAAAGCAGGGATTACCTTGTGCGTTATATGTTCGTGCGGGGAATGATGGTACCGGTACTTGTAGAGCTGTCGAGTCGATATGTACAGGTTTACGTTGGCATTGGATCCATACACCATTAGTGTGCCGTGGAGACTGGCAAACATCGTTTCTTGAGCAGTGTGAAGAGCTTGGCATGACGATGGCTGCTGGACTTGATGTTGGAATCTATTAACTCGTCTTAAATACAGGGGGTTCTTTTGAGTTTTAAAGTGAAACATTGGAATATCAGTTTTGTCAAAAGTGATCGTTTGGTGATTTTATTTTTTGTTGTACTTCATGGATAACCTTAGCTGCAATGCTGTTAGCGAATCATTTCGCATGAAGATTTGTAAAAATAACTAAGTTACCTATTACCTTGAGGTATTTCTAGGTAATAGGTTTAAGGCTGACAGTTTTATTCAGTATTTTGTACTACATCATCAGTAAAGTCAGTTGGCCAAAATTTATAACCTTGCATCGTTGCTTGTGCTGCTGCGCCCCATAATGCTGATTGATAAATTCTTACTCCATCAACATCATAAGAAGTATTCGCTGCCGCTTGTCCACCTTCATCTTCGTGCTTTGCACTCGCTTCAGCTCGAGCACCCGCATCCCAACCTTCTTCTTTAAAACGTCTCAAAGCTTCAGCGCTGCTATAAGCATAAACAAAAGCTACCGATTTAAAACCAATGCCAACACCAACACCTAACGAAGCAAAGCGATAAAACTCAGACTTACCATTCTCTTTAAGGACACAAACACCGCCACCAGTAGATGCGGCAAATAAATAACTATCACTACCAGTACACACCAAATAACCTAAGCTTTTGTTTAGTACACCTTTGGCTGTTGAATGATCTTCATAGATTTGTTGTAGCGCTTCAGATGTTTCTTTAACGGCATTTTTCTTTTTATCTGCCGGAGTATTACCTGTTGCACAACCCAATAATAAACTGCTGGTTACGCCTGCCAAAATAATATTTTTTATGGTCATTAGCTATCCCTCGAGAATTAATTGTATTCGTTTTTAATTTTATATAAATCAACTATTTAATATAGGATGAATTTATTAATAAAGATAATTTTTTACTTTACTTTACTTTTTTATTATTGTCGTAAATTGATAAGTTATAACAAAAATTATCTACCCATTAAAAAAGCTAAAACGTAAATGCCTAACGTATGACTTATTTAAGCTCATACAACTGACGATCAATATGGACAAATCGAAAATAGTCATTCAGGTAACTTTATTCTGCTCCCTGAGCTATTCATTGACATTAATCTCTCTAATTGAGTAGACTTAACCTACTGAATTTTATCAATTACACAAGGATATTAAGTAGAATAATTATTTGAACCTGTTCGATGGAATAGTCATTTTGCTTTATTAGCTAGTAACTAATCGCTACTAAAATATTTTAGGTAACTGTCAGTTTAATTATGATGAATTTGTAACTGTTTTTTGTAAAAAGTTTGATAGTACGAGGTTGTCTGCCGTGGCAAAATTAATTGACCACTAGGCAGTTTGTTTACATAAAAAGGGAATTTATAGTGTTCGATAATAAAACGTTCAGGCTTTTTATATCATCAACGTTTAACGATTTTTGTCGTGAGCGTGAAATCTTGCAAACCAAGGTCTTTCCACAGATCACTGAATATGCAACCAAACAGGGATTTAACTTTCAACCCATAGATTTACGTTGGGGGATAAGTGAGGAAGCCCAACTTGATCAAAAAACAGTAGAGTTATGTTTAAATGAAGTTAGAGAATGTAAAAGCCATCAACATCCTAACTTTTTGATAATGATCGGCGATCGGTATGGTTGGGTTCCATTGCCATATGCAATTGATATTGGTGAGTTTGACTCTCTTTTAAGTCTACTGAGTGAGCAAGACACTAAAACGTTATTACAGTGGTATCGTAAAGACATGAATCAAGTGCCTGCCGCTTACACTTTGCAAGAGCGATATTTTGAATCCAAACAAAGTGATGTATGGGCAAAACTAGAAAACAATTTACAACGAATTTTACAAGATGCCGTACTCCGCTCTGAACTTACTGATGAACAACAAAGAAAATACTTTACCTCAGCCACAGAGGGTGAAGCTGAAGAAGGCATTATTCCCTATATTAAACCTACACTCTTCCAACAGAATGTTTTGCTCAGTCAAAATCCATATCTGTTAAAAAATGACAGTGATAATGTTTTTGGTTTTTTAAGGACCATAGATAATGCATCCCAGCAAGACGGTAAGTTTATTCAAGAGGATTATAATGAAGCTCTGGCCTTTAAGCAGCGTGTAGCCGATGAACTGAAAAATACTCTGTCTTTACATACCCGTCAAATTGACGGTAATAATCTTGATGAATCGTACTTGCTTGAATTTACAGCAAAGACAATAGAATTTCTCAAAAATCAGGTTGATAAACAAAAAGAATATATAGAGAAACAAACCCTGACTCCATTGCAGCTGGAGCAACAAGCTCAAAGACGCTTTGCACAACATAAGAGTAAAAACTTTGTTGGCCAGCAGAGCCTAAGAGATCGAGTGGCAAGTTATGTCGCTAGTACAAATCAGCAACCCTTGTTAATTTGTGGTACCTCAGGAAGTGGTAAATCAAGTTTAATGGCTAAACTCGTAGCCGAAATTCAAGAAAATCAAGAAAACCCAGTGCTTTATCGATTTGTTGGTGCAACGGCACACTCATCCAGTTCAAAGGATATTTTAACGTCACTTTTTGATGAGTTAAATATAGATATTGCCGGGAGAGAGCAGAAGGATACTGTTGAAGATTTTATACAATTCAGTAAGCGCCTATGCCACAGCTTTAGTACCATTAAAAAAGATGTCATCATACTTATTGATGCAGTTGACCAACTCAGAAATGAAGATGATTTCTTATGGTTACCTAATAAGCTGCCCGAAAATGTAAAGGTCATAATTTCATCATTGAGAGATAAAAAACACCCCAAAGATAGTCTAAATTATCAAATATTAGAAACAAAAATATCACCAGAAAATCGTATAGAACTCCAAGATTTTGAAAGTTCGGAGCAGTTATTAATCGCACTGTTAGCCAATGAAAACAGAACACTTCAACAAGGGCAAATGAAATATTTTGAAAATAAATTTCAAACAGCAAAGACGCCCTTATATGTTTATGTTGCAGCTCAAGAAATAAAAAGTTGGAAAAGTACCGATTTAATAGGTAACCAATGTTACATCGAAGGTGACATAGTCGAGTATTTAAAGCCAACACAGCAAGGGATCGTCAACGAGTTTATAACGAATCTCTCCAGTATTTATCATCATAATCAAGACTTCATCAACCGATCTTTTGGCTATTTATTTGCTTCTCGTGATGGTTTGAGTGAACGCCAATTACTTGAGCTTCTAGCCATAGATAAAGGTTTAATTAAGTCAGTAGCGCCAGAAGACTTTCATCAAAATACCAACAAAGTGTTGCCCTTGATCCACTGGAGTAGATTACACGCACAACTAAAACCTTTTCTTTCGAAAAAGAACCTCGATGGTGAAGAGCTGATGTCTTTTTTTCATCGGGAATTTGAAGATGCAGCTAAAAATATCGTTAACTCCAGAAAAGAGCATGAAAGTTTAATTGCAGCTACCCAGGTTTTAATACAGAGATACTCAGATCAACCTGAAGTTTTAGCATCATGGGAAAAGTTATATCTAAAAATTACCATGCATCATAATCTACTTTACAAAGACGATGAGATGTTAAATGGTTTTATGGTGTTTTTTGCCTCGCAACCCGATAAGTCCGCGAATAACATAATTATTCAGAATAAAGGTTTTTTCAATAAAAGGGAAAATATCATATTTTGTAAATGTAATTTGTATTTTACTAAATGCTTTTATGAACTAAATAAGGAAGATCATTTCAGCAGAAACTTTCATATGATGTCTTTAACCCGTTTGTCACAGGCCTTTAAAGATAACGGTGAAGCAAACAAAGCTATTGCTTTTGACCTTAAAGTCAATGAACAGTCAGAGCAGGCGCATGAAAAATATAATACCAGACCAAAAGACTCATTTTACAGTGCGAATAACCTAGCTGCATCTCATCTTAGACAAGGTCAATTTAACGAAGCAGAAAAAATATGGTCTCAAATACAGCCTAAAATCAAAGAGCTTTTTTACATCGACCTTACCAAGAACCTCACTGTTTACTTTGATATGACTAAGGCTCTGCTAGCTAATGATTGGACGGACTTATATATAACCGTCATACATAATATGGGTGAATGCCAAAGTAAAAATTGCGCTTTTGTGAAAGCACAAATTTCATTTAAAGAAGTTATTACTATCACTAAAGTTTTGGTCACTTCAAAGCGGGAACACTATATTGAAAAACATATAAAAACCTTAACCAGTCTTGCTAATACCTATCTTAATGACGGTAACGATGGCGCCTTTGATAGAACTATTGATGCTTTAACTGAGGTTAGTACTGAAATAAACAAATATATTTGCCATGAAAGAAACTTTTTAGTTACTGAAGTGATGAGAAATTGTCTCGCCCTTGCACATGTTCAAGAATTGAATGGTGATTTTAACGAGGCTTTAATAAACTTAAATAAAGTCTCTCCGATACTGTCCAAGCTTATGTTAAAGGATGACAGTATAACCTGGGATTTTTTGCATTTAGATTACCTTGTCACCAGTGCCAAAGTTAACTTTCATCTGCAATATCCCGATGCATTGTCTATTCATGTTCAAGCGAAAGAATTTGTAAAACATAAAGGGTTACAAGGAGAACAGGTCTCTAGGCAACTTAACGATTTAAATGACCTTTTTAATCCTAGTGCTGAAGACCTTCAGTTAGCATGCCTTAAACAGATCAATGATGCTGATATAAAGGCTAAAAATGAGCAGGTCAAAGTTGTATTTTTCTGTCTCGAGCAACAGAAGAAGCAAATTGAATCTAATGTGCTTCTTTTGTTGGCCCAGTTTGATTTTACTGATGATACACCCTATGAAATTGTCACGGTATATAATGATAAATGCCTTGGTTTTGCTAAGATGATAATAGATGAAACGTTGGCGTTGCCATGCTTGGTTTACTATTTTAATGGAGACGTCGAGTCAATCGTTCTGATTGATGAAGGGAGTAATAAGGCAACAGGGGATGCCACATTTGATCAGTGGTTGTATTTAGCCGTGTATATTGCTGACCATATGGGAGATAGGCAGATAGAACCCACGCATCTGTTTTCCGCTCTTAGTTTTATTGAGCTCAACAGCTTAGGAAAAAAAATATTTTCTCAGTATGTCGATGGAAACCCTTCATCATTCACAAATACCAACGCTAAAAGTTGTATCGAATACGCAAAAACTATTACCGACATAGATGTTTCTGAAGAATTCCAAGAATTTCTTTTTCAACTCCAGGAACAGTTGAAAGAAGAAGCACTAGGTAACCTTAGATAACCAGTGATTATAAAGCCACAACCCTAGTGTTTATGGTTGTGGTGATTCTCTACTTATCTGTGGTTAAAAAGCAGTGTAAAAATTAAGCTATACTTAATGCCAAGACTTGGATACTTGGGAACATTAACCCATCCCTAACGCTGAGGTTATCAAATATGAATCAGTCCCTTCAACATGTCAAAGTGATTGAAACTATAGAGGTCAATGGCTGTTACTTAGCAGAACACAGGTATCACAGCGAACGCCGTAAAAGTTTAAAACTGAATTTTACTTACTATGAAAGACGCTTATGTAAGGATCGTCGACACTCAGTTGACCTTGATATTAAGGTTTAACTGCGGGTAAACCAGGAACTCTCTGCCGCGCTGTTGATTATTCATTTCGCAGTTTTCCGGCTTTGTTAAGTACTCAATGTAGTTTAACCACCAGCAATGAACTGAAACTTAGTGGCTTTGGTTTTATAGTGATAATCAGCCTCAAGGTACTTAGGATAACTCCTCATCGGCTTAAGCTCTGGTCTCGCTAAGTAAAATCCTTGCGCGTACACCATGCCTAACCTTTGCAATAACTCAAACTCATCACGGGTTTCGATCCCTTCAACCACAACTTGCGCTTTTGCCGACTGTGCTAAGTCGAAAATTGCTTTTAGAAACTTACGCTTAAAACTGTCTTGATGGCAATTCTCCACAAAGTAACGATCTATTTTTACAATATTTGGTCGAAGTTGGCTCCATAACTTCAAGCCAGAATAGCCAGCTCCTAAGTCATCGATAGCAACATTGAAACCAAACTGACGGTATTTAGCAAGCGCTTCGCTAAGCATATTATCATTTGGTACCGGATATTTCTCACTCAGTTCTATCACTATTTGATCACAACTCAAGCCAGCACGCTGGACAAACTTCATCGTTTCACCTTGAGGGTGATTCTTACTTAGCAGCACTAATGGACTAATATTTAAAAATAATTTACCTGGTAATTTAAGTTCAGCAAAGCGAGTGATTGCTTTATCTCTACATAATATCTCTAATTCAGACAATAAGTTGTGCAAAGTTGCGTAATGGAAAAGTTTATCTGGTGAGTACAACTCAGTATCTTCTGGACCACGAGTGAGCGCCTCATACCCCAAAATAGTTTTTTGTTGTACATTGTAAATTGGTTGAAAAAGCGTGGTAACCGCTTTGCTATCTATAATATTTAAAAGTTTATTTTTCACGTATACACTCCTTGATTTATAGAGTATAAGTGACCTTTATTGTACTTTTATGACAAGCCACTAGCTTTCTAGTTCAGCCATTAACGGGGGAACAATATCAATAAAATGAATATTACAGGGAATATTCATGGCGTTTAGCCGTGACAATAAAGCGTAACCAAGCAACCCATGATCACAACAGCAATCCCAAATATGCTCGTACTGTGATGTCACCATTTGTTCAATTTTCTGTAATCGATTACTTAATTTAAGGTTGCTTTTTAGCTGGGTTTCACGCTGGTATTCCCGTTAGGTTTCAATAGATATACTTAATTGAAGATTAAAAACGCCCGGATTGTATAGCGAAGTAACTTAACCATACAAGTAGTTCAAGCGGGACTAAAAGCAATTGGCTAGTCTTGCTAACGAGGAAGAGTAGGGAGTTCTTATTGATTAACATGCCTATGTAGTTAACTCAGGATCTTGCTGTAAACGTCATCTTCGAGGTGTTTTAATCGGAGATCTGAGCACTGTAGACGAAGATTCCCGCTTAAGGCACTACGGGAATGACGTACCTGAGCCATGTGCATAGACATGTTGATTAATAAACACTTAATGGAATTATTTATAGACACATTTATTTACATCAATTTATCAAAATAGTGATATTTTTAACAGAAACTTATAATACAATGTTTGCTGCTTCTATTACGGATTGGTTAGATGAACTACACACGAGCTGCACTGAAAAACCCCGCAGCAATTATTGTTATTGTCGTCTTAATTATGGTCTTCGGCCTATTAAGTGTTGCTAAATTACCTATTCAATTAACCCCTGATATAGAACAACCCCAAATAACTATATTCACAGGTTGGCGAAGTGCAGCGCCGTCTGAGTTAGAGTCTGTGATTATTGAACCCATCGAAAATGTGGTAAAAAATACTCAAGGTGTTATTCGGGTTAATACCTCAATAAACCAAGGGTTTGGGCGAATTAACCTAACCTTTGATGTCGGCGCAGACATGCAAAAAGCCATGCTTGATGTCATCAATAACCTGAACCAAGTTCCGCCTTTACCCATTGACGCAATTGAGCCTGTTGTTACAGCTAGTGGTGGCGGTAATACTGCAACCATGATGATTAAAACCTTGCCAGACAATCCGGTTGAAGATTTTGGTCAATATCAAAAACTGATTGAAGATGTGGTTGAGCCAAGGTTTGCACGAATTCAAGGTATAGGTGAAGTTAACCTTGCTAGCCACAGGCAAAGAGAAATCAGGATCACCTTCGACCCCGTTAAAACAGCTTCGTTAGGTTTATCTATTGCTGAAATAAGCTCAGTAATTACCAGCTCAAATGATACTTCTGCAGGTACTGTTAATGTGGGCCGTCGCCAATACGTGGTACGTTTTTCTGGTCAATATAGCCTAGATAATCTCACACAAATGATTATTGGATATAGTGGTGAAAGACCTATTTATTTGCAAGATATAGCAACAGTAGAGAACACGTTAGCAGACAGACAAGGTTTCAACTTAAGAAACGGACAACCGTCGTATTACCTTACTTTGAAGCGTCAAAATGGTGAAAATATAGTCGCCTTACTTGATAAAATCAACATCGCCATTAAAGAGCTAAATGACGGACCGTTAAAAGCAGAAGGATTAACAATAGATTTAAGTTTTGACTCTTCCGTGCATATTCGTAATGCGTTATCTCTGGTACAAAATAACCTAGGTCTAGGCGTATTATTATCGGTCATTATCTTATGGCTATTCCTAAGAGGCATGCGAAATATTTTGATCATTGCGATTACTATTCCAGTGTCTTTATTAGTCGCTTTTGTTGCCTTAAGTCTTTTTGATCGAACACTTAATGTTATTTCCCTTGCAGGTTTAGCTTTTTCTGTTGGTTTGGTGCTTGATGCCGCCATCATAGTGCAAGAAAATATTGTCCGACTCAAAAGTAAAGGCATGGATAATCATAAAGCGGTGCTCAAAGGTACGACCGAAGTTACCGGTGCTTTATTTGCGTCAACGGCTACCAGTGTAGCCATATTTTTGCCGATATTATTTATGAAAGGCATTGAAGGGCAACTTTTTTCAGACCTAGCCCTAACGCTATCTATTGCGGTTATTGCTTCACTACTTGCCGCTATTACAGTATTGCCTATTGCCAGTAAATACTTGTTAAAAGACGAGAGTGATATTGACCCTTTCGCTCATTATTGGCAACGACTCACTGTATTAGTAATGAAGTTAACTAACAGTAAATTCAAACGAGTAACTTGGATCAGCCTTTTACTTGCTGGCTCATTGATCGTTACTTTTACCTTATTACCCAAAACAGATTTCATGCCTAGAGCACCAACAGATGGTTTCTTTTTCAGCCTAGATATGCCGCCAGGAGGCAATGTTGACTTTATTGAACATGAAATGGCGAGTCTGGTTAAAAAGCGATTAGCACCGTACTTAACGGGAGAAAAAACACCCAAAATAAAAAGTTATAATTTTTACTCGTTTGGCTCTAACGCAACGGGAGGTTTTATCTATTCCGATGATCCGAGCCGGGTTGAAGAGCTAATGAAAGTGGTTAAAGCGGATGTATTTTCAGGTTTGCCAGATACCGAGGTATTTATGTTTCGTGGCTCTATGATTAATATATCTGGCAATGGTAATGGTCGTACCATTGATATAGATATTCATGGTACCGATATTGAAGGGTTAATGGAGGTAGCGAAGACCGGTATTGCTGCGATTAATGCGCATATGCCAAACACCACCGCATTTCCTATTCCAAGCCTTAACTTAGCTGAGCCAGAACTAAATTTACTCCCCAATGATCAACGTATTACCCAAGCTGGTTTAAATCGTAGTGACGTAGCTAGGGCTATTAGCGCTTACACCAGTGGCTTATTCATAGGCGAGTATTTCGATGGTAACCACAGGTCCAATATTATATTGCGTGGCGAGCAATGGGAAACGCCTGACGAACTTGCCATGATGCCCATGCATACGCCGTTAGCTGGCATTCAGACATTAGGTGAGTTAACTAAAATTACAAGATCAGCAGGTCCTACTGAGTTAAAAAGAATCAACGGTAAGCGTACCGTCAGCATTCAAGTATCACCACCAGCGACCATGTCACTCGAAGAAGCAACCGCGCTTATTAATGAAAAAGTTATACCTAAAATGCAGTTAGATCTGCCTGAGAACTCGGCTATTTCTCTCAGTGGTAATGCTAATCAGATGGCTACTGCAATCAGCGATATGATCAACAACTTTATCTTAGCCTTGCTTATATTATTTTTACTGATGACAGCACTTTTCAAGTCAGCAAAAGACAGTTTAATGGTTTTATTAGTGATGCCATTAGCTACCGCAGGTGGCGTTATTGGATTAAGTATCTTAAATATTTTCACATATCAATCTTTAGATTTATTAACCATGATCGGGTTTATTATCTTACTTGGCTTGGTAGTCAATAACGCTATTTTACTGGTAGACCAAACCAATCAAGGTGGATTAGAAGGTTTGTCTCGCTGTGACGCCGTTGCTCAAGCTATTCGTATTCGTGCTAGACCTGTATATATGAGCACATTAACCAGTTTATTTGGCATGTTGCCCTTAATGTTAATGCCAGGGGTTGGTAGTGAAATATATCGCGGATTAGCTGCTGTAATCGTAGGGGGTATGACGGTGAGTGCTATATTCACTTTAGTACTGTTTCCAAGTTTACTTAGAATGACACAAGGTAAACATGCTTCACCTGCAACAAATATAGTGTCCATGTCAGCAGCATAAACAGAGTTACGACTTATACCAGTTTCACTAATTTAGGTGAGATTGGTATTTATAATCGTTAAGAGGATTTCATGTTAAAAGCAAATCAAGTAAACATAACGCAAATAAACACTGTGCAAGTAAATACAATGCCAGTAAAAGTGGCACACAAAATGATAAAAAAAGTGGCAATTGCTACCCTTATTGCGATGAACTTTATGCAAGTAAGTTTTGCCGCCGATTCCGTTGAAAAAATCAAAGTAAAGGTTGTGGAAAAACCCGTAAAAGTGGCATCTGTACTCAATATGCCCTTGGCTGCAAAAACGGAACTAAACGCGACTTTATATAGTCGATCACACATTCCAATCACCGCTTCATTAAACGCAAGAGTAGATTACTTGGTAGAACCTGGGGATTCTGTGGCTCAGGGGGATAAACTTGCGGGAATGGACTTATTACCTATTCAACTGCGCCAAGCAGAGCAAAAAGCACAGATCAGTCGTGCAAAAATTAATGTTGCCTATATCAAAAATGAATTGTCACGTTTACAAGAGCTAAGTAAAACACAAGCAGTCTCGCAGTTTACCTTAGATCAAATGCGTTCTGAGCATGATTTAGCAGCGGCAGATTTAAAGATTGCCCAACTAAAACTGGCACAAATAAACGAACAATTGTCACGTGCCATTATTACCGCGCCATTTGCCGGCATTATCACTGAGCGCTTGATAAGAGTGGGTAGTGAAGTAAATCGTGGTGATATTTTACTGAAATTACTTGATACAGAGCATTTAGAAGCACGATTATACATCCCTATTAAATACCTCGCTTTCATCAATAAAGGTGACAAATTATCCCTGTCAGCAAGCGATCAAAAAACCTTGGCTGCTGTTACCGCTAAAATCCCAAGAGCTGATCCAAGATCACAAACGTTCGAAGTAAGGCTTAATATACCCAAAGCACTTAATAAGCACTGGGCTGCAGGCCAACTCGTTAGTGTTAGCGTTCCGACTCAAAAAGCAACGGCAAGCTTAACCGTGCCACGTGATGCACTCATTTTACGTAAAAGTGGCAGTTACGTAGTTAAAGTGAATACAGACAACACCGTATCTCGTTTAGCCGTTGTAGTTGGTAAAGGTAATAAAGAACGTGTTGCGATAACTGGTTCACTAAAACATGGTGATAATGTTGCGATAAGAGGGGCAGAAAGGCTTGCCGATGGCGATAAGGTCGTTATTCAATAATTTTACTTGCCTATGTTCTTACCTATGTACTTACCTTTATAAATTAGTCAGGCGATCATTAATATCTTGTAAAAAATTGACGTCATCTTCGACGTCTTTTATCGAAGAATCATTGTCTTTTTCTTGAATTTCAGCCTGTTCAGTGAGAACGAGTAGGGCACATTAGTCTCTTTTACAGTACTGGTTTAGGTTGGCTAATAATCCCTTTAGGGAGGTTAGTTGCTCTTTTTGGCTGTTAATCGTCCCATAAAGGCTTATATGCAGTGGTCGTTGAATAAGTATGTTGTATGACAATCAATGGGAAATAGAAAAAACATAAACGTCTTAGGCTAAAGACCAAAGTCGCCTAAAAACAGGCATTAACCTCATTTAGTCATAAAACTGCAAACATGAATAATTCAAATACACATCAAAGAACCTTTATCTATAAAATAGGCTTAAGTTAGTCGACTGCCAGAGTGGCAAAGATACTTTTATTTAGAGTTCAGTAAATAGCTGTATTTACCATTAATATTATAAAGTCAACAAAGTGCAAAGCTGATTTTCAATCGGTAGATCATTTTGTGCCAATATGGCAAATGAAACAGTGGTGTATGAATAATGTTTTATTTTTCAGATTCGTTAGATGTATTTTTTCTCTCAAAGTCAATAATCACACGTTTTCGACTTTCTCCCCAACGGTATCCTCCGATAGCACCATCTCCACGTATTACACGATGACAAGGGATGACAAGTGCTACGTTGTTGCCAGCACAGGCATTTGCAACTGCTCTGAAAGCTTTAGGTGCTCCAATAGCTTGAGCGATTTCACCGTAAGACATGACTTTTCCATAAGGTATACTACGGAGAAAATCCCATACTTTTTTTTGAAATGCAGTTCCTCTTACATCTAGCGGTATATCTAAATTAATTGATGTTCCATCTATATATAAGTTAAGTAACTTTAACCAATGACTCAACTGCTCTTCATTTTTTGAGGACATCAGTACTATTTCCGCACATGGATATTCTGACACTAGTTTAGCTAATAACTGATGCTCGAATTTTCCAAATTGCAAAAATGATAGCCCTTTATTTGTAGCGGCAATTAAAACAAGGCCTAAGTTAGTGATACCAACAGCATATGAAATCTGAACACCATCACCACCTTCTCGGTATTTTTTTGGCGTCATGCCTAAATGACTATTCATTCGACCATAAATGACGGAAGTAGACTCAATACCCGATTCAAAGATAGCATCTGTAACACTACCGGAAGTTCTCAAATTTACCTTTAATGTATTCAACTGAACTTGATCGATATAACTCTTTGGTGTGACATCAAGATATTTTTTAAATAACCTATGTAATTGAAATTGAGTCAGCCCAACAGAACTTGCTAATTTCAGCGCGGTTAAGGGCCCTTCGGTATGCTCTTCGATATTACGGCAAACATGTAAAAGCTTTATTAATCCGGTGTCCTGATTTGCATTGCGTTCAGGTTTGCAGCATTTACAGGCTTGATATCCATCATTGTAAGCCGATGAAGTGTCCTCAAAATAAATAACATTTTCTCTTAGCGGTGCTTTAGTGTTACATGACGGATTACAAAATATTTTTGTTGTTTTAACACCGTAATAAAATTGAAAGTCGAATGCTGAATCTTGTTCAACTATCGCTTTCCAGTAAACGTCATTAGACATATTGATAACCGTTAATTTTGTTGAATACTGACATTGTATGTTTGAAAATCATTCTATTTCTATCTGATAATTGCGCCTAACTAATATTAGTACGCATTATTCAAAGCGATTGATAGTTATTTTCGATCAAGCCTTAAAGCATAACATCCATACGCCGTAAACCTGGCCATGATAAACTTAACCTCGCTATGTGCTAAAAACTCACTAATAGTTAGCTCTGCGTTTATAGGAGAGACTACACGCGCGTCATAGATACCTTCTTCATTATCGTATGCCCTCAAAACTAAGTTATCTCCAAAATAATCATTTTCAGAATTACTGGCTAAAAGAATTTGATCATAACTAATTGCTTCATCAGATTGATTTGCAAGTACATAAACTGCTCCGTATTCTTTGAAAGGACCAGGCTTAGAAAAAGGGCAGTAACTTGCAAGAATTAGCTCTTCACCTGCAACAGCTCTCCTCAATACATCCCGGCAAGGCTCTCCACCCTCGGCAATTAAATGTACTATGGGTTGATTTTGGTCATCAATGCCAGACTCTCTTACTTTTATGAGAAAATCTTTACGTATTGGGGTTATTTGGTATTTCATAATGTCTCCTGGTAATGTTATGAGTTTTAACAAGGTTAAGCTTTATTGATTTTTGTTACTATCGGATTATTGCGGTGAGGATTTTTTAAATATAAAAATCTTCATGCCGTGCATAGTTACCAAACATTGTGTATTCATATATCTGATTAAGTCTAAAGCTGTTTTGGGGAGGGTAGGCTCTTAAAATTAAGACCTGGTGTTATCTATGGAATGAGAGTCCTCATTTTATCTCATATATTTATGTCTGCTTATAATTCGAGAGTGAGCCTAATGTTGAATGATTTCAGCTAATAAATTTGGTCGGCTTCGTAGCAGGAAGTGTCCATACTTCCTGAATCATTTACGATTTGAATATCTATAGTTTCAGATAACTCAAGTGCGTCATCGACTTCTATACCAAGGTAACGAACTGTGCTTTCTAGCTTTGTATGACCAAGCAATATTTGAACAGCTCTTAGTTTTTTTTGTTATTTCAAATTGAACAGAATCAATAGAGAATCAATAGGGTCAGAGCGATTGATTTCAGCTAGTGGGATTTAATTGCTGATAAGTTTGTAGTACTTTGAAAACATGTCGATACAGATACCTGAAAGGCCGCTTTAGTGGCTTTAATCAAATTGTTCTGACCCCTTAGATTTCCTTAGATTTTTGAAAACATTAAGTCTATTTACTTGCCAACATCAAACGTTTTAGCCTAGAGTAATATTCTTCTAATAAATGAGAGTAATGCTTTAACCTTAACATTATGAATTTGTTTGTTTTTGGTTTTAAAAATGAAAAAGGATTTTTATGATTTATAATGGATTTGAACTATCAAATTTGTATATTGTTTTTATAGTTGCATGTGCTATTTATTCATTTTTTCTTAATCGCTCTTTTCAGAATAACGATCAAGAAATTAAAAAAACATTAAGATTAATGGGCTTCAAAGTAAATAGTAAAGTCACAAAAAGCTCTATTTTATTTTTGCATACCATTGCTTCCTCTGTTTTCAAAGAACTAGGCTTATCTTCTTTAGCTGCAAGATCAAAACAATATTGCACCATTTCATGGTTAACGTACAAAAAAGAAGAAAACTTCAGCTTTATGATTTTCAATATCTCTAGCGGCCACCATGAACATTCACACTTTGATAGTGTTGTAGTACTTACTTTTTATGACTTAAAAAAAGACAAAAATGAAATAAATAAACTAATAGAGGCAATTGATTTACCTGAATATACCGAATTTATTGATGATGGTAAGTACATGTCGATAGTTATCGAAAATAATTCAATAACCAAAAATAGTTTAACCAGAATATTGCATACTTTAGGCTTTAAATTAAATAATAAAAGGCATAACCTTTCTTCCGTTACTAAGTCAGAGCAAGTTAGAAGTAAAATAAAAGATTTTCGTGGCTCTGTTTTGGTAACAAGAGTTCTCCTATTCATACTTTGTTTATATTGGGGGAATATAACACTTTACTCTGTTACTACATTAAGCCTGAACCTTCCTACTGATGATGGCTATCCAATCCCCATCTTTTGGGAAGATAGTCCTATTGCCTTTATTGTAGTATCTCTCGTTCAACTAATTATTTTATCTATTTTATCTAAAAGCTTTTTTTCTTCTTTTAGAGAAGAGGATGAGCATCAAAAATCTAAATTAAACTTCATTTATTCACTTTTTATTGCTTGCTCATTTTTATCCCTTAATTACTTGTCAGGTATTCAATTGGAAAACAGGTACTCAATGGAGAATTATAGGTTTGAAAAAGCCGCAGAACGAAGTATTAAGCAAAATCCCAACCTACTAACAGTTGAATTTAAGGCAAAAAAAATTCCTTTAGTATCTTTATCAATAATAGAGTTAATTAAAAATTCTGAATTTAAAAAATTAACATCAATGTTGGATGGTTATCATACTCAACTAGAAAGTGACATTGCTAATGATATGTTTCTTTATAAAACCTATCTATCATTTGCTATAGAAGACGAAAAACTATTACATCAAATTATGCTTTGGAAAAAATTACAGCCTGAGAATCCACAACCATTACTTGCAGAAGCTTTTTATTATTATGGTAAAGCATGGCGTGTAAGAGGTACAAAGCGTATCAGTTTAACGCCAGAGAAGGATATTAGAGAAATGAAAATTTTGCTATCACATAGCAAAAAATTATTAGAAGAAGCCTTTTTTGATCACAGTTATAAGCTAATTTCGAGTGCGTTACTCATTGATGTAATTAGACCAATAGGTGATGACTCTACTGTAGAACAAGTATATGAAAATGCATTATTAAAATTTAAAGCATCTTATTTGCTCAGATATAGATTTTTGATTTCATTACAACCTAGGTGGGGAGGTAACTACAGAGCAACTCAGAAGATTATTGATGAAGCTCAAAATTATAACGATACAAATAAACAACTTATTTTATTAAAAGGATATTTATTTGAGGAAGCTGGAGATATCTTAGCAATTGACGGCTTTGACCAAGATGCAGGTGATTTTTATACATATGGTTTAAAGTTTGGTAAAAATCCCACTTTGTTATGGAAAAAAGGGAAAAGTGAATATAGACAAAAAAACTATTCATCGGCACTATCTTATTTTAATCAAGCTATAGAGCTAAATAGTAACGACCATAATTACTATGATTGGCGTTCTTCTACCCTATATCATTTAAATAAATTAGCAGAATCAAAAAAAGATCTATTGTTAGCTAACTCTCTTCAACCAAATAAAGAAAGTTATAATAAACGAATTAAGGAGCTAACTGGAAAACTAATAAAAATTGAAGGGAGTGCTAATTATAGGGAATATTTTGGTTTTTCATTAGATGGAAATGTCTTAGATGAAAAGCTTTTATCTGATAACAACCATGTTAACAAGCAGGACTCAATTCTATATAAGGAAGCTTTGAATTCAATAAAAAATAATGATGTTGAATGGGCAGCAATAAAATTAATTGAAGCCATTGATATTAACCCCCGTCAGATCAAATATTACTTAACATTAGATATGGTTTTAGGACAATCGAGACAGTGGCAAGTAATTATTAATTACTGGAAAAAATTTATAACGTTATACCCCAACAATGAGCGAGCACATTTTGAAATTAGTGGTACTTATCATCATAATAAAGACTCTAAGCAATCTTTATATCATATGAAAAAGGCTTCAGATTTAGGCTACCCTGAAGCAAAAACAACTTATAAACGTTTAATGAACCAAAGATGAGTAGAGAATATTCCCAACAAAGTAACCACTCTGGCTAGAACAAACAAAACTTAATGATAAGATTTTATTAGGTGCTAGACTATAAATAATTTAAAAAAGGTTAAAATAAGGCAGAAAAATTAGTTATCTGAAATGGAATCTCACTGGCAGCAATGTCTTAAACCTGCCTCACCAGTGAGCAGATAATTTCGGTTGAAATCAGCCTAAATATGCTCTTGGTTTATCAAAAACTTAATGTCCGCAATAGGCTCATTGTGACTGCTAGATGTAGTGATTTCAGCACGCAATTTACGACCGATTACTGCCACACAACTGTCGTTATGGTACTAAAACCTTAGGTCTGCAATTGGTAATAGTGACGATTACTTATAATCTAACGTCTTTAATTATGTTGTTAAGCCATAAAGAAGCGATAATAATTAATCGCTTCTTTTTATATTGGTTAGGGTAATTTTACAGGGGTAGTGTAAACCCAATCTCTTCCTTTTACGGGGGTATGGCAAGCGATACACGATTGATTTAAATCGTTCTCATCCCCATAAGGTTTTTGCTCTTTCCCTAACCAACGTGCCCATCCCCAACCAGTTCCGTTAGCTTCGAATGTCTTGCTATCCTTGTACATAAATTCAGCATGAACAAACTCCTCAGGGGCAATTGCTGTAGGCCAATTTTTTTCAGTCGTTTGTTTCCAAACCAGCTTTCCCAATATCGTACCATCTGGCCATGGGTTCGTTTGATTTGAGCGTGATGCTTTAATGGCAATATCATTGCCTAAAATTATTCTCATACTTTTGTTATCTGTTCTATGGGAGACTGAAATTACGCGCCAGTCTTTATATTTTTCAGGCAATGTTAAACCTTCTAGGTTTGGTTTTACCGCGACTTTATTATC
>MAAF01000113.1 GCA_002163005.1 Colwellia psychrerythraea | reverse complement strand
GCAGTTACGCCCGTTGAAGAGGACTTGTCATTAATCGCTGCAGCCATTGATGTCATATCTGTAGAGCTGGCATTAGCTGATACAGTTTGACCATTTAAATCAAAAGAAAATGTACCATTAGCAGTTAATGTGCTGGTATCTAATTTCACACCAGTTTTAGCGGTCGCGGTAACGCCTGTTGCACTTTTTTCTGCATTTATTGATTCTGCTGCAGTTTTAGCACTATCGTTAGCCGACACTGTAATTGTTTTAGGTACCAAACCATTAATATCAATAGTACCCGTAGCACCATTACCTGGTGCAACCGCACCAGCAGTTAGAGTACCAACACTCTGTCCAAAACCACCAGGTACACCCTCTGCAGCTTTTAAGTCAATCTGTCTAGCACCTATTTGGTCCGCACTAATGTCACCAAGTGACATAGAGATACTTTCATTGGCATTTGAGCCAACCTGAAATGCTTTAGTACCAAAAGAGCCATCTAATAATTTTTGGCCACCAAAAGAGGTTGTTTCAGCGATACGTGTTAATTCGGTTTGTAATGCAGAAACTTCTTTTTGTAGAGCTTGACGATCTGAATCGGCATTTGAACCATTGGCAGATTGCAATGCTAATTCACGCATACGTTGTAAAATATCGGTAGAAGACTGCATTGCCCCCTCTGCCGTTTGCGCCATAGAAATACCATCATTAGCATTTCGTTGTGCCACACCTAAGCCATTTATTTGCGAGGTCATACGGTTAGCAATTTGTAAGCCCGCCGCATCATCCTTGGCACTATTAATGCGCATACCTGATGATAAACGTTGCATAGACTCTTGTAAGCCAGCACCGGATTTAGTTAAATTACGTTGTGCATTTAAAGACGCGGTATTTGTTACTACTGATATAGCCATGTTAAAACTCCTGCTTACAAAAATGTAATGTGTTAATTAGTTAGTAGATTTTGGAACTATCAGTAGCGCATCAAGTTCCCGTTCTACATACCTTAACGGCAGCAGAAAAATTAACTTTAATCTTTTTTGCAAAATTCTTATAAAAGAATTAGAAATAATAAATTAAAAAAATATAACTCTTCAACACCCTTTGCTAATAGGCTATTTTCAGTTTTTACTTAGTAGAAAAATTGATGATATAAATACAAGTCCCGTGACTAGGCAGGCAACTAAATCGACGATTAAAATATTACCATGATGTCAAAAGGTAAGTAACACTCAAAGAAAAAGGCTGAATAATTACTTATTCAGCCTTGGTTTTATTTTTTGTTTTCTATTTCAAACGTTCACTTCTATTACCATTTAAAGATTATGGTTAATAAACTAACCACCAATTAAACTAATAGCTGCTTGTGGTATCTGGTTTGCTTGCGCTAAAATCGAGGTACCAGCTTGTTGCAATATTTGGTTTTTCGTCATTTTTGCTGTTTCTACTGCAAAATCAGTATCTTGAATGCGGCTACGTGACGCTGAAACGTTTTCTGAGATATTCGCTAAGTTATTAATGGTATGACTAAAGCGGTTTTGTATTGCACCTAAGCTTGCTCGGCTATTATCAATTTGCGCCAAGGCACTATCAATAATGGCTAACGCATCTTGTGAGCCATCAATCGTTGACAAGTCCACGGTATCAACATTAATAAGCGCTGAAGTATTAGTATTTGTATCTCCCGCTAGGGTTGTACCACTTGCTGTTGCAGAAAATGTTGCATCAGAAGACAATCTTACTGTACCCGCAAAAGTCGCAGATACCGCTTCACCTGCACCAGCATTATCTGCACCAGT
>MAAF01000037.1 GCA_002163005.1 Colwellia psychrerythraea | reverse complement strand
AGGGCTGGACATAACTCTTCACCAATGGCTTTTACTGCTTCATAAAGGCCGGCATCTTCACCGGGATGTCCTGCTGGCGACATCCAGTTGGCAGATAATTTAATACGGTTTAACCTATCACCGTCAGAACCAGCAATATCAGTACCAGCAATGTTCATTAACGACTCGGCTACCGCTAAACGTGCCGAAGCGCCAAAGTTTAGTAAAGCAACGGGTGTGCGCTCGCCTAATGACATCGCTTCACCGTGGTAAGAGTCTAAGCTTGAGGCGGTAACGCCACAATCGGCTACCGGTACTTGCCAAGGACCCACCATTTGGTCGCGGTTAACCATACCGGTTACCGAGCGATCGCCAATGGTGATCAAGAAGGTTTTTTCCGCAACAGTAGGTAAAGACAAAATACGATCGGCAGCATCAGCTAAAGTAATGTCAGTTAAAGTGAGTTCATCACCCGTGGCTGTTTTAGTGGTTACATCTTTGAAGATTTTTGGCGTTTTGCCTAATAACACCTCAAGTGGTAAATCAATGGGTGTCTCTAATTTATCATTACCTTCAAAATGGGCATCGGTGACGGTTAAATGTTCATTTTCAGTGGCACGACCTACCACAGAAAACGGCGCACGTTCACGAGCACAAATCTCGCTAAATTGTGCTAATTGTTCGTCAGAAACCGCTAATACATAACGCTCTTGTGATTCGTTACACCAAATTTCATGAGGTGCCATGCTGCGTTCATCGTTAGGCACATTGCGTAGTTCAAATATACCGCCACGACCGCCATCAGACACAAGCTCTGGAAAAGCATTTGATAAACCACCGGCGCCGACATCATGAATAAATAAAATGGGGTTTGCATCACCTAGCTGCCAACATTTATCAATAACTTCCTGACAACGACGCTCCATTTCTGGATTTTCACGTTGCACAGAGGCAAAATCTAAGTTTTCAGCTGATTGACCAGAGGCCATTGACGAAGCAGCACCGCCGCCTAAGCCAATATTCATCGCTGGGCCACCTAAGGCAATTAAGTTAGCGCCAACGACAATGTCACGTTTTTGTACGTGTTCATCACGAATATTACCCAAACCGCCAGCCAGCATAATAGGTTTGTGGTAACCACGTACTTCGGTGCCATTAAAAGAGTTTACTTGTTCTTCGTAAGTACGAAAATAACCTAAAATAGCAGGGCGACCAAACTCATTATTAAATGCTGCGCCGCCCAGCGGGCCTTCCATCATAATATCTAGTGCTGAAACAATACGGCTTGGTTTGCCAAAATCGGTTTCCCAAGGCTGTTCAAAATTTGGAATACGTAAGTTGGAAACAGAAAAACCGACCAAGCCAGCTTTGGGCTTAGAGCCAATACCGGTCGCGCCTTCATCACGAATTTCACCGCCACTGCCCGTGGCAGCACCGGGATAGGGAGAAATAGCGGTAGGGTGGTTATGCGTTTCAACTTTCATCAATATTTGAATGTCTTCATGGTGGTAGCCATAAACATTCGTTTGTGGATTTGGGAAAAAACGACCGCCCTTATTACCCACCATTACCGCGGCATTATCTTTGTAGGCACTTAAGACAAAATCGGGATTTACTTCGTGAGTATTACGGATCATTTTAAATAATGATTTAGGCTGCTTCTCGCCGTCAATAGTCCAGTCGGCATTAAATATTTTATGACGACAATGCTCTGAGTTAGCTTGGGCAAACATGTAAAGTTCAATATCGTGTGGATTGCGGCCTAGCTTACTAAAGTTTTCAAATAAGTAATTAACTTCATCTGTTGCCAGCGCTAAACCTAAATCTATATTGGCTTGAACAAGGGCATTTTTACCGCCGTTCTCAATATCGATAGCGGTTAATTCACTCGGCTCTGCGCTAGCAAATAGCTGCTCGGCATCGCTAAAATCTACAAAAACACTTTCCATCATGCGATCATGTAAAAGTGAACTCAGTTGTGCTTTTTGCGCAATAGTTAAACTAGCATCACTGTTAAAGGTGATGTAGTAAGCCATGCCGCGCTCTAAACGTTCCACTTTTGCTAACCCACAGTTATGAGCAATGTCAGTCGACTTTGACGACCAAGGTGAAATAGTACCCGGACGTGGTGTTACTAATAAAAATTGACCTTGAGGCTCATGCTCTTCAATGGTCGGGCCATAAGTTAATAATTGTTGTAAAACATTTTCTTCGTCAGTGGCTAATACGGCATTAAGTTTTGCAAAATGCGCATACTCCGCATAAACATCAGTTACGGGTAGTGCTAAATCTTCACACTGAGCCAATAGCTTTTGTACTCTAAATTCAGAAAGTGCAGGAGCGCCACGAAGGTTTTTTATTAACGTTGTCTTAGGCATCGTCATAGGGTAATCACCAAGTTTGTATGGGGTTTTCGTTTATATATAATCAAGCTAAAGGTTTAGTTTAGCCTAAGCGAAAATTTCGCGCGTATTATAATTGAAAAGCTTAACTTTGTTAATTGAAAATAGCATTTGAGCGAGCAAAAAAATCCTGCTAAAAAGTAGTAAAAAAAATACTTGGCTAACAAGGCAATACACGACACAATTAACACTATGAAATTTTTAAAATTTAATCACAAATTCAGCCATTCAACACAGAGAATTATCTTTATTTTCTTATTGTTGTCT
>MAAF01000119.1 GCA_002163005.1 Colwellia psychrerythraea | reverse complement strand
TTGTGATTTACTATTTGAAGATGACTGTTTATTAATTAATGTTATAATTTTTAGTGGTTTATTGTTTTTTTTGATGGTGAGCCTATTACCCTTCATTTTTAGTCCTAGATAAAATTTGCAAGCACGTATGTTGTCGCAAGCTATGCGTAAGTTAACGGGTAACTTGAAAAAATCAAACACCATGCTTATCTTTATCAACCAAATCCGTATGAAAATAGGGGTGATGTTTGGTAACCCAGAAACAACAACAGGTGGTAATGCGCTAAAATTTTATGCTTCTGTGCGTTTAGATATTCGCCGTATTGGCGCCGTGAAAAATGGCGATGAAATTGTCGGTAATGAAACGCGTGTCAAAGTGGTTAAAAATAAAATTGCGCCACCATTCAAACAAACTGAATTCCAAATTCTTTATGGTGAAGGTATTAACAACCTAGGTGAACTAATTGATTTAGGGGTTAAAAATGGTTTTGTTGAAAAAGCTGGCGCATGGTACAGCTGTAACGGTGAACGTATAGGTCAAGGTAAGGCCAATGCCGCGAAATACCTAGATGAACATCCTGAAATGGCTAAAGATGTTGATGCTAAATTACGAGAAATGTTTTTAAATAAAAATGATGTTTCAAAAGAGAAAGAAGTAGAAGTTTCAGAATAAATTATAGGTAGACTTATCTAGCTAATAAAAACCTTTGTTAAACGACAAAGGTTTTTTTTTGACACGATAGGTGCCAAAAAATAGTTAATTTATAATTCGATATTTGGAAAATATCGTTAATCTCACTGGGTAGAACGGAATATAATCAGCTAATTTCCTGATAAAATTTAAATATCGTCACTGCCATCTTTTTTGTCTTCACGCCCCAGCCCTAAAAATTTTAAACTCAGAGCAAGCATAAGAATAGAAATAGGCAGTATTAATATCTCCCACTTGAGGCTATTTAAATTAATCAATATTATTTCGAGAAACTTAACAAATAAAATAATGACGATGACTTCGCCCAATATGTTCTTTAAATGGCCGATGTTTGGCGTGCTTATCCATTTGAGGACGGATGTTTTATTGGCAACTTTCTTATCAGAGATGAATAAGGTAAATACGCCATGAGCAAAAATAAATAATACCAGCGCAATGAGAAAAGTATCTAATGATTTAATCAAATAGGTCGTTGCAACTTCAGATGTATCAAGATGAGATAGACTCTCATTGGTAACTTGAGCAAAAAGCACGGTCGTATAGGCTGAATAGGTCTTCATTGCTCCAACAATAAACAATAAAACAGACCCTAACAGCGAACATATAATGGCTACCCAGCTAATAAATCTAAATATATTAAATGTTTCTTTCATTTTTAAACCTTTCATTAGTTATTCAAGACGGTGTTTTATAGGTTGAATGGCATCGGGTAAATTTGTTTCACCTAAAACTTCTAACAAATTTATCTCAGTACCACGAGACATTGCACTTAAGGCTAAGTCGTTGGCAGACAGGCCAAATGGCTCCTCTAATTCTTCGCTTAATGCATCTAAACCAAAAAAAGTGTAGGCAACTATTGCGCAAAATAACGGGGTAAACAAACCTTGTGAGGTGACAATACCAAACGGTAATATTAAGCAATAAAGGTATGCTGTGCGCTGAACAAGTAACATATAAGCAAATGGCAGTGGTGTACTCTGAATTCGCTCACATGCGGCCTGAACTGATGCCATTGAGGTAATATGATCGTCGAGACTTTGTATTAAAAAGTCAGATAATAAATTTTTATGGCGACAGGTACCCAACTTTTTCCCCATCAGGCGTAATAGCGCGTCAGGTAAATTTTGCGACTGACGTAGCGGCTCAATATCGTCAGGCTCAAGGTATTTTTTAATATCACTCCAAGGCGCAGACTTTCTTAGTTTATGTCTTAACGCATGATTAAAAGCGATAGTCAGGTATATCATGCGTTTTTGTACTTCAGCTCCCCCTTTAGTTTGCCCATCGATATATGATGTTACCTGACGGGATAAGCTACGGGAATCAACAATAAGTTGTCCCCATTGCTTACGAGCTTCCCACCAACGATCATAACTGGCATTGTTTCTAAAGCCGAGAAACAAAGATAATGCAACGCCCAATAACGCGAGTGGGGCTAATGTAAAGCGTGGAAATATTTCAGGATAATAATGTTGAGTAGCTGCTACAACTGCCCCTAACATAGTTATAAATGCTATTTGCGGAAAAATAAGTGGCACAACTGAACCACGTATAATAAAAAAGAGCTGGAATGCATTAGGTTTATTTCGAACAATCACAATGGCCTCCTGCGTTATTTCTATCAATATCAATAAGATTAAATCATTGTCAACTAAGGGAGAAGTGGCCGTTGAATGGTTCAACGGCCATCATAGTATCACTGTCATAGCCTTACTTTTTCAAATGACTTGCATGAAAGCGTAGGTGCTCTTCAATAAAGCTCGAGATAAAATAGTAACTGTGATCATAGCCTTCATGAAGGTGCAATTCCAAAGGGTAACCACTAGCTTTTGCTGCGGCTGCTAATGCTTCTGGCTTTAACTGCTCCACCAGAAAATCATCGGCGCCACCTTGATCAACCCTAGCAGGAATAAACTGCTCGGCTTGTCGCATTAGCTCGCTGGCATCATGGTTGCGCCAAGTTTTTTTGTCCTTACCAAGATAGGCGGTAAATGCTTTTCTCCCCCAAGGACAATCCATAGGATTATTAATTGGGCTAAATGCCGACATTGAGCTGTAACGATCAGGGTTTAGCATTGCAATGGTTAGCGCGCCATGTCCGCCCATCGAATGTCCCGAAATAGCACGTTTATTTGATACTGGAAAGGTCGATTCAATTAACTGGGGTAGCTCGTTAACCACATAATCGTACATTTGGTAATGACGACTCCATGGGGTTTGAGTAGCATTGACGTAAAACCCTGCGCCTTGACCCAAGTCATAACTGTCATCGTCGGCGACATCATTACCGCGGGGGCTGGTATCAGGAGCAACAATGGCAATACCCAATTCAGCAGCAATACGTTGAGCACCTGCCTTTTGCATAAAGTTTTCATCGGTGCAGGTCAGGCCTGAAAGCCAGTAAAGTACTGGCACCTTTTCGTCATTTGATGCCTGCGGTGGCAAGTAGATTGCAAAACGCATATTGCAGTTTAGTGTTTTGGCGTGATGACTATATTGTTTATGCCAGCCGCCAAAGCTTTTGTTTACACTTACGTTTTCTATTGAATAATCAATGGTCATTTCAGTACCTTTGGGCTTCCTCAACATGTTAATAACATGATGAGAAAGTTGGATAGTTATTATTTGTTAAAATGTAAACTTGTCAAAATGGTTACTTATTAAAATGATTACTTATCAAAGTGAATGACCGTGCGGATACTCTCGCCTTTATGCATCAATTCAAAGGATTCATTAATATCTTCTAAACCCATAGTATGAGTAATAAAGTCACTTAATTTGAATTCACCTTGTAAGTAACGTTCTACATACTCAGGTAATTCAGTACGACCTTTTACGCCACCAAATGCAGAGCCACGCCATACACGACCAGTTACTAATTGGAACGGGCGGGTTGATATCTCTTGTCCTGCACCAGCAACACCAATAACGACTGACTCGCCCCAGCCTTTGTGACAGCACTCTAAGGCAGAGCGCATTAGGTTCACGTTGCCAATACACTCAAACGAGTAATCAACACCGCCGTCGGTTAACTCAACGATGACATCTTGAATAGGTTTGTCGTAATCTTTAGGGTTAATAAAGTCTGTGGCCCCAAGCTTTTTCGCCAAATCGAACTTACTTTCGTTGATATCAATGGCAATAATACGACTGGCTTTCGCCATGGTTGCGCCGATTACTGCTGAAAGGCCAATGCCACCCAAGCCAAAGATGGCAACGGTTGCTCCTTCTTCAACTTTAGCGGTATTCATTACTGCGCCCATACCAGTGGTAACACCACAGCCCAATAAGCAAACTTCTTCAAGAGGCGCTTCTTTATTGACTTTCGCTAACGAAATTTCTGGTAATACTGTGTACTCAGAAAATGTTGAACAACCCATATAATGAAAAATTGGTTGGCCATCTTTATAAAAACGTGTCGTGCCATCAGGCATTAACCCTTGACCTTGTGTCTCACGAATTTTTTGACAAAGGTTGGTTTTACCCGATAAACAGAATTTACATTCGCCACATTCAGGAGTGTAAAGTGGAATAACATGGTCGCCAACTTGTACGCTAGTAACCCCTTCACCTATTTGCTCAACAATACCGCCACCTTCATGGCCTAAAATCACCGGAAAGATGCCTTCTGGATCATCCCCTGACAACGTAAAGGCATCGGTATGACATACGCCAGAGGCAATAACCTTAACTAAAACTTCACCTTTACGCGGTAACATTACATCGACTTCTTCGATAGATAGTGGTTGCTTAGGCCCCCAAGCAATGGCGGCTTTTGATTTAATAAATTTATCTGACATATTTTTTCTCACTTTTCAGTTGGTAGCTATTTTAATGGCTATGGAACGTAGACGTGTGCTTTACATTATAGTCTAGTCTAATCGGTTTATTTAAACATGATAATACGTCTATTACGTAAATCACTTTTGCTAACGGGTAATAATAGTGTTCAATCACCAGTTAACAGTCAATTGCTTATATTTTATGGGTAAACAGTACACAATAATTCTTTCACTTTAATGACTGTGACCTTGTGAAAGGTTGATCACGCCAACCCCTATCGCAACAAATGCCATACCAAGCCAAGTGGTTAAATCAAGATGTTGGCGGTAAATCACTGTCGACAATAATGTTACTGTAATAACGGCAAGACCAGCCCATAAGGCATGAACGATGCCAATAGGCATACCCTTCATTGCTTGTCCTAAAAACATAAACGCCGCTAAGTGCCCTAACAAAACCAGTACACTTGGAATGGGGTTGGTAAAACCATCGGTTGCTTTTAAGGCTACATGAGACATCGCTTCTGCGGCGACACCTAAAAAAAGAAATAACCAACTCATATTTGTTTCCTATAATGTTATGCAGGCTGTTGTCGCTTAAGCAATACCACGTTTTCTGGGTGAGCCGCCATGGATTGGCTAAGTCACAGCGCGCTGTTTTGATGGCTGCTATTATATTTGTTTCTAAAGAAATGATAATATGCTAATTTGGAAAATCACTTGTACATATAGGTAACAATAATGCAATGGGACGGTATCAGCGAATTTGTTTTTGTTGCTGAGAATGAGAGCTTTACTCAAGCCTCAAAAAAAATGGCAATTTCAACAGCTCAAGTGAGTCGACAGATCAGTGCGCTAGAAAAGCGACTTAATATAAAATTATTTTATCGTACTACCCGTAAAGTAGCGTTAACTGAAGAAGGGCGTGTTTTTTATCAGCATTGTCGCAGCGTACTCGATGGTTTGGAAGCTGCTGAACGAGCTATCACAAACTTACAATCTAAGCCTCAAGGAAAAATTAAGTTAACAGCTCCAGTCGCTTATGGTGAACAACATATATTACCGCTAGTAAATAATTTTATAAAGCAATATAGCGATGTTGAAATGTCTGCTTATTTAAGCAATCGTCAAATTGATTTAGTTGAAGAGGGCTATGACTTAGCTATTCGTCTTGGTAAGTTAAGTGACTCGACAATGATGGCAAAAAAACTAGGCAAGAGAACAAGTTATGTTTGCGCATCACCAAGTTACCTAGATAAACATGGCGTACCACATTCACTATCAGAACTTAATAAACACAGTTGTTTGTTAGGCACTATAGACTATTGGAATTTTAGGGACTTTGGCAGAGAAAAAAATATCCGTGTAACAGGTAGATTGCGATACAACAGTGGTTATAGCCTAATAGATGCGGCACTAAAAGGTTTAGGAATAGTACAATTACCTGATTATTATGTTCAGCCACATATACAAAGCGGTGAGCTGGTTACCTTGTTAGATAGTTATCGTGTGCCTGATGAAGGAATATGGGCGGTTTATCCTCAAAATAGACATTTATCACCCAAAATAAGACTCCTGGTTGACTACTTAGCAGAGCAGTTACTTTAAGCTATGGCTATGTAGTGAATAATTGTTGTTATTGTTTTTGTTGATGTTACTTATTGATTTAAATGTCTTTTTAGGTGGTATTTATTCTCGAAAACTTCGTGGTTGAACCACTTATACAAGTTAAATCATACCAACAACCGTTAAGTATCATACGGTCTAATGGCCTAAGCTATTGATTTAGGTATTGGGCGTAGGAGCGCTTTTTATAGCTAAAAGTTTCGCTATAGAATGTATTGTTTAGACGTCTATACGTTTAGAAGTTGACATCTCTAGCAATCTAAGTAACATGATTACCTAGACAATAAGTACTTTAATTTCTTATTAGGTTATCTGCTATGCCCATTAAAATTCCTGATCAACTACCTGCGTTATCTATTTTAGATAAAGAAAATATTTTCGTGATGTCTGAGCATCGTGCTATCAGTCAAGAAATTCGCCCTATGCAAGTGGCGATCTTAAATTTAATGCCGAATAAGATAGAAACTGAAGTACAAATCTTACGTGTGTTGTCTAATACGCCATTACAAATAAATGTTGAGTTTGTCCGCATTCATGCCAATGAGTCTAAAAATACCCCTACCGAGCATTTAGATAATTTTTACTGCCTTTTTGATGATATTAAGCATAAACAGTACGATGGCTTAATTATTACCGGGGCACCATTAGCTTTATTAGATTATTCTCAAGTAACATTTTGGGATAAAATTTGTGAAGTATTTGATTGGGCTGAAAAAAATGTTACCTCAACCATGTTTTCATGCTGGGCTGCTCATGCGGCTCTATTTCACCACTATGGTTTAAACCGTACCTTGCGGAAAAACAAATTATCAGGGGTTTTTCAACATACATTACTTGATAGTAAAGAGTTATTAACTCGGGGCTTTGATGAAAGCTTTAATGTCCCGCATTCTCGTTATGGCTATATCAATAAAGCGGACTATCAAAGTGTCGAGCAATTACAAATACTCGCGGAGTCTAGTGATGCCGGGGTTTACTTGGTTGCCAGTAAAAATAAGCGGCAAGTCTATTTAACCGGGCATCCAGAGTATGACACCAGTACATTGCATGAAGAGTACCTTAGAGATAGCAAAAGTGACGCGACAACGACACTACCAGAAAATTATTATAAACATAATAATGCCAATAATTGTCCGATAGGCTCATGGCGAAGCCACGGTAGTCTATTATTTACTAACTGGCTTAATTATTATGTCTATCAAATAACGCCATATAAATTGGACTCTTCCAATATTAACGCTATCCATCCAGATACTATAATTTAAGTTATATCCGTTCCATTAACTAATTATTTTGGTTTGAAAATTTTACTTTTATAACGTCGGTAATCTCATGAAAAAATCTCCTTCATTTGCTTTATTTGAGCAGCAATTAGCAAAGAATATTTTAATATTAGATGGTGCTATGGGCACTATGATCCAAGCGTATAAGTTTGAAGAGCAAGACTTTCGTGGTGAACGTTTTGCTGACTGGCATACAGATGTAAAAGGCAACAATGATTTACTGGTGTTAACTCAAGGCAATGTTATCAGAGCCATTCATGATGAATACCTTGCCGCGGGCGCGGATATTTTAGAAACCAATACTTTTAATGCCACTACCATTGCCATGGCTGATTACGACATGGAAGAGTATAGCGCTGAAATTAATTTAGTGGCTGCACAAATCGCTCGTGCTGCTGCCGATGCATACAATAAAAAAACACCTGATAAACCGCGTTTTGTTGCCGGAGTATTAGGGCCAACTAACCGTACTTGTTCAATATCGCCCGATGTTAACGACCCAGCCTTTCGTAATGTGACTTTTGATGAGTTAAAAGATGCTTATATTGAGTCGACCACAGCATTAATAAAAGGCGGCAGTGATATTATCCTAATCGAAACTATTTTCGATACCTTAAATGCTAAAGCCGCTATTTTTGCCGTTGAAACCGTGTTTGAACAATTACAAATTCGTTTGCCAGTAATGATTTCGGGCACTATTACCGATGCTTCTGGCCGTACGCTTTCAGGGCAAACCACAGAAGCTTTTTATAACTCATTGCGTCACGCAAAACCTATTTCTTTTGGTTTGAACTGTGCGCTAGGACCTGTTGAACTTCGCCAATATGTAGAAGAGTTAAGTCGTATCAGCGATGTTGCTGTCTCTGCTCACCCTAATGCTGGCTTGCCTAATGCTTTTGGTGAGTACGACTTCACCGTTGCCGATATGAATACTCACGTTGAAGAATGGGCAAGTTCAGGCTTCTTAAATATTATTGGTGGCTGTTGTGGTACTACGCCTGAGCATATTAAAGGCATGGCTGATACCGTGGCTAATATCACCCCACGGACAATATCAGCGCGTAAGATCGCCTGTCGTCTATCTGGCTTAGAAGCGTTAACTATTCAAGAAGATACCTTATTTCTTAACGTCGGTGAACGTACCAATGTTACGGGCTCTGCTATGTTTAAGCGTTTGATCAAAGAAGGAAATTACGATCAAGCCATTGCCGTAGCGTTACAGCAAGTTGAAAATGGCGCGCAAATTATTGATATCAACATGGATGAAGGCATGTTGGAGTCAAAAGAGGCCATGGTTCGCTTTTTAAACCTTATTGCTGGTGAGCCCGATATTGCCAAAGTGCCAATTATGATCGACTCATCAAAATGGGACATTATTGAGGCTGGGCTTCAATGTATTCAAGGTAAGGGCATAGTCAACTCAATTAGCTTAAAAGAAGGTGAAGATAATTTCCGTCAACAGGCTGAATTAGTACGTCGTTATGGCGCAGCAATGATTGTGATGGCATTTGATGAAGAAGGCCAAGCTGATACTCGGGCACGCAAATATGAAATTTGTAAGCGTGCTTACACTATGTTGGTTGATGAAATAGGCTTTCCACCAGAAGACATTATTTTTGATCCCAATATCTTTGCTGTTGCTACCGGTATTGATGAGCATAATAACTATGCCGTTGACTTTATTGAAGCAGTTGCTGACATCAAAGAAAACTTACCTTATGCGATGATCTCAGGGGGAGTATCTAACGTTTCATTCTCGTTCCGTGGCAATAACCCGGTGCGTGAAGCCATTCATGCGGTGTTTTTATACCATGCTATTAAAAATGGCATGGATATGGGGATTGTGAATGCCGGGCAGTTAGCTATTTATTCTGATATCCCCGAAAAACTGCGTATTGCCGTTGAAGATGTTATTCAAAATAGTGATGATGGCGCCACCGAACGTTTACTTGATCTCGCTCAGGAATACTCTTCATTAGCTAATGGCCAAGGCGGTGGGCA
>MAAF01000071.1 GCA_002163005.1 Colwellia psychrerythraea | reverse complement strand
GGTCCCACCTGATCCCTTTCCGAACTCAGAAGTGAAACGCAGTTGCGCCGATGGTAGTGTGGGAGTTCCCATGTGAGAGTAGGACATTGCTAAACTTCTAATTTGTGCTGCGGCACACGAGAAGCCCGTTACGAAAGTGACGGGCTTTTTGCTGTCTGGCATTTGAAACAATGACGAATAAGCGTGTGGGTGTTTTTCTCGTTATGTGAGCGTAGGACATTGCTAAACTTCTATTCTGTGAAGCCTTATTCGAAATAGTCGGTCTTTTTGTTGTCTACTATGTAAATAAATATATAAGTATGAAATTATTTTTTATAGCTACAAGACTTAAAAGTTACTGTTTTATATGGCGTTATAATGCTTGTTGATGTTTTTTGTTGGAATATATATTCAATTAACTTGCTTAGTTATGCTAAATAGTAATACTATATGAGAAATAAGCTGTTTGTATTAAAGGCTCTATAAGGTAATGTGAGTCGGTTAATAAATTGTAGTTTACTCCCTAAGCAACAAATTAATAACGGCATACTTATTGGTAAACCTGATCTGTCAATCATTTATTGTAAGTATACATTTCCGGAGTAGGGCAACCTACTCCGGTATTTTCCTTCTATTCTTGAATTCTCCTTCCTATCCTAGATGAATGCTAGTTTTGATTATGCTTAGTGAAATAAAAGAATCAATTAATTAACTTTAGCCATGAAGTTGAATAGTCATTAGTTTATTGCTTTCCTTATTATCAATTGATGAGCATTTATAGTTATCCCTTGAATTTTCTTTCCTCAGCCCCACATACTTTCTAACAACTTTTACAAAAGTATATTTTATTCTTTTACAGGAGATATTTTAGATGTCAGAAACTAATCAAGTACAAAATCATGCGTTTGCATCGGACAATGCCAAAATACTACAATTAATGATCCACTCACTATATTCCAATAAAGAAATATTTTTGCGTGAGTTAGTATCTAATGCCGCTGATGCTGCAGACAAGCTTCGTTTTAAAGCATTATCCGATAATGCATTGTACGAAAACGATGGTGAGCTTCGTGTTCGTGTTAGCTGTAATAAAGAAAACAACACAATGACGATTTCTGATAACGGCATTGGCATGAACCAAGAAGAAGTGGTTGAACATCTAGGTACTATTGCTAAATCAGGTACTGCTGAGTTTTTCTCACAATTATCAGGTGACCAAGCATCTGACTCTCAGCTTATTGGTCAATTTGGTGTTGGTTTTTACTCTGCCTTTATTGTTGCTGATAAAGTAACTGTTCGTACTCGTAAAGCTGGTGATAGTGCTACTGATGGTGTTGAATGGGTTAGTGCGGGTGAAGGTGAATTCACAACGGCTAAAATTGAGAAGGCTAATCGCGGTACTGATATCATCCTTCATTTAAAAGACGATGAATCAGAATTCGCAGATGAGTGGCGTTTAAAGTCTATTGTTACTAAGTACTCAGACCACATTTCTGTTTCAGTTGAAATGTTAACTGCAGAAGTCCCTGCTGTTGAAGCTGTAGCTGAAGTGACAGATGAAAAAGATAACGTAACACGACCAGCTGCCGAAGCAGTTGACGCTATCCCTGCACTTTGGGAACCTGTTAATAAGGCTACTGCTTTATGGACGCGTGAAAAAGCTGATATTACAGATGAAGAGTATAAAGAATTCTATAAGCACGTTTCTCATGACTTCGGTGACCCTTTATTGTGGGAACATAATAGAGTAGAAGGTAAAACAGAATACACTTCTCTTTTATATGTACCAACTAAAGCACCATTCGATATGTACAACCGTGAAAAACAACATGGCTTGAAGTTGTTTGTACAGCGTGTATTTATTATGGATGATGCTGAACAGTTCATGCCGACTTATTTACGTTTTGTAAAAGGTCTTTTAGATTCTAACGATTTACCATTGAACGTTTCTCGTGAGATATTACAAGATAATAAGATTACTCAAGCGATTCGTAAGGGCTGTACCAAACGCGTTTTAAAAATGCTTGAGAAATTAGGTAATAAAGATGCTGATAAGTATCAAGGGTTTTGGGATGAATTTGGTCAAGTATTAAAAGAAGGTCCAGCTGAAGACCATGCAAATAAAGAACAAGTTGCTGGTTTATTACGTTTTGCTTCTACTCATGGAGATTCGACTACACAAAATGTATCGTTAGCTTCATATATTGAACGTATGAAAGAAGGTCAGGAGAAAATTTATTTTGTTGTTGCTGATAGTTTTGAAGCGGCAAAAAACAGCCCTCATTTAGAAGTTTTCCGTAAGAAAGGCATTGAAGTATTATTAATGTCAGATCGTATTGATGAATGGTTAGTAAGCCATTTAACAGAGTTTGATGGTAAGCAATTGCAATCGGTTACTCGCGGTGGGCTTGATCTTGGCGATATGGATGATGCAGAAACAAAAGAAGCTCAAGAGAAACTTGAAAAAGAATTTGACTCTGTTGTTAAACGCATTAAAACTAGTCTAGGCGGCAAAGTTAAAGAAGTTAAACTTTCTCAGCGCTTAACTGATTCTCCAGCATGTATTGTTGCTGATGATGACGATATGAGCAGCCAAATGGCTAAGCTAATGGCATCGGTTGGTCAAGAAGTACCTGATACCTTACCTATCTTTGAGATTAATGGTGAACATGCGCTGGTTAAGCATGTAGCTGATGAGCAAGATGATGATATGTTCAATCAGTGGGTTGAGGTGTTATTTGAACAAGCTATGTTGGCTGAACGCGGCAGTTTAAAAGATCCAGCAAGCTTTGTTTCACGCTTGAATAAGTTAATGTTAAGTCTAACTAAGTAAATTATGTAATCTTAACGTAATTTTTTGCTAGTACTTTAGTCTTAAAAAGGAGGGTTTCATGCATGAATCACCTCCTTTTTTGATCAATCGGGCCTTTCACCACTTGTTTGCTCATAGTCTAACTTGTATAGTGTCAGCGACTTTATTGTAAAGATAAGAAATATTACCTTTGCTCGATCAAATGAATATTTATGCCATTGAGCAAAGGTAATATTTACTTCCACACTTCAACCATCAATTTAAGGTTACATAATATGCGCATTGTTTTATTGGGTGCTCCAGGCGCTGGTAAAGGCACACAAGCACAGTTCTTAATGGCTAAATTTGGTATTCCACAAATCTCAACAGGCGATATGCTACGTGCTGCTATTAAAGCAGGCTCGGAGCTAGGTAACAAAGCCAAAGCTGTAATGGATGCTGGTCAATTAGTCTCTGACGATTTAATTATCGGATTAGTTAAAGAGCGAGTAGCTCAAGAAGATTGTAAAGCTGGTTTTTTACTTGATGGCTTTCCTCGCACTATTCCACAAGCAGATGCAATGAAAGAAAGTGGGATTGTTGTTGACCACGTTCTTGAATTTGATGTACCCGATGAAGTAATTGTTGAACGTATGGCTGGCCGTCGTGTACATTCTGGCTCAGGTCGTGTTTATCACCTTGTTTACAACCCACCAAAAGTGGAAGGCAAAGATGATGTAAGTGGTGATGATTTATCTATTCGTCCAGATGATGAAGAAGCTACAGTACGTAAGCGTTTAGCTATTTACCACGAGCAAACTAAGCCATTGGTAGATTTCTACCAAACAGAAGCTAAATCAGGTAGCTGTAGTTATTTAACAATTGATGGCACACAAGCTGTTGAAAAAGTTAACCAATTATTATCAGCTCAATTAGCTTAAATTATAATAATTCAGTTAATAAAAAACTCGCTAAGGCGAGTTTTTTTGTTTCTATGTTCGCTAGTTATTAGCTACATTGTCGAATCATGGCAATGTGCGGTATATCATCTTCTAGGTACATTTCTGATACCTGAGTGAAACCATGTTTCTGATAATAGGCTTTTAAATGTTGTTGCGCTGAAATCTTAATACTTTCGTTAGGAAAGTGTTGCTGGCACATCGTCACCCCTTCAGTCATTAACTCATGACCTAAGCCACCATTTCTTGCTTGAGGTGCTGTTACCACTCGTCCAATGCTGACATTGTTAGGGTAATTCTGCCCCTTTGGTAAAATACGGAGGTAAGCAACAAGTTGCTCTGCTTGATAACCTAAGAGGTGTAATGTTTGGGGATGTCTATCTAACAGGTCTTTTTCACCATCTAAATCGGGATAATAACAAGTTTGCTCAACAACAAAAACATCAACGCGTAATTTTAGTACATCATATAATTGGTTAAGAGAGAGTTCTGTGAATTTTTTAGTTTGCCAAGTAGTTTTTATTGTCATAATTATTAAAGGTTTAAAGGTTTAAAAGTTTCAGGTAACCATAATACTTACGGTTACTAAGGTAATCTTTGATTTCTTCTTTGTACTTTCTCATACATAGTTCAGGGAATTCAGTCGCAGTGATTTTATTTAATGCACAAGAGTCAAGAAATAGTAGATAACCAAGCGGCAAGTAGCTTGGATTGAAGTTACATTGATAAATGGTCGCTCTGACTTGGCTGGCATTATAGAATGTTTGCTCACCATAACGTTGTTGCAGCTTTGGTAATAGTTGGTTTCCGTACTTTTTTATAGCTCTATGCTTAAACATAGCTAATCCTTAATAGATCTTTTTATAAGTTATTTATGGAAATTATCTGACTATTATAATGAAGAATGATTTCCATTCAAGAGGTAATAAATTTAACAAGTTGAGAGCAGGTTGTAGGTAGTCAATATACACCTTTAATAAAAAAATGTGCATTAATTATGAATCGCTCAGACTTCCTGAAGCGAGCATGTTCAAATGGAGCGGGTATAGAGATAATCACGGATAAAATTGAGAAAACTACTTTGCTTAGCACTTTGTACAAGGGAAATGGGAACGGTGAGTGTCTCTAACTATGACTCAATATGAGAAGTTATATGTTTACTAAGAAATGATAGCATCCTTGTTCTATAAAAGTATCAAGGATGCTAATAATTCGCAAAGTAACTTAAATTGTCATTAACTTAGTAGGGAGACTATTTATTGTGTCGTGTTTGTAACACTTCCATAACCTCACTGAGTTCAATTTTTTGATCAGCGAGTAATACCAAGGTGTGATAGAACAAGTCCGCGCACTCACCTAATAAGTCTTCTTTGGTTTCAGCGACAGCAGCAAGTGCAACTTCAACACCTTCTTCACCGACTTTCTGAGCCATTTTAGTGGTCCCGCGAGAGAATAAGTGGGCCGTGTAACTCTCTTTAGGATCATCATCTTTGCGTTGTTGAATTACTTGTTCAAGTTGGCTGAGAAAGTTTTGTTGAGTAAGCTTTTGCTCAGGGAAACAAGATTCAGTCCCTAGGTGACAACTTGGACCAATAGGCTGACAAGCAATAAGTAAACTATCGTTGTCGCAATCAGTTAATACTTGTTTAACTTCGAGAAAGTTGCCCGAAGTTTCACCCTTAACCCATAGTGCTTGTTTTGAGCGGCTAAAGAATGTTGCCTTTCCCGTTGTTAGGCTTGCTTGTAAAGAGGCTTGGTTCATATAACCTTGCATTAACACTGCACCTGTCGCGGCATGCTGAATAATTGCAGGAATAAGGTTATCCATTTTCTGCCATGCCAAATCATTTATATTATCGTTAGTTACTAACATGGTCTTACCTCAATATTTTGTTCTTTTAAGTAGGTTTTTAAATCTTTAATCGCAATTACGCCTTTATGGAAAACAGATGCAGCGAGTGCTCCATCAACATCGGCTTGCTGATAAACATCACTGAAATGTTCAATAGTACCAGCACCACCAGAAGCAATTAAAGGTACACTACATTTTGCTCTTGCTTGTTTCAACTGTTCAATATCGTAACCTTGACGAACACCATCTTGGTTCATGCAATTTAATACGATTTCACCAGCACCTAAGCTAACAACTTTTTCAATCCAGTCAAACGTGTTCCAACCTGTTTGTTGTGTGCGTTTTTCATCACCGGTAAATTGATAGACCTGATATTCATCTGTTTCTTTGTTATAAAAACTATCAACGCCAACGACAATACATTGCTGTCCAAAAACATCCGCTAAACGGGTGATTAAGTCAGGATCTCGCAATGCAGGGGAGTTGATACTAATTTTATCAGCGCCCATCATTAATATTTCTTTGGCGTCGTTTTCACTTTTTATACCACCAGCAACACAGAAAGGAATATCAATAACTTCTGCGATACGGCTTACCCAGCTTTTATCTACTACACGGCCATCACTGCTTGCGGTAATATCATAAAAAACTAATTCATCGGCTCCTGCTTCAGCATATTTTTTTGCTAAAGGGACGATATCACCAATAATTTCATGATTGCGAAATTGTACACCTTTCACTACCTTACCATCACGAACATCAAGACAAGGAATAATTCTTCTGGCTAACATTATTTATCACCTGTCTTACTTGCGGCGTCGCTGACTATATTATTTGCTGAGGTAGTTGGCCAACAAGCGATTGCTTCTTCAAGTGTGAACTTACCTTCTAACAATGAACGACCCAAAATCACGCCGCTAACACCTGTAGGGATCAGGGCCTTGATATCAGCTAAGCTACCAATGCCGCCTGAAGCTTGCCAATCAATCTCAGGATATTTAGCACAAACCTCAGAGTATAAATCAACATTGGTGCCTGTTAACGTACCGTCTTTACTGATATCAGTACATAATACGTGCTTGATACCTGCATCTTGGTATTGCGCAAGTAAATCTTCTAGGTTCACACCGCTATCTTCAATCCAGCCATGTGTAGGTAATGTTTTATTGCCCTGTGCATCAATTTTAATGTCTAGCGCTAATACGATTTTTTCACAGCCGTAGGTTTTCAGCCATTGTGTTACTAGTTCAGGCTGTTTGATAGCTAAACTGCCGATAACAACGCGATCAGCGCCGAGCGCTAATAACTGCTTTACGTCGTCTTCACAACGCACACCACCACCGACTTGAATAATCATAGAAGGGTGGTTAACCACTGTTTTTAAGGTTTTTAGTTGGCGTTTAGTGCTGTCTTTAGCGCCATCTAAATCAACAAAATGCATAACAGTAGCACCTGATTCAGCATAGGCTTGTTGACGGTCTTGTACCGTATATTGGTAATTCGTTTTTTGAGCGTAATCGCCTTGGTATAAACGAACAACTTCACCACCGATGAGGTCAATTGCGGGGATCATCATAAGTTTACAAGCTCCTGGTTAAGTTCTGTAGAGTCTAACTCTAGAAAATTTTGAATTATTTTACTACCTAACGCACTAGAGCGTTCAGGGTGAAATTGACAACCGATAAAGTTATCTTTCGCGATAGCAGCAGAAAAAGTACTGCCGTATTCACAACTGGCAATGGTGTATTCACTTACTGGCGCTGCAAAGCTATGCACAAAATAGAAGTAATCGCCTTCACTGATACCTTTAAAAATAGGATGATTTCTTACTTGGGTCAGCGTATTCCAGCCCATATGTGGCAATCTATTTCCTTGTGCTTTTAATGGCTCAATAGTTGTGGGGATCAAGTTTAAGCAAGGGACTATGTTACTTGTCTTGTCATCACTGTTACCTTCAGTTGAAGACTTTTTACCTTCGGTTGAAGACTCAGTCATTAACTGCATGCCCAAACAAAAGCCAAGTACAGGTTGAGTCAAGCCTTGTAAAACAGCCACTAAATTTTTGGCTTTAATGTTTTTCATAGCATGCTTAGCACTACCAACACCTGGGAATATAACTTTTTCAGCTTGTTGGATTACTGTTACATCATCAGTGATAGTTACCTCAAAGCCAAGTCTCTCAACGGCGAATTTAACTGAAGATAAATTCGCACAGCCGGTATCTACAATGACATTTTTTGCTGAAGTCATTACCTTTGTCATTATAAGCTACCCTTTGAACTTGGCATTGCATCCCCATCAACCTTTATAGCTTGACCTAACGCGCGACCAAAAACTTTAAATAAACTTTCAACTTGGTGATGACAATTACCTTTACTGGTTGAAAGGTGTAATGTTATTAACATTGAATCAGCTAATGAACGGAAAAAATGAGGAACCATTTGTGTAGACATAGTACCGACATTGGCACTGGTGAAATCAGCATCAAACTCTAACCATGGGCGACCTGATAGGTCGATAGCACACTCAGCACGACATTCATCCATTGGTAATACAAAACCAAAACGACCTATGCCACGTTTATTACCTAGTGCTTGATTTAATGCTTGTCCTAAGGCCAGGGCTGTATCTTCAACACTGTGATGTTCATCAATATGATAATCACCACTAACGTTACACTGCAAGCTAAAGCCACCGTGAGTGGATATTTGATCTAACATGTGATCAAAAAAACCTAAACCAGTGTCTATCTTGCTATGACCTGCTTTGTCTAAATTAACCGTAACGGTAATATCCGTTTCTTTTGTTGTACGCGTAACGGTAGCTGTTCTTGGCTGATCTAACTGGGTAATAATTTGATCACTAACTTGAGCCCAATTTAATGTCTCGCGATCATATTTGATGCCAACGATACCCATGTTAGCAGCAAGTCCCATATCCGTTTCTCTATCGCCAATAACAAAAGAGTTAGTGAAATCTACACGACCTTGTTGAAGGTATTCACTCACTAAACCAAGTTTAGGTTTACGACAATTACAATCGTCTTCATCAAAGTGAGGGCAAAGTAATACATCTTGAAAATGTACGCCTTGAGAGCTAAAGAAGTCCATCATCTTGTTATGAGGTAAATCAAAGTCTACTTGAGGGAAACTATTTGTTCCTAGACCATCTTGATTTGAAACCATCACTAGTTTAAAACCTTTCGCTTGTAGTTTTAATAATTCTGCAATGACATTAGGTTCGAATACGAGTTTCTCTAACGTATCAAGCTGCTTATCAATAGCTGGCTCTTCAACTAAGGTACCATCACGGTCGATAAATAATATTTTCTCTTGTGTATTACTCATAAAATGCTCTTCATTATGTTTGTTACGCCA
Source organism: Colwellia psychrerythraea (assembly GCA_002163005.1). Lineage (GTDB taxonomy): Bacteria > Pseudomonadota > Gammaproteobacteria > Enterobacterales > Alteromonadaceae > Colwellia > Colwellia psychrerythraea_C. Next base: position 64,077 of record MAAF01000071.1, on the reverse strand, counting down.
CCTGTATTGCAGCGTTAACTTTACTTATAGTGTGTCTAATAGCTGCTTTAGCTGCGAGATTTCGTCTTCACTGCCAATACTAATTCGAAGGCAATTATCAAGCTGTAGTTGCTTGGACTGATCACGAATTAAGATGTTATGTTCTACTAGAAAGTTAAAAACTTTGTTTTTTTCATCGATATTATTACAACGAAATAGTACAAAGTTAGCGTCGCTGTTAAAAACTTCGCTACACCACTTTTGTTGCTTCAGCCATTCACTCAACTGCTCACGTAAACTATGAGCAGAATTTACTCTGGCTTGCATAACGCCTAAATCATTCGTTAATGCCTTGCTGGCAATTTCAGCTACAGGTGCTGCAATAGGGTAAGGCGCAATAACCTTACTTAGTAGTGTGATAACCTCTTTACTCGATAAAGTAAAACCACAGCGCAAACCGGCTAAGGCAAAAGCTTTTGATAAGGTTCTTAGTATAATCACATTATCACATTGGCTAATGAGTTTATTATTTACTTGCTCAGCACCCAATTCTTTATTGGTATACTCATAATAGGCTTCATCTACAACAACCATAGCGCTGTCTTTAAAAATATCAATTGCGGCTTTAATTTGTGCTGATGGTAAGGTATTACCTGTAGGGTTTCCAGGTGAGCATAAAAAGACAACTTTTGCTTTTCCCACTTGTTGCTCCAACCCTTCAAGATCTAGCTGATATTTTGCCTCTGTGGTATTAACTAATGGTACGCTAATAATACCAGCACCGTGATTTTCTGCGCTGATTGCATACATACCATAAGTTGGCGGACAGATAAGAACGCTGTCTTGATAAGCACGACAGAAACTACGAATAATTAATTCAATACCTTCATCTGCGCCGCGAGTTGCCAGTATATTATCAACAGGTAAGTTACAATAATTACTATAAGCATTTAATAGTGCTTGCGGTTGAAAATCAGGGTAACGATTAATATTCTCGCTGCTTAATTGATACTGACCTTGACCGGGCGCTTCATTGGCATTCAACCAAGTTCTGCTATTGGCTTGATCATTATCACCGCTTGCAAAAAGACGTCTAGCAGATTGATAAGGCACCATATCTACTAGCTCTTCTCTTGCTAACTTATCTACTAAGGTGTTAGTTACTAATGTATTACTTTCTGATGCGTCATTTACTGGCGAGGTCATAACTAACTACCTTCTTCTAAGCGAATTGTTACGGCGCGCTGGTGCGCATCTAAACCTTCAGCATCTGTTAACTCAATAATGCATTCAGCTAAACTTTGTAAACCCGCTTTTGTTATCTCTTGTACGGTATAACGACGAGAAAAGTCAGCTAAAGATAAACTTGAAATAACTTTTGAGTAACCATACGTTGGTAAAACATGGTTAGTACCACTGGCGTAATCACCCGCAGACTCTGGCGTATAAGCACCTACAAATATTGAACCCGCATTTCGTAATTTACTGAGTAATGCGGGTGCATCTTCTGTTTGAATGATTAAATGCTCGGGTCCGTATTCATTTGATACTTCCACGGCCTGCGCTAAATCTATAGTAAGAATTAAACGAGATTGCTTTAATGCTTGCTCTGCAATTTTACAGCGAGATAACAAGGTCAGTTGCTGTTCTAATTCACTTTTCACTTTTGTGATTAAAGACTGGCTATCACTGAGTAATATTACCTGGCTATCTACGCCATGCTCAGCTTGTGATAATAAATCGGCTGCTATAAATGCTGGGTTTGCTTGGTCATCGGCTATAACTAATACTTCAGACGGGCCTGCTGGCATGTCAATAGCAAAACCTGCAACTTGTTGCGACAGCTGAGTTTTAGCTTCAGTAACATAACGATTTCCTGGTCCAAAAACTTTATTTACCGCAGGAATTGTTTCTGTGCCGTAAGCGAGTGCCGCAATAGCTTGTGCGCCACCAACGGTATATATTTCTGTAATACCACAAAGATCAGCAGCCACTAAAATTTCGTCAGCTAATTGGCCATTTTTATCAGGAGGACAAACAAGCACTGTACGTTGACAGCCAGTAAGCTGTGCAGGTACGCCTAACATCAATACCGTAGAAGGTAATGGAGCAGAGCCTGCTGGAATGTATAAACCAACACTTTCAATAGCTTCCGTTTTTAACGTGCATTTAACACCAGGTGTTGTTTCAACAGTAATATCAGAAGCTTTTTGCGCGCTATGAAATGACTTTATTTGTTGGTAAGCCGTGCTAATTGCTTTTGTGCGTTTATCTGTTAGAGCCAACTTCGCTTTAGAAACCTGTTCTGAAGAGACAGCTAAGGTGTTAAGCGCAATGCCATCAAATTGCTCAGTTAACGCAAAAATTGCCTTATCACCTTGACTTTTAACTCGCGCTAAAATATTGGCAACTTGCGTTGATAATAAAGCACTGTCTGCTATTGCAGGTCGAGCAAGTGCGCTCTTTTTTTGTTGCGCTGATAGTTCTTGCCAATTGATTAGTTGATTAATCATAATTATTTCTCGGTATTAATTTACAACACTTGTATTAATTTTTTTGCAATAATTCTTTTATCTCGACGCTAGTGACTGTATGTGTAAAGCGGTAGCACAGAGCTGACGATAGTCACTGAGTACTTCCAATGCCGAACTTACGCTCACTAGCAATGAGGTAAATGAATTTAGCCCATCATCTTCTCAATTGGCATCACTAGGATAGAGTGACAACCTAAGGCTTTTAATTGTTCCATGGTTTCCCAAAAGAATGTTTCTGTTGCTACTACGTGCACAGCGACCATATCGTCACGCTCAGCAAGTGGCAAAACAGTGGGGGTTTCTGTGCCAGGCATTAATTTGCTGACTTCAGCTATTTTGTTTTTTGGTGCGTGCAGCATAATGTATTTGCTTTCTTTCGCCTTCATTACGCCGTGAATACGTGGTAATAACGTATCTAGAATGGCTTGTTTTTCTTCACATAAAGGGTCTGCTCGTTGAATCAGTGACGCTTTTGAACGGAAAACTTCAGCTACTTCTTTTAAGCCATTAGCCTCAAGCGTTGCGCCAGTAGAAACTAAGTCACAAATACCGTCAGCTAAGCCAACGCGAGGTGCTACTTCAACCGAGCCCTTTAACAAACAAAACTCCACGTTAATGCCATTTGCTTTAGCAAAGCGGTTTAATAGTTGCGGGTAAGTTGTAGCAAAACGTAAGCCGTCTAAACAGGCTAAGCCCGTGTATTCGAATTCTTCAGGCATCGCAATTGAAAAACGACAACCGCCAAAATCTAAAGAGGTAGTGCGAATGTAGTCAGATTTATTGCCTTTTAATTGGCGATCTAACTCTTCTTCTTCGAGCGTGTTATCACCAACGATGCCTAAATCACAAACGCCGTCCATAACCAAACCGGGAATATCGCTACTACGTACACGCATAATATCAATAGGCATATTACTTACATGAGCTAATAATCTTCTATCGCTCAGATTTAACTTTAATCCACAAAGCTTAAGGATTTTTTGGGTATCTTCACTTAGGCGTCCTGACTTTTGCATGGCAATGCGTAAACGTGGCTCTGATGTGCTCATAATGTTAATTCCTATCATTTTTAATCTTAAAATTCGTCATGTATATACAATTTATTATTCGCTAAAATGCGAAAACCCCCGAGAGAGTCGTGACTCTTTCGGGGGTTTAGCAATTACAGTTACTTCTATTAAGAGGATGTATTATGCTTATTTAAACCACTGAAAGGCCAGTTGCCCTTCAGTAATTTACTTATTAAGTAAACCTGAATGGGCTAGTTGTAATGATGGTGATGATGTCGGCGATTCAGGTTAATAATCATGGTTAAAAAGTCTCTAATAGTAGGTAATTTGCTGTTAACTTGATGGTAATCTAAAATTAAATTAACAGGTAGAAAAATAATTTGTTCTGATGCTGTTAACACTACTGTTTAATTAAGATGCCTGCAAGTAATAAATAAGGGTTTTTTATTATGATTTGTTATATGAATCTTGCTTAAAGTTATTACTCTAAATTGATTGTGTGGGTCAGGTAAAATTTACAGCCTAAAGATTTTCAGCGAATAGTCGATAACATGGTATTGCAATATATACCCAAGCTACCTGAAATACGCATCTTCAAGTAGCTTGGGTATAGTTATTTATTTGTGACTTTCAAATTGCGGAGGAACTAAGAATGGATATTTTTACTACTCAACTAACACGTGTAGTCCCTGTACCGATTAAGCCAGCAAGCTTAAAGGTTAAGGCATTACTCAAAGAAGCTGCTAACAGCAAGCTTAGTCAAGACTCTGATCACATTGAAAACCATGAATATTATTTTACCACGGAAGAAGATCAATACCACTCCAGCCAGCAAGAGGCTAAACAGGATAATAAGGAAGAGCAGCATGCTCAACAAGAAACGGTAATAAAAGAGCCAGAATCTAAGGACGCTGACTTATCAGCTCAGGAATCAGCCCAACAATCAACAGAGTCAGAACAGTCAGATGGACAAGCTGACCAGAAAAAGAATAAACCTAAACACCTCGATTTATACGCATAATGACAGAGTAGCCAAAAGTCACTCATTGATTGACAGAAAAGCATTACTTTTGGCACTGTTTGACTAAGCTGACAATTCTTATCATTCTCCTAACTTATTAGGAGAATATAATGCCCCCGCAATTTAGATATTGAACAACTCACTATTGACCGAAGTGTTACTCATCGCAAAGGACCATTATTTTCATCAATTGCTAAAAAAGCATTATTTGTCATTTTATCGTTACTAGCCTTTGGGGGCGCTTTTGTTATTCCTGCAGCTTATCAGTCAAGCAATCAAAACTTAACACCCACCAGTAAAAGTACTCAACTAACCAATGCTGATAATACTGCTTTAACAGCGGATGAAGACATAAAAGCTAATAAGCATCAAAACAAAGCTATCGGAACAATGGTTAACAGTTCAGTGCTCGATGCAGTAAAAATACTTGCCTAAGGTGGTTTTGTTGCAGAGCCAGTGGTTATGAAACAAATAAATAAAGGTTTTGATATTTCTCCTGCAGTGGAAAAATTATCTGAAAAAGAAGGCCAAATTTTAAAGTTAATGGCTGGAGGCTTTTCTAATAAAGAGATTGCCGCGAGTATTTTTCTAGCAGAAGGCACAGTAAAAAATCATGTTTCGAATATTTTAGCCAAACTAAATACCCGTGATAGAACACGTGCTGTGTTAATTGCCTTAAATGAGGGGATTATTTAACCAATCAATAAGCATTGAAACTCTGCACTTTGACTGGTAATGGGTATATAATCCTTAGCTATTCTTATTCGCTTAATGGTAGGATTTAACTGCCTTTAAGCAACGTTGCCGATATTTATTTTTTATTCATGACAGCCTCAACTAATAGTTCAATCTCTGATGTAAGTAAAGCATTTGCCAATGATGGCGCTTTAGCCAAAGCCATTACAGGTTTCTCCCCTCGCCAAGCGCAAACAGATATGGCACTTGATGTTGCTCAGGCAATTGATAAAGAATCTTCATTGATTGTTGAAGCTGGTACGGGTACCGGAAAAACTTTTGCTTATTTGATCCCTGCCTTTTTAGCGCTAAACCCAAAAAAACCTAAAAAAATAGTGGTATCTACAGGGACTAAGAATCTGCAAGAGCAACTATTTCATAAAGATATTCCTTTAATTAAAAAGGTGCTGGCGAGTAATGCGCAAGTTGCTTTATTAAAAGGTCGTGCAAACTATTTATGTAACTACCGTTTAGCGCAATACCAAGATAGTCGTGGCCAACTTGATGCGCAAATGTTGCAAGATCTGGTTAAAGTAAAAACCTGGGCAAATGGCACGCAAAGTGGTGATATTGGCGAGATAGTTAATGTGAGTGAAGACTCCAGTATTTTTCCTTTTGTAACGAGTACCTTAGATAACTGTTTGGCAAGAGATTGCCCAGACTATGATGCGTGTCATTTAGTTAGAGCACGTCAAAAAGCCAGTGATGCTGACATTATTGTGGTGAATCATCATTTGTTTTTTGCTGATATGGCATTAAAGGATACCGGTTTTGGTGAGCTAATTCCCAAAGCTCAGGTAATGATTTTCGATGAAGCGCATCAAATTGGAGATATCGCCAGTGAATATTTTGGCGAGGCTTTTTCTAGCAAACAACTGGTTGATTTATGCACCGACGTATTACAAGTACACCGCAGTAGTTTAACTGATGTGAAACAACTAGGCCGGGCAGCAGAAAAACTTCAGAAAACCTGTCAAGAATTTCGCTTACTGTTTAATTACGATCCTGAACGCGGTAATTGGCGAGAAAAACATCGACAAGCGCATTTTCAGCAAAAATTTAGTGACTTAAAAACTGATTTAGATTTTCTTTATCAAGTTATTAAACTTTGTGTTTCTAGAAACGAAGCGATAGATAATTGCTTTGACCGTGCTGTTAATTTGCTTGCTCAATATGACGTGATGGCAAATGTTGAAGCATATGGCATGAGCTTTTGGTATGAAACCACCCCCAGAAGTGTGGTATTACATCAAACCCCGTTAACCGTTAGTGACAAGTTTAGTGCCGTTGTGAAAGAGTCTGGCGCTGGTTGGATTTTTACTTCCGCCACCTTGGCAGTAGATAATAGCTTTGATCACTTTGCTCAGCATTTAGGCTTACAAAATGCTAAACAACTGATGCTCGATAGCCCTTTTGATTATCAAACCCAATCACAACTTGTCGTGCCTCGTTACTTACCTCAAGCAAATGATAAAAATCGCGCGCTAAAACTTGCAGAACTTGCCCAACCACTGATTAAAGCCAGTAAAGGTGCCTGTTTTATGCTTTTTACCAGCTATCGGGTAATGCATCAGGTTGCTGAAATTCTGGCTGAAAGTATAGATAATCCATTATTAGTGCAAGGAAAAATGGCCAAGCGAAAACTACTTGAGCAATTTGTTGAGCAAGACAGTGCGCTATTACTTGCTACCGCAAGCTTCTGGGAAGGTGTTGATGTTCGCGGTGATAAACTTACTTGTGTGATTATTGATAAATTACCTTTTGCTTCGCCAGATGATCCTTTACTGCAGGCTCGCTGTGAAGATGTTAGACGCCAAGGCGGAGAGCCTTTTAGTCAAATTCAATTACCGCAAGCAGTTATTGCTTTAAAGCAAGGAGTAGGGCGACTTATACGTGACGTTAGTGATCGTGGTGTCTTAGTGATTTGTGATGATAGGTTAGTGAATAAACCTTATGGTGAAATTTTCTTGAAAAGTTTACCGGATATGAAACGTAGCCGAGATATTAATAAAGCAGCTAAATTCTTAGCGACCTTATCTTAAGATAATTTATTTTAAGGTAACCAAACCCAATCAATAAACTATTTACTAATACCATTCCGTATAAGAACAGCTATAGTGAAAGAGACATAAAAAAACGAGTGCTTAGTGCACTCGTTTTTATTTATACGCCTTAAAATTAACGCGTTGGTTTTGGTGTGGCAGTCTTATTTATAAAGTTTAGTCCTACACCTTAGTAATACATACTAGCGAGATATATCTACCATCAAGTCATCTGCTATTTGTTCTAGTGCACTAATTAGTGTATCAACCGATTTATCATCAATGGCAATTTGTACTTTCGCTTTAAAAATATCTTGGCCACTATGGGCCGCGCTATCGTTTGAACTTACTAATTTGATTAAGTTACCATTTTGATGATGAATCACAGAGGAGACTTCTTGAACTATGCCTGCTCTATCATTAGCGGTAATTTCTAGTACTAAATTACTAACAACGTCAGGTAAGTTAGGCTCTGCCACTTCAATTTGGCAACTTAATCCACTAATTGCTTTTAATTCACTGATTAAGCTTTCACTTTTTTCGCTTGCCACAGCGACTTCAATCACGCCAGCGAAAAAACCAGATAAATGATGTAAACTGCTTACTTGCCAGTTGCCTTGATGTTTAGAAATTATTTTAGATAAAGTGTCTACTAGGCCTGTTTGATCAGGGCCAATACAAGTGATAATTAGATGATTCATTAAGACTCCTAAAAGGTTTGAGTGGAAAAGGTGTAAAACTTTTACCAGTTTAAATTTAAACTAAAAGATAAGTTTAATCAATGGCTTAACTTTAGTTTTCCCGTGATAACTGACTCAGTTCTTTATTCAATTGTTCACTATTACCTAGATTGAGTTCAACCAAACGACGTAAATGAGTAACGCTATCAATATCAATAGAATTACATTGCAAACCTGTTTCGTTTTCTTCTTGGTGAATAACAGCAATGTTCATATTCACTTCTGACTCTTTATCTGATAATAAAAAGTGTAAAGTGCCGAGCTTACCTTTTAATGGTTGCTCACTCTCTATGGCGGTAATTAAAGCGCCATTAAGTGATATATCATGAATAGACACATGGTATATGTTTTCTTCGATTTCCATCTCTGCTTTTATTGAAAATAAAATGCGAGTAAATTGTCGTCTATTTTCCATGTCTACTTTCCAATTCGACTAATACGTTTAACAATTGCCTTGCCTCAGCATAGCCCTATTTTATTGAAAAGTAAAAAGCATTAGGCACAAAAAAGCCAATTAAAATCAAAATTTTAACTGGCTTTTATCGGTGAATTTATAAATAAATCACAGCAAAATTACTAACGTACAAGTAACGGCAGTTTTTATTTACTATTTAACCTATTTTTTTGTATTTAATTCTGTGTGGTTCAGTTGCTGCAGGCCCTAAAGTTTTCTTCAACCATGCCTCATAATCAGTAAAGTTACCTTCATAGAAGTTGATTTGACCTTCATCACGGTAATCTAAGATATGAGTAGCAATACGATCAAGGAACCAACGGTCATGGGAGATAACCATGGCACAACCAGGGAACTCTAATAACGCTTCTTCTAATGCACGTAGGGTTTCAACATCTAAATCGTTGGTTGGTTCATCAAGTAGCAATACATTGCCGCCTGTTTGCACAAGTTTGGCTAAATGAACACGATTACGCTCACCACCAGATAATTCACCAATGATCTTTTGCTGATCGTTACCTTTAAAGTTAAAACGACTAACATAAGCACGACTTGGAATTTCAAAATTACCAATTTGTAAAATGTCATGGCCTTGAGATATTTCTTGATAAACCGTTTTACTGTTATCCATGTCATCGCGGAACTGATCAACACTAGCAAGTTTAACGGTATCACCAAGTTCTACATTACCAGAGTCTGGTTTTTCAGCACCCGACATCATTTTAAATAACGTAGATTTACCCGCGCCGTTTGGCCCGATAATACCGACGATAGCACCTTTAGGAACGCTAAAGCTCAAGTCATCAATAAGTACTCTATCACCAAACGATTTAGTTAAGTTATTAACATCTAATACTTTATCGCCTAAACGTGGTCCAGGTGGAATGTAAAGCTCGTTGGTTTCATTACGTTTTTGATGATCCTGGCTGTTAAGCTCTTCAAAACGAGCCATACGGGCTTTGCTTTTTGATTGACGCGCCTTCGGGTTTGAACGTACCCATTCCAGCTCTTGTTTGATGGTTTTTTGTAATGCGCTTTCAGTTTTACCTTCTCGCTCAAGACGAGCATCTTTTTGCTCTAACCAAGAAGAGTAGTTACCTTCATAAGGAATACCGTGGCCTCTATCAAGCTCTAATATCCAACCGGCAACATTATCTAAGAAGTATCTATCATGGGTGATTGCTACTACAGTACCAGGATAGTCATGTAAGAAGCGCTCTAACCAAGCTACAGATTCAGCATCTAAATGGTTAGTTGGTTCATCCAGTAATAACATATCTGGTTTTTCGAGTAATAAACGACAAAGTGCAACACGGCGGCGTTCACCACCACTTAGTACGGCAATTTTTTGATCCCATTCAGGTAAACGTAAAGCGTCAGCAGCGCGCTCAAGTACGTTATCAATATTATGGCCATCATTAGCATTAATAATATCTTCTAACTCGCCTTGTTCTTTGGCTAGCTTATCAAAATCAGCACCTTCTTCCGCGTATTCGTTATAGACTTGGTCAAGGCGTGCTAAAGCATCTTTAACAGTCGAAACCGCTTCTTCAACTGCTTCGCGTACTGTTTGATTTTCATCAAGCTGAGGCTCCTGTGGCAAATAACCAATTTTAGTACCGGCTAAAGCAACAGCATCACCTTCAAATTCAGTATCTACACCAGCCATAATGCGAAGCAAGGTAGATTTACCTGAACCATTTAAACCTAATACACCGATTTTAGCGCCAGGGAAAAATGAAAGAGAAATATCTTTTAAAATAGTGCGCTTTGGTGGAACTACTTTAGAAACTCGATTCATCGACATGATGAATTTATCTGGTAGTGGCTGAGCCATGTAGATACCTTTTTATTTGGAGGGAAATTATAATTGCGATATTTTAGGTTAAAGAAGCGGGGCAAGCAAATGTGATTGAAGCGATTTCAGTTCTTTGTCACAATATAGTCTTTAACTCCTGATAAAGACCATACTTAATCTGTTCAGGTAAGTGTAGTAGGGATAATGCGTGGAGATAACAGTCACAGTTACTTTCTGCAAAAAGGATTTCAAGAGGGGGGTGAATATAGACTTATCTTCTAATGAAGAAACGAACCTTAAAAAGTTAATTAAAGGACTAGTTGATGTCGTTATACAGTCTCAAGAATCACTAAACTATCGCTTAGACTTACTGGGATCAAAAGACTTGAGTCTGGTCTCAGGCGTGGCAATTTCACAGGCTGAAAGTGCTGAACATTGTATGGCACTGAGCCTTGAAACTAACGCTGAAACAGTTAAGAAAATAAGAAATGGATTTGAGCTGTGGCAAAAATATCAATAATGATGTTTTTATTATTTAACCTTTTGTTATTTATTACAGTTCTTTACGCAAAAATTACGATTTTCAACAGTTACACTATTTTGTGACGCTAGAATGGTCGTCAATATCAGTACCTAGTTAATGTGAAAAAAAAGTTACGACATTAGCAGTGCTTCAAGACCAAGTATCCTTTAAGAAACGACAATGAATTCGAATATTGCTATAACTATTACCGCACTATCACTATCGGGTTGCGGCTCTATAGGTGGATATACAGAAAGTCACAGGGAAACAAAGGTGAGTTTTTCTGAGTACAGTGCTCAGACGAATAATTATCTTAACAAGCAAACCCGTTTAAAAGTGGTCCAAACTGGTTTAGTTTCTGGCAGCACCTTATTATATTCCGCTCAGGGCAGTAGCTCACCAATTAGTACTGATAAAAGTAGTTTCAGTATTACTTATCCTTTATGGATAAATGAGTCAGAAGTTGATGATGTTGAGTATGCTATTGATAAGTACCGCCAATGGCAAAAACAGGGGACACCTGATAAATACCTCTTAACTCTACCAATCAATGAATACGTTTCTGAATGGATGAATGGTGTTACTTTCAAATTTGGTTTGTTTAGCACCAAGCAAGGAAGAGACTTTCTCAGTGTTTGTTATGAATTTAGTGAGTCAGGAACATGCACTTTTACTTACATGATTGATGAGCAAAGTGTTGAGCTGTTATCTAACGATTTACAGAAATTTAAGCAGCATTCATTTGAGTTAGGCAGCTAATAATTTTGGCTGCACTACTCGTGAGGCAATTAAAAACTATAAATAAGTACTGCAGAGGTTTCCGTATTTAAATTCTCTTTATCAGCGTCAACTTTTGAGTTGTAATCGATAACAAAGTTGAGTTTAAGCTGTAGAGAATCAATTAATTTACTGGTAATTGAGCTTTCAGCTTTATAAATGCTGTTTTGCCCTTGTTCTATCGCGTGTTTTACCACGAAGAGTTGTTTAAACTCTATATGTTCATTAATTTTTCTTATATAAAGCGCTTGTGCTTGTAAAATTAGGGTATCTTGCGTTTTACTTGTCATGCCAGCAGCTATTTCTTCAGTAGTAACTTGGGTAACATCTCTCTTAAAACCTGGACCTACATCAGCATCAAAGCTAGCTTCTTTGCTTTCAAACCAGCGACGTCCCCAACCGGCTGACATTGACGCTTGAGAATCAAAGCTAGAAAAGCGATTTTCTTCATAAAATATACTGCCATAGATATAGTTTTGTTTTATTGCGTCAAGGGTGTAGTTAGTTTGCGAGGAGATGCTCCACTTTTGATCAGTCGTCTCAAAATCCTTGCGAATTTCATTAGTGTTAATTTCACTCTCTTTTTCAGTTTTTTTAACTAATAAATCGAAAACAAAAAAACTTCGCCAAAGGCCTCTTTCAAAACGTAAATCTAAGCCTGTTTTAATATCGGCACTACGGGTGTTACCCGTTAAGTAAAGTAAGCCAAGTTCTGCTGAGGCTGTAAACAAAGTACCAGATGCAGGCTGTTGAGATTCATCAGCTTTTTCAAGGCTAAATAATATATCTGAAGCATTTGCAGAGTCGGTCTCTGTTTTTTGCTTTTGAGCATAAGATAGCGAAGGTAAAATACAAAAAATTGTGAAAATAGGGAGTAGGATAAAACGAGAAAACATTTTGAAAAAATTACTTCTTAGCAATGAAACGTGATTATATTAAGTCGAGTATACCTAAGTACCTGCTTTTTTTCGAGCATAAAAAAAGGGCCTAAGCCCTTTTAATTAATAGTTATTGTAACTATTTTGTACCAGTGATGTTACTTGATGATAGCTTTTAGTTCACCACGTTGGTAACGGTCAAACATGTTATCAAGACTTATAGGCTTGATTTTGCTTGCATTACCAACAGTATTGAATGCTTCATAACGGGCTTTACAAATGTCGTACATAGCATTAGTCGATACTTGTAAAAATTTACGAGGATCAAATTCACTTGGATTTTCTGCCAGGAAACGACGAATAGAGCCTGTAGCTGCAAGGCGTAAATCAGTATCTATATTGATTTTACGTACGCCATTTTTAATGCCATGTTGAATTTGCTCAACTGGTACACCGTAAGTTTCAGGGATTTTGCCACCAAACTCATTAATAACAGCCAACCAATCTTGTGGTACCGATGAAGAGCCGTGCATCACTAAGTGAGTATGTGGGATACGTTTGTGAATTGCTTTAATACGATCAATCGCTAAAATGTCGCCTGTAGGAGGACGCGTAAATTTATAAGCACCATGAGAAGTACCACACGCAATAGCTAGCGCATCTACTTGGGTTTTATTTACAAAATCAGCTGCTTCTTCAGGGTCTGTTAACATTTGTTCTTTTGTTAATACACCTTCAGCACCAACGCCGTCTTCTTCACCAGCCATACCCGTTTCGAGTGAGCCTAAACAACCTAATTCGCCTTCAACTGAAACACCACAAGCGTGTGCCATTTCAACAGTGCGACGTGTTACGTCAACATTGTATTCATAGCTGCTTGGTGTTTTACCGTCATCCATTAAAGAGCCATCCATCATGACTGATGAAAAACCTAATTGGATAGAACGTTGACAAACCGTAGGAGAAGTCCCGTGGTCTTGATGCATAACCACTGGAATATGTGGAAACTCTTCAATTGCAGCTAAAATTAAATGGCGTAAAAAAGGCGCGCCGGCGTATTTTCTGGCACCTGCAGATGCTTGCATGATGACAGGGCTATCAGTATCACTAGCGGCAAGCATGATTGCACGTACTTGCTCTAAGTTATTTACATTAAATGCTGGAATACCGTATTCAAATTCTGCCGCATGATCGAGCATTTGGCGCATTGAAATTAAAGCCATTTACTTACTCCTAGATAAGTTTTTGTTGCTAAGGTTGAAAGTTTTTATTCAGATAACAAAATTATAGCAAATAGCACCTTTATCTGACAGGATAATTTGATTAAAGTTGTTTTTTAAACACTAATAGCTGTAAAACCTGTATTTTGTACGAATATTACAAGATACACTCGTTTAACAATCCATATTAGTGACTTTTACGAGTTTGTGATTGTAAAATTACTACAATTGCATTGCAAGATGTTTCGTTTGTATTTCGATTTTATTTCGTTCTTGTTTCGTTTTGATGTTGCTTGTCGGTTTTGAATTTCGTTTTACTTTCTTTTTCTTTTCATAATGCTATTTTAGGCATTAAAAAACGAGTAGCTTGAGTAAGGCACTCGTTTTTAATTTAGCCTTCACTAACTGTTAGTGAGTCATTAGCATCGCAATACTATGATTTAGCGCGTAGCTCTAATATTTCTACAGCAGGTAATTTTTTACCTTCTAAGAATTCCAAGAACGCACCACCACCTGTTGAGATATAAGAAATTTTATCGGCAATGCCATATTTATCAACAGCAGCTAAGGTATCACCACCACCGGCAATTGAGAAGGCTGAGCTATCAGCAATGGCTTGTGCAATCACTTTGGTGCCTTGACCGAATTGATCAAATTCAAATACGCCAACAGGACCATTCCACACAATGGTACCCGCATTAGCGATGATCTCAGTGAGTGCTTTTGCAGAATCTGGTCCGATATCAAAAATCATCTCATCAGCAGTGACTTCATTGACCGGTTTTAATGTTGCAGTGGCAGATGCTGAAAACTCAGTGGCAACAACGACATCACTAGGAACCGGGATATCACCGTTATTCGCTTGCGCTTGCTTAGTTAAGCGAGTTGCTTCTTCAACTAAATCAGCTTCATATAATGATTTTCCAACGTTATGACCATCTGCTGCAATAAAGGTGTTAGCAATACCACCGCCAACAACAAGTTGATCAACAATGCCCGCCAAAGAATCAAGTACCGTCAATTTAGTTGATACTTTTGAGCCACCAACAATTGCGACAAGTGGTCTTGCAGGATTATCTAAGGCCTTGCCTAATGCTTCTAATTCACCAGAAAGTAATGGACCAGCACATGCAGTAGCAGCAAATTTTGCTACGCCATGAGTACTTGCTTGGGCGCGATGAGCAGTACCAAAAGCATCCATAACGAATACATCACATAAAGCAGCTAACTTTTTAGCTAACGCATCATCATTTTTCTTTTCACCCACGTTAAAGCGGATATTTTCAAATACCACTAATTCGCCAGCAGCAACGTCTACGCCTTCTAGGTAATCAGTGACTAAGCGTACCGGGTAATTTAAGGCAGCACTAAGGTAATCAGTTACTGGTTTAAGTGAAAATTTCTCTTCTGGCTGGCCTTCAGTTGGACGACCTAAGTGAGACATAACCATAACTTTTGCGCCAGCTTCTAGTGCAAGTTTAAGTGTAGGTAATGCCGCGCGCAAACGAGCATCTGAGGTGATTTTACCATCGGTTACAGGTACATTTAAATCTTCACGAATTAATACGCGCTGGTTAGCTAATGTTAGATCAGCCATTTTGATAATCGACATTGTTGTCTCCTGTTTTCACTGTCTGTGAATTATGTGAAATATTTTTCTATAAAGTTTTTTCAAATTGTTCTTAGTTTTCTGCTTGATGCATTGCCATGGCAGTATCTAACATGCGATTGGCAAAACCCCATTCATTGTCACACCAAACAAGCATTTTAATTAAGCGCTTATGGCTGACACGTGTTTGGTTACCATCGACGATACAAGAATGAGGGTCATGATTAAAATCGACCGAAACCAAAGGCTCTTCGGTATACGCTAATACGCCATACAAATCATGGTTACTGGTCGCGGCTTGTATCGCTTGATTGATGTCGCAAATGCAGACATCATTATTAACGGTAAGGCTTAAATCCATTGCAGTAACATTGATTGTGGGTACACGTACAGCAATCGCTTCAAAACGGCCTTTAAATTTTGGTAATATTCGTTCAATACCCGCAGCAAGTTTAGTGTCTACTGGAATAATTGATTGGCTGGCTGCACGAGAGAGACGTAGGTCTTTATGATAAGCATCAATGACTTGTTGATCATGCATTGATGAATGTATGGTGGTGACACTACCACTTTCTACATCAAACGCTTCATCGATGACTTTAATAACTGGCACTATACAGTTAGTCGTACAAGAGCCATTTGAGACAATACGATCACCTGAAGTTAATGTTTGATGATTAATACCATAGATGATGGTTGCATCAATATCTTGGCTACCGGGATGCGAGAATAAAACTTTCTTAGCACCTCGATTAATATGGCTTAAACCATCAGCTTGATTGCCATACTTACCGGTACAATCAAGGACAATATCAATATCTTGCTGCTGCCAAGGTAGGCTATTTAAGTTACCGATATGTGTTAGCTCTATTTCATCACCATTGATAACTAATTGATTGTCTTTTTGGCTAACACTGAAAGGAAATCGACCATGAGTACTATCATATTTCAATAGATGCGCTATGCCAGAAGCAGGTGCTAGTTCATTGATTGAAACTAAGGTGAATAAATCTGTCTTGCCACTTTCATATAGCGCTCTAACTACGCTGCGACCGATACGGCCAAAGCCATTAATGGCAATTCTAATTGTCATAGTTTTACTACATTTAATAAATGATTTTAAGCGACAATATAACCGCTAGCTTACGTGGTTATACTAGCTATAATGACTTGCCACAAGTACGGTGAGTGGTACCCGTGGCAAGTTTATTCACTGTTTTATTTACAGTGTTATAGCGAGTTTACAGTATTTACAACATTGTCTACGGTAAAGCCGAAGTGCTCAAGTAATACATTGCCTGGAGCTGATTCACCAAATGTTGTCATACCAACAACGGCGCCACTAAGACCTACATATTTAGCCCAGAAGTCAACATGTGCTGCTTCAATAGCTACACGTTTAGTTACGCTAAACGGTAATATAGCTTCTTTGTAGTCGCTGCTTTGCTTATCAAAGACATTGGTTGATGGCATAGAAACCACACGTACTAGTTTACCTTGCTCAGTTAATGCTGCTGCTGCATTAACTGCTAAAGCAACTTCAGAGCCTGTAGCCATTAAGATAACATCAGGTGTGCCAGCACAATCAACTAAAATATAAGCGCCTTTTTCAATATCGCTTACTTGCGTTTGAGTACGACTCATTGCCGGCAAACCTTGACGTGAAAATATTAACGCAGTCGGTGCTTTTTGATTTTGTACCGCAGACTTCCATGCAACAGCAGACTCTGTAGCATCACATGGGCGCCAAGTCGTTAAGTTTGGTGTAGTTCTTAAGTTAGTTAACTGCTCAATAGGTTGATGCGTTGGACCATCTTCACCTTGGCCAATAGAGTCATGGGTATAAACAAAGATATTTTGAATACCCATTAATGCAGACATACGAACCGCATTACGCGCGTATTCCATAAACATCATGAAGGTCGCACCGTAGTTAACAAAACCACCATGCAACGAAATACCATTCATAATGCTACTCATACCAAATTCACGTACGCCGTAAAAGATATAGTTACCAGCAGCATCTTCTTGAATACCTTTAGAGCCAGACCATAACGTTAAGTTTGAGCCAGCTAAATCGGCTGAGCCACCTAACATTTCAGGTAAAACGCTACCGAAAGCTTCAATCGCATTTTGTGATGCTTTACGTGAAGCAATGTTTTCACTGCTTTCGTGACACTGTTGAATGAAAGCATTCGCTTTTTCTTCAAATTGGGCAGGTAATTCACCTTTAATTACACGACGTTCATATTCGCTTGCAAGACCAGGGTGTGCTGCTTTATAAGCGGCAAATTTATCATTCCAGCTTACTTGACTTGCTTGACCTTTTTCTTTTCTATCCCATTGTGCGTAAATGTCACTTGGGATATCAAATGGTGCATGTGACCAGTTTAAAAACTCACGGGTCGCGGCAATTTCATCATCACCTAATGGTGCGCCGTGACAGTCATGCGTGCCTGATTTATTTGGTGAGCCAAAACCGATGATAGTTTTACAACAAATCATACTTGGTTTGTCGGTCACTGATTTAGCTTCTTCGATAGCGTGAGTTATTGCTTGAGGGTCGTGACCATCAACACAAATAACGTGCCAGCCGTAAGATTCAAAACGAGCAGGGGTATTGTCAGTAAACCAACCTTCAACTTTACCATCGATTGAAATGCCATTGTCATCCCAAAAAGCGATAAGCTTACCTAAACCTAAAGTACCGGCCAGTGAACAAGACTCGTGCGAGATACCTTCCATTAAACAGCCATCGCCCAAGAAGCAATAAGTGAAATGGTCAACAATCGCGTGATCTTCACGGTTAAACTGTGCTGCTAATGTTTTTTCAGCAATAGCCATACCCACAGCATTGGCAATACCAGCACCTAATGGACCCGTTGTTGTTTCAACGCCTGGCGTGTAACCATATTCCGGGTGACCAGGGGTTTTTGAATGCAATTGACGAAATTCTTTCAAATCTTCAATAGATAAATCATAACCCGATAAATGCAATAAAGAATAGATAAGCATTGAACCATGGCCGTTTGATAAAATAAAGCGATCGCGGTCGGCCCAGTTTGGGTCGGTTGGATTATGCTTTAAAAAATCACGCCATAATACCTCTGCAATATCGGCCATACCCATAGGGGCACCAGGGTGCCCTGATTTTGCTTTTTGTACGGCATCCATACTTAATACACGGATAGCATTTGCTAACTCTTGACGCGATGACATATATAGCTCCAGATCTTATAGTCTTGAAAAAATAAAAATTGTGCGTATTTTCGCTTACCAAAGCACGTAGCGCAAATTATTTTATGCAATTCTTTATATTATTTTGTATGAAGGTTAAATATTCAGATACTATAGTTGAAACTAAGATGTATATTTACAATCGATTAACGGACTCACTCTGCCGGTCTTAAATAATTACTTATGATGCAACTCCATTTACCGCGTATTTTTATTTCTGCCCTTTTATATCTTGCCGTTTCTTTTAGCGCGATATGGCTGATCAATCCACAATCATTAGTAAACTTTGTCGGTCCTTCTGCGGCGCTTATTAGTGGTCTACTGCTTATTTGGGGGATTACACCACTCATTGCTGTATTGCTGGTGAGCCCAATACTGGCCTTTGGTCTGAGCTATTACTTTCATCTAGAGGCAAATTTAGCGGTGATGATTATTGCCGTGCTAACTATCATTTTACAAGGTTATTGGACTAAGCAGCTTGTTTCTGGTTTTATCCAATATAAAAAATGGTTAACTTCAAGAAAGCACCTATTCTTCTTTTTAATACGTATTGGTCCCATTGCAAGTTTAGTCTCTGCCAGCTCGGTATTAGTTATCGCCATGCTTGATAACCAGTTAATAACAGGCACTTTTTTCTATACCTTTGTTCATACTTGGTCGACGAGTATGTTAGCTGCGGTATTTTTTATTCCATTATTGTTATTGGTTAAAAACGCCGAACAGTTTAAATTTACTAAACGATTTTTTGTTAGTTTTACCTCTATTTTAGGTGGGTTAGCTATTTTATTATTGCTTAAAACCTCTCAGCATGAACAACAAAACTATAGAGAAGCACTTTTTAAGCAGTCAAAAATGGAGGTAGAGCGTATAGTGCTCGCTGAAGTTGATGCTGTTGTGAACAAAATTAATAGCCTTTCAGCATTATTTAAAGCCAGTGATAAGGTTTCATTAAAAGAGTTTAACTTGTTTAGTGAAGGTATCCTTGAACAAGGTTCAAGTGTAAGGGCGTTAGAGTGGGCACCTATTGTTCTTTTTAACGACCGAATAAGCTTTGAGCAAGAAAGCTCAATAGTGCTGCAAAAAGATTTTTATATTAGAGAACGTTCAGCAAATGGCACTATGGTCCTAGCTCAGCCCCGTACTCGATATGCCCCCTTGTATTATGTTTATCCTCAGTACAATAACCAAGAAGCTTTAGGATTAGATGTTTATAGCAACCCTGAGCACATTTTGTCGATGCAAGCTATTGTCAATAGCAAAGAAGTCATCGCTAGTGCACCAATCACCTTAGTACAAGATGAGTTAGCTAAACCCGGCATGTTATTTAGTAAGGCTGTTTTTTTACCCCCAGAGGATAATAAACTTAGCGGTAATTATGCGCAGCAGAAGTTATCAATAATTAAAAACGGTAAATTATTAGGCTTTGTTGTGGCAGTTGCTCAGTTTGATCGTTTTTTTAAACGCCTTGCACAGCAAAAAGAGCAAGAGGTTAGTTTTTTTATTCAAGACGTATCAAGTAGCAAGCCCCATATTTTATTTGGCCAAGCTTTTCCTACGGTTAATCGCCATGTTGATACTATTACTATTGAAGTTTTTTCTCGACTTTGGCAAATTAGTATAGCGGAAAAAAAACCTTGGTTTAGCCAGACTAAAAGTTGGCAAGCATGGGCTGTACTTGTGGGAGGGACTTTTGGCGCGGTATTATTTCAAATGCTAGTCTTAATGATGGCAGCTTATTCAAGTGAGTTAGGTCAGCAAGTTGATATTAAAACTAGAGCACTAATTTTAGCTAAAGAAAGCTCAGAACAAAAAAGTTTAGCTAAAAGTAACTTTTTGCATAATCTAAACAAAGAATTGCGTGTGCCACTGTTAGCAATGAAATCATTTATTGAACAGTTAAAGAAAAAAGGCATTAATAATATACAAGTTACAGGAATAAGCCATGCGGGCAGCAATGTTGCTCTGCTTCTCGATACAATGATGGACTTGTCTGATATAGAGTCAGGTAAGATTACAGCTAAAGAAGATTGTTTTGATTTTTATGGTTTTTTACAGCGTACAGAATCGATATTAAAAGCAAGCAATGCTTATGCGGGTAAGTCAATTGTCTTCCTGATTGATGAAAGTGTGCCTCATTACCTTAACAGCGATGAATTATACATACAAAAATTGCTCAATGCCTTGATTGAAAGTGCACACCATTTATTAAAAGTAGATACGCTGCGTTTATCAATCAAGCTTCATAAACATAAGTTAGCAGATACTAGTTTGTTTTTTACTTTATCACCGCTAAACCCTGCATTAACTCATTCAAATGAGCAAGGATTTCACGAACAAAACCATAGTGATTTGACTGCAGATAGTACGGCATTGGCCATGGCTGTTAAATATAGTCAATTATTAGGAGGCGATACCAGCCTAGGTACTTTAAGTTCTGGGGCAGGTGTATTAAATGCTTCTATACAAGTCACCATATCATCAAGTGAGCAGCAAGAAATTCAGCAAGGATTAATATTTGATTTAATGAGTTAACGCTAATTTTAAATTAGTGAGAATCTTTGTTAACAAAAGTTATAAAAAAACTTGTAAATATAAAGTTAATGGTTTAGTGTCATCGTGTCTGTTCATAAATAGTACAGTTTAGCAATAAATTAAACAGGCTGCCACAAAGGTAAAATAATGAATAATTCATCTTCGCGAGGGTTCAAATTAACAACCGTGATATTTGCAGTAATTATTATGGCTGTGACCGCAATACTGAGTGGTAACTCAGTCGCTGATGACATGGATGTAGAAATAACACAATCAGAAGAATAGCAAATAAATCGGTGTTGATTTACTTCCTATAAAAAATTTAAGCTCCGCTACTGAGTCAATATCAGTACCGGAGCTTTTTCTTTGGTAACCCTTTATCGGCTGTTATGTTTTCTCGACTGATACCGCAATAGATTTGTACGTTGGTGTTCCACAATAATCAGCGACACTCTCTAATGGCACTAAGGGATTGGTTTCAGGATAATATGCGGCTACACAACCTGAAGGGATTGGGTATTCAATAATTTTAAAGTTAGAAAGAGAGCGCTCAATACCATCGTTTGATACGGTAGTTATTTTCACATGATCGCCATTATTTAATGCTTGTTTATTGATATCTTCAGCACTCATAAAGATAACATTTCGCTCCCCAAAAACGCCACGGTAGCGGTCATCCAAACCATAAATCGTGGTGTTATATTGATCATGCGAGCGCAGTGTTTGTAATGTTAATACCGATTTTTTGGTCAGTGACTGAGCACGTTCATGGGCGAGTTTCTCTGGTAATTTAGCATCACAAAATGTTGCCTTATTCATCGGTGTACACCATTGGCGTAGTGCGGCAGGATTTTGCAGGTAGAAACCTCTGCCTTCTTTTATGCGTGCGTTATAGTGCTCAAAGTCAGGAATAACAACACTGATTTCTTGACGAATTAATGCATAATCACTGGCTAATTTTTTCCAATCAACTATTTTATCGCCTACCGAAGCCATTGCCATGCCAGCTACAATGGCTGTCTCTGAACGAAGAGCCTCAGATGCTGGTTTATTTTGCCCCGTTGAAGTATGCACCATACTCATAGAGTCTTCTACTGTGATACATTGAACGCCACTACTTTGACGATCGATTTCTGTACGGCCAAGACAAGGAAGGATTAGCGCGCGCTTTCCTGTTATCACATGGCTTCGATTTAGCTTAGTGCTGATCTGTACGGTTAAATCACATTGTTGTAAGGCTTGATAACTTTGTTTTGTATCGGGGGTCGCCGCCGCAAAATTCCCCCCTAGTGCAATAAACACTTTAGCCTTACCCTCAAGCATGGCATGAATAGAGTCAACGGTACTAAAACCATTATCACGTGGAACACTGAAGGAGTAACGCTCTTCTAGGGCATCAAGAAACTGCACAGGCGGTTTTTCGTTAATACCAACGGTACGATTTCCTTGCACATTTGAGTGACCTCGAACAGGACATGCGCCAGCACCAGCTTTACCTATATTGCCTCGTAGCATTAGCACATTAAGCAGTTCTTGTACTGTATCGACAGAGTGACGGTGTTGAGTGATCCCCATCGCCCAAGTGAAAATGACTTTATCACTGCTGGCGTATATCGTCGTTATTTGTTCAATTTCTGCTCTGCTTAGATTACATTGATAAAGAATTTTATCCCAAGCACTTGATGCAACGCTACGTTGATACGCTTCAAAGCCATGGCAATGTTCTTGGATAAAATCAGTATCAAGTACGGTTTTATCCTGTTCAAACCGTTCGAATAAACATTTTGCCACGCCACGTAATAATGCCATATCACCGCCTAATCGAGGCGTGAAATAATGTTGGCTAATAGTCGTACCGGTTAAAAATATCATTTCTTTTGGGCTTTGTGGGTCTGAAAACTTCTGTAACCCGCGTTCTTTTAAATTGTTAATTGAAACAATTTTAGCGCCGCGTTTACTTGCCTCTCTTAAGGTTGCCAACATACGAGGGTGATTAGTGCCAGGGTTTTGGCCAAAGACAAAGATGGCGTCAGCTTTAGCAAAATCGTCCATAGTCACAGTGCCTTTGCTAGTACCAAGGCTATTTGTCATACCAATGCCAGAAGCCTCATGGCACATGTTAGAGCAATCAGGAAAGTTATTAGTTCCTAACACTCGGCCAAATAACTGATATAAATAAGCCACTTCATTACTGGCTCTACCTGAGGTATATAATAATGCTTCATTGGGAGAAGAGAGTTGCTGAAGGCTATTAGCAATCACGTTAAAAGCGGCTTCCCAGCTAATGGGGTGATAGTGATCACTTATCCCGTCATAAAACATTGGCTCGGTTAAACGACCACTTTTTTCTAGTGAATGATCATCCCATTGTTGCAGCTGCCTAATAGAGTGTTGTTTAAAAAAACTGCAGTCGACACGCTTGCTAGTCGATTCCCACGCAATAGCTTTAACGCCATTTTCGCAAAAGTCTACTTTGCCAGCGCTTCCTGAATCTCCCCATGCACAGCCTGGACAGTCAAAGCCGCCGGGCTGATTGGCTCTGAGTAACGCTTTAACACTTTTGGCTGCATTTTCACTTTGGATTAAATGTTTAACTGAGCTTTTTAGCGCCCCCCAACCGCCAGCGGCTGAAGAATAGGCAGGCTTTCTTTTTGAGAAGCAGGTTTTTGATGACTTGTTTTTTGATGACGTAGACATGTGATTTCTCTTGTTAAGCGTAGCGTTTTAGTTGCCCGTGTTGGAAGCAAAATAAGGCTAATTGTGTTTTACGGGCAGAACTAACCGCTAAGTCAGTTGGTTGCGCTAGTGTGACTAAGGTTGTTAAAGATAAACGGGCGGCCTTGGCGATTAAATCGTGGCTACAACGGCTTGTTATTAAGGCAAAGCCTTCATCAGAGGCTTGTTTTTTGCTTGATAAACAACCAAGCAGTTTATCCAGTGCCGAATGGCGGCCAACATCTTCTCGACAAGCGATCATTTGAGCCGATAAATCAAAAAAAGCAGCGCAGTGATTTCCTCTTATACCGCCTGAGTTTTTCAAAATATTAGGTAAGGCATCTCTCGCTTGAATGATCACCTGCTCAGACGGTAACTTGAGCGTTTTAGTGGTTTGTTCTTGGGGCAGACTCAATGACATTGCCGCTTCAATGGAGTCAAGCCCACAAAGACCACAGCCACTTGGCCCTGCCATAGTGCGACGTCGTTGTTTTAGTTGATGTTGAACGCGTGCTAAAACCTGCAGATCAACTTGCCAGCCACACTCATGAGAATGAACAAGAATATCCAAAACATCGTTGCTTGAACCAATTAAACCTTCACTTAAACTAAAGCCAAGGGCAAAGTCTTTTAAATGCTCAGGAGAAGCCATCATTACCGCTTGGCTAATGCCATTGATACTGATGGCAACCGCGACTTCCCTAAGTTGTGCTTGGTGAAGTTTTTGCTCAGAAGATTCAGTAACAGGCATGATACCGCTAAGGTGTTCTATTGCTAGAGAGTGCAAAGTATATACCTAAGCTACTTGAAGGAGGGTGTTTCAGGACGACTGAGAAATTCTACTGTCGACAAACATATTGTATCTGTCGACGGTAGCTAAAGGGCTTTTAATTGCCACCGGCATCTTTTCGAGAACGCTCGGTATTTTCAACTAATACGCCCAAGCCTATTTTATTAATCTCTTCCCAAACACCAGCATCAATTTCAATACCATGTTCAACAGTATGTTCTTTGTTGCTTTCAACTTGTTTAGGACTAATAAAGTGACTTTTACTATTTTGCAAAGAAGAAGTTAAGTCTACTCGTGAGCTGCAAATAATAGTCAATGCTTGCTTGTCATTTTCACTACTTGTTAGATTGGTCACCCCTTCGCTGTAACTTGGGTAGCGTTGACCTGAGCGAATGGCAGCAGTATGCTCGGTCACGGTATCACTACCGTTTTGCCAATAAGCTGCTGCACTAATGCCGCTACGACCACGATCGGTCAGTGCTTTTAGGATAAATATTCTGTTATGACAATTATGCACTGTGACTGTGGCTATACCGCTTTCTAAGGCTTTAGCATGTGCTAGGTCTACCGCTGCCGCAATACAATTAAGCGCGCTACGATGGTGAGCATCAATAATTGCTGAGGTGCTATCCTCATAAATAACATTACTTAATGGTTTGTTTTTATCTTCACCAATATAAGGCAAGGCTAGCTTGAATTCACTCAAGCCGTTTAAGCCATGTTTTTCTAACCATAACACCATGTTGGCTGCATCTTCATAATTACCGACAAAGTAATCGCTTGCTTCAAAGCATCTGCGTAGAGCTGCTTTTAATTCATTCATTGAAATATTCATGGAACTCTCCTATTGCTTTGGTGCTAATGGCATAAACCAGTCGTCATTAAATGCTTGGCCAATTTCTTCTAACAGGGGGGCGCCCTGGAACATGGTGTTACGTACCCATAAACGAGAACGAGGATCAAATTTGCTTACACCAAAAAAAGCTAACTTGGCGCGCAATAAGTGCATGGGTAATACTTCGCGATCTAACAAGTTTGCTTGAATATCACCATAAACACAGCGGTTCATGCCTTGAATACGACGTACAATGCCGCGCAATTTTGGATGCGCAACCATAAATCGAGCAGTGGTGTCATCTGGGTTTTGAGCGATATAATCAATTAATTGGTTATAACATTTACGTACTGCATAACCGACACCCAGTGCCATCTGTTTCTTTTTACCTTCAATATCGGCAACACTGCCTAGACGAGGTTCCATTTTTTCTTCTGAACGATACCAGTAAGTTTCTCGTGCGCCTTCCGCGTCAAAATCTATTGCTAATGCCCAGTCATAACGTTTTTCTATGATGTCTTTAAGTTGCGTTGCAGGCATGAGTGGATCAAGGTCTAAAAACTCCTCAGCACTGTGAAAATCTTCTAATTCGTCGACAAGTTCGGGGTATATTTCTAACATGCAAGACACTAACATTTCTTGGCCCTGCAATGAGCAATGCTGTTCACTATACTCAACCAACTCGTTCCATGAATCAAAACCACGTTCAATGCGATTTTTAAGGCAGGCCATATCTTCAATAACAGCTTTATTATTATTGGTTTGCCATGCATCTTCGGTCTGTGTTTCAAGGGTGTGTTGTGCACTTCGGTCGATCAGTTGACTAATCGTTTCACGTACTTGATCATTAACGCTGCCAAGTGTACGAACGCGTGCTAAAGCCAGTTCACGCATTTCTATCCATTGATTGATAAGCAGCGGATGATTGACCAAATACGGCGCCATGCCTAAACCGGTTGAATTACCGATACCAAAATAGCGCTTTATTTCAGGCTTCATTGGAGTAAATTTTTCGGGGGTTTTATGACGAGCAATATGTTCGACTTGTAATAAACTGAAGTTGCGTAGCATCAGACAAACAAACATTTCACCGGCAAACGGTCGGGCAAAATCTTTATGTTTTTCTCTCACTTTTTCCCAATCAGCCATACCGAGTTTACCACTGCCATAAACGGCTGTGGTGCGATACAAATAACCTACTTCAACAATTTTAGCCACATCAGGTTGTTCACCTACAGCAAGTTGATTGACCACATAGTCAAAGTTACGTGCACTGCGGTTGGCTCGAGATAAAACAAAAACACGTGCATCTACGCGTCCGGCTTCTTGTTTAGGGACATTTTCACGCAATTTTTCAATATAATCTTGGTCAACCTTACCTTCAACTAGAGCCATAGTAAGGTCCCACTTGGTGGCAATAACACGGTCATTACGTTCATCAGGTGAAAGGTAATCAGAAAACAAAACAAAGCTGAATAAACCATGTGGGGCTTGGACTTCATAGACAACCGTGCCGTAGCCATCATTATCGAGATTAAAAACGGAGGGTTCAATCTTCCAGCGTTCACGAAATATTCGACGTACCAAGGTACGCATAAAACTTAGACGACTTTGATGGTAAGCGCCTAGGCGCTCCAATTTCATCACCTGACTTGCAGGGCGAAGTGGTAAAGAATTTTCACCCCAAAGCGATGAGTGGATAGCTGCATTTGTTGTCATTTACTGATCCTCATTTGCTATACAAAATATGTTATCTGAATTGACTTCGATTTTCTTGTTGTTCTTGTTCTGGTATAGAAGCAAACTCAAGCATTAACTCGTTGAAGCTTTAATAATACCAATCGGACTCATTAATTGATCACTTAGCGAGAATTAAAAGGTTTAGAGGCAAGGCATTGATTGAAGAGAATGGTTATTCCCTTGTCAAAATCAATAACGCCGCATATAAGCCTTTACCTTTTATTAGGTACTCGCCCTTCGGGAGCTCAGTAGCAATTTGATAACATCACAAAATGAATTAAATATAGAATAACTATATTTAACACATTTTGTTTGTTCTAAGCTCGCTACTGAAGCTCTAAGTTGTACAATAAATTAATCCGTTTGGTATGAATCAACGCGGATATTAATGAAGTCTAAAAAATGACCTCACTGAATGTGATGTTATTTTTCGCCCATTAAGTGATTTTATACAAGGAAATAAGGTCTATCGTCTGATAAGAAAAACTTATGTGTAATGTCTAGTTAATTGAATAATATCGTTATTATTTTATTTTTACTTATGCATTTGTTTTTTATTTGGTTGAAAGACCTTATGTTTACTAACAAGGTAATTACAGGAGTCGTTGATAAACTTAGAGGCTGAAGCATTATTAAAGATGGGGTGTTTTAACTACTAGTAATAAGTTTATTTTATCGTTGCATATTATTTATTAATTTTTATTATCAAAAAAGGCTTACTATAATCATTGCATATCCAACAGCGGTACTTTTAAAACCGCAAAAATTGATTGAGGTGCACAATGAATTCAGCAACCAATAACGAGAGTAATTATTTAAACGCTAGAGATTTAGATCATAAAGACGTGACTGTTAGTGAGAATAAACACCCGTCTAACCATAATACACAACAGCATATAAGTAAGCATGAGCAAGCACTTTGTAACGACGTCAGCACGGCAAGTTATGTGCGTGGTTACAATTGATTTTATTTATACCCGTTCCACCTGAATATGCTCGTTTCAGGAAGTCTGAGCGATTCATAATTTAGTCATTATAAATCAAGTGAGTATTGTGAAGTTAATCAACTTTTGACAAGTTTTTGAAAGGGGCACTACCTAATAAGAAGATAAAGACTTAACTGAGTAGCGTTATTGGTCTCTACACAGATGCTACAGGAAGGTAGGTTATTAGAGAATGCAGGCTAAATTATCCTCAAGAAAGCTTGCTGTAAGCCTTTTAACTCTCGCTGAGTGGGAAATAACTTAACAGACTTGCTATGTTCAATAATTTGGCTGCTAATTAAAAAATCAACAGCCCTTAGGTATTATTCTGTTTTAAAACGCTCAATTAATAGCTGCATTTGACTGGTAAGTTGAGTGGTATAGTCACTTTTATTGGCTGTTTCTTGAGAGCCTTTAGCTGTGCGTTCAACATGTTGATTGATATTATCAACAGTACGACGTATTTCCTCTATGCTGGCATTTAACTCTTCAGTCGCTGCGGCTATTTGGCTATTAATATCGGTAATTTCTCCTACAGATGAGGTGATTTTAGATAAAGAGTGACCCGCTTGACCTGTATTTTCTACGCAATCAGTAGTACGGCTTTTACTTTGTACCATCACATTAACAGCATCCTTAGCACCAATTTGTAGTTTCTCAATCATTTGTTGAATTTCAGACGTTGAATCTTGTGTACGCTGAGCTAAAGTCCGAACCTCATCAGCTACCACAGCAAACCCTCGTCCCTGTTCGCCGGCCCGCGCTGCTTCAATTGCAGCATTTAAGGCCAATAAATTGGTTTGGTCGGCAATGCCACGGATAACATCTAATACCGAGCCGATATTGTTAGTATCTTGTGCAAGTTTATTGATTACTTCTGAAGCATTATCAATATCTACTTCTAATAAGTTGATATTATTATTTGCTTCATCAACCACTTGTAAACCTTCTTTTGCTGCTTCATCAGAAAGGTTTGCTTGTTCAAGTCCTTGCGACGCATTAATGGCAACTTCTCGCACCGCGGGAATCATTTGCTCTATAGCAATAAGTACCTGTTCAATGCCAACTTTTTGTTCGGTAACAGACTGCTCGGTTAAATTTGCCGTCGTATTTAATTGTGCCGATGAGCTAGAAATTTCACCAATTGCGCTACGTAGTTCAATTACGACTGTTTGAATATAGCTGGCAAATAGATTAAAACCTTTGCCTAAAGAAGATAATTCATCCTGACCGTGTTCATGTAGACGTTGACTTAAATCACCATCGCCGCCGCCAATATTATTCATGGCATTAATGACATGCTCTAATGGTTTAAATAGGGTGACTTTCATAAAAAACATAAGAGAAAACAATATTATGGCAACTATTACCTGCACGATTAAACTATTGTTTAACCAAAAGTTTGCTTCTTGTTGCGAACGAAATAAATCATCTGCGGTGCGTTTATCTAACGCATTAAAAAACTCGTTTACAGGCGCCATTATTTTTTTGACATCTTGCTGATACGCATCACTGAAAACTAAACGTAAAGCAAAGTCATTGATGCTTTCATTAGGGGATTTTTGGAATGGACCTTGCGCGACTTTTCCGTTTTTAATAGTTTGCATTGCTTGTTCTTCTGTAGCAATCAAGGTGTTAGAGTAACTATTGGCTTTTTCTAATAAAGTAAACTCGTTCGCTGAGAAATTTAACTCTTTCATGATATTACTTTGTTTAATGCGCTGATCTGGATATAAATTATTATCAACATTATTTGGACGCTCAACCTCGCCATTACGCCAATTAACAATGTGCCAATAAGCATCCCAATATTTTTGTTCTCCGGTGGCAACAAATAGACGGCAAAGACGGGTTAAGTCTATCGAGCTTTGTCTAAATTCATCGGCGATCAAATATGAAAGATAACGCGTATCACTACTTAGGGTTTGATGCTTATTTTTGTTTGTGGCAATTTTTTGTGAGGTTATTGCGGTAGCGAGTAAAATAATCATTACAATTAATATTGCAGTTAGTCTAACTTTAATAGTCATTTGATAGTCCCTTAAATAATACTATTACTCTTAACAGAAGTGCTGCTAAAACTATAATGTAGCAGTAATTTTGAGAGTTGCACGTTTGTTAATGTAAATTTTAGTGTATTTCTATCTGTTTTAACTGAGAGACGATTGATTGTTGAGTAGGTGACTTATCCCAAATTGAGCTTAGATGAGAATAAAAAACTTCAAAGGCATCCTTGCTTTGAATGGTAACGGGGATAGCTATTTTCAGCATGCGTTATTGTAAAATTTGTCCTTGCAGTAAGTAGCTGTCAGGATGATCGTTTCCTGCACTTATTAAGACTCCAGATCCTTGGTCTTATCTTGATTTGTATTTTTCAAAATGAAGTTTGCTAGTGCTTCTGCTGCTGGGGATAACGATTTGTTTTTGAGTTGAACTATCCCAATATGACGAACAATTTTAGGCGTTGTTAGTGGAATAAAGCGAAGCTTGCTATTATTTTTAGGGAAAGCAAACCAGGGTAAAGTGGTGATGCCAAGACCCTCTTCAAGCATAGCGATTAATGACAGCATATTAGAAATAAGAAATTGCGAGTCACTCAATAAAGGCTCTGCTTCAGTATCTTCGAGTAGACGTGAAGTACCATTTCTGATCAATCGTTGCTTACGTAACTCTTTCCAATGTAACTCAGTGACTTCGGCAAACGGATGATCCTCACGACAAACCACACCAAGTTGATCTTCCCAGATAGGGGTAAAAGTGATATCGGCATGCTCATGTCCATGGGGCAAACTGGCGATACCAATATCTACTTGTTGTTTTTCAACCTTCCTTAAAACAGCCTCGGAGTTATCATCATAAAAACTGATATGAAGCTCTGGCACATCAGCGATAAATTTTGACAATAACTCGGGTAACATTCGACACGCAATAGAAGGTACTGAAGCAAGGCGCAAATGACCTGTTTTATGCTCACTCATCAAGGCCATATCTTGAGCAACGTTGTCATGGTGGGCAATAAGTTCTTTTGCCTTAGGTAGAAAATATCGACCAAAAGGCGTTAGTTCAGTATTTGAAGTCTTCGCATTGCGTTTTTCAAATAATACCGTACTGAGTTTATTTTCTAGATCTCTAATTGATAAAGATATTGCTGGTTGAGTTCGACAAGCTTTTTCTGCCGCCGTATGAAACCCCTTTAATTCTGCTACCCAGACGAAGTGACGTAACTGAGCTATTTTAAATTCAGGTAGTGCCATAAGGAATCCTTATCAATAGATATTTTTTATTAATTTTTATTATTAAAACATACTGCCTATAATAAATTCAATTATTTTATGGAGGTATTTATGTCTGAATCAATTTTTTGCAATTACATTAACGGCGAATGGGTAGAAGGGGCAAGTTCACTTGCTAATATCAGCCCTGCGGACATCAGTGATGTTATTGGTCACTACGCACAAGCTAACCAAGAACAAGCAGAAGCTGCTTTAGATGCAGCGACTAAAGGTCAACTTGAATGGCAAGAGAGTGGCTTAGAACAACGCTATTCAGTATTGATGGCCATTGGTGATGAGCTGATTGCACGTAAAGATGAATTAGGTAAGTTGTTAGCCCGAGAAGAAGGTAAAACGTTACCTGAAGGCGCTGGCGAGATTTATCGTTCTGGTCAATTTTTCCATTATTATGCCGCTGAAGTATTGCGTCAAATGGGTGAAACGGCCGATTCAGTTCGTCCAGGTATTGAAATTGAAACCCGCAGAGAGCCTGTTGGCGTTGTGGGTATTATCACACCGTGGAATTTCCCTGTGGCTACAGCCGCTTG
The DNA here is from genome assembly GCA_002163005.1 of Colwellia psychrerythraea. Lineage (GTDB taxonomy): Bacteria > Pseudomonadota > Gammaproteobacteria > Enterobacterales > Alteromonadaceae > Colwellia > Colwellia psychrerythraea_C. Next base: position 32,105 of record MAAF01000071.1, on the reverse strand, counting down.
GAAAATTGCACCGGCATTGGCCTTTGGTAATTCAGTTGTTTTAAAACCAGCAAACCAAGTACCAGCGAGCGCTTGGGCATTAACTGAAATCATCTCACGTCAAGGTTTACCTGCAGGTACGTTTAACCTGGTAATGGGTCCCGGTGCAGAAGTGGGCGATTTGTTAATTAACTCTAAAAAAATTAACGCACTAACTTTTACTGGCTCTTTAGAAACAGGCCGTAAAGTGGCGATAGCAACGGCAACAAACTTAGTGAAATGTCAATTAGAAATGGGCAGTAAAAATGCGCTAATCGTACTTGATGATGCGGATCTAGAAAATGCTGTTGAGTGTGCTGTTGGCGGTGCTTTCTTTGGTACGGGTCAAAAATGTACCGCTTCATCGCGTTTAATTGTCACTGAAGGTATTCATGATCGTTTTGTTGATGCGGTTGTTGCAAGAATGAAGCAACTTGTTGTGGGTCATCCTCTACGTGAAGGCGTTCATATTGGCGCGGTTGCAGATGCTCGTCAAATGAAGCAAAACCTTAACTATCTTGAAATTGCCAAAAAAGAAGGCGGCAAGTTAGTGAGTGGTGGTGATGTTATTACTGAAGAAACTGAAGGTTATTACTTAACGCCAGCCTTATTCACTGAAACCACCAATGCAATGACCATTAACCGCGAAGAAGCCTTTGCACCTATCGCTTGTGTGATTAAAGTGAAAGATTATGACGAAGCATTAGCCACATTAAACGACACCAATTATGGTTTAGTTGGCGGTATTTGTACGCAATCGCTTAAGTTTGCAACGCACTTTAAACGCAATGCTCAAACGGGTTGTGCAATGGTGAACTTACCAACAGCTGGCACTGATTACCACGTACCTTTTGGTGGCCGTAAAGATTCTAGTTTTGGCTCACGTGAGATGGGTAGTTACGCAAAAGAATTCTACACCATCGTAAAAACCACTTATATCCGTTCATAAATCGAGTAGTCATTATGCATAACGATCTTATTGTCATTGACGGCCTGCAGTACTCAAATTGGAACCGGGCTATTTTTCAGCAGCTTAAAGAAGGTGGCGTAACTATGGTGCATGTCACCGTTGTTTACCACGAACAAATTAGAGAAACATTATTGCGAATAGGTGAATGGAATCGCCAGTTTGAGATCCATCATGATTTAATCATGCCGGTGAAAAGCGTGGCGGATATTCGTCTTGCCAAACAATTAGGTAAGGTCGGCATCATGTTTGGTGCGCAGAACTGCTCGCCCATTGAAGATGATATAGGCATGGTTGAGATCATGCGTGAACTCAACTTGATGATTATGCAGCTTACTTATAACAACCAAAGCTTATTAGCTTGTGGTTGTTATGAAGCAGAAGACAGTGGTGTTACACGCTTTGGTAAACAAGTAATCAAGGAAATGAACCGTGTTGGTATGGTGGTAGATATGAGCCACAGTGCAGAGCGCAGTACTTTAGAGGCGATAGAAATATCAGAGCGTCCTATTGTGATCTCACATGCCAACCCGAACAGTTTTCATCAAGCCAAGCGCAATAAGTCGGACACAGTGCTAAAAGCATTGGGAGAATCAGGTGGGTTATTAGGTTTTAGCCTTTACCCGTTTCATCTTAAAAATGGCCCTGATTGTAGCTTGGATGATTTTTGCGACATGGTGGCAAATACCGCTGATTTAATGGGCATTGATCATATTGGTATCGGTACAGATTTGTGTCAAGAACAACCCTTATCTGTACTTGAATGGATGCGTAATGGACGTTGGTCAAAGGAAATGGATTATGGGGAAGGCTCAAAAGCAAATGCTGATTGGCCTCGCCCGTTATCTTGGTTTCGTGATAGCCGTGACTTTCCAAATATTACAAAAGGTTTACAAAACCGAGGCTTTAGGACGGAAGATATCGCCAAAGTCATGGGCATGAACTGGTTGAACTTACTCGATGAGGGGTTAAAACCACAAATGTTAAAGCGCTAGTTTGTATTGAGCAATACCAAATAGATTGAATGATTGATCATGTAAAGTTGATCAAAAAAGTTAGTTTGTTTGGTATGAAATCAATATGGGATAGTGACATATAAATTATAACGATAAGAGATCTATCAGGAGACTATAATAATGAATACTTCTAAAGCTATTGTGGAAGAGAGCGAGGTAAAAATGCCTAAAATCAAATTCCTAGAAGGGGTAGATATACCCGTATTTTTGATCAGTGGTGGCGCGCTTGTGCTATTTTGTATCTTGGCATTGTATGATATCAACATGGTGTCTAGCTGGGTTAATTCAACCTTTGCCGCATCAACCAAAATGTTTGGCGCCTACTGGCAAGTACTCCTGCTGCTGACTTTTGTTATTGGCATTTTTATGGCGATAAGTCGTACTGGTGGCGTTGTATTAGGGGGATTAAAGTCGCCTGAGATGTCGACCTTTAAATGGATTTCTATCATCATGTGTACGCTACTTGCGGGTGGCGGTGTCTTTTGGGCTGCTGCTGAGCCAATGGCGCATTTTACTTCTCCCTCTCCTTACTTTGGTGGGGAAACAGGAACAACAGAAGCGGCTTATAATGCGTTAGCACAAAGCTTTATGCATTGGGGGTTTTTAGCTTGGGCAATTCTGGGTAGCTTGACTGGCGTAGTGCTTATGTATTTGCATTATGAAAAAGGCTTACCATTGAAACCTCGTACTTTGCTTTATCCTGTTTTTGGTGACAAGGTAATGAAAGGTGCTTTTGGTACTCTTGTTGACTCTTGTTGTGTACTCGCTGTAGTGGCAGGTACGGTTGGACCCATTGGTTTTCTTGGTTTACAAGTAAGCTTTGGTTTAGAAAAATTGTTTGGTATTCCTGATACCTACGTAACTCAAGTTTCTATATTAGTTGGTCTTATTTGTATCTACACCCTTTCAGCTGTGAGTGGTGTTACTAAAGGCATCCAACTGTTAAGCAGTATCAATATAGTTTTAGCGGTTTTCTTAATGGTATTTATTTTAGTATTTGGCCCTACTGCTTTTATATTTGATAGTTACTTGCACTCCTTTGGTCTTTACCTAAATAACTTTATTCCAATGGCGACTTATCGTGCAAATACTGCATGGCTTGACTGGTGGACTGTTTTCTTTTGGGGATGGTTTTTAGGTTACGGTCCGTTAATGGCGATGTTTGTTGCGCGTATCTCTCGCGGTCGTACTATCCGTCAGATGATATTAACTATTTCAGTTGTTGCGCCAGTTATCACCTGTTTCTGGTTCACTATTGTAGGTGGCAGTGGTTTAGCGTTTGAGTTAGCGACACCAGGTGTTATTTCAGAACCTTTCACTGGCTTTAATTTACCAGCAGCATTACTGGCTATTACAGAGCAGTTGCCATTTGGTTGGATAATATCATTCTTGTTCTTGATATTAACGACTATCTTTGTAGCGACAACGGGTGACTCAATGACATTCTCAGTATCTATGGTAATGACTGGCACCGATTCTCCACAGAGTTCATTACGTGTGTTCTGGGGCGTTATCATGGGAGTTATGGCAGCATTGCTTATCTCTATTGGTTCAGGTGGTATATCAGCATTGCAATCCTTTATTGTCGTAACGGCAGTACCTGTGTCCCTAGTCTTGTTACCGTCCTTATGGAACGCACCACAAATTGCTCGCAAAATGGCTGACGAGCAAGGGCTTTAAATTATCCCAACATCTACTAAGCACAGCATATTGAACTGTGCCTAGTAGATGATTAAAAGCATGTGAACAATCCAAGTACTCTTTTGTTCATTCATCTCTTTTAAATAAACTTTAAGAGAAACCTATAGATTTTTATCGATTACTTTTACAATAGAGAAAACGTTATGAAAACACCTGTAAAAACCGAACTATTTGCTTCGAAAGCACCGTTAGAATGGGCAATTATTGCTAATAACACCTTATCAACAGCTCAGATCCCAATTAATGCAGAAGGGCAGGTAGTTGAAGGTGGTATTGAAGCACAAGCACGTCAAACAATGGAAAATTTCAAACACACTATTGAAGCGGCCAAATTGACTATGGACGATGTTACGCAAGTACTTATATATGTAACTGCGCGCGACCAATTGCCAGTGTTTAACAAAGTGTATGCTGAGTATTTTCAAGCACCATATCCTAACCGAGCAGCAATGATTGTTGCCGGTTTGGCACGTGAAGAAATGCTATGTGAAGTTGTTGCTTATGCGGTTGTACCTCAATAAGCATACTGAAAAAATGTGATTAATATTTTAATCGCACGTAGATTAAAATAGAAAGCCGGCAGTTTGCCGGCTTTTTTGTTATTAATAAATCACTAAGGTTTAGTGATAGTCTTTTCTTGACGTTGAACTTTTTATATCGCTGTTCTGTTCCGTTCTATTTGGTACTGCTTGATTTTTAACAGCTTAGTTATCTGTGTTTCTCAACTATTTCTCTTGCTACTGTACTTCTCCCCTTAATGGAAAAAGCCTATTCAATTCGTTATTGCCAGTGGCATAAGTTTGGATGGGATGAGCGCCATTATTTAGGACATTGATGCCCAAAAACGTGAGCGAACAATGGTGGAGCTAAGTACAAAAAAATTCAATGCCTCAATGACTACATCTTAATATTTGGTGGTTTATCATAATGAGAAACACGTTATTTAGGAGCACATTATTTAGGAACACGATATTCAGGGGGAAAGAGCTCAAAAATAGTAGCATTGATGCTAATCGATGCATCTTTTAGTCGTTTATTTAATAACAATACTCTTTAGTACTCCCTTTATTGAAACCTTTAATAAAGGAAGGCTTTTAGCAAAATAATGCCACAAGACGTCAGCGAAATTGCAGCAATTAATGGCTTTAAATAGCGCTGCCCTAGGTATTTATCCAAATAAAATGATACGCCAAAGCCAACAAATATCGCGGGCACCAAAGGCAAGGTGAGTTGCACGTGAGCATAATTTATATTGCCTGATGCGAATAACATTGCCAGAGATACCAGTGTGCCAATCAGAAAAAAAAGCCCAAGCTCTGCTCTTAGCGTACAGAGATTACTATTTTGGTAAACCAAAGCAATAGGTGGACCACCTACAGATGTAGTGGTGCCCATAAGTCCTGAACAAAAACCCGCTAACATTAAATTTTTCGAACTGTGGTGAATATTAACTCGTCGGTAAGTCAGTAACACTGAGAGCATAATCAGTAGGGAGAAACCGACGGAAAAGAATATTGATGGCAATAAAGCTAACAATAAAATTCCCAGTATCGAGCCAGGAATTCGCGCCAGAAGCGCTAGTTTTATATTGCTAAAATGTAATTGCTGCCGATAACGAATACAATTTAACAGTGACAAAATACAACCTAATGCCAGTATAGGTGCAGGTAAGAAATTAGGATTAATGATGACCAAAACAGGTGAGGCGATAACCGCTAATCCAAAGCCTGACATACTTTGAAGAGCAGAGCCTGCTATGACGGCGATTAAAGCCACTACTAATAAGGATGATTCAATCAACATGGCGGTAATTTATCGGGTGAATATTTCTGTTAGGCATAATGCTGGGAACAAATCCGGTAATAAAGCAGGTTATCAAAGGGACCTTCTAATAAATAACCCTATGGTAAATCTATCCAGTATTAATGATTGGCTCATCGCAGTCTAATGAAAATATATTACTGGTCGATAAGTATTTTAAATTGTCTGATTAATCCACTAGTAGCTTGCCTAGTAATCTGAACTGTGAGTATTTTAAAGTCAGTGAGAATGGATCATTTTAAGATCGAGATATGAATAATTCACGGACAAAATATGGGTGCTTTAGGGGATGTTTTTGTTTGAATATAATTTATCACTCTCATTTTTTAACTACTTTCAATGTGACGATTTTGTAATTATATTTGTTAATAACAAGGTGTTAAGTGATAGTTGAGAGTTTCTTTGTTTTCTTGATATAAGATTCTCTTATTGAGTGATTAAGTTAATTGACTTCAATGTTGGTTGATATCTCCTTAGTATTATTTTCGAAGTTAACAAGAACATATTTAAGTAGTTTTAACGCTGTTAAGCATTCTGAATATGCTCTAAGAAATAACAACATGAAAAACGTAACTAAATATAAAAATAAATGCGAATTATCTTTTGGAGAATAACAAATGAAAACATCCATCCCATTACTTGGTTTATTGTTAGCAAGCTCAACAACAGCCTTTGCGGCCACAGAAACTACTAAAATTGAGCGACTAGAACAACTTGAAAAGCAAGTTGCTGAGCTGAAGAAAGAAGTTAATACCAATACAAAAACCACTACAGATTTAACGCCTAAAATTAAAATTGGCGGTGCTGTACGTTTTCAGTATAGCTATGAAGACTATGATGATGACAATAAAGATCGTGGTGGAGATTTTGATTTTGACGTCTTTCGTTTAGATGTAAACGGTAGTATTGGTGATGTTACCTTGTCAGCTCAATATCGCTGGTATCAATACATGAATGTAATTCATCACGCCGATGTAGGTTACCAATTCAGTGATAACTGGGAAGGAAAAGTAGGTATTACTCAAGTTCCTTTTGGTAACTTAAACTATAACTCCAATAACTTCTTCTTTAGCTCTGGTTATTATGCCGGTTTAGAAGATGACTACGACGCAGGTTTATCATTTACAGGTAAATATGACAAACATGATATCCGTGTTGCCTATTTTTTAAATGACGAAAAAGGTGGTGTTGACGGCTATTCAGGTGACAAAACTCATCGCTATTCTTATGATGTAGTTGGCATCCGAGACTTTGCTGGTGGCGAAGGTATTTGGAGTGCTCCTGCGCAAGAAATGGGCGAAAGTAATACGGTAAACTTAAGGTATTCTTATAATTTCTTCTCTAATACCGAAGTGGGTGTATCATTATTATCAGGTGATCTTGAAGGTGGCTCAGGTGTTGGCTCTGTAGGCGATCACACAGCATACGCTTTTCATGTGAATAGTAAGATTGAAAATATCGGTATTATGTTCCAAGTTTCAGAGTATGAATATGATCTAGATAACGGCTCTGATGCTGTCGCTGTGGGCGCTTGGGCATTCTATGACACAATTCCAACAGAAGCTACGTCGTATAACCTTAACTTATCTTACAGTCAATCAGTGTCTCTTGGACCTATCACCAACCTGACTTACTACAACGATTATAACTTAGTAACCGATAAGTCAGCTGGGTTAGACGATACTACAATGAATGCAACTGGCGTTGCGATCAGTGCTGGTGGCGTTTACGCATATGTTGACTTTGTTATTGCTAAAAACCAGCCATTTCTCGGTGGTACTTTAGTCGGCAATGCTGATGATTGGAATAAGCGATTGAACATCAATATCGGCTATTATTTCTAAGCCTAAACTTGGCAGTTTTTATGTCGAATATAGTGCTTGGGGCTATGAAGCAGAAGCCGTATACGCAGCATCTGATAAAATTGCATTAGGTTACAAACTTAATTTCTAATGTTGTTTAATGTCAGTACTTTTCTATAAAAGAACTGACGTTACTATAATGACGATATAAAATACTCTGTAATATATTTAAGCCATGGATGGCTACTCTAACAACCTCTGCTTTAAATCCCCGAATATCGATTAACTTCATTATTTAAAACACTATATCTTCTGGATAGAAATAATACTCCTTCGCTAATCTAAACACACAATAGATAGCGAATTTTCATGCGCTTTTATTGATCTATATCGTGGTCTTATTAAGCAAGGGTTTTACAATGAATTATACCCGAGTTCCCAAAGGGCAAGGCGATAATCGACCAACTTCGTCGTTATAAAATGGAGGTGGGGAACGACCACACCACACATTTTAAGCCTAGTATTTGGCACGATTCTCGTCTTGCTGAAATCGAGCATTTCCAAGTGGCTTGGGTATATATACCCGCTCTACTTGAAGATGCAGGATTCAGCTGGAATTAGAAACGCCTTTAGGCAAGGCATTGGTTGATGTGAATAGTTATTCTATTGTCGAAATCAATAACGCAGCATAAAGCGTTTCTAAACCAGCCCTGCGGGGAAAACCGAGCAAAGAATACTCGTCGTTACATTTATTTTTAAGGGAATAACCATTAACAAAAAATGTGCCTTGATTATGATTCGCTCAGGTCTCCTGAAACGATCATCTTCAAGTGGAACGGGTATATGCTAAATCCCATCATTACTGAAAAAGGAGTTCAACTATGAAAGCAGCAGTTAATCATCAATTTAAGGGTAAACTTGAAATTGAGCAACTAGACAAGCCAACGATTTCAAGCCATGAAGTATTAGTTAAGATCCACGCTTGTGGGGTCTGTCATACCGATTTACATGCCTGTCATGGAGATTGGCCAGTAAAGCCTAAAATGCCTTTAGTACCAGGTCATGAAGGTGTTGGTGAGATAGTTGAAGTTGGCGATCAGGTTAGTCATTGTAAAGTCGGCGATCGTGTAGGCATTCCGTGGCTTTATAGCGCCTGTGGTTATTGTGATTACTGTTTAACGGGCGATGAAAACCTTTGTTTATCACAACAAAATGCCGGTTACTCAGTCGATGGAAGCTACGCTGAGTATTGTAAAGCCGATGGTAATTATGTGGTGAAAATACCTGATGGTATTGATTATGTTGATGCAGCGCCATTATTTTGTGCAGGTGTTACAACATACAAAGCACTGAAAGTTTCGACTGCGAAACCTGGTGAGTGGGTCGCTATTTTCGGTATTGGTGGCTTGGGTCATTTAGCAGTGCAATATGCCGTTGCTATGGGGTTAAATGTTATTGCTGTTGATACAGGTGAGGCCAAGTTAGAACTTGCTAAAAAATTGGGTGCTTCACTTTGTTTAGACTTTAAACATGATGATGTTGTTGCCAAGGTCCTTGCTGAAACCGGCGGCGTTCATGCCAGTATTTGTACCGCGGTAAGTAAAAGTGGTTTTGAGCAAAGTTATAAAGTTATTCGTCGTGGTGGTAAGTGTGTTTTAGTCGGTTTACCTCCTGAAGATATGCCATTGCCAATTTTTGATACTGTGCTTAATGGCGTTAGTGTTGTTGGCTCTATTGTTGGCACTCGTAAAGATTTAGTCGAGTGTTTAGACTTTGCCGCACGCGGAAAAGTGAAAGCCATTACTATTGAAAAATCTCTTGAAGATATCAATGATATTTTTGATGAGATGTTAAATGGTGAGATCACGGGTCGTGTGGTAATGAAGTTCTAACATTCCCAATGTTATGACTGTCAGTGCAAACAGTGAATTATAAAGCCCTTTACCGATCATAACGGTAAAGGGCTTTTTTCTTTGCTATTTTTTTACTTGCCAATGCGCTAGTTTTCTATTGATGAAATAAAAGCGCAATGTTTGAGTATATGTTTTTGTTAGATCATTATTATTGTCAGCTAAAATATATTGCTGCTGGTATGTAAACTCATAAATGGTGTTTTTCATATTATCTGAAGCGATAAATATCTTGGGAAACTGCTTAGCAACAAAATCGATATAGTCACCAACGTGTATATTGGCTAACTCTTTTTTGTACTGTTTTTTGATACTTGTTAACTCAACGCTCGGGTCATTTATCGTGGGAAAGTCAGGGGTGCTGCTACAGCTAACCAGTAGCGTTATAGTCAGTGTAATAAATATATTCTTCATGCTTTTTAATCCATTAAAGCCTTACATTTAAGCCCACTAATTTAGGCCATCTCAATGTATTATGCAATCTACTAAGGTTGACCCTGATCAATAGAAAGATAAACAAGATTAAAGAAACTTAAGGTCTTTGAACTAGTAAATTAGTGAAGAATTAAGTAGCATGCATTTTTACACAAGTAACTCTATAAAGGAGTTAATAAAGGAGTTATTAAATGAGTACATTTTTATTACTGGCGATTGTTATTAGCATTGTTGTGTTCACTTTTATGCGACAAAATAGCAACAAAAAGGCGGCCCAATTAAATGCAATATTAGGCAGTGATTTTCTTGTGTCTAATAAGAGTGAAGAAGGGGTGATAGAAACAGCTTCTGGTTTACAGTACAAAGTGCTAACAGAAGGTAGTGGCACTGAGCACCCAAGTGCTTCTTCGAAAGTTACAGTGCATTATCACGGCACTTTACTTAATGGAAAAGTATTTGATAGCTCAGTAGACAGAGGTGAGCCAATTGGCTTTGGTTTACATCAAGTCATCAAAGGTTGGACTGAAGGTGTTCAGTTGATGGTTGTTGGTGAGAAAACACGTTTTTATATTCCATCAAGTTTAGCTTATGGCGATAGCGCAGCAGGAAAAATAGCGCCAGGTTCATTATTAACTTTTGATGTTGAATTGTTAGCGATAAACTAAGTCATAACGGTTGCGTGCGTTTTTATTACTGTCAGTCATAAGTATAAAAAAAGTCATTGTTAGCATAGCTTAACAATGACTTTTTTTATTACAGACTTTATTTTTTATATAGGTTACCAAAACAGGGATGTTTAATAACCTATATAACTTTTGAAGTTATAGTATAGGACTACTTATACTAACTTAAAAGTTATAATCAAAGTTGTAACGCATACCTACGATAAATTGATTGCTGTCTTCTCTACTACCTGCAACTTCATCTTCATAGCTGTTGTTTTGAACTTCAGCAAATAAGTAGAAATCTGGGCTACCGTGCCATTCAACCGTGGCATTGATGCGAGTGATTTCTTTACTATCAACAGGCATTAAATCGTCTGAAAATATAGAATAGCCCATTTTAACTTTGTAGATATCATTGATTTTATATGCGCCAACTAAATCAATAGTTGTTCTATCTTGACCATTTCCACCACGGTCAATGTCTTGATAAGCCGCAGCAATATACAAGTCACCGAATGATTTTGAACCAGATACACCTACTGTGTTTTCATCAGCGCCAGCAAGATCTTTAGTTAGGTAAGCAGCAGCTAAGGTAAAGCTATCCCCAGTATATTGAACACCACCGTTAACTAAGTCACTACCTTCAATATCGGTTTCGCCTTTGAATTGACCTTCAATACGAAAATCTAAGTTACCAAAACTCTTTCTGTAGCTAATCATTTCTTGCTGACGGAATGGGCTCGCGTCATCATAGGCAAGTGGTGTTGATGCACGGTTAAAAATATCAACTGGACCGGCAATGATGGCGAATTGAGTGGTATCTTGTTTACCAATAGCAACACGACCAAAATCACCCTTTATCCCAACATATGCTTTACGTGCATCGCCAAAGTGCGCATCACCCTGAATTTGAACTTTAAACTCACCTTTTGCAAAACCAGTCATACCATTGCTTAATTTATGCTCTGCTGCGATACCGATACGTGATAATGCATCACCAACATCCCAGCTATCTTTAGAATCACTGCTTGTTAGACCAAAAGTAGGACGTAAAGAGCCATAAAAATTAATAGAAGTATCATCTGAACCAGCTGCTGGTTTTTTAGATTCTTCTAATTGTGCTAAACGCGTTTGAATTTCAGTAAGCTGTTTTTTTAAGCTTTCTTCAGACGTTTCAGCATAAGAAGCAAAGGCTGGTAAAACAAGTGCTAAAGCGATTAATGATTTTTTAATTTTAAAGTTATTCATGGTTTTCCCCGTATTCATGTTGTAGTTGTAGTTATTTTTTTTAAGCGAATAATATATATATTACCTAAGTTACGCGCTAGTTTTGTTATAGATACTTAAGTATCAGTTGATTGGTAGCTCTCAATCGGAGGACAGCTACAAATTAGGTTTCGATCTCCGTAGACATTGTCAATACGGTTAGTTGTTGGCCAAAATTTTGGTTGGCTTGGACAACTACTTGGATAACAAGCTGTTAAGCGTGAATAAGCACGAGGCCAGTCACTGTCGGTTAGATCGTTTAATGTGTGAGGTGCATTGACTAATGGGTTATCGGCAAGTGTCCAAGTACCATCTTCAACTTTCGCTATCTCATGGCGAATAGTAATCAGTGCATCAATAAATTTATCTAATTCTTCTAAAGACTCACTTTCAGTTGGTTCAATCATTAAGGTGCCAGCGACAGGAAATGACATGGTTGGTGCATGAAAGCCAAAATCCATTAAACGTTTAGCAACATCTTCTTCGCTAATACCTGATGACTCTTTTAAAGGTCTTATGTCAATAATACATTCGTGAGCAACACGTCCTTGTTTACCTCTAAATAAAATAGGGTAATGCGGACTGAGTTTTTCCATAATGTAGTTAGCATTTAAAATAGCGAGCTCAGTGGCTGATTTTAGTCCTTCAGCGCCCATTAAGGCAATGTAGGCCCAAGAAATAGGTAAAATAGACGCACTACCTAAGGCTGTCGCTGATACTGCACCTTCAGTGTTAGTTACACTGTGGCCAGGTAAAAATTCCGCTAAGTGTGATTTGACGCCTATGGGCCCCATACCTGGTCCACCGCCGCCGTGCGGGATACAAAATGTTTTATGTAGGTTTAGGTGAGAAACATCAGCGCCGATAAAACCCGGTGAGGTTAGACCTACTTGAGCATTCATATTTGCGCCATCAAGATAAACTTGACCACCAGCTTGGTGAATAAGCTCACAAATTTCTTTGATACTTTCTTCATAAACACCATGTGTTGAAGGATATGTGATCATCATGGCAGACAGTTGATCACGATGAAGGTTTATTTTTTCCTTCAAATCATCTACGTCAACATTACCTTCTTTGTCACAGTTAACAAGCACGATGCGCATTGATACCATTGAAGCACTGGCAGGGTTAGTACCGTGTGCAGAGCTAGGGATTAGGCAGATATTACGATAATCTTCACCGCGAGAGGCATGATAACGTTGGATGGCGATAAGTCCCGCATATTCACCTTGTGCACCAGAGTTTGGTTGCAATGAAAAAGCATCATAACCAGTCACTTCGATCAGCATATCGCTAAAACTTTCGGCTAAGGCTTCATAGCCCGTACATTGATCACTTGGTGCAAAAGGATGCATTTGTGAAAATTCAGGCCAAGTCACAGGAATCATTTGTGCAGTAGCATTAAGCTTCATTGTGCACGAGCCTAGCGGTATCATGCCGTGAGTTAGTGAAAAGTCTTTATTTTCAAGACTTTTTAAATAACGCAACATGCGCGTTTCACTGTGATAACTATTAAATACTGGATGGCTTAAATACTCACTATTACGCTGGCAAGTTGTAGGTATGTTACAAAACTCTGCACTTAGCGTTTTTTCAATATCGTCAACGTTAAGTGGCTGTTCAGTAATAGCTAACCATAAAGCTTCAACGTCAGCAGACGTGGTGGTTTCATCTAAACTGATACCAAGTTGATCCGGTAATAAGCGCAAATTAAGATCTGCAGCTAATGCGCGTTGATAAATTTCATCAGTTTGTTCATTTGTCTGTAGGGTAATAGTGTCAAAGAACTCATTATGTACCAGTTCAACACCTGCTTTTTGTAGACCTGCAGCGAGCACTGATGTTAAACGATTGACGCGTCGACCTATTTTTTTCAAGCCTTGTGGGCCATGATAAACGGCATAAAATGATGCCATATTGGCCAGTAATGCTTGCGCGGTACAAATATTCGAGTTGGCTTTTTCTCGCCTAATATGTTGCTCTCGTGTTTGCATAGCCATACGTAAAGCAGGCTTACCCTTTGAGTCAATTGAAACACCGATAACTCGACCAGGGATGGTACGTTTATACTTTTCTTTAGTGGCCATGAAAGCAGCGTGTGGACCACCGTAACCCATTGGAACGCCAAAACGTTGAGCACTACCTATAACAACATCCGCGCCCATTTCGCCTGGGGCTTTAAGTACGGTTAAGGCCAGTAAGTCAGTCGCAACAGCCACCAAGGTTTTTTTGCTATGAGCTTGTTCTATGATGTCTTCTAAATTATGTACTTGTCCGGTTGTACCAGGATATTGCAACAAGGCACCGAATACATCATGACTTTCTAATTCTGAGCATGGTGCTACCACAACGTCAAAAGAGAAGTATTTTGCTCGGGTATTAATCACATCTAATGTTTGTGGGTGAACATCATCACTAACAAAAAAGACGTTACTTTTGTTTTTACTGGCACGCTTACATAAGCTCATGGCTTCTGCTGCAGCAGTTGCTTCATCAAGCAAGGACGCATTGGATAACTCCATTGCGGTAAGGTCAGTAATCATTTGCTGGTAATTAAGCAAAGCTTCTAAACGACCTTGCGAAATTTCTGGCTGATAAGGCGTATAAGCGGTATACCAACCAGGGTTTTCAAAAACATTACGTAAAATTACATGAGGAACATGGGTATCGTAATATCCTTGTCCAATATAACTGCGGTTTACTTTATTCTTTGACGCCATACCTTTGAGTGTTGCCAACATTTCAACTTCGCTTTGCGGTTTTGCTAATGTCATTGGCTGCAAAAGGCGAATATTATCTGGCACTGTTTTATCAATCATTTGTTCGACTGAATCCAACGATAGCGCTTTTAACATATGCTGTTGTTGGGCTCGGTCAGGACCATTATGTCGACTGATAAAGTCTAAATTATCGTTCAGTTGTGCTAATAAATTGTTGTTAGTCATGAAAACTCCAGTATAACGTCTAGTAATTGTTAAGCATGTGCTGGTATGAAGTTAGTCTTCGATACCGGCATTATATGCCTCATAACTGAGTAGACTTTCTAATTGTTCAGGCTCTGAAAGTTTCACTTTTGCTATCCAGCCTTCAACAAATGCAGATTGGTTAATTGACTCGGGTGCATCTTCTAGCGCTTCATTTACTTCAATGATTTCACCTGAAACAGGCGCATATACGTCTGAAGCGGCTTTTACTGATTCTACGAGCGTAAATTGTTCACCTGCCGTTATTTCATCCCCTTGCTCGGGTAGTTCAATAAAAACAACATCGCCTAACAACTCTTGCGCATGGTTTGAAATACCGATAGTAACTGTACCGTCGTTGTTATTTTTAACCCACTCGTGACTTGGGGCAAATTGATAATCCTTTTCTACTGTGCTCATGGTAATAATCCTATTTTTAGAGTTGAACTTATCGTGGAATTAATTAGTTGCTAGCTATATAGTGGAAATTTCAAGCAAAGTTCTTGAACTTGCTGCAAAACTTTCTTCTCTGCTACGCTATTGTCCTCTGGGTTTGCAACTAAACCATCAAGAACATCACCGATCCACTGTCCAATTAATTCAAACTCATCATTACCAAAACCACGGCTAGTGCCTGCTGGTGTACCTAAGCGAATACCAGAAGTTACCATAGGTTTTTCTGAATCGAATGGAATACCATTTTTGTTACAGGTAATACCAGCTCGTTCTAAACTTTCTTCTGTGGTATTTCCTTTTAATCCTTTAGGACGTAAGTCAACCAGCATTAAATGGGTGTCAGTACCATCAGTAACTATGTCACAACCTCTTTGTTGCAATGTGCTAGCTAGCACTCTAGCGTTACTTAATACTTGCTTAATATAGGCACCAAAAGATGGCTCTAGTACTTCACCTAAAGCAACGGCTTTTGCAGCAATAACGTGCATTAATGGACCACCTTGCAAACCAGGGAATACAGCCGAATTAATTTTCTTCGCGACATCTGCATTGTTGGTTAAAATTAAGCCGCCACGAGGGCCTCTCAATGTTTTATGCGTTGTGGTGGTAACAACATCTGCGAAAGGTAGTGGGTTTTGATGCGCCCCAGCAGCGACTAAGCCAGCAATATGGGCCATATCAACCATTAATATGGCACCGACTTGATCGGCAATTTCACGGAATTTAGCAAAATCTATTTGACGAGGAATTGCTGAGCCACCAGCAATGATCATTTTTGGCTTATGTTCTTTAGCAAGTGCTAATACTTGATCATAATCAATACGCATATCATCTTTGCGTACTCCGTAATGAATAGCATTGAACCACTTTCCTGATTGAGCAGGTTTTGCGCCATGAGTTAAATGGCCGCCGGCATCAAGTGACATGCCTAAAATTGTATCGCCCGGCTTAACTAAGGCAAGCATTACTGCGCCATTCGCTTGTGCGCCTGAATGAGGTTGTACGTTAACGTAATCCGCTTTAAAAATAAGTTTTGCTCTATCAATCGCTAACGTTTCAACGAGATCTACATGCTCACAACCACCATAGTAACGGCGGCCTGGATAACCTTCAGCGTATTTGTTTGTTAATACCGTCCCTTGAGCTTCCATAACAGCCTTTGAGACAATATTTTCTGAAGCGATTAATTCAATTTGTTGGTTTTGACGCGCTTCTTCAAGCTCAATGGCCATTTGAACTGCACCATCGGTAGATGAGAGTTCGCTTGAAAAAAATTGCCCTAGTTCACCAGATGCGTAAGTGTTTTTCATTGTTGTATTCCTCAATAGCTAAGCGTTATGAATATGTATTCAGTAACCTAATGATTATGTTTGATAGTCTTTATTTACAGGTTACTGCGTCTATTGCTAAACCACCCTGAGACATTTCTTTATATTTATTTATCATATCGATACCTATTTGATGCCTTATTCAATGACTTCATCAAAGGGGCCGATATTGTCGGTACTATACCTTTATCTATTAGTGCTCATGAACCATACTTAGTTACTGGATGTGATTTATGTTTGCTAAAATATTCAATAATATTAATTTTGAATAGATATCTTACCTGCATTTATACGGTAATAGCATGAACACTTAACAGACCAAGTCTCATTGTAAATAAATAAAAAATACTATTTACCATCACCTTTCCAGTACTGATTTTTGTATTGCTTGAATTTCGAACACGTATGAAACATAACAGGCAATATTTATAAAAGCAAATAAAAGTTTCCTATAGGAAACTTTTTTCACTCATGTATTGTAGGTGTAACCCTATCCTCTTGTTAGTTTGCTAAAAGAGTTCTGTATAGGTTGTTAATGTGCCACTATTGTTTAAATAAAATATTTTAGCTAGGTGGTACGATGAGTAAGCATGATCAGGTTGATAAGTATCCTTCAATGACTATTGGGGATAATGAAAATAATAAGCGAGCAGTGGAAAAGTCGACTATAGGTGTGCAGCTTAAAGCGATTCGTACTGAAAATAAATGGACCCTTGAAGAAGCAAGCAAACGCACGGGATTAGCGCGTTCTACTTTATCAAAGATTGAAAATGAACAGATTTCCCCAACGTTTAGTGTCATGCAAAAGTTGGCTTCGGGGCTTAATATTGAATTACCTCAATTATTCACCAAACCCAAAGAAACAAAGGTGACGGGTCGAAGAGACGTAACCCTAGATGGGCAAGGCCGGCCCCATGCGACGCTAACCTACGAGCATGAATTATTAGCTACTCAGCTTAGAAACAAAAAGATGATGCCATACAAAAGTAGAGTTCATGCTCGAAATTTTGAGCACTTTGGGGAATGGGTTCGTCATGAAGGGGAAGAATTTCTGCTAGTTTTAGAGGGAGAAGTTCAACTGTTGACTGAGTTTTATGAGCCTGCAACCTTAGTTGTGGGAGATAGCGCATATTATGATGCAACGATGGGGCATCTTGTCATATCAACGAGTAAAGAGGACGCGCTGATATTGTGGATTACTGCAGAATAACGTTTTTGTGTTAGATAATGTCAATTGCCTTTAGCGCCTACTAAAGTCAATTGTACCTCTTGAAGTTGTCTTTGTAACCTATTGTATTAAAGGCTGTTTACTTTCTTTTTAGAACAAGTGTATTATTTTATAATCACTATAATTGCAAAAAATAAAGCTTATCAATTTTAATTTAAAACTTGCAATTCTTTATATTTTTAGCTAGCTTGTTTCCTATTGGAAACTTTTGTTCTTCTTCTTTTGAAAGTCTTCGATTATTTACTAAATAATAAAATCAACGCTAGGTTGATACATAAATATAAACAAATTATTACAACAGAGAGAAATTATTATGGAATTTTTAACGGGTTTAATTTCCAGTCTCAATAGCTTGGTTTGGGGTGTTCCCATGCTAGTTATGATACTTGGTGTTGGTTTATTCTTAATGGTCGGTTTACGATTTATGCCAATCATTAAGTTGGGAACAGGCTTTAGATTACTTTGGACTGGCCGTATTCCAGATGAAGATAAAAGTGTTGAAGGTGAAATAAGCCCTTTTAATGCATTAATGACCTCACTATCTGCAACTATCGGTACGGGTAATATCGCTGGTGTTGCAACCGCAATATTTTTAGGTGGTCCAGGTGCTCTATTTTGGATGTGGTGTACTGCCTTAGTTGGTATGGCAACTAAATTCGCTGAAGCGGTACTTGCTGTTCGCTATCGTGAAGTAGATGCTAACGGAAACCATATTGGTGGTCCGATGTACTACATCAAAAATGGTTTATCAAGCAGATGGGGTTGGTTAGGTGGTGCATTCGCACTCTTCGGTTCTATCGCTGCTTTTGGTATTGGTAACACAGTACAATCAAACTCAGTTGCAAATGCACTTGAAAGTAGCTTTGGTGTTCCGCCTGTTGCTACCGGTATTATCTTAATGGTACTTGTAGGTTTAGTGCTTATGGGTGGTATTAAACGTATTGGTGATGTTGCTGGTAAACTTGTTCCTCTAATGGCAATCTTCTACATCAGTTGTGGTATTGTTGTGTTGATGGTACATGCTGCTGAACTTCCTGCTGCTATCGCTCTAATTTTTGAAAGTGCATTTACAGAAACTGCTGCTGAAGGTGGATTCGCTGGTGCTGCTGTTTGGGCTGCTATTCGTTTCGGTGTGGCTCGTGGTGTATTCTCAAATGAAGCTGGTTTAGGTAGTGCTCCTATCGCTCACGCAGCGGCTAAAACTAATAACCCTGTAGCTCAAGGCCTTGTTGGCATGTTAGGTACGTTCATTGATACGTTAGTTGTTTGTTCAATTACCGGTTTAGCTATTGTTGTTTCTGGTGAGTGGACATCTGGTTCAACGGGTGCTGAATTAACCTCTAATGCTTTTGCCACAGCGATACCCTATGGTAACTACATTGTAGCTATTGCTCTTACAATCTTTGCATTTACAACTATCCTAGGTTGGAGTGTATACGGTGAGAAATGTGTACAGTACTTCTTTGGTGTGAAAGCGATTATGCCTTTCCGTATTCTTTGGATTTTAGTTGTACCGGTTGGCGCTATTGGTTCATTAGAGTTCATCTGGTTACTTGCTGATACAATGAACGCGTTAATGGCAATTCCTAACTTAATTGCACTAGTCTTACTAAGTCCAGTAGTGATTAAATTAACTCGCGAATACTTTGTTAGCGGCGGCGAAGCTCCAGCTGAAATGACAAAACAAGTAGACTAATCACCTGCTTTTTCAAACTATACTTTGGGCCGCCCTTTACGGGCGGTTTACGGAGATCTTATGACTGAATCCAATCAAGAATTACTCAAAACTCCCTGTTATGACCTTCACATTGAAGCTGGCGGTAAAATGGTGCCATTTGCTGGTTACGATATGCCTGTACAGTACGAAATGGGTGTTAAGAAAGAGCATTTACATACGCGTGCCCAAGCAGGATTGTTCGATGTCTCTCATATGGGACAATTAAAACTAATTGGAAAAAATGCTGCGGCCGCATTAGAAACATTAGTGCCGGTTGATATTATCGATTTACCGCAAGGTAAACAGCGTTATGCACTATTTACCAATGAGCAAGGCGGTTTGCTTGATGACTTAATGGTGAGCAACTTTGGTAACCATTTATTTGTTGTAGTTAACGCCGCATGTAAAGCGCAAGATATTGCGCATATGCAAAAAAATCTACCTGCAAATGTTGAAATAGAAATCCTAGAGGGCCGTGCTTTATTAGCTTTACAAGGGCCAAAAGCAGGTGACGTTTTAAAACGCTTATTGCCTGAGTCTGCTGATATGGTCTTTATGGATTCTCGCGTGGTAGATTTTGATGGTGCTCAGTGTATTATCGGCCGTGCCGGTTATACCGGTGAAGATGGCTTTGAAATATCAATTCCTGGTGAACATGCAGAGCGTATTACTCGTCTATTGTTAGCTGAGGAAGAGGTTGAGTGGATTGGTTTAGGTGCACGTGACTCACTGCGTTTAGAGTCAGGTTTATGTTTATATGGTCATGATATTGACCAAACAACAACGCCAGTTGAAGCAAGTTTGTTATGGGCTATTAGTAAAATAAGACGTACTGATGGCGCACGTGCAGGTGGCTTCCCAGGCGCTGATATTATTTTAGATCAAATAGCGACTAAAGATGTAAATCGAAAGCGCATTGGCATGGTTGGTTTAGGTAAAGCTCCAGTACGAGAAGGCACTAAGTTATTCAATACTGAAGGTGATAATATTGGTGTGGTAACCAGTGGTACGGCCGGGCCAACAAAAGGCGCTCCTATTGCCATGGGTTATGTTCAAACTCAATATGCAGTATTAGATACAGAAATTTTTGCTGAAGTTCGTGGTAAAAAATTGCCAATGCTAATTCAAAAAATGCCATTTGTTGAACAGCGCTATTTTAGAGGCTAGCGTTCATAGTTAGCCTATATTAATCCAAGTTATTAACAGGATTGAACGATATTCATCGTTTAATCCTGACTCATATCTTTTAAACCAATCAAGTGTTAAGCAGCTATAACATTCTTTAATTTCTCAACCTTCAGACCAAATAATACAGCACTAATGGCCAGTAAGAGAATATAGAATAAACTATGCTTAACTATAGGTAATCTTTGACGATACTTTATTCTTAAAATATAAATTCAATTGTTTTTTACCTCGTATACTAGGATGTATTTATATAGCAAAGGAAGAAAAATAAAGATAACAATTGATTGTTTGGTTAGGACACTTATTGAGCCTACAAATAACTTATGCCTAATGGGTCGATAAATTAGCCCGACTGGTATTACACTCAGGCGATTATCAATGATAAAATTTTTAGCTGGTTTAATACTAGTGTTATTTACATCATCAACCTTTGCATGTACAGAAAGTGAAAGTAAGTTATTTTTATCTAAACTTCAGTGGGTAACAGAAGATTACCCACCTTATAACTACCTAGATGAATCTGGTCATTTAGTTGGCGCTGTCCCTGATATTTTAGCTATGATCTACAATGAACTTGGAATAAAGAAAAGAGGTAATAATATCAGTGTCTTACCATGGGCTAGATTAATAATGTATATGGAACGTTATCCTGAATATGCAGCATTTTCTATGGTGACAACACCTGAGCGAGCAAATAAATTTAGACTTGTTCCGTTACCTATTACTACAAGAATATCTATTTTGGCTTTAACGTCAAATATTGACAGCCTGCGAGACAAAACTTTGGGTGAATTAACCATTGCTGTTGTAAGAGGTGATATCGGTCAAAAATTACTCAGTATTCAACAGAATCCAGCGAAGCAGGTCGAAACAATATCTGCTATCAGTATGTTGGAAATGTTACTGCGTAAGCGTGTAGATGCCATTGCTTATTCAGAAGATGTTACTTATTACCAACTACAAAGATTAGACGTAAAAAAAAGTGCTGTTACGTCGCTTTATTTACTAAAAGATGATTCAGATGTTAATTTTGTTTTTCATAAATATGCATCAAATTGTGTCATTGAACTATTTACAAAAGAACTAGCAGCACTGAATAGAAGTGGAAAGTTACAACCTATATGGAATAAGTACATTCAGGACTGAATAACGATCTTATTGTCCTAAACCTGAATGTCGTTTACAAAAAAACTTAACCGAGAGTTATAATATGAAAAAAATGCTTGGATTTAGAAGTGCTTTGATTATCTCAATGAGTAGCTTAATCATCTTTTGTTTATTAGTCTCCAATTGGATGTCTTATAATGAAATTCGTGATAATACAGTTGAAAATGTGAATGGAGTCTCCAAAAGCATGATTCGTTATGAAGCCGATAAAGTTGAAACATGGTTTCAGTCTAAAGCTAAATTAATTGATGAGTTGGCTAATAATTATGTGAACGGTTCGTATCAAGATAACTTTGTTGGTATTGCAAAATTAGCGAAAACGGCGGGCGATGTCACTGCTATATATATTGGCTTTGATGATGGCAGAGCATATTCAACATCGGTTGGTGACGCGTGGGTTGATGGCGTTGCAAAACTTGAATTATATGATCCGACAAAGCGCCCTTGGTATAGTCAAGCTAAAGCTAGTAATGTATTGGATATAACAGCCGTTTACCCTGATGCAACTACCGGAAATGATGTTGTTTCAATTATTAAAGTGATGAATGATGGTGTCGCTTTAGCTGATATTGAACTTACTATTTTAGGTGATACTGTAAAAGGCATTAATCAAGCTGGTGCGATATCAGTTATTACTGACGAGAAAGGAAATGTCTTGGCTTCAACGTCTAAAGTTGTGGTTGTGGGGACTCCTTTTCGCAATGCTGGTATGGCAGATCTAGAGAGAAAGATGTTGTCGCAAGATGAAATGATGCAAGACTACACATTAAATGGTGTGGATAAAATTGCTTTTACTAAATCAATAAAGCTAGTGAACGGTAAAAAATGGTATTTGTTTGTTGGCATTGATAAATCTGTTGCCTATGCTTCTTTAGATACAGCCCTTAATCAGGCTGTATTATCTTCTATTATCATGATTATTATCGGAGTTGCAGTGCTTCTACTGGTTTTACAAGCATTGTATCGACCTATTTTATTACTTAAAGAAATGGTACATGACTTGTCTAAAGGTAACGGTGATTTAACGTCTCGTTTGCCTGTTAAGAACAATGATGATCTAGGCCTTATTTCTGAGAATATAAATTTATTTATTGAAAAACTACAGCGGTTAATGCTTGATGTGTCGAAATCGAGCAATGAAATTGACGATAGTATAAAAAAACTTAGAGATGAGGTTGATTCAAATGGCACTATTCTCAATGCACACATGATTGAAACGGATCAAATAGTCTCTGCTATAGAAGAGATGAGTGTTACAGCAAAAGATGTTGCTCAAAATAGTAATGATACGGCAGCGTTTACTCAAACAACCAATGCTCAAGCTTCGAAATCCAAAGAGTCGGTTGGTGAGGCCACTGAAATCGTCGCAAGATTAGTAAATGAAGTTGAAAATACAGCTAATAGTATTTCAGAAATTGAACGAAATACCTCTGATATTAATAATGTATTGAAAGTCATTGGGGATATCGCTGACCAAACTAACTTACTCGCTTTAAATGCAGCGATTGAAGCAGCCCGAGCTGGTGAATATGGCAGAGGATTTGCGGTAGTTGCCGATGAGGTTAGAGCACTTGCTGCTAAGACTCAAGATAGCACGACAGAAATTGAGCAAACTCTTTTACAGTTACGAGAAGGTTCTAGTTCTGCAATTTCTACCATGGATTCAACAAAATCAACGTGCTTAGAGGTTGCAAAATCAACGGAAGTGGTCGCCAGTGATTTAGGCTTGATTAATGATTCGGTAAGCCAAATAAACGATCTTAATTTACAGATTGCTACCGCAGCAGAAGAACAAAGTTGTGTTTCTGATGAAATAGCCCGTAATATGACGGCAATTAGTGATATGGCAAATGAACTCGTGGTAAATGGCAATAATAGTCTCGATCAAACGATAGAGTTAGATAATGCCAATGTTAACTTGAAAGCGTTAGTTGCTCAGTTTAAATTAAGCTAGATAAGTACTAAAAGTACTTTAGTTAACCACCAAGTGATGTTCATTACTTGGTGGTTCGCGGTTTTGATTACAGGCTAGCCTAGTATGTAAGCGCAACTGTGTTACGTTGCATTTAGGCGACAATGCCAGCTCTCTGCCCATTTATCTCTTTTCTTGATTACTTCTTTTATTTGCCATCTATTCCTGACCCGACTCTGATACTAAATACGCTACCAGAGCAATTTGTCAGCAAAAGTGATTAGTAATAGTGACTTAATGGTATCTCAACTCTTGCACCTTTCCCCAAAATACACGATACGAAAATACGGTATAACTGATGATCACTGGCACTACTATGATTGCTCCCCAAAGAATAAAGCTTAGTGATTCTGGTGCTGCTGCTGACTGCCAAATGGTTAACTTACCGGGCACAATGTAGGGAAAGAAACTAAAGGCTAAACCAAAAAAGCACAATGCAAAAATAGCGACAGCGGCAACAAATGGTCGCCAACAGCCTTTATCATTAACGGCAGGTAAGTGTTTCAGTTGCATTTGGCTATAAACAAATAAGGCAAAACATATTATTGGTAAAGGTAATATATATAAAGTCGTCGGCCAAGCAAACCATTTAGCGTATACATCAGAGTTAATTAATGGGTTCACCGCAGAAACCGCTATTACGCCAATAAAGCATAGCAGTCCAGTCTTTTTGGCCCAGTTAACAGCTTGTACTTGTAACGCGTCCTCTGTTTTCATGATCAACCAACAGGCACCAATATAAGCATATGCAGCAGCTACACCGAAAGCACTCAATAAACTAAAAGCATAAGCGGCTAATGTGTCTTCAAAACCCATCACATACATGCCAAGCATATAACCTTGGCTCATCGCTGCGAGTAATGAACCCACTTTAAAGACTTTATTCCAAGTAGGTTTGTGGCTAAATGCTGCCTTGGCTCTAAAATCGAATGCCACACCACGTAGTACCAAGCTAATTAATAATACAGCTGTTGGTAAATAGAGCTCTTTAAAAATATGACTATGTGCAGCTGGAAAAGCAATTAATAATAAGCCAATTGCTAAGACTAGCCAGGTTTCATTAGCATCCCAAAAAGGGCCTATAGAGGCAATCATAGTATCGCTATCATCTTTTTGCGTGAGTGGTAGCAGAATACCAACACCCAAATCATAACCATCTAAAATGGCGTATAACAAAATAGAAAAGCCCATTAGTGCAACAAAAATTACCGCCAGTGAATTAGCTTCAAACATGATTATTCTCCTTTATTGGTGCTGAATGAACCACAGGTTTAACTTTTTCGTCATCGGTGATTTCTTCTATTTCAACCGCACGGTTTGCCATGGTAAATAGTGTGTGTAAATAAGCGGTCATTAACACGACATATAAAATAAGATACAGGGATAGTGATAAAGCAACATTACCTGGTGCTATATCGGTGGCAGCATCTTTAACCGTTAAAATGCCGGTAACTAGCCAAGGCTGCCTACCAATTTCAGTTACATACCAGCCAGCTAACGTCGCTAGCCATCCCGAGAAACTCATGGCCACTAATGCTTTTAATAACCACCGTGGCAAAGGTTTATTACGCCAAAGTTGTATGCGACTCCCCCAGGCTATGATCAGCATCAGCATGCCAACGCCAACCATAAGTCGAAAGGCATAGAATACTGGTGCAACGGGTGGGTGATTTCCTTCAAATTCGTTTAAACCTTTGATTTCACCATTTATATCATGGGTTAAAATGAAACTTGCCATGTTAGGTATTGCTAGCTCAAAATGATTCGTTTTGTTCTGCTCATCTGGAATGGCGAAGAGTAATAGCGGAGCGCCTTTTTCGGTATGCCAAACTCCTTCCATCGCGGCAATTTTTTGTGGCTGATGTTCAAGCGTATTTAAACCGTGCATATCACCAATAAAAATTTGCAGAGGTGTTAAAAACATTGCCACCGTTAATGCTATTTTTAGTGTCAACTTTGGCGCTTTTTTATCATCACCTTTAAGTAATCTATAGGCGCTGATACCTGCGACCAAAAAGGCGGCGGTTAAACCTGACGCCACAACCATATGCGATAAACGATAAGGAAATGATGGATTAAAAATAATCGCTAACCAATCGACAGGAAAGGCCACACCATCGCGCATTTCATGGCCCTGTGGGGTTTGCATCCAAGAGTTGAGTGCTAATATCCAAAATGCAGATAAGGTCGTTCCAATGGCAACAATAAGGGTAGCCAAAGTATGTACCCTAGCTGAAACTCTGTTCATACCAAATAGCATAATACCAAGAAAGCCAGCTTCGAGAAAAAAGGCAGTTAATACTTCATAACCTAATAACGGACCAGCAATATTACCAACAGTCTCCATAAACTTAGGCCAGTTAGTACCAAACTGAAATGACATGGTAATGCCAGTAACGACACCGATGGCAAAAGTGATCGCAAATATTTTTACCCAAAATCGGTAGGCGCGCATCCAGACAGGCTCGCCAGTTTGAACAAAGCGTAATTTGAAATAAAATAAAAACCAACTTAACGCTATGGTGATTGTTGGAAAAAGAATATGGAAACTAATATTAGCGGCAAACTGAATGCGTGACAGCATGAGTGTTTCAAACATAATGAACTCCGTTAGCCCACTATTTATACGTACATAAATAGTGGGCTGTAAATTGAGAATATACTGTGATTACTGAAAAAGAGTTAAACAAAATTTAACCGCGAAAGATCAACAGTCCCTAACCTTTGTTAATTAATTTATCTTTAAGATTGATAACTTTACTTACCCCAGCACCCAATTTCATCAGGGTATTAAGTTTGTCTGGACTCATGCTTTGTAGTTCACTTGCCCAGTGAGTGACTGTTTCCAGTAAGTCATGAATTTCATGCATCTTCTCTTGTGCATATACTTCTTTTTGATTGGCAGGCGCATCTAGTAAATTATCGCGCAAGAGTGAAAGGGTAGGGTCAACTTCGCGTTTACGGCGTTCTTCAAATACTCGAGTAGCCATCTCCCAAATTGAACCTGCGGGAGAGTAATACTCTTTTCTATCTTTAGGCTTATGCTGAACTTGCACTAAACGCCATGATTGAAGTTCTTTAATTCCCATGCTGACATTACCGCGAGATATATTAAGTGCTTCAGAAATATCTATAGCAGTTAACGGCTCTTGATGAATAATCAGCAAGCCATACATTTGACCCACAGTGCGATTAAAGCCCCATCGGCTGCCCATTTCGCCACAATGCATTACAAAGGATTCTATTTTTGAAGTAAGTATCATATTAGTGTTCTGAAGTTTCAGTATTTTCTGAAAGTTTAAACTTATATTGATATAGATCAAGGTTTAAATGTATTTATTTTTATTCGCTACCATTTGAGTTTGTAAATATTAAGCTCATTGGAAAAAAAAAAGTTTGATTATTTTTACTATTTGATCATTATTTTCAGTGATTAATAAGGAGAAAAACTAATCATGATTGCAGGGATTTAACTTTTATTGGCCAAAAAAAAGCATGTCGTGATGACATGCTTTTAATAATTGCTCAGGGTTAGGTAAGTAGTCGTTAGATTAATAAATCCTGAATATTTGCTAAATCTTTTTTGCCATTGATGATTTCATCAGGGGTTAATCCTGATAATTCATGCGGGAATACTAACCATTCATCAGAAGTATGAATGTAGTAGTCAGGAGCAAAATCAACTTTAGAGTTTTGAGGCTTATACCAAGGGCAAGCAACACGTACATCTAGTGGCATATTGTTACGCATATTTTGCTTTAACTGCTTAATTAGTGCATCAATACTACGGCCAGAATCAAAAACATCATCAACTATTAATAAGCCATCACCTGAGTTAGCGTTTTCAATAATGTAATGTAAGCCGTGCACTTTAATTTCTTTATTTTGCTGGTTAATGCCGTAATAAGACGAAGTACGTACTGCAATGTGATCCGTTTCTATTTTTTTGAAATCGAAATACTCTTGAACAGCGATACCAATAGGTGCACCGCCGCGCCATATACCCACAATAAACTGAGGGCGAAAGCCATCTTCAAATACTTTAGCGGCTACACGAAAAGAATCTTCTAATAATTCTTGCGCGGTAATAAAACGTTTTTCCATTGCCGAGGAAACCTTATTCACAAATTATAAATTAAGGGCTGATTATAACCCGACAAATTTAAATAGTGTACTGGTTGTTTGCAATGTTGTGTTCTCGATCATTAAGTGATGTTAAAATGCACCACTACCTATCAAATGATGGTCAGTTGTTTTTAATGACTACGAATACGCCGAGACAAAACTATTGCCGCGAAAGCAACGGTTTACTAAGCAGGGTCGTGTGTTTTGTTTAGAAACTCTTATTCACTGATCAAAGGCCGTTGCCAATGTAAACTCTTGTTTAGCAATACACGCACCTGATGGTGCATAACTGCGGTCGTATACTTCAACATTGCCCTCAATGTCTTGCGTAATAATCGAAGTCGTCCGTGTGCCATAGGTTGGCGATAAGATAAAAATTGCGCTGAGTAACTGTTCCCATTCTTCACTAAGTCCTGTTGCAGGAAGTAAATTAGGTAATGCTTGTTTATCATTGCTCATTAATTCAAATAACCCATCAATGGAGAGGTTTTCTTGTAAGCGAATGGTATCAATTAACAGTTTTTCGCCCCATGCCATTTTAGGCCAAATATCATCCAGAGCGCCATTACAAATACTGTGTACACCTTTGGAAAGTTGATAAGATTGCTTATTAACACTGTCATAACAGAACAACTTGTTGAATGAGCCGTGAATGAGATTAAAGCCATGATACTGACTTGCTTGTTGTGCGAGTTCATCAGTAAAGTTTTCATCGTTGTTGGCTAATGCCTGTAAAACAAGATCGCCTCTAGATTTTTTCGTTTCTTCGCTTAAGGGCAGCTTTCTAAAGTTAGTTAATGCAGCAAACTTCCCCGTTGGCGATAATCCTAACCAAGTTCCTCCTGCTTGAAGATCTTTTCCTGCCAGTACTATAGGCTGAGCCCATACATGCATTTTTTGAGTTGGCCGTTGATGAAACTCATCTCTATTTGCACAAATAATCAACGGATATTTAGGGTGTTGCTCGATTGCTATAAATAAAATACACATGAATGAATGCTTTGTGGCTATTTGAATTTTAGGCCATTATTGCATCCTAGTGTTATTGTGACTATGCATTATTTGTAGGTATCGCCCATGAGCGATATTTTTTATAAGGGTCAATGCCACATAAAAATTCTTTCCTGAGGGTGATCGATCTCAGGATAGGTTGTTTAGTTATGGAAGCAGAGCTTTTCAATATATGCCTACTTCAAGACGTTTCTATTGGTTACGTCTTGAAGTGATTTGGTTATATTAGTTAAATGCGTCTTTTAGATTAGTCACTTTTCAGTGGTACTAGTAATACTGGGGTCGGAGATCTGTTCACTACTTTATCCGCGACTGAACCGATAAACAGGTTGTTTAACAGACTATGTGCATGACTCCCCATTACAATAAGGTCAACATTGTTATCTTTTGCCATATTAATTATGGTTGTGGCAGGTGAACCTTCAATAATATTTGCGACCGGTTTACCACCGGGAAATTCTTTACCATCTAATTCTTCTAAGCAGAATTTATCAATGCGATCCTTTATTTTTTTATGTAAATCATCAACTGAACGTTGATATATATCTTCTATGGTCCCTTCAGGCAGATACGAGTTAACCAGCGATGCTGTATTAGCATTCATTGGTTCGATTACGTATAAAAAGTGAACTTTTGCGTTATTTTGTTTGGCGAGACTTACTGCCATACGAAAAGCGGGTCTTGTATGTTTTCCAAGATCAGTAGCATATAGTATTGTATTAATTTCCGTCATGACAGCACCCTTTTATCTATTTTGGAATAATTAACATAAGCATACGAAATAACCGAAAAGTGAGTTTGATTTAAATCAAGCATCACCTTTGCAATTATGAGCCTTAGGGAAAATCATTAATAATAAAAACGATGCAATGTCATCGGTTAAAGCTGTGTAATCAATTTTTTGAATATTAACGCTAGTCTACCGATTGTTCGTTCACTAATTTTAAATAGATTTTAGTCGGAAGCTTACCTTAGTAGTTCATGATGAATTTCAGACATAAAAAAACCGCAGTTAAGCGGTTTTTTATCATAAACGATTGTCTGTCTATCGCCAAATCTAAAAGTTACTAGGTATAACTAATAGACTAAAAAGGTCTTTTTTTGGTGGGCAGGGTTATCTTGAGTTATAGTCAACCATTTGGAATTAAGGTGTTTTTGTTTGTTTTGTAGTGTTGCTAAGGTGGGATGTCACTTAATAAACTTTTAGAAGGGATGTTCACAATGAAGGCTATATTTTTCATCCATGTTCAGGTTTTTTATGTATTTATCTATTTAGATAGTTTTCTCTTACCTATTAATTTAATCGCTTGAAATTTCCTTATAAAATAGCTCAACACTCTCATATAGCAACTTGGGGGTGATGTAATATAGTGGCTTAGGTAAAAGTTGGTCTTCCATTGATATTTGAGGTAAAGATCTTGGCTTAATCTCCGAGAAGTCTGTGGGGGTATATGATTTCTTTTTGTCATTCATCTTTATTACCTTTTTGGTCCCATGAAAAAATTATACATAAAAGGCTCCTTACCTGCGTTTATTATTATGATCTGAATAGTGAAAAACATATTCCCTTAAGGACTTCTCAGTGCGCTTTATAGACATTAACCACTTATTAGTTGCCGATACATTGCCAAATGCGTATTTCATTGAAATTTAAGTAACACTCAATATGAAGATTAGGTTTTTTCGGTTCGTTTTTGAAAAGTGATTTTTGATGGAATATTAACTATATTTATACAAGAATAAACCATAGTAAATAAAAGTTAGGAGGAACTATGAACTCATTTGAAGTAGCAATAAAATTCTTCGAAGCATGTGAAGCACCACTCGGATGGGAAGGGTGCAAGCAGTATGTGCAAGAAGGTGCCTTATTCTCAGCTCAAAGCGAGCCCCTTGCCGAAATTGACTCTGTCCAAGCCTACTGTGATTGGATGCACGGTTTTGGTACGGTTACATCTCCTGAAGGATCGTATGAATTGCATTCATCAAGCTACAATGAAAGTTCGAGGACAGCAATATTCTTCGCAACGTATCATGGTAAGCATACTGGTGAGGGTGGACCTGTGCCACCAACAAACAAAGAAACTCATACTCACTATGTCTACATTATAAAAATGGGCGACGATTCGAAAGTCTCAGAAATGACTAAAGTTTGGAATGCCCCTTGGGCAATGAAAGAACTTGGATGGATGTAGCGAGTTCAGAGTACATAACATATAAAGCACAAAGTGAACGGCCAGCTTTCTGCTACTATTATTAAGGGCATTAGGCTGTTTTTTGGCATAGTGACAGCTTCATTTATCAATCTATGCCTCTAAACTCAGCAGGAGAAAAACCATGAAGAATCAAAGAGTGTTGTTGATTATCATGTCTATCTGTTTAAGTGCATCATTTTATGTTGGCGCAAATCAAGGTGGGGGAAACCACTTGGTTCTCAATTTAGTTGGCTCTGGAGGCATGTATGAGAGCTTTGTTTCTGACATTAATGGTGACAATCTAGATGATCCGGCAATCTGTTTCG
The DNA here is from genome assembly GCA_002163005.1 of Colwellia psychrerythraea. Classification (GTDB taxonomy): domain Bacteria; phylum Pseudomonadota; class Gammaproteobacteria; order Enterobacterales; family Alteromonadaceae; genus Colwellia; species Colwellia psychrerythraea_C. The sequence goes on along the minus strand of MAAF01000071.1, from coordinate 828 downwards.
ATGTCGAATTGGTCAACATGAAAAATCAACAAGTTATTGGTACAGCCACAGACTGTCTATCCAATATAACAGCGGTTGGTAGTGGTCTTGCTTTAGTTGGCACTAGTTTTTTCAAAATGCCAAATGGAACTCTGATCACTCGTGGCAGTACAACAGTACAACCCGTATTGCATCCGACAGTGACACCTAACGGGATAAATATGACTCACATTACCGGAGCATCTAGCGATGGCAATTCAATTATTGATGGTACAGGCCGGTTCGAAAATGCGACGGGGACTGTGCGCTTGTCAGGCATGGTGGACATGACGGGATTTACTGGGGAGGTCGGTACTCCAATCGGATTCGACTGTCTTTTTATCATTGATCTAGATTGAACAGCATAGGTAAAACTGGTTAAATATTAGCTTTACCTATGCTTAACCAGAGATTCAGCACGGACTGCCAAACTATCGACTTTTCGTAATGATCGTTTCTAGTTTGGCAACTCATTAAGCTTGGCGTTATCCATATATTATCTAATCCAAAGTATCAGCGGTACTGGAATCCCTAACGTCCTGTAAGTGGCAGAAATGTCCATAAACCGACTACCCAATTAATACAACCACTTAGCCTGATAGGACGGGCCCGTCATGCATTATGGGTGGAGAAACCACCAAACAATGCAGCCCCTTTGTTATTGTCATAATTAATGGGTACCTATAAAAATAAGCATTTTGTTGTTGATAACAAATATCAGACACAAAAAAACCGCAATTAAGCGGTTTCTTTATCATAAACAATAACTTGTCTATCGCCAAATCTAAAAGTTACTAGGTATAACTAATA
>MAAF01000080.1 GCA_002163005.1 Colwellia psychrerythraea | reverse complement strand
TGCCACTCTTGAGCAAGTAGAACAAAATTTATTGTCAGTCGATATTTCCAGCCAATATATAGAGGAACTTAAACAGGAGTTAACTCACTATCGAAACAAGTTTTCTTTGCTCATTAAACAACAGCAAATTGTTGGTCTTCATGCCAAAGATGGTTTGTATGGCTCATTGAGAAATGAAGTACACCAAATTGAAAGTCTGCTTATTGAACATGAGACGCTATCAGGTTCAAGCATAGCAGTGCATAGCTTAATGCGCACTATGTTAATGCTACGCCGGCATGAGAAAGACTTCATGCTAAGACGCGACCTTAAATATGTAGACAAATTTAGTCAACGTATAGAAATGATGCGCAACCAATTAACAAGCAACAATGATATTAGTGATTTTAAGCAAGACCTGACTATAGCCTTAAATAATTATCAACAGCAGTTTATCCAGCTAGTAGACGGTGAACAGGCCTTCGGTTTAAATAGCAGCCAAGGTATTCTTGGTAGCATGAGAGGAAGCATTCACCAAGTTGAAACGTTATTAAAATCATTCAATCAGTTTGCTATCGACAATATTGAGCAGCACATAGATAACAAAAAGTTAATCGACATTATTGTCGGCCTTAGCTTAATGACATTCATCATGATGGCATTAATTATCATCGCTAATGGTATTTCTCAACGCATAACTAATTTATCAAAGCTAATGAGTTTAGCGGCAAGTTCCAAAGACTTAAGTTTGCGAACTTGTGTGTCAGGGAATGATGAAATCAGCAAAATGGCCAACGTTTATAATGACATGATGACTGAATTTGATGAGTTGATGACCGAAGTAAAAAATTCATCATTAGCACTAGCACAGGCATCTAAAGATTTAAGAGTATCAAGTGAACACACCATTGTTGGGGTGAATCGCCAATTAAGCGACAGTGAGCTTGTTGTTGCTGCGATGACGCAAGTTAGCGATTCTGTTGCTGAAGTAGCCTTCAATGCTTCAGAAGCCGCTGAAACTTCATCCTCAGCAGACCAAGCCTCACACAAGGGTCATCAACTCGTTCAAGAAAACCGAAAAAGTTTTGCAAAACTTGTTGCTGATATTGAAAACTCTGCCGTTATTATTAAAAATTTAAGCGAAGAGAGTAATAATATTGAAGCCATGCTTAACGATATTCGCGGCATTGCTGATCAAACCAACTTGCTTGCACTTAATGCGGCTATAGAAGCGGCTAGAGCGGGTGAACAAGGACGCGGCTTTGCCGTGGTAGCTGATGAAGTCAGAACACTTGCCCAACGCTCTGCTGGCTCAACACTAGAAATAGAAAAAATAGTCATTCGCTTACAATCACTCGCCACAGAAGCCGTAACCGCGATGCACTTAGGTAAAATTCAAGCAGAAGAAAGTGTTGAAAATACCAATAATGTCGAACTAGCATTAAGTAAAATAAAAGATTCTAGTGAGCTTGTTAATGGTATGAATAGAGAAATTGCCATCGCCGCAGAGCAGCAATCGTCAGTTGTGCAAGAAATTAACCATAGTTTAGTGTCAATTGCTGAAGTAGCAAGGAACACCGCTAACCTCACTGAAACTATTTCAACCTCTAGTGAGCAGCTGCAAGGTTTGTCTGATCAACTTGGGCTGCGTGTTTTAAAGTTCACCTTGTCGAGCTGATTTTGTTTAGCAAAAAATTTGTAACTGTTTGCCACCGAGCTGCAATACTTCACAGAGGGCTCTTCGAGCCTACACAGAGACTTTGTTATGCTCGGTGTCGTGCGTAGCAAGACCTACATGGATGTAGGTCACTTAGGTTATGCATGGAGCATATAACCTGCCTCGGTACTCTCTGTGGTAAATATTTCTCAGCTGAATAAATACAAAAAAATTTACTTTATTACCTTATACACACGTACTAGCAATAAGCGTTTTTTGCTTGTTGATTTCACTCGTGTTGCTGTCTGTTTCAGCAATAGCTAGGTCTATTCTCGCTTTTGTACATTTATCAGATAACTCTTTATTCATAAGATAGCTTTTATCTTTTTGTAGCTGAGTTAACCCCTCAGCTCCGCTATATTGATTTCTATCTTCTGGTTTTCTATCTTTTTGATAAGGTGGTGGTTGAGATGCACCGCATGCAGACAGTAAAACGATGAGAGAAATGGGGATTAATTTATTGAACAATGTTTATACACCTTTGTAATAACGTCCATCTAATAGACAGGTAATAGTTTGCCAAAACGGTTAAGATAAATAACGTAAAACCGAACAAACTGTTAGTGGTTTTTCTGAAAAACTTCATTATTTTTCAACACTATAATACTCCATACTACCAGCAATAAAACAAATACCAACATAAAACCAAACCGTGCTAGCAATTATTTGCCAAACATCTAAATCAACAGCAGTAATTAATGTTGGAATGGCAATTAAACCTCGTGAAGTACAAAGTATTGCTATAGTGATTAAAGCCGCTTTGAGCAAAGGAACTTTACGGATCAGACCTACCGCTGAAAAAGCAAATACAGCACACGCAAGCATTAAACCTGCAACGATTATCGTACTAATAGGCGCAAGCAAAGTTCCTTGTTGCGCAGAATCTATAATTTGTTGGGGTGCTCGCGCAAAGGCAAACCAACTAGGCCCTCCCAAAATACAAAGCAAATGCCAAACAGCAGCAGCTGACGCAATAACGCCAGCGCTAATTAATAATTTTGATTTAACACTAA
>MAAF01000031.1 GCA_002163005.1 Colwellia psychrerythraea | reverse complement strand
AGTGACCAGCCATAATACTGGTATCAAAACCTTGCTGAGTAGGATCGCCGCCTTTTTTACCTAAATGCCATTTACCAATATAAGCAGTGTCATAACCGGCATCTTTTAAATGCTCGCCAAAGGTGACGGCTGATAGAGGTAACTGATGTTTACCAACACGTTCCCCTTGAGGCACACCATAACGGGTAGGGTAGCTACCGCTAAATATGGCTACGCGAGAGGGCACACACCGCGGGTGAGCAACATAGGCGTTATCAAAACGCATGCCTTGTGTGGCTAATTTATCAATGTTGGGGGTTTCATAGAAACTACTGCCATAGACACTTAAATCTTGTCGACCAAAATCATCAACAAGTAGCATAACAATGTTAGGTTTATTGGTGTTTTCTACTGCTGAAAATGCTTGGTTACTAGCAAGTAGACTCAGTGTGGAGGCTAATAAAAATAGTGTGTTTTTCATAACTTATTCTACTTTATGTTGATAACTATATATTAAATGAATAGTTAAATTAATAAGTGAAAAATTTGGCTCAATCAAATCGTTCCAGAAAAAGCCAAATTTAGGTTGGGAAGGTTAGCATTACCAATTAGTTATAGTTGCTTACTTAAATTGCTTTTTATAGTTGATAAGTAAAATTAATTTGTTCACTACCTATGGCAAGTTTGAACTCACCCGCTTCAACAATACGTTTTAGCTCTGGATTGACAAAGCTTAGGTCTGCTTTAGTTAGGGTAAAGCGTACGCGTTTGCTTTGACCGGCAGCTAATTTAATTTTCTTAAAAGCTTTTAAACGCTTAACTGCAGGGCTAACAGAAGCGAATATGTCACTGACATACAGTTCAACGGCATGCTTAGCATCAAATTGACTGGTGTTTGTTACCAACGCCGACACGGTAAGTTCATCATTGCCTGTTAATACTTTTTTACTGATTTTAATCTTGGAATATTCAAATTTACTATAGCTTAGGCCGTGACCGAACGGCCATTGTGGTTTGTAACCGTTATAACTCATCTCTCCAGGGGTTAGCTGCTGTATATCATTTAAATAAACACGGTCATAGGTAGCAAAATCACCGGTATATTGCGGGTAGCTATAAGGCAGTTTACCATCAGGGTTATAGTCACCAAAAACAACATCTGAAATGGCTTGGGCACCCTGGCTACCAGGTGTGTAGGCTTGAATGATCGCTTTACTGGCAGCAACAATATCTTTAATAATGCGTGGACGGCCTTCGGCTAAAACAATAATGACTGGCTTTCCTGTTGCTAATGCTGCTTGGGCAAGTTGCATTTGGTTTTTAGCTAGGTTTAGGTCATCTAAAGCACCTGGCGACTCAGCATAAGCATTTTCACCTAATGCCAGTACAATATAATCTGCCTTTTTAGCTTTTTTGATTAGGCCTTTAACATCATAATTTTTTTCATTATTAAAGCCGGCATAACTGTGAGTAATGAGATTCTTCTTACCAATGGCTTTTTGAAAAGCATCTAAAATAGTTTTTTCATCTTCAGGGTAATTCGCTTCTACATCACCTTGCCAAGAATATGACCAGCTACCATTTAACGGTGCATGAGAATGTCCTGTTGGACCGGCTAATAGAATTTTTGCATTTTTTGGCAGTGGTAAAATATCATTAGCATTTTTTAGTAAGGTGATTGATTCTCGAGCTGCTTTTAAAGCTAAGTTTTTATATTCAGCTTTGCCAAAGTTTTTAGCTGCTTCAGGCTCATGATAAGCATTATCAAATAAGCCTAATTTATACTTAAGCGCTAAAATAATAGCCACTGATTTATCTAGTCTTTGTTCGGTAATATCGCCAGATTTTACTAGGTCAACCAAGTGCTCATAAAAAGAGAAATCTTTTGGCACCATGCTCATATCAATACCGGCATCAACTGCCATTCGTACCGCTTCCCGTGGTGATTCAGCTACCATATGGCGAGTATGTAAACGTATAACATCTTCCCAGTCAGTAACAACTAAACCTTTAAAACCTAATTCATCACGTAATAAATGGGTTAATAAGCGTTTACTGCCATGCACAGGAATACCGTTTACTGAAGCTGAATTGATCATAATTGAAGATGAGCCTGCATCTACAGCGGCTTTAAATTGTGGTAAATATTTTTCCCATAAGACAATGTCGGGAATATAAGCGGGGGTTCTATCTTTGCCGTTGGCAGGATCTGAATAACCAATAAAGTGTTTCATGGTTGATGCAACTGCAGTGGTATTTTCAAGGCCATCTTCTTCGTAGGCTTGAATAGTGCCAAGGCCCATTTGTGTGGTCAGGTAAGTGTCTTCACCATAAGTTTCAGAGAAGCGCGACCAAATAGGGTTTACGCCTAAATCAAGTACCGGATCAAAATTCCAGCGTACGCCAGTGGCACGTAATTCCTTTGCGGTGGCTTTGGCGGTAAGTTTGACTAATTCAACATTGCGGGTGGCCGCTAAACCAATGTTATGAGGAAAAAGGGTAGAACCCTTGGTGTAAGTTACCCCATGTATGGCATCGACGCCGTAAATAACAGGAATATTATTCGGCGTTTGTAATGCTTCATCTTGAATTTCTTTAATTAAACGGTTCCATTGTTTCACGCTGAGCGCGGTAGCGGTTGAGTTTAAAATAGAGCCAACTTTATAGGTATGAATGGCTTTTTTAAGCTTTTCTTTGCTAATGGTTAAACCATCGCCCGTTTCACGACTGCCTTTATCTAGAATGACCGCTAAGGTAATTTGTGTCATTTGACCGACTTTTTCTTCTATGGTCATTTTACTCAGTAAATGGGTAACTTCCTTGTCAATGTCTTGTGCTGAGCGCTTAACTGGCGTTGCCAGAGCACCTTGGGTAAATAAACTCAGTGTAGTTAACAGTAAAAATGTCTTCTTAAGCATTTTTAGGCTCCATGGATCATCTTGTAGATTAGAGATATTGTTTTTTATTTGAGCATTAGCATATACAATGATTGATATCGTTGTCAATCGGTGTTTTATGGTCTTTTCACAACTTTACAAAGCACTCTAAGTCTAGGGACTTGTCCGAAAAGCGACTTTTCAGATAATAGTAAAAAACTCTTGTTCAGCTAATAGATAAGTTAACAGAACAAGAGTTAATAGCAGGAAGTGGAAAGGGGCCTTGTGAACTTATTCACCTATATTTACTGTTTATTTGATAATGCTTATCAGTTGTTGAGCAAATAATTTAGCGCCCGGAATACCTAAGTGCACAGGATCACTGGGTTTATCGGCACGCAGATTGTCAACTGAGCTGATTTTATCACCATGAATTAAGCTTATTTTGTTGGAGTTTTTTTGCTTCTCGTGCACTAGGGCAATAATAACATTGCGATAAGCTTGTATCGGTAAGTCACTATTTTTGGATTTGTTTCGTTTAGTAAATAAAGGTGTAATACAGTAAATTTTACTTTCTGGATGCAGTGCTAACAGGCTATCGAGCATGGTATTGTATTTTCTTTTGAATACCTTGATATCAGCATTTGGTGCATTCCAATCATTGTAGCCGACTAAAACCGTGATCAAGTCTATATCATCAAAATCAGTAAGCATTTCAGCTGTTGGCGGAGATACTTGTGCGCCGCCAACTGCTAAGTTAAATAGCTCTAAATTAAGGCCATCGGCAAGCAAGTATGGATATGTGAGGTAACTGGCAGAGCCTTGGCCCACACCATGACTGATTGAATCACCTAAGGCGATATATTTAGCCTTTCGTTTTGTTGTTAACTCAGTAAGTCTGCTATTAGCTTCAATGCGTAATGACCTTATCGCTAAGTTAGCTAAACTTGGCAGCACAATTTTATATTCTGAAATGGCATTTTGCTGTTGAGATTCAAAAGTTATAGAGAAATTTTTCTTTTTATTATTGAATTTAAAGTTTTTAATAAATTGATTGTTTTCATACAAGGCAATATCAGCGCCTCGATTAATTTTAGGCAAAGCGGTAAAAGATAACTCCAACGCATTACTGTCTGTGGCAAAGTTCATGGCAATGCCTGCATTAGTTTGCGCTTTATCACTATTAAAGTTAGAGGATTTTTTCGGCAATGCTAGTACGGCTTGAGAATGGCGCGTAAAACTTACTTGTTTGTGAGCAAAGGTACTGTTATCCAAGATATTGTTATCTAGGCTCTTGTTATCAGGGCTAGTGTGGTACACATAGTTTGTGCCTAGGTAACGGATTTTATCGCTGGCTAAATTGACAGTTTTTAATTTTCCTTCACTGGCATTGCTAACCATGCTGCAAGCTAGCAAGAGTATTATTAGGCTAGTTGAAGTGAATAGTTGTTTTAGTGTCATAATGATTTCTCTACGCGTTGAATATATTTTAATTTATTTTTAGTGATTTTGAAATTACTGCTATTGCAGATAAAATTTAGTGAAATACCCTGGTGGTTGCAGTACTCGTTTTATAGCCGTAACGTACTGCTTTTGCGGTTATTTTTATACCTTGTTCAACGGGGATAGGCTGATTATATACTTGCCACTTTCCTTTTTTGTTTCCTTGAGTTATTTGGTAGCCTATTGAAGACCCCACCATGTTCCCTTTAATGGCAATCAAACCACTTTCATCTAGGTAAATCGTTGGCTGTGGGGTGATGGGCTGTTTACCATTTGGCCAAGATTGTTGAGCAAGCTCTATTTCTGAAAGATCACTTAAATCAGGCACATGTGCTTGCCATTCTTTTAGGGCTAAGCGCATGGTGTTTAGCTGCGCTTGATAAGCTGAGTGATAAGCAAGATTATTAACTTCTTCCGGATCCTTAACAATATCGTATAACTCTTCACTCGGGCGGTCATTAAACCAAAAAGCTTGTTGTTTATTCATTTTACCCGCTTCCAGTTGGCGCCATAAATCTTGCATCAAGACCATTTGATCGCGATAGCCTAAGTGGGTAGCGCCGGGTTTGTTGGGGAGATAATTTTTAATGTATTTAAATTGTTTATTGCGTACCGCTCTTTCTTTAAAGGGAAACTCGTCTAGTCGATCTTTCGAGGCATAAATATACTCACGTTGAGCGATGTTAATATTTGATGTCTTGCTACTTGCTACATGATTATTTGGAATGCGAGCTTTGCCTTGAATATAGGCCGGGACACTGATATTTGCCATGGCTAAAATAGAAGGGGCGATATCAACAAAACTTAATAGTTGGCTATCAATACTGCCATTTCTTAGGCTACTTGGACGAAAGCTTTCTGGCCAATGAATGATCATTGGTACTTTTAAACCACTGTCATAGAGCTCACGTTTACTACGAGGTAAGGCATCACCATGGTCGGTGGTCCAAATAACTATGGTACTGTCGGCTAAACCATCTTGTTCAAGTTGCGCTAAAATTTCACCCACCTGGCTGTCCATGGCATGAATATTATTATAATGCTGAGCTATGCCTTTTCGTACTAGCGGAGTATCTGGATAATAAGCAGGAATGGCGACTTGTTCTGCTTTTATCCAATCTTTCACTATGCCTTTGTTTTTATTAATGGCTATTTTTTTCGGAAATAATTGACTCTCATGAGTGATGTCTAAGTGATACATCCCAAAGAAGGGTTTCTTGTCTGGGCGACCGCGCCATGTTGGCTTCTTACCTTCATAATCCCAAACGGTGAAAGGGCCAGTGTGTGGAGCCGTATTACTAAATTGATAATCTAGTTTTGATGAAACGTAGGTATAGTAGCCATTTTTACGTAAAAGTTCAGGGAAGGCTTTAATGTCAGGAGAAGGTACGGCTCGATATGCCGACTCTTTAAAAGAGCGGGTCCGCATATGCTGGCCACCAACGGTGATTTGATGTACACCGGTAATAAGCGATGTTCTACTTGGCGCGCATACGCCAGCAGTAGTGAAGGTATTTGGATAGCGTATGCTAGTTTTAGCCAGTTCATCTAAAACAGGCGTTAGTGCAATAGGATCGCCAAAAGCACCGACCTTTGCGCTCATGTCTTCGGCCACTATGAGTAATATATTAGGTTGTACTTGCTTGGCGGCAAGGCTCAGCGTAGAGCTAAGGGCAAATGCCAAACCTAACGCTAATCGGATTGATGTTATCTTTTTCATTATTTTTTCCTAAATCAATTCATATTGAATAAAAAAAGGCCAACAATAATGTTGGCCTTTTTGTTTCATTTACTGCCAACATCTTTGCTTAATGGCTTAAACCCTAATGTTTAGCTATTTTCTTTTTATCATCTTTTTTATCTTTAATTGGCTTTAATCGTAAAAAGGCTCTTAAACCTTTATCGCCATCTTTTTTCAACCAATGGTCAGGGAAATCGGCAGTTTCACCGCGATCACGTTCACGATAAACCGCACCAGCCGTATATTTCTCGGTATAAGGAATTGCGCTGTCACCATTTTGATTCAGTAAACGTTTAAATAAATCATGACGCATTTGAGCAATAAGGGCTTGATGTTCAGGCACATCAATGAGGTTATGCATTTCTTTAGGATCATTTTTTAAGTCATACAGCTCTTCGGTATCCCAGACACCATGATATTGAATCAACTTATAGTTATCTGTACGTAAGGCAAAGGTCGTTGGCGTTGATGGGTAGTTAAATTCCCAATAATACTCATAAAGAAAGTTCTTACGCCAACTTTCAACAGGTTTGTTTTTTGCCAAAGGTAACCAACTCTCACCTTCAAATTGCTCTGGTTTTTTAGCGCCAGCAATCGCAAGTATTGTCGGGGCAATATCCAGATTGGCAACCATTTCATTAACTACAGTTCCAGGTTTGAAATAACCAGGGGCATAGGCAAGTAGTGGTACACGCATTGATTCTTCATAAGCATTACGTTTATCAATAAGTCCGTGTTCGCCAAACATAAAGCCATTATCACCCATCAGCATAACCACAGTGTCGTTTTCTAAATTATTATCTTTTAACCACTTTAATACACGGCCTAAGCTGTCATCTACCGCAGAAAGTGCGCGATGGTATTGACGTTTATATTCTTGAACATTCATTTCACTATGGTAGGGGAAATCAACACCATGCCAGCTATTACGTTGGTTTTTAACCCACATAGGTTTGCCTGCATAGTTTTCTTCGGTGTCAGCTTGACTTGCCGGCACTTCAATTTTTACATCGCTATATTGATCTTTATGACGTGGAGCTGGATCGAAATTTGAATGCACCGCTTTATGCGATAAATACATGAAAAAAGGTTTATCTGAGTCACGTTGCTTTAACCAGTCAACGGCGTAATCGGTTAATTCATCAGTAATGTAACCTTTCTGGTCGACTCTTTTACCATTGATATTAATTTTATTAACACGGCCTTTTTTATCTTTTACTGGGTAATAATGACCTTGGCCAGCAAAGCTTAACCAGTGATCAAAACCTGGCTGTGGCGAATCACCATGACCGCCCATATGCCATTTACCGAAGAAACTGGTTTCATAACCCACTTCTTGTAAATAAGAAGGGAAGTAAATTGAGCTTTCTTTCGCGGGATTATTATTATCAACCACGCCATGATTATGCATGTATTGACCGGTTAAAATAGTCGCACGACTTGGTGAGCAAAGTGCTGTGGTGACAAAAGCATTTTTGAAATAAACCCCACCAGCTGCAAGTTTATCCATATTAGGGGTATCAATTCGAGGATTTAAAAAGCCTACTTCATCGTATCTTTGGTCATCGGTTAAGATATAAATAACGTTTTTCTTCTTGTTTACGATTTTGCTTGTTGGTGACGATAGTGGTGCAGATATCGATGGTACTGTAAGACAAAAGCACAAACTTAGCGTTACTATTTTCAGAGTGTTTATTTTTGAGAACATAGTATCCCTCCTGTTTTTATTGAGTCATATGAGGATAGTGACAGATGCATTTAAATTAGCAGCTATTGATAACGTTATCAATAGCTGCTTTGTGTAAAGTAAAGTAAAGACGTAAATTAACTTTAGTAAGGTAATATTTTTATTGATAAATGAGGGTAAAGTTAACTTAAATTAACGCTTTTGATTCAATAGGCTATAGGAATATTATTGTTTTATTTAAAGCTATCCCTTTTTTTTAGTACCTACGCTTACCGTTGACAACGTTATCAATTGTTTGTAACTTCTGCTTAAATATTATTCATAAGATTAAAGGTCACCACAATGAAAAACTATAAATCTGTCCTTGCCTTAGTAATAAGTATCTCTTTTGCGCTGCAAGGGTGTATTACTGAAGAAGAAGTCATCATAGAGGATATCCTCGTGGAGGAACCGCCAGTAATGGAAGAGCCACCAGTAGTGGAGGAACCGCCAGTAGTGGAACAGCCACCAGTAGTGGAAGAGCCGCCAGTAGTGGAAGAGCCACCAGTAGTGGAAGAGCCACCAGTAGTGGAAGAGCCACCAGTAGTGGAGGAAGAGCCAGTAGTGGAGGAGCCACCAGTGGAGCAAGAACCATCGGCTTTTCAGTTGAGCATGGCTAAATGTAACAATCCGTGGGACGAAGAGGGGGTTGCACAGCCTGAAGATAGTGAATTACTCTCTGACCCATTATTATCGCCTTGCTACCGTATCTCTGGCGTTGTTGATGGCTTAGTTAATGATAATACCGAGCTGTTATTAAATAACGTTGAAAGTCTGGTTAAATCAGACAGTGGCCAATTCGAATTCATTTCTCCTTTTATCAAAGGTGATACTTTTTCTTTAAATTTGAAAAGTACGCCAACAAATCATCAATGTAAGTTAATCAACAATAGTGGAACTCTTAATGAGGCTCATGTCAGTGATGTTATTGTTCACTGTATTGCCAAGGAAAACCAGTGTGATAAAACCACTCAAGCAGTCACGGATAACAAAGACTTATCGGGTAATAATATTGTTGGCATTGAAAGTGTGGTCAATGATATTGAATGTGGTGCAGACGTTTGGCGAGTAGCAGCCAATCAGCGTATTGAAAATGAACGAAAAACTGCAGGTAATATTTCATTTATAGATAAAAATGGTGCGCCAATCAGTAATGTAAAAGTTAATTTCACTCTGAAAAATCATCAGTTTAATTTTGGCGGTATTGCACAAGCCAAATTGTGGCATGGCGAGGCTGATAATGTTGCTGAGTTATATAAAAGCGCTTATTTAGGTTTCGGCTTCAATAAAGCTGGTTTTCAAAATGCTTTGAAATATAAGTTACGCTCGGGCCTAGAGGCTTTAGTGCCTGATATGCTCACTTGGTTTAAAGCACATGATATTCCTGTACGTGGTCACGCATTGATCTGGCCTAAATGGGATAATATGGAAACAAGCGTATCCGCAGCTGATGCCTTAAGCATGGGCATTACTGAAGGGTTAGTTGCTGATCTGCCTGCCAATGAGCTAAAAATATACGTTGATGAAAGTATTATTCGCTGGGCAAGTAAATGGGATGTTACTGAGTGGGATGTGGCTAATGAACTACGTGGTCATCACGACGTGCAAGATCTTTTAGGTTATCAAGAAGAAGCCCATTGGTATAAATTGGCCAAAGCAAATGTGCAAAATTCAGCCACCTTATTTATAAATGATAACCGCATTATTTCTGATACCAGTGATACTGTGATTTCAGCGAATGTAGCAGGTTATAAAGCCAATGTTGAAAGCATACTGGCAGACGATACTTTAAACGAAGGCCATGTTGAAGCACTTGGCTTTCAAAGTCGCTTTGGCGCTATGTTGTCAGCAGAAACCATTTATCAGCGATTATCCTATTTTGATGATTTAGACTTACCTATTGCCGCGACTGAATTTGAAATTAAAGATGACTTGATCACAGAGGAAATCGATCGTGCAATTTTAACTGAGCGGGTGATGACTGTTTATTTTAGTAAGAAAAACGTCAGTGATATTTTAGCTTGGACCTTTTTTGAAAGCTCAAGTCGAACTGATGCCCGTCATTTGGTGGCGCTTACTGGTGATGTTAATTTACGTGGTAAAACTTGGCTATATTTAGTGAAAAAACATTGGCATACCGATGTGACTACTTGGTTAGATCGCCAAGGACAAACTGAATTAACTGGTTTTAAAGGTGAATATAGCGCGACAGTTTCTATGGCAAACTATCCAGATGAAATTGTTAACTTTAACTGGCTTGATGGCTCTGAAGGCATTACTGTGCAATTACCAAACTATATAAATGGTGCTGACGGCACTATTGCAGCCAGCTTCACCATTGATGGTTTTAACAATACCAGTGTTGAAGAAGATGTTG
>MAAF01000105.1 GCA_002163005.1 Colwellia psychrerythraea | reverse complement strand
TAAATTCGAATGATGAAAATTATCTTAGTATATTCAAAAATGCAATCTGGTACTTAACATGACACTTAACTCATTATTGTTGCTTAAGTTTTTAACAAGTCCACCTTCAATAATCCATGTTGGATTCACCAATTGAAGGCCAATAGTAACTTGGTGCGTTATTTCATTTCCTTCCTGCCATCTTCCATTAAGTTCTGTAACTACATGTAATTCAGATTCTATACCCCAATCAGGATAAACTGACGGTGATAAACGATATTGCCAAGATAAATCATATCTACCACTATCAGGGCGGCTATCAACACCAACTTGATAAAGAATATCAATATCAAACTCGTATCTGTCTTTAAAAAATGTATAAACCAATCCTGTTTGTACTGCTGGATTTCTATCGTTGTCACTAGGAACAATTGCCCCCGCTAATAATGCCAACCTTGAAGTGCCTGAGAAAAAGTCATCCTGTATTACAGTGTGACGATATAAAGCAGATAGATCACCAAATCGTCTTCCATCATTAGGCGTTATTTTGTAGGGAATTTCAAATAGGAAAGCTTGATCATTGCTAAGACCGTAGGCAACACTTGTGATTAAATTGTCTCTGTCACCACCTGTTAGATGCTCATATGAAAACCTTATAACATATCCATGCTTATCAATAGGTAAAGCGACAAATGACCTTAAACCCATACTGTTAGCATTTTGAACAATAAGTAATGATAATAATATGATACTAGTTGTCGTTGTAAGGCTGCTCTTTAGCTTCTTCATTAGAAATCACCGTTACTTTTGTTGGAGTAAATCCAGAGTCTAATATAGCTTGTTTGATCATTTCTATTGTTGGTGATCTTGAATCTGTTTCTAATCTTACTTTCTTCATTTTCATGCTGACATCTACTTTTGACACACCATCCATTTTGTTGAATTTTCGATTTAATGTATCCACACATAAAGCGCAGGTCATTCCATGAATTTCAACTTCTATTGTCTTGGCATTGGCTGAAAATGTAATAAATAAAGTTGCAAGTAATGGTAATAATAATTTTTTCATCGTTTAATCCTCTTTTATAGGTCTAGGACGTTTCGAATTGGTAATAAGAGATAACTAGTGAAAAAGCCAATAAACCAGATCATTGAACTTATCCAAAAAATTCTTTTATTCCATTGTTTCGATTTTTTACAAAGGGCTGCTAAAGCAGGTTCAGAAGGACAATGCTGATTAGGCCGCCAGATAACCCAAGCTAAAACTAACAAAATTAGAGCCGCTACTGATAGTGTCCAAACCTTGTATTCAGCAAGAAATATTAGCCCTGGTATGTTGTAATTTAAACTGGCAACTACCGCACCAAAACCTAAGGTCACTAACAAAATAGGCAAGGCACAACACAACAATGTTCCACTAGCCACGAAAAGTGTTATCCACCTAAGGTAAGGTTTGTCTGTTATTTTATTTTCATACATTTTAGCCCCCACAGCCCGAACATGAACCACTTTCTTGTATGGGTGGACATGGAACTGACCCATAGGAGCAAAAGACGCAACAATCCCCCTTAAGAGGTTTTAGTAGTCTTTTACAAGCAGCACATTCATGAAACCACAGGCAAGCATCTATTGGCATTTCAAGTAACTCTTTATGCTTACACTCAGGGCATGTTAGTTCTGAGTCAGTGATAATTTCGGTCATAGACAACCCTTAATGAGTTTATGTTAGTATAGAACCTGTAGTAACTATAGGTTCAAGGGTTTTGTATGAATAATGTAAAATATTCTATTGGTCAGCTTGCCAAAGAATCAGGCTGTAAGGTTGAAACTGTTCATTACTATGAAAAAATAGGGTTAATGCCTGAACCACCAAGAACTGAAGGGGGACACCGGGTGTTTGCCTTATCTCATGTAAAGCGGTTGAATTTTATCAGACGCAGCCGAGAGCTAGGTTTTAAGATTGAGCAGATTAAAGACCTGCTTAAGTTTATTGATGAGCCTAATCACTATTGTGGTGAAGTTAGGGCTATGGCAATGCTACAAGCTAGAGCTGTACAAGAGAAAATAGACGATTTACAGCGTCTTCAATTAGCATTAAACGAAATGGTTATTAAATGTAAAGGTAGTAATAACTCTATAGATGACTGCCCTATTGTAGATGCACTATTTACCAAAAAAGCAACAGGGCAACAATAAATGAAAGACTTGAAATGGTTGCTTGTCGCTCAAAGTTAACATCAAATGATGGAAGGTCAACGCCACCACAGCGGCCGTTCACGTAATTACTTTGGCATGACTTCAAAATGCCATGAGCAGCCTAACGATAGGAACTTAATCAGCTAATTTCTTTAAACCAAAATTATCAATTGCTTTCTTTAATATTTGATTGCTAATGCTATCGCCTTTTTAATTCGATAGTTGTTCAGCTTTTTGAAATGAGATAATTTTTCCAAACTCACCGTATAAGATTTTCCGTTATAAATAACACTTTCTTCAGTAAAGTAAATTTCAATAATTTCTTGTTGCTCGTGTAACATCAATAATAATATTGTCTGGCGATGAAGAGACTACTTGACCAGGCATTAGGTAGTAATGTGAAAAGTCGCTGTTTGCACAACCAGTGAGTACTACTGCAAAACGACAAGTGCAATTGCTGTAGATATTTTAGTTAACATAATTAATTCCTTTTTAAAGAGTTTTGATTGAATTTAACGTTTTCTTTTAATCGAACCTGGAGGTGTTCTATGACAGCTCCAAGGTTTATGTTCGAAATTATCTTTGGTATTTTGATCACAAAAGTTGTAATAACCTTCTTTCGTGTGAGTCCACCAATCATCATGGATATCGACGCCATGTTTTCTGATAACTTCTTCAATGCCGTCAAGATTCAAATTAACCGCATCGTAAGCTAAATGAATAGACTCTTTATTTCGATTGAATGAGACTTCATCTAAGCCGAACATTTGGTCTATTTCTTCAACTAATACAGCAATATTTTTCTCTGTTACATTTGTGAGTCTTAGATTTCTAACGACTAAACTATTTTCTCTAACTCCAACTCTATGATCTAAGTCGGTCATAATTTTCTCCTCAATTGATTGTTATGTTTTCGTTGGTTATTACTCATTATCTTCTCCTTAGGAACTATCCCTCAAAGTATCAATGAAGTTAAAATCACTAATTTGAGCAGCTGTTTGTTGGTAAACCCATAACAATTCATCGACACTTGTAATGGCTACAAGTCCTTCACTATCTAACCCAAGGTCTGCTGTTTTCATGATCAAATGCGCAACCTTCTGTGCATGTACGTCAGTGGTATACACTTCAATTTGTTTATGTGTCACTAGGCCATCTTTAGAATATGTATTACAATAACTTCCTCTACCACTCACAGGATGAATGGTAAAACCTTTTACCCCATGTGCGCAGAGAGCCTTTGCCACATTATCTAATTGCATCTCATTTATAATCGCTGTTATTTTTTTAATATTCATAATTTCCCCCTTTACCTAATCAACAATCAAAGTGCCGCTATACATCTTCATTGGGCAATGAAACAAATACTCACCCGGCGACATAGACGGCAAATCAACAACTCTAGTTGTATTCAACGGTAGCTCTTCACTTATTTCAAATTCAGGAAATAGCACTGTCGCTGCACAAGGACTCCCATCTTTACGTAAAAATTGGAGAGATGTTTTTTTCCCTGCCTCAACCTTTATTCTTGATGGTTGATAAATACCGTCATTCACAATTATCGTAATATTTTCTGATCTTGTATCAACAGCTTTAGCGGGTTTATATAACCAAAACCACCAAATAATGAGTCCTATTAGTACTAACCCCAATAAATTAATTATCATCATTTCATTTACTCCTTCATCTCTGCTTTAGTGCTCTTGAGGCTTAAATAATCTCAATCGATTTGCATTACTCACAACGGTCAAAGAAGAGAATGCCATTGCAGCTCCCGCTAGTACTGGATTCAACATCAATCCGAAAATTGGATACAGTAATCCTGCCGCAAAAGGAACCCCTGCAACATTGTAAATAAATGCACCGAAAAGATTTTGTTTGATATTGCGAAGTGTTGCTTTACTAACCGCTATGGCATCTGCAAGCCCGTGTAATGAACCTCTCATCAAGGTAATATCAGCACTCTCAATAGCGACATCAGTTCCTGTACCAATGGCAAATCCAACATTGGCTAAGGCCAATGCTGGTGCATCATTAATACCATCTCCCGTCATGCCTACTATTTCACCTTGTGCTTGAAGCTCAGCAACTTTATTTGATTTTTCTTCTGGTAATACTTCGGCAAAGACCTCTGTAATTCCGACTTTTTTGGCAACCGCATATGCAGTCGCTCCATTGTCCCCAGTTAGCATAACCACACGGATACCACTAGCCTGAAGCCTTTTAATCGCTTCAACAGAGTCTTTTTTAATTGGATCAGATACTGCGATAATTGCGGTGAGCTTTTTATCAATAGCCAAATACATCGGTGTTTTGGCTTCATCGGCAAGCTGCTGTGCTTTAGCAACAAATCCATTTAGGTGTACACCATTTTTCAACATCAACTTTTGATTACCAAACAGTAATTGATGTCCATTGAATTGTGCTTTTACGCCATGTCCTGCAATCGCTTGAAAGTTGCTAACATTTTCAGGATCAATGTCTTGTTCAATTGCAGAATCAACGATTGCTTGTGCTAGTGGATGTTCAGAGCCACTCTCTATACTTGCGGCAGCGGTCAAAATGTATTTTTCTGTATAGGTGTTATCCGCAATAAGAATATCAGTTACTTTTGGTGCACCCTCGGTAATTGTCCCTGTCTTATCTAGAATCATTGCGGTAATTTTTGAAGCCGTTTGCAATGCTTCACCATTACGTATCAACACGCCAGCCTCAGCAGCTTTACCAACGCCAACCATGACTGACATAGGTGTTGCCAACCCAAGCGCACAAGGACAAGCAATAATTAATACAGTGGTAGCTGAAATAACCGCAAAGGCAACAGTAGGATCAGGACCAAAGTTCAACCAAATTAATGCGCTACTAATAGAGATAATCATGATCACAGGAACAAAATACGCTGAAATAATGTCGGCTAAACGACCTATTGGAGGTTTAGAGTTTTGCGCCCTTTTAACCATATTAATAATTTGTGCTAATGCAGTATCTTTACCGACTCTCGTGGCTTTAAATAGAATAGAACCTGATTTATTTAGCGTACCTGCAACGATTTCATCATTTTCAACTTTCTCAACAGGCATTGGTTCGCCCGTTAACATCGATTCATCTATTGAAGTGTGTCCTTGCGTTACAATACCATCTACTGGAATTTTTTCTCCAGGTCTTACCCGTACAATATCATTGAGTAAAACCTGATCGATTGCTATATCAATTTCTTTCTGATCACGCACAACACGTGCAGTTTTAACCTGCAAACCAATTAAGCGTTTTATTGCTTCACTCGTTCTTCCTCTTGCTTTCACTTCAAGCGCTAGCCCTAGATTGATTAACCCGATAATCATTGCCGTTGCTTCAAAATAGACGTGACGTGCCATCTCTGGCAATGCCATAGGAAAGAACACAACTATCATTGAATAAATCCAAGCAGTGCCTGTTCCTAGCGCAATTAAGGTATCCATATTGGCGGTATGATTTACAAATGATTTCCAAGCACCAATGTAAAAATGTTTACCTGCAAAATACATAATGGCTGCACATAAAATGCCGATAAATAGCCATACACCTCGTTCCAACGATGTTTCAACGGTCATCGGACCGCCCAAAATGCTATAAATCATCAAGGGAACACCAAGACCAAGGGCAATCCACATTTTCCTCATTAAACTTGTGTAGTAGTGTTGGTCAGCAACTTCTTTTTCATCCAACAATTCATCGTCGCTAGTATCGTTTGTGCTTCTCGCGTTGTAGCCTATCGTTTCAATAGCCTTGATAAGAACATCAGCCCCTACTTCTCCGGTTATAGAAACCGTTCGTAGTGCAAAATTCATTTCCGCACTATCTACACCATTAATATTGTTTAATGCTATTTCAATCTTACCGACGCAACTTGCACATCCAGCTCCCTCAATAATCAATTCTTGAGTCTTAATACGGGTAGTGCCCTCAGTTAATCTATTCATTATTACCTCCTTGGCGAGAATCACCTTCAATAAGGTGACAAATCATGTGCCCTGTGGGGGCTTTATTTGGTTTACTCTGCCAATCATCAATGGCATTTTTTAGCTTTTCTCTTAATAACAATGTTGCTTGAAACTGCTTTTCCGTTTCAGCAAGACGATGTTCAACAATCTCTCTAACCAATGGGCAAGCGGTATGACCTTTATCAGATTCAATTAAAATATTTTTGATCTCGTCTACTGAAAAATCTAATTGTCTAGCACTCAAAATAAATTTAAGCCTATGCTGCACCTTTTTATCATAGGTCTTATAACCATTATCAGGGCTTTTGATCGGAGTAATAAGCCCAATTCTGGTGTAGTAACGCACCGTATCTGGCGTTGTATTCATAGCCTTCGCTAACTCAGTTACTCTCATCACAACAGTCCTTTTCATAACATTCAAACAAAGTGTTTTTTAATAACCTATGATTAGCTTACACCTGTGTCTAAGACACAGGTCAAGTGAAAACATGAACTTTTAAAAAAGCGGCTCAGCCCAAGAATTAATAGCTAAAACTTACGTTTAATCTGTTTTGTTAGAATCAAAAACTAATTTGACCAATGGATATGGGCTATTTTCCATTTCCCTTCTTCTTTTAGAAGAACCATACTTTCCATGCCTTCGCTATTAATATCTTTCCCTTTGTATTGCCCAGTCGATTTATTTCTAGACATAGAGTAAGCAACATCACCGATGACTTTTACTTGTTGCTCTAAGACTTGGGTAGTAATGTCTGCCAAATATTTCATGTCTGCAAGCATATGATGTTCCGCATATTGATCAGCGGTTCTTTCCACACGCCCACCTTCAAAAATTATCACATTATCAGCCAATAAAGATCTCGCTTTTGTTCTGTTGCCTGACTTGATCGCATGATGAAACTGAGCAATGATTTTACCCGCCTCAGTTTCACCTACTGAATTTTCAGAAACGGCTTTAGATTTACTTATGTTGTTATTATGAGCAAATCCATGAAAGCTCATTGTTGTGAACAATAGTAAAGTCGTTATTAATAGATTTGGCATAGCTTTCATAGGCTTCTCTTAATATGTTGTGGTTAATGATCATTCGATTGCTGTAAGTATTTGATATTGCTCTGGTGTTAACGTAGGTAATTTTTTTATAAATGCCACCATTGCCCAAATACGTTCATCCTCGTGAGTTTTACCCCAAGCAGGCATACCAGACGCTTTAATACCATGCTTGATCACCCAGAAGTTTTTGCGAGCGGCTTGCGTATCATCGCCATGTTCATGACCTTTATGACTTTCAGCAGCAATGGTTAAATTGGGTGGTGCTGGGTATAAACCTAAGCTCATATCACTTTCTTTTTGTCCTGGAGCTAAATGACAACTAGAGCACATAAATTCATAATCTGACCCACCTGTTAATAACAAGTCAGGATCTTCTAAGTCAGGTACCTCAATATTTTGAGCTGCCTTTGTTATTGAGTTTTTTCTGGTTTCTTCTAAAACCCAATAAACAAAATCACTGTGAGGTTCATCAGCAGCTACATCGACAACTCCTGAATACATGACTGTCGCCGCGACTCCTAATCCCAAAACTACAAATAGCAGTAGTAATTTAAGCATTTTCATAGCTTTACCTTCTTTAGTTATAAATCACTTAGCACATTATTTTGCGCCAAGTGTATTCTCAAATTCAATTAATGATTATCGTGACCATCTTTTTTCATGTTGTGATCAGCCATTTCTGTCATTTTGCTGTGGTCCATTTTTTTACCCATTTTACTGTGGTCCATCTTGTCGCTTGATGTTTCAGCTTGTTTCATACATTTTTTCATCATGGCGATAGCAACGGGATCCTTCATATCCATCTTGCTGTGATCCATTTTGCTACAATCAGCTTTTTCAGCCTTTTTTGCATGCATACTGGGGTCATGTGCTGTAGCTGCCATTGATAAAGTAATTGTTGGTATTAATACCAAAGCGATTTTAGTTAAAGTTTTCATGGTTTACTCCTACATTAGTAATTAAGGTTTTCTAGCTAAATTCATCAAATGCAATGTTATTTGCATTAACGTTCTTCGTTTTTAACAAATCAATGGTCGCAGACATCATGTTGGCAGGCCCACATAGATAAAATTCCACATCTTCCATTTGGCAAACACTGTTGATATTTAATTCCAGTAAGTCTTGAACATACCCTTTTGCTCCAGACCATTCATTGGACGGTCTGGATAATACAGGGTAGTAATGAAAGTGCGGATGGCGTTTTGATAACTTGAAAAACTCGTCTTTATATAACAAATCATCCTCTGATCTGGCACCATAGAAAAAATAAATATCTCTATTTGCATTCCAACCTTTATGCGTCTGATTAAGTTGTTCTTCTATCAAAGATTTTAAAGGAGCCATACCTGACCCCGCACCAATCAACATCATAGTTTTGTTACTCGGTGGTTTTGCGTAAAAATTTTCAAAGGGTCCTACTGCTTCTATTGTTTGCCCTAATCCTAAATTGCATAGGTAACTAGAGCCAACACCAGGAAGTACACTTTTATTTGGGGAATTCTGAATTTTTATTGTAAATACTAATTCATTCGTTCCACCTTCAATTTGGCCATTACCATTTGCCAAAGAGTAGCTTCGGCTACACGCTTTATGTTCATACTCCAAATGCTCTATATGATGCCAGTGTGGCTTTAAACTTTCTGGCAGACGCTGTGGAATAGATACTCCCTTCGCAGGTGGGATATAAAAACGCATATGCGCACCCGCTTTGAATACTAAGTTATAATCACCAATAACCTTGAAACGAAGTTCCTTAATATACGGACTAATAAACTCACTATTTGTTAATTCGAGACTATGTTTTTTTGCTTTAGTAACATCAACTAACGTTATTTCTTCAATTTCAGTTGCATCATGTTGACAAGCCAAACGGTAGCCTTGTTGTAATTGTTCATCCGTAAAATGGAAATGATCTGCCGGGGTAACCTTAGTCGTTTTATCAAACCGTACTCTGCACTGCCCACAGGTGCCACCTCCACCACATGTTGAAGACAAAGCAATGTCATGCTCAATTAGCCCATCCAGTAAATTTGATTTTGTAGTTACTTCAAACTCGCCCATCGGTTGCTGATTCATATCAAAAAGTATTAATTTACGTTTTTTTCTTACAAAATTGACTTTATATTGGCCATTAAAGCCCAGTTCAATCGTCCAAATCAGACCTGTTAGGGCAAAGAAAAATGTAAAAGTAGCAAAGATAATAATTTGAACATTGTTAAAGCTTCCTTCTGAGCCATAATCCATGAAGTGCAACATAAAAAAGATGTCCGCAAACCGTTTATCATCATTGCTATGCTTAACTACGCGACCTGAGCCTGCATCAATATAAACACTGGTATTAACATCATCAGCATAATTAATTTGCCAAACATTATTTTGTTCACGAGGAATGTCGTCATAAGGTGGAGACATTTTAATGACACTGCTAATTTCTTCTTGTCCCTTATAAGAAGCTTGAGCAAGCTCACTTGCCATTAGTTCATCAATAATCACTTGCCTACCCGAATAGGCATCGACTAAGGAATAACTATTATTCAGGTGACTATAAAGGCCTTTTTCATGGGTCAACAGATAATAGGGTTTCTCCAATAAGGAAATTTGTTTAAGTGACACAGCGGGTTTTGATTTAAGTAAAACCCGCTGTGGTTCAACAAGCTTATCTTCATTAACTTGCGCTATAGCGGGACTTTGGCGAAATTGATTCCCCGAAGTCTTTTGATGATCCATTAAATTAAAAAACAAGCCAGTGCTTAGCCAAATTAAAAGTTGCAAACCAATCAATATTGAAAGCCATTTATGAATTTTTTTAAGGAGAAACATGATTAATTACTCCCTCGTTATTTTTTATTTTTGAAGATTTAAATTTACCTGTTTTTGCTTTAGCTGTTTTAAAAATCACAAAATAACTTAAGATGCCACCAAAGATTGAGGCAATAATTGAAAAAATCGTAAACCAAAATAATAGTTTATTACTTGGATCTTCTTCTTCGTAATCCATTACGTGTAAGCTAAACATCAAATCAAATATGCGCCAAAACTC
This sequence comes from Colwellia psychrerythraea, assembly GCA_002163005.1. Taxonomy (GTDB): domain Bacteria; phylum Pseudomonadota; class Gammaproteobacteria; order Enterobacterales; family Alteromonadaceae; genus Colwellia; species Colwellia psychrerythraea_C. The sequence goes on along the minus strand of MAAF01000105.1, from coordinate 41,964 downwards.
ATGACGTTTACTGACTAACTTTCCTGTTTGAGCAGAAACATAAATAGAAGGGCTAGCAAAATCATCAAAGTTAACTCGCCAAGCGGGTAAAGCTCGACGACTTAGTTCTATTGGCGGGTTTTCAGTGATCAACTCTATATCAGCAACTTCTCTATTTCCGCGGTAATAATGTTTTGCAGCGTTAATAGCATCGTTTGCACTTAATGGAGAAAGCTTATCCCCATTACTGGCATTAATGAGAGTCTTTTCATCAAGTAGAGTAAAGCGGTATACCTCTTGATTAATAAAAACACCAACGGTTATATTTTTTGCACCAGGATACTGTTTCCTTAATGCTGATAAAGGATAAGTAATTTTATTGGCATTAATCTTAGTTTGGTGGTTAAACACCAAACTATCGCCATGAATATAGTCAATATCAAATATCACCATATAGGCTCCTGATACTGACCAAATCAAAAACTGAATACCCAAAAACAGCATTAACCACTTATGAAATTTCCGGCTAGTTTTTAATAATTTCATTCTGTTATGCCTTTGACTCAGTACTTTTTATCGATGACGAGCGCCATAAATAAAATAAGGCAGGTAACACAAGCAACGTCAATATGACCGCGCTCAACATGCCACCAACCATGGGCGCAGCAATACGACTCATCACCTCAGAGCCAGTGCCGGTTCCGTACAAAATAGGTAATAAGCCAACAATAATAGCTGCGGCTGTCATCATCACAGGGCGAACTCGCATACCCGCGCCATATAAAACTGCCTGTAGTACATCTTCTTTGGTCGTAGCAATATCCTTTAAACGATGTTCACTAAGCATTTGTTGATAAGCTTGATTTAAATAAACCAGCATAATGACACCAATCTCTACAGCAACCCCTGCTAGCGCAATAAAACCAACGCCTACAGCCACTGAGAAGTTAAAGCCTTCTAAATACATCAACCAAATGCTACCCACCATAGCAAGTGGCAAAGTGCCCATTATCATTGCTACTTCAATAACATTACGGAAGTTAAGATAAAGTAAAATGACGATGATAAATAAGGTTAATGGGACAACGTAAGTCAGCTTGGCTTTAGCACGCTGCATGTATTCATATTGCCCTGCCCAAGCGATTGAGTAGCCAGCAGGAAGTTTGAGCTTATCTGCCACGACTTTCTGAGCAGCAACGACATAGGTTCCAACATCAACACCGTCGATATCAACAAAGGCCCAGCCGTTTAATCGTGCATTTTCTGACTTGATACCAGGAGGGCCATCTTCGATAAATACATTGGCAACATCGCCTAATGAAATACGCTGTCCATTAGGGGTAACAATAGGTAATAAAGACAACTGTTCAGGAGAGTTACGATAATCCTGTGGATAACGTAAACTCACAGGGTAACGCTCTAAACCTTCAACCGTTTGGGTAACATTCATACCGCCAATAGCGGTAGCCACCACTTGCTGTATTTCAGCGATATTTAAACCATAACGTGCGGCTTTTGCCCGTTGAATATCAACTTTGACATATCGACCACCAGCAACACGCTCTGAATAAACTGACGCGGTACCTGCTACATCGGCTAAAAGGACCTCTATTTGCTTACCTATTTCTTGAATAACTTCTAGTTTAGGACCCGCAATTTTGATTCCTACAGGTGTTTTAATTCCTGTTGCTAACATATCAATACGTGTCTTAATTGGCATAACCCAAGCGTTAGTTACTCCTGGCAGCTTAACTAAAGCATCTAGCTCTTTTTTCAAGCTTTCAGTTGTTACGCCTTCTCGCCATTGGTCATGCGGCTTTAGTTGGATGAAAGTTTCTATCATGGTAAGTGGCGCTGGATCTGTCGCGGTTTCCGCACGCCCCACTTTACCAAACACTGTTTGTACTTCAGGAACGCTTTTGATCAGTTTATCTGTTTGCTGTAGAAGTTGACGAGCCTGACCTATCGAAATACCCGGATAGGTTGTGGGCATATACATCAAATCACCTTCATCAAGCGGAGGAATAAACTCGCTACCGATTTTATCAAGTGGGTATATCCCAATAGCAAGAACAGCTAATGCTGCTACTAACGTCATCTTTGGAAAACGTAAAACGGTTTTTAAAGCCGGCACATAGATAAAGGTTAAAAACCTATTTACCGGATTTTTATGTTCAGGTAGCACTTTACCCCGAATAAAATATCCCATCAGCACAGGTACTAACGTAATAGCCAGAGCAGCAGAAGCTGCCATGGCATACGTTTTGGTAAAAGCTAGCGGCGCAAACATGCGCCCTTCTTGTGCTTCTAAGGTAAATACAGGAACAAAACTAACCGTAATAATTAATAAACTAAAGAATAATGCAGGACCTACTTCACTGGCTGATTCCGTCACAATTTGCCAACGGTTCTCATTAGTTAATGGCGTTTTTTCCATATGTTTATGCATATTTTCTATCATGACGATAGCACCATCAATCATCGCACCAATGGCAATAGCAATACCTCCTAGCGACATAATGTTGGCATTTAGACCTTGCATATGCATGATAATAAAGGCTGTCAAAATACCTACAGGTAAACTAACAATCGCTACTAAAGATGAACGAACATGGAATAGGAAAATTATGCAAACTAACGCTACTACACCGAACTCTTCTAATAGCTTATACGCCAGGTTATCGACTGCCCGTTCAATCAATGCAGAACGATCATAAACAGGTACTATTTCAACGCCTTCTGGCAGTCCTTTTTTAAGCTGTTCAAGTTTTTCTTTTACATTTTTTATTACTTGCTGAGCGTTTTCACCAAAACGCATCACGACTATACCGCCAACAGTTTCACCTTCGCCATTAAGCTCAGCTACACCACGACGCATTTGCGGTCCAGTGCCAATATCTGCAACATCCTTTAACAATAATGGTGTACCATTTTCGTTAACCCCTAATGGTATATTTTCTAAGTCTTCTACACTTTTGATGTAACCAGTAGTTCTCACCATGTACTCAGCTTCGGCCATCTCAACAACGGATGCCCCTATTTCCTGATTACCCTGTTTAATAGCTGTTTGAATAAGCGAAAGTGGAATACCAAAAGCACGTAACTTATCTGGGTCAATTCTCACTTGATATTGCTTAACCATTCCACCGAGGGCAGAAACTTCTGATACGCCAGGTACAGTTTGTAATTCAAACTTTAAAAACCAATCTTGCAAACTACGTAATTGGCTTAAATCATGTTGGCCTGTTTTATCGGTAAGGGCATACAAATATATCCAGCCAACGCCCGTTGCATCGGGGCCCAATTGAGGTCTTGCATCGCTAGGTAAATTAGGCGCTACTTGACTTAAATATTCAAGTACTCTTGAACGTGCCCAGTAAAGGTCAGTATCTTCATCAAAAATGACATAAACATAGGAGTCGCCAAAGAATGAATAACCTCGCACGGTAACTGCACCTGGAACCGACAACATGGCGGTGGTCATTGGATAAGTTACCTGATCTTCAACAACTTGTGGTGCTTGACCGGGGTAGCTTGTTTTTATTATCACTTGCACATCTGATAGATCAGGAAGTGCATCAATAGGTGTTTTGTTTACAGAATATAATCCTGCACCAACAAGTAAGAATGTCGCTAGCAATACGAAAAATCGATTGCTAACAGACCAACGGATAATAGACGTGATCATCATTATTCTCCTTCGTCGTTAGCAGTATCTTTCATTGCAGATTCAGGTGTAGACATTGCCATCGCACTGACAATAATAAAATTACTTTCTCGAATTTCAAAAGTGAACATCACATAAGCATCATTAGAAAATAAGGTCATATCAACATTATCATCAACAATAAAATCAACTCTGTCGGCTTCACGTCCCCACTCTACAATGGCTTCCCGATCGATGGTGACCATTCTATGATCAACCATTGTTGAAACGACTGTACCGTTTACTGTGGCAGAGGAAACGCTGTCATTGTTATCTCTCATATCCATCTCTATTGACTCGCCTGGGGCAGACTCATGATTCATGCGCTTAAAATCAGATGATTTGCTTGATTCTGAATCAAGTAAAAATTGCGCTGAACTGACGACTTTTTCTCCCTCGCTAAGCCCTTTAAGTATTTCAACGCTTTCGCTGTCATAACGCCCCACAGAAACCTCAATAGATTTGAAGCTACCTTCACCTAGTGCAAGCACCACTCTGTCTTGTTTACCCGTTCTAATCAGGGCTTCTTTTGGAATAAGTAGCGTTTGTTCATCACCCGTTGTATGAATTGCAATTTGTGCAAACATATTAGGCTTAAAGTCACCCTTTTCATTATTGAAGCGTAAACGTACTTTCACAGTACGTGTTTTCTCATCAAGCGTTGGATAGATATAATCCACTTGACCCTTCCACGTTTTACCCGGTAAATAATCAAGTGTCATAGTGATGGGTGTAGCCATTTTAACTTGGCCTGCCTGTCTTTCAAAAACTTCAGCTTCAACCCAAACTTCTGATAGGTCAGCAATTGACATCAACGTTGTACCCGGTTTAACAAAAAAACCTTCACGTATTTTTAAATTTTCAACAACACCGTTCTGTGGTGAATAAAAAGTTATTCTTTGTTGAACTTTTTTAGTTTTTTTAAGTTTTATAATGGCTGACTTAGGTAACTGTAGTGCTGCTAATCTATTTTCCGCAGCAGTGATTAATCGACTATTTTTTCGATCTAATGCCAATAACAACTCTTCTTGTGCATTAACTAATTCAGGAGAATAAATGTCATATAAGGGTTGGCCCTTTTTAACAGGATCTCCAATAGACTTAACATATAGTTTTTCTACCCATCCTTGCACTCGCGGATGAATATGAACAAGATTGTCTTCATCGTAAGTAACATAACCAACAGTATTTATCTCTGTATGTAGTGATTTGTAATTTGCTGTTGTTGTACGTACGCCTAGATTATTAACAACATCAGGTGAGATGCGGATTGTACCTGGACCTTCATCTGGTCCTTTTCCTCCATCATCATAGACGGGTACTAAATCCATCCCCATTGGCGATTTACCTGGCTTATCTCTCTTATAATTTGCATCCATTGGTGCGACCCAATAAATCGGCTTCTTCTCGTTAGATGTAGTGCTATTTACTGGGTCACTACCAGAGGGAACAATGAAATTAGTTGTACCAAAAGTGAGGATACTGCCGATGATCATGCCAACAATTATTGGTTTAACATTATTACTCATTATTTTTCTCCCGAAGTAGCAGCATCTTGGTTGCTATTTGCTAAATTAATTTTGTTTTGTGAGGTTGTAGAATTGATACTACCTATAAAAAGGTAATTAAGTTCTAGCAGAATTTTTTGCTCTTCTACGTTTAGTGTAAGATCGTCTATTTCGGCATTTAGTACCGCTATACGTGAGCGTACAACTTCCGAAAAATCGCCATCATCATTGGTATAAGCGGTCAAAGAGGCTTCTGCTTGGTCATGTATTTGGGGTAATAACTTTGATTTGTACAGGTTTTGTCTGTCTTTTAAACGAAGCAACCTTCCTTTTGCACTCGAATAAGAGCCTAGTAATTGCCTAAGTAGTAGTAACTTTTCAGTTTTCACAGCCTCAGTTTGAGAAATAGCTGATTGAACTTCTTTATCTTGTCGGTTTTCAGTAAAAAGTGGCAGGTCAAACGTAAGGCCAACAGAAAATAAATCAGCTCGACTTCTGCCCATAGGATCATCCTCTCGGTAGCCATAGCTTGCATTGACACCCCATTCAGGTTTGTATTTTTGCTTCGCTAACTTAATTCCTGTTTTAGTCGCATTTACTTTCTTTTCCACAGCGACAACAGAAGGATGACTTGAGAAATACCGGAGAAGCGCACCTGGCTTAAGCCAACTTTCTTTATAGACTAAATCACGATTAAGTAGGTCTATTTGAGGTAGTTGCTGACTAAGGACTATGTTATGTAAAGAAAAGCCACTGACTAATGACGCTTCAACTATCGAGCTATCTCCTATAGAAAATTTGGTTAGCCATTGTGAAAGCATTCCTTCATAGCGATTTTTCTGTTGTGCTAATTTGTCTAACCTATCTTCTAAACGTGTTAGCTCTAGTTGTGCTCGCACAATATCTTGCTGACGGGTTTTACCTAAAGCGGATGAATAACTTGCTTCAGCTACATCTGCTAACTGTTCAAACAGTGATCTATTTTTTTCAATTAATGCGATACTTTGTTGAACTCGATAGGCATCCAGCCATAAATTTCCTACGGTAACAGCTACTTTTGATTCCCTATCTTTCCTTTGATAGGGAAACGCTTCACTTTGAATTCTTAGTTGTTGGCTTTTAATACCTAAGGTATCTCCACGAGGAAACATTTGTGAAATGCCGACTTTAGCCTGTGTCATGCCTTCTTGGCCAAAATCAAAGCCATCTGTTGGCATGTTTGCAAGACCAATTGACATTTTTGGATCAGGCAACGTATTTACCGCTGTACTCATCAATTCAATGGCTCTTTGTTTATGAACATTCCGCGTTAACCAAGGATCATTTTTTTGAGCTGCCTTGACTGCCTTTTCAAAAGATACAGGTGCGTTAGCTTTCGCCACTGGAAATTCAGCGGCACTAATAGAAAAAAGAGTAAAAGCTATAATTCCTGCACCGCATTTCATACGAAGCTTGCTATTATCATTTAGCTTATTCATTAGAACTGTTCCTCATAGGAATGAACATTGGCATAAATTTCATATGTGCCATCTGACTTCAAAAGTAAAACCTTGTAGGGCTGAAATTTGTCATTAACTTCCATTCCCGGTGACCCTACAGGCATCCCAGGAACGGACAAACCGATAACGTCCTTAGCGTGAGTTTCTTTCATGAATTGTTGGATGAATTTTGCAGGTACATGGCCTTCAAAGGCATAACCATCTTTTGAAATAGCGGTATGACAGGAGCGATAACGTGGCTCAACTCCTTTTTTTTCTTTAATCACAAAAATATTGCTTCTGTTGTGGACCTTCGATTCAAATCCATTTTTGTTGATGTGATTGATCCACTTTTTACAGCAGCCACATGTAGGACTCTTGTATACATCTAGGACAATAGATTGTGAATTCGCACTTTGTGATTGAGTAGAATTAGATAATGCTTCGTCGTCAGAGCAACTAGCAAGTGTGATTACTAAAACAAAGGTAGCGAGAACTTTTAAAGTAAGTTTATTTGAAAACATAACCCCCCCAATAGGGATATCAATTAATTTTTTAATTAATTAGGTTATTTTTGATGAGATTAGAAAGTATTTCTAAAAAACGAGATCAAAAAAAGCCTAATACAGAAAATAGTTATTTAAATGAACCAAATTTTGGACACATTTATTCTGTATTTAGCTTAATATTGGAGGACGATATAATGAGGTAGATTGTTGGCTTAGAGCCAAACTAGAATAGGAAAGTATTTTAGATGATAAATCAACGATTGGGTCATTATCTGCTGCGTCCTTCATGAACGCAGCAACACTTGAGCAACCACCAGTAAAGCAGTTACATGTTTTAGAACAACAATCATCTGATGTATTTGAATCATCCGAAGTCTCAGGAGCCATATTATGTTGGCTGTGATCCATCATTGACATATTTTGTGATTGCTCTTGCCCATTCATTCCCTTCATACTCATCATATGATAAGACATAATAGTAGACGCCATTGTCTGTCCAACGAAGGACATACATATTAGCAACACCATTAATGTTTTAGAGAAGTTAAAAGTCACAAGTAACCAAAAAATATTATACTTTCCCTAAATAGTGACATAGATAATTTTTTTATTCAATAGGGAAGTATTTGCTAAGAGAATAAAAAATCTATCTCGCGAACATAAATCAGACGAACATTAGGGTATGAATTCTCTGGTGCTGTGAGACCTTTATGATATGGGCTTCAGCCACTATTGCCATTAAGTCAGTTGTTATTTATTAAAAAAAATCATCTAATCTAATGATCACTTTGTTCAGGGGACCTAAAGAGCGCACAATATTAGTATGAAATAGGTACATGATCTGACCCCCTGATTATAGGTTTATTCAGACTGAAAGGACTATAAAGCGTACTTTGAAGTCATCCCAATTCAACTTCGTGACTGGCTGCTTTGGTGGCTTTCGCGACTGTCAGGTTTGATTAAAACCTAAGAGGTTATTAAAATTGCGCTATTTCATCTTCGGTTAACTCACGCCAATCCCCTGGGGCTAAATCACCCAAGGTTATGTCTCCTATCTGTTCTCTGTGTAAACCCACTACCCTGTTACCTACTGCTGCAAACATACGTTTAACTTGATGATATTTACCTTCGGTAATGGTCAGTAGTACTTCACTTCGATAAGACGCTTCATCAACCAAATCAGTTTGTTCTACCCGCGTTAATATTGCAGGTCGAGTGAGGGTATCTTCCCCTTGGAGCTGAAGTCCACTGTCAAACTTAGCGACTAAAGCAGGCAACTTATCATCATCAATTTCGCTGCGTAGCCATACACGATAAGTTTTCTGGCACTGTTTTTTCGGCGAAATAACGTTATGCGACCAACGACCATCATCTGTGATCAATACCAAACCTGTGGTATCAGCATCCAATCGACCGGCAATATGTAAATCAAAGGCTTTATCTACCTCAATAGAGTGCAATACCGAGGGGTAAACTTCATCAACATTCGAACAAATGGTATCTACTATTTTATGCAAAATGTAATAACGTGAGCCTCGTGCGCTAAGTTGTTGGCCATCAATAGTAATAGTATTATTTTCATGTACTTGCATCGCCGCATTTTTGGCGACCTCTCCATTAACACGCACCTCACCGCTTTTAAGCACTTTTTTAGCTTCGGTTCGGGTGAGTTCGGTACTTTTACAAATGAATTTATCTAAGCGCATAGTTTATTGGGAATTAAAGTATTGGAGTAAAGCATCATTATCCATATTCACAATTAACAAGCAATTCTTAATTGTGATAAATTATCTCACGTTTTAACCTACTAATAAAAATCGACACTTACTAAGTCAACCTAGGAAGTGTCGTTTGTATGAATCAGTTCAGCTTAATTGACTAAAGCTAAGTTAGCTATTCTGCTTCCGCTAAATACCAATAACCTTGGTTCAGTAATTCAGTAGCTAATTCAATAAAGGCAGCATTATGGCTCCATTCACCAAGATCGTCAGGGTGTAACATTACCTTGTCACAAAGCAGCTTTACACCCTTAGCAATTTCAGCTGAAAAAGCCAATTCACTGCCATTGATATAACACAGCCCCTGTTCAATAGTGTCTTCAAAGTAAAAAGCGCGCAAACCGCCTAAACGTTTAATAGCATGGCTATTAAGTAGATTGCTTACCTCTGTTAGTTCAAACGGTTCGTCAGGCAATAAAATATCGAGATCATGCTTGGCTGCAGTTAAGAACTGGCCGGTGAATTTTTTAAAGCTCGTTTCATCATCAAGTAAATTTTGAACTTGCGATTTGATGCTAGCATAATCGTTGTTACTTACTTCACCGCTGTGGGTAACAACTTGTCTGTTAGGATCTTCAAGTAATTGACCACCTTGCTCGCCATCGATTAAATGATCGGCAAAAGCGCTTAATAAACTTACCGCTGAATTAGCTCTAAAACCAATAGAGAAACTCATTGAGGTTTCAAGGGTAATACCTTCATGTGGAAAGCCTGGTGGAATATAAACGATATCTCCAGCTTCAAGCTCTTCATCGATAATGGCATCAAAAGGTTCTACGTGTAACAAGGCTTCATGGGCAGCAAATTGTACGTGTTCTCCGCGAGCACCTACACGCCAGCGACGTTTACCTGAGCCTTGACAAATAAATACATCATAGTTATCAATATGTGGGCCTACGCTGCCACCTGGTGTCGCAAAACTTGCCATTAAATCATCTAAACGCCAGTGCGGGATAAAACGAAATGCTTCAATCATTTCAGCCGCTTCTTCAGAGAAATTATCTAATGCTTGTACAACCAGTGACCAGTTTTCACTACCTAAATGTTCATAACTTTCAAATGGACCAAAAGCAGCTTGCCATTGACCATCTTTTTTATGAACCAAACGAGACTCTACTTGCTCTTCCATCGCAAGGCCAGCGACTTCGTCAGCTGAAATAGGGTCGACAAAGTTTTTAAAACCGCCACGTATTACTACAGGTTTCTTTTGCCAGTATTCGTCTAAGAATTCTTGCTGAGTCATTTGGTTCAAGTTTAAGGTATACATAGTGCTCTCATTCTTCTCATTTAGTTTCTTTAACACTTTTAGCTCAATTAGCTCTCGCTAATATTAAGCCACGGACATGCCTGCAATTTTATGCCAAAAACCATTACATTCAGTGATACCGTCGAGATCTTTTTTCGTTGGGTGAACGAGTTGCTCTCTAAAGTTATCAAGCTGGGTAAAAGCATCTGTGCTATCAGCACTGATTCTGGCAATATCAACCCCCATTGCATCAAGGGCTGGCATTTCATTGATGAGATTATACTGGTAACCCGACAAAGTTTGAATACCATTGAGCACAAAAACTCGTTCACCTTCACGACTATTCATTCGGCGACCTTCAGGGTATTTAATGCAACAATACTCACAATCATCTTTTGCTTTATCTTCAGAACGTGCAGTAAAGCAACGGGCAGAATAGGCTAATGGCAGATATCCCCACGAAAAAACTTCACATTCGAACTGCTGCCGAATACCCGCATCAGTCGCTTGATTCAATAATATTTTCAACCAATCGCCACTGAGCTCAACAGGCATTAACCAACGCGTCATACCTTGTTTTAACAAAACTTTAAGGGTTGATAAGTTATAGCAATTAATCGCAGGACCCGCGACAAAAGGCATTTTAAGCTCATGCATTATTTGAACTGCGCTTAAATCGTTGGCTTCTACCAGAAATTCACCGTTATCACACAAGCGCTTTAACACTTGTATTTCAGCAGGTGACTCGAGTAAGGTCATTGTTGAAACAACCACTTGTTTATTAGTATCTTTGGCAACGTCTTGCGCTAAGCCCAGCCAATCTTTAGCACGGAGTTCACGCCTTTTTGAACAAACTGTTTCGCCCAAATAAATGACATCAGCACTTGATTTTTTTGCTTGTTGGTAGAAGTCTACCACCTCGTTTTTCGGCCAAAAGAATAAACTAGGCCCTAAAGAGAATTTCATGATTTTTCCTAAATTTTATTACTATCGCTAATTTTATAGTTATTCAGCTTTAAGGTGAGTGACATTTATTGCCACTTTCGGTGGTATGCACCTAAAGTGGTTTGTGAACCTTCAGATAAATTGGCTAAGGTATTCATCCAAGCACCTTCAACGGCAAAGTTTTCTGGGTTCTGCTCATATCTGTCTAACGCCATTCGCCAAGTTTTAGCGACCTGTTCAACATAAGCAGGGCTACGTTGTCTGCCTTCAATTTTCACCGAGACTATACCCATAGCAATTAAGTCTGGAATTAGCTCTAAGGTATTAAGGCTGGTAGGCTCTTCTAAGGCGTGATAAACATTATCATCAACTTCAAAGCGACCTTTACACAATGTTGGATATCCCGCATTTTCATCTTCTTGATATCGATCGATAAGTACACCATTTAAGCGAGACTCTAAGCCTTTATCCGTTTCTTGCCATCGAACATACTTTGCTGGTGAGCACGCGCCTACCGTATTAGGAGACTCCCCAGTCATATAAGACGACAAATAACAGCGTCCTTCTGCCATGATGCATAAGCTACCAAAGGCAAAAACTTCTAGCGGTACTGGACTACTTTTAGCTAATTGTCTAACTTGTTGCACAGACAATACCCGTGGTAACACTACGCGCTGAACATCAAAGTTATTTTTAAAGAACTTTATCGCTTCAAGGTTAGTTGTTGAGGCCTGTACTGATACATGACGTTCAACATCAGGGTATTTTGTTGCAGCGTAATCTAGCACACCTAAATCTGCGATAATTAAGGCATCAGTCCCTATAGCGACAGCGTTATCAACGGCTTTTTGCCAACGTTCTTCTCCACCCGCATGCGCAAAGGTATTGATGGCTACATGCAGTTTTTTACCACGTTGATGCACATAATCTGCAGCTTTGGCTAATTTACCATCATTAAAATTAAGACCAGCAAAGTGGCGGGCATTGGTATCATCTTTTAACCCGATATAAACCGCATCGGCGCCATTATCTATTGCTGTTTTTAGCGCGGGTAAATTACCAGCAGGACAAAGTAATTCCACATCAACTCCCAATTGTCATCATTATTAGAAACTAATACCAACTACATTAATTAAGGTTACAGAATTCAATGTGAATAAATATTCAAAAACAAGGCGCTTGATTGAGCAATAGCTGGCTATTACGATTGAAAGCAACGACGTTATTGGATATTTAGGCCATTTGAAAATGTCCACTGAGTTAGTGTATTTGGTATAACTTTTTCAGCAGTGTATGTTGTTCATCATTCTTATTTATTGATGTGTATTAAAGAAAACTTGATCTGCAATATTAATTTATTTTTAAGCCTTGTTAGAATGCTCGCTAGTCAATAAGCAGTATATACCAAACGAATTAATTTATTGGTCAGCTTAGAGCTACATTAGTGAGCTTAAAACAAGCAAAATGGTTTAAACATAGTTATTCTATATTTCATTCATTTTGTGTTGTTATCAGTTTACTAATGAGCTTCCGAAGGACGAGTACCTAATAAAAGGTAAAGGCTTACATGCGGCGTTATTGATTTTGACAAGGGAATTACCATTCTCTTCAATCAATGCCTTGCCTCTAAGCCTTTTAATTCTCGCTAAGTGATCAATAAATTAGTCCGATTGGTATTGGAGTAAATAAAAGTGCTAAAAGTCCTCTCGTTATTACCCTTATCCGCCAGTATCATTCCCTCTTTATCACTGGTTGAGAAAAAGATCCCTTTGCGATTGAAGGAAAAAATAATCAAGGTTATGCCAAAAATTTTGCAACCAAGTTTACGTTTTGTTCCCTTTGGCGCGCAAAAGTCTTTGCTTATTCCAGCACTACATTCTATTTTTAGTGAAGCAATTACAGACGGTGACTTTGAGTTTTTACAAGGTAAATGGCTAAAGATTTCCATCATCGATTTACAACTCAATTGGTGGTTAAGCTTTGATCAAGACCAATTAATTATGGCATCGCCTAAAGACAATATTACTGAAGATGTCAGTTTTAGTGCTAAAGGTGATGACTTGGTGCTCATTGCTGGTCGTAAACAAGATCCTGATACCTTATTTTTCCAACGTCGATTAAAAATTGAAGGCGATACTGAACTGGGATTAGAAGTAAAAAACTTAATTGATGCCATTGATATTGAGCAACTACCGAGCTCTATTCATGACTTAGTGGATTTTGGTGCTAATTTTTTACAAAACACTCATGATGAACTTGCTTTGAAGATAAGCTAAAAATAACTGACTCTGTGTAGCGCGTAGCGCCTCTGTGAGCTCGGTGGTAGTTATTAATTAATAACTCAAACAAATAAACGAACCACAGAGCAATTCACCACTGAGAACACCGAGGCTTAGCTACACCGAGAAAACATAAGCTAAAGAGCAGAAACAAAGTCATATCCTCGGTGGTGGCTATTTAGTCTCGTTAAAAAATCAAACCTTAGCTTAGACTAGCGGCATACGCTCTTGCTTTGGCTAAATCTTCAGGGGTATCAACGCCTTCCACAGGCACATGGCTATTTGCTACTGCGACGTGAATTCTCTCTCCTTGATATAAAACTCTTAGCTGCTCAAGCGCTTCAACCTGTTCTAACTCACTTGTTGGCCAATTGACATAATCTTTAATAAAGCCAGCACGATAAGCATAAATGCCGACATGTCTTAAGTAAAAGTCTCCTATTGCACGAATATTTTCTTCAGTATTAGCATCTGCATTTAAAAAACGCTCTCTATCATAAGGGATAGTTGCTCTAGAGAAATATAAGGCATAACCGTCTTTATCAAGTATTACTTTAACTGCATTGGGATTAAAAGCTTCATCAACTGAGTCAATATTAATAGCCAAGGTTGACATGCGTGCTACATGACGATTTTGTTGTTGATTAGCTAAGTTATTCGCTACTTGTGCAATATTCTCTGGTGGAATAAAAGGTTCATCACCTTGCACATTTACGATAATTTCATCGTCACTGAATTGATATTTTTCCATAACTTCTGCAAGACGTTCAGTGCCCGATTGATGATCCGCACGTGTTTTACATACTTCGGCGCCAAAGCTACTAACCACGGCAGCCACTTCATCATTATCTGTCGCGACAATCACTTGGCGAGCACCACTTAATTTCGCCTTTTCAACAACCCATTGAATCATAGGTTTGCCATTGATATCTGCTAACACCTTACCTGGCAAACGAGATGATTGATATCTAGCGGGGATAACAACAACAAAGCTGGTATCGTCGTTGCCCTTGTTAATTATTGGCTTGTTCAATACTGAAGGTTCACTAACAGCCATGATTAACTATCCTGCTCAGTAGACTGGCTAGCATTAATTTCACGCGCTTCATTTTCTAGTAATACGGGAATGTCTTTTTCTATGCTATAAGCTAAACGATCAAAGTGACAAATAAGCTCTTGGGCTGCTTTATCATAATCTAACTTACCCTTACATACTGGGCAGGCAAGGATTTCCATTAATTTTGTATCAAAAGCCATGTTAACTTCTCTCTGGTTAATATTTTAATAGATGAGCAATATTCTCATTCACTGAGTGTATTAGTGAATGTATTGCCGCTTATATTTTTTGCTTAATTTAGTGAATGTATTACTGCTTGAGTTCTATCGATTATTAACTGTTTATCTACGTCACTAAAAGCGGCATCAACAGGTAAATACCACCAGTTTTCTTTACAAAAACCATGACATTTAACGGCATCCTTTTCAGTCATTAATAACGGTATATTATCATCAAATGCGTTGAAATCAGCAAGGGTAAAAGCATGATGATCAACAAAACTTTGCTGATTAATGACCTTTAGTTGATACTCTTTGAGCGTATCGAAAAATCGTTGTGGTGCGCCAATGCCAGCAATGGCGTTCACCGAGTCGTTTAGCGTAACAAAATCCGTTAACTTAATACGCTCATCAGTGAGCAAGTTACACAGCTCTGTTGCCACCAATGTCATGTGCAAACACGGATAAGGTTTTTCCTGATAACCCTGCGCGTCTTTGCCATTATAAATAACTAAGTCACTTTTAGGTAAACGCCACTGCCCTTCTCGCAATGGACCTGCAGGTAATAATAAACCATTACCAAATAAACGTTTGCCATCAACAACCACTAGTTCTAAATCACGGGCCAAACGATAATGCTGTAAACCATCATCACTAATAATAATGTCGCAGCCTTGAGCAATAAGTAACTCCGCACTGGCGATACGATCGCTACCAATAGCAATAGGTACCTGACAACGTTGCTTTATAAGTATAGGCTCATCACCAGCTTCTAAGGAAGTAGAGTTTTCATTAAGCAAGTAAGGGTAGTGAGGCGCTTTACCGCCATAACCACGAGAGATGACACCTGGCGTTAACCCTAATGAACGGCTCAATTCAACCAAATATAAAACGATAGGTGTTTTACCATTGCCGCCGACACCGATATTGCCCACCACAATAACAGGCTTAGTTAGCTGATATGATTTTGATAAGCCACATTTATAACTAAGACGCCTTAATGTACTAATCAGCCAAAATAATGCAGATAAAGGCAGTAACATTGGCACCAACAGCCATTTAGCCGGATGATGATTAAACCAAACTTTTTCAATTAAGCGCATAACATATCTTCCCTATTCAAATTGGAAGCTATGTAACTGGGCATAAGCACCTTGTTTAGCAAGTAAACTTTGATGGTTACCTTGCTCAACAATTTTACCTTGATCCATAACCATTATTTTATCTGCATTCTCAATAGTCGATAATCGATGGGCAATAACAATTGAAGTACGATTTTGCTGTAAGGTTTGTAGGGCATCTTGAATATGGCGTTCAGATTCTGTATCTAACGCACTGGTTGCTTCATCTAAAATCAAAAATGGTGTATCACACAATAAGGCACGCGCAATGGCTACACGTTGACGTTGACCACCTGACAGTAAAGCACCATTTTCACCAATATTGGTTTCAAGTCCTTGCTCCATATGTTCAGCAAACTCCATAACATGGGCACTTTTTGCTGCTGCGATAATTTCAGCTTCAGTCGCTTCAGGTTTACCATAGGCAATATTATTGGCTAGCGTATCATTAAATAACACAACCTGTTGAGATACATAAGAAAACTGCTTACGTAAATCTTTTAATTGAAATTGTTCGATATTAGTATTATCGATCAAAATCTCACCATTGGTAGCATCATAGAAACGTAATAATAATGAGGTTGCCGTTGATTTACCACTGCCTGAACGTCCAACTAATGCTAAGGTTTCGCCTGGCGCTAAGTCAAACGTAAGATCACTTAACGCGAGTTTAGTTTCTTGCTCTTTATCGCTTGTTGTCGTTGTCTGAGCATTTGCATAAGAAAAATCAACATGTTTAAAAGACAAAGTCCCTGAGGCTCTATCAAGCTTTTTGTCACCACTATCTTTTTCTTTTTCATGATCGAGTATCGAAAATATACTGATGCAAGCCGCCATGCCTTGTTGAAACTCACTATTGACATTCGTCAGCATTTTTAGGGGTCTTAACAACATAGTCATATAAGTGATAATACTGACAAAAGTACCAGGGGAGATGCTTTCGCGTAAACTGTCTGAAGTGATGGCATAGAAAACAAAGGCTAAAGCAAACGAGGCTATTACTTGAATGATAGGTACACTGGCAGATTTTGTTGCCCGCATTTTCATACGCTGTTGACGGTTATGTTTATTTATTTTGGCAAAACGTGAAAATTCTCGTTGTTGACCACCAAAAGTTAACACGACTTTGTGGCCATTAAAGGTTTGTTCTGCCGCTGTGGTAACCTCCCCCATTGCACCTTGAATATTTTTACTCACTTTTCTAAAGCGCTTTGATACCACACTGACAATCACAGCAATAACAGGCGTTATTAATAAGAAAATCAATGATAATTGCCAGCTGTAATAAAACATCAACCCAAGTAAACCAATAATAAAGGCGCTTTGTTGCACTATGGTTAGAATAGATTTACTCACCGAATTTAATACTTGCTCGGTATCAAAGGTTATTTTTGAAATAAGTGAGCCAGTAGATGTTTGATCATGAAAAGCAACTGGCATTGACATGATATGTTCAAAAAGTTTTTGTCTTAAATCGGCGACGACATTATTGCCTACCCAAGCGAGGCAATAATTAGCAATAAAGTGAGCTATACCGCGAACAGTAAATGCCACAATAATAAACAATGGCGCCCATTTCATAAAGTTAGCATTCGCCCCAGAGAGACCTTCATCAACAAGTGGTTTTAATTGTGATAGAAAATATACATCGATGGCTGCATAACCAAGCATACCAATGATTGCGGCGACAAAACCGAGTTTATAAGGTTTAGCGAAGCTAACCAGTCGTTTAAAGTTTTGCCATGTAGTTGCATTCGCTGAGTCAGAAGAAAGTAAGGCGCTTGTTTTTGAAGATGATGCCATTAGTTGTGATTACTCGAGTATTTAACTACCTAAAGGGAAAATAGATAAAATGTTAATGAAATTAATTTTTATCATGTTTATACCAATGAGATTAATTAAGGTTTCAGCTTCCATTTTAAAAAAAGCAATGAGAATAAATTTTCAAAAACAAGCCGCTTGATTGAGCAATAGCTGGCTATTACGATTGAAAGCAACGACGTTATTGGATATTTAGACCATTTAAAAATGATCACTTAGTTAATGTAATTGGTATCACATTTGTCGAAATAGTATTTTACCGTGAATTGGCGAGACAGCCAACAAAAACTATAACTATACCCGTTCCAGCTGAATCATGCCTCTTCAAGTGGAACGGGTATATAACAAGATCAACAGCAAGAACAAAGTGAGTACTGATAAAGTACAACAAACTAAAGGCACTTTCCAAGCGGATTTACTAAAAGCATCCTCCAATAATACCATTTCGTATAATATTAATGGCTAAACCAAAACGGTCGTAAGTCGTTAACATAACTTTGAGTCCTTATTCCCTCTTCATTAACCGTTATGATGATTTGCCCCAGCTGAGCACTATTTAATAATTGAATATTACCATCCTGGTATCGCTGGCTAACAATAGGGACTGGCATATGCCAACGATTTAAGTAACCTGCACTAACTAACGCAACTTTAGGTGATAATTGACTAAGAAACTCCTGACTTGATGATGTTTTCGAGCCGTGGTGAGGTACTTGTAAAATATCAACACTAAGCTGAGGATAAAATTTTAGTAATTTCTGTTCTACTTTCGAGGAAATGTCCCCGGTTAAAAGCAGTGTAGTTCCCTGTTGATCACTAATTAAGATCACACAAGAATCATCATTTTTTTGCTTGCCCCTATTAACACTTTCATCTGAAGAATCCCAAGCTAAAGGCCATAAAATGTCAAACCTTAATCCTTGCCAAGAAAAACTATTACTTGGCTGACAATCAGTCAGTGGAGTATTACTAAAAGTTGAGTTCGCTGTCACTGGTAAAGTAGAAACTGATAAAACATTTCGTGATGAAGCATTCGTTGCGTTGAAAATAGCTTTATCATTACTGATAATTTCATCAATCGGTATATTATCTCTGAGGATTTTAATGCCGCCAGCATGGTCATTATCACTGTGACTCAATATCACTTTATCAAGCTTATCAATGGCTGAATATTGTAAAAATGGCAATATCACCGCATCACTCATAGTAAAACCACTAGGGTAAGCTGCCCCTGTATCATATAAAATGGCATGACTATCCCGTTTGAGTAATACCGAAGACCCCTGACCAACATCAAAAAAGATCACTTGCCATGAACTAAGCCCCTGCTGTACTTGATAATCACTACCCCCCTTAGCATCTTTTTCTTTTTTTGACCAAAAGTCAGTGTTTACAAATGACTGACTTAAAAAAATGAGACTTAATAGGCAGATGCTTAATACTAAACCGAGCAAGCAAAAAGTGTTTTGCTTTACTCCCCTTGTCCAAAGCAGTGGTGAAAGATAAAAAATAACAAAAGCAGCAATTCCGGCTATCAGCACAATCAGTTGTTGAGTGAATGAAAGTGAAATAATTGCATTTGGTAGTTCACTAAGTAACTCAAGGTAATACCACAACCATGTTAACGATTGCAGTGATAACATCATAAACCATTGTGCTAATGGTTCACTTAACGGCATCAGCAACACAGATACAAGCGCTGTAGGTATGCTAATAGCGCTCATCCAAGGCACAGCAATAAAATTTGCCAATAAACTAACCAGCGATATTTTTTGAAAAAGTAATGCAGTAATAGGCATTAACATCACCGTAAGTGCCACTTGAATAATAAATAGCCCTTTGAAGAACTGCCAAAGAGCAGAGCCTTTATGCAGCCAAGACTTAAATCGCCATAATGATACAAAGATAATCGCTACTGCATAAAAAGATAACCAAAAACTAGCGGTTAACAAACTAAAAGGACTGATAACCAACAAAATAAAGATCGTTATTAAGATTAAACGTTTAGCTGAGAGTTTTATGCCAACTACACGACTGATCCAGTACAGGTTTAACATCACCAAAGCGCGCTGTGTTGGAAGGGAGAAACCAGCTAAATAGGCATATACCGTTGCTAACAAAAGGCTCACGGTAATGGCAAGATAACGGCTGTTAATTTGCTGCCAGCAAGGGTTTCTCAACGGGATATATTTAAAAAGCAGCATCACAATAAAAAACGCACTACCGGCAAGCAACCCTACATGTAAACCCGAAATAGCAATAAGGTGACTAGTACCTGTCGTCTGTAGTGTCTGCCAAAGTTCGCTATTAAGTGAACTGCGCTCACCAAAGGCTAATGCCAATAAAACTGGTGTAAGCTTATGGTTTGGAGTAAGGCTTTGATAGTGCTCAAATAGCGTTTGCCGCGTAGTGATATCTGCTATTAGCAATTTATTCTTTTTTAAGCTTTTTAAGTCTTCAGCTTCTTGAGAATGATACTTTGAATTTTTCTTCTTTCTCGGATTAACCACATAGCCTGTTGCGACAATATTATGTGCTTTGAGCCAACTTAAATAATTAAACGTGCCTATATTTGCTAAAGCATGAGCTGGTTTTAATTTAACGTTAAGAGAGAGTCTTTGCCCTTGAGCAAGGTCAATAGTCGACTTTTGCCAACTTAATCGAAGAGTTATTGGGGTTTCAAGTAGCTGTTGATTTATCTTATTAACTAGAAAATTAAAGCGTTTAGTGGAGTCAACATTCTGTTGAGCAACGCTTTCCTTTATTTTTTCGCTCAACATGTTCGGTGACTTAACTTGGATACTAAGTACCTCTCCTTCAATAAAAAATGGCTGTTTATTTTCCATTAGTTCAATAAAAGGGGGTGGTAACAGGTTATGATAGAGGTAAGCTTGGGCTAAGATCCATAAAGCACCAAACCATAATCCGGAGCTATAACGTAGTTTTTTATGGGAATAAAAGCCAATAGCGAGACAAAGAAGTAAAAATAGCTGAAAAAGCGCTGGCACTTCCTGCAAAAATAGGGACAATATAGCACCAAGAAAAAATGTCAGTAACCACCAATCCATAGTGATATAAATCCTTTTATGTTTAGTGGTTAAATTATCGCGCTAACGCCTTACTGACATTACCGATTGCTTTACCACATTAACTTTTAGCTAAGGGACCTATAGAAGTATATGCCCAAAAAAACCATCAAACGTATGATGCCAGATCATCAAACGATAAAAGAAAACAAATATCTGAAAATTTTTGGCAATTTACTCCACAATGCCAATCTTTGGCACTTAAATCGTCACTCTGTCGCTAAAGCCTTTGCTGTTGGTTTATTTTTTGCTTTTATTCCAGTGCCATTTCAAATGATTTTATCGGCCGGTATTGCCATTATAGTACATGCAAACCTACCGCTCTCCATTGCATTGGTTTGGATAACAAATCCGCTGACCATGCCTTTTATATTCTACGCCTGTTATTTGGTTGGCACATGGGTATTAGCAGTCCCTGAGCAAGAATTTGCCTTTCAAGCAAGCTGGCAATGGGTTTTAGATAGCTTATCAACCATAGGTCCTGCATTTTTGGTTGGCTGTGGTGTCCTTGCTGTTATTTTTTCAATATTAGGTTATTTTGTTATACATTCGTTTTGGCGTTACCAAACGATTAAAGCATGGAAAAGTCGTCCGCACCGTTAAGTTTTACGATGAACTTACCGATCACCTAAAATAAAGAGTTAAGTATCACAGGGGGAATTCTATGGTTGCTATGCAACCACTGACACCTAACCTATTTGTTAAACTTATCTTGCCGCCATGTGCTTCAATAATTTGTCGGCACAATACTAAACCTATACCTGAGCCTTTACTTTTTGTGGTATAAAAAGGCACAAATAAGTTATCTAGATTGCTTACACCTGTGCCATCATCCACTAATGACAAACTAAATACCTTGCCATTAACCTGTCCGCTAATTGCAACCTTACCTTCTTCGCCAGCATTTTTTACCGCTTCTAGGGCATTTTTAACTAAGTTAATAAGCACTTGTTCAAATTGCACTGCATCAATAACTAAAGTGATGTCGCCTATGTTTTGTACTTCAATGCATTCATCTGGGTATAAGGCTACCGTTTTATTGACTAATTCCAGCACTGAGCTTGGCTGTTTTTTTGGCTCAGGTAAACTGGCTATTTGCTTATAACTATTAACAAACTCAGTTAAGCTATTACTGCGTTGTGAAATGATAGATAAGCCTTCAACAAGATAATCTTTATGGTTTTCAAGTTTCTCTTGTCGGGCAAGTAAGCGCCTTAAGCTTTGGCTTATTGAAGTGATAGGAGATAAAGAGTTATTTATTTCATGACTAATAACCCGCACTAACGCTTGCCATGCATTACGCTCTTCACTACGAAGCATAGTGCTAACGTCAGTAATAAAAACTAATTTTTGTGGTTTGCCATTTTCGCGATACTCCTCAAGATGAACATTAAACTTACCTTGCTGATTAGCAAAAGAAAGCGACATTACTTGGCTATTACCACTGTTCATTGCTGCGATTTGACTAAATTGTGAGAATGATTCAATTAAATCAAATTCTTGCTGCTCAGCAGGTATTTGCAATAACTTTTTTGCGGCGGGATTAGTTAAGACCAATTCATTATTCTCATTTAACGCGAGAATAGCGACATCAATATGATTAATTACAGTGGTTAGTAACAATTGACTTTCTGTCGTCTCAATTCTTTGTTTATTGAGGCGTAAGCTAAGACTATTTATCGAATCAACCAACTCATTTAATGCTTCATCGCCATCACTTACGCGGGCTCTCAGACTATAATCTCCTTGTACCATAGCATCGAGCAAATTACTTAAACTTCGAAATTGATAGGCTGATTTTTGGTGAAGTTTACTGTGGCTATAAACAATCACTAAACTACTAATAAGCACGGTTAATAAAATCAAATATAGCGATATATTAGCATATATCATCACCCCAATTAGCAGGAAGAATAGCGGCAAAGAGGTAAGTAAAGATAACTGGGTTAGCTGTACTTCAAATGATTTCTTATTCTGTTGATTCTGTTTCATAGTGCCTTTTTTTGTTCCACTACTTGGCTTGCTACTCGTTAAACTTTATCTAATCGTCGATAAAGAGCACTACGGCTTAAGCCTAGTGACTTAGCTGCTTTAAGTACATTACCATCAAAATGCTTTAATCTTTGATCAATTATGGTTAATTCTAAATCAGCTAAACTATCTAAGGCATGCTTTTCTGCGAACTCTCCCTGCTTCGCATCTACCATGGCGATATCGCTTTGCGCAGTATTAACCGATAAACCCAAGTCATTTACATTGATAAAAACACCTTGGCACAATATCTGTGCTCGTTCGAGCACATGGTTTAACTCTCTGATATTACCTGGCCAATCATAACTAACTAAGGCATTTTTCGCCTGTTCATCTAAAACTAACTTATTTCGCCCGTACTTATTTGCCCATTGACTTAAGAAGGCATCAGCGAGTAAAACAATATCTTCTTTTCGGTGTCTTAAGGCAGGAATTTCAATGGCAATAGTATTAATAGGATATAATAAATCTTTACGAAACTCTCCCGATGCTACCATTTGATTCAAATTAGCGTTAGTCGCACAGATTAAACGCACATCGACCGACTGGGTTTTACTCGCCCCCACTTTCTCAAATTGCTGATCTTCTAAAACACGTAATAATTTACCTTGTTGTGAATAGGGAGTGTTGGCTATCTCATCTAAAAACAAACTGCCACCATCGGCCAGTTCAAAACGACCAATGCGTGTCGATTTAGCGTCAGTAAACGCCCCTTTTACATGGCCAAACATCTCACTCTCAAATAAGGTTTCACTCACTGCGCCCATATTGACCGAAATTTGGTTTGCGTCTTTACGATTTGAGTGTTGGTGTATATAACGAGCAAACATACTTTTGCCGGTACCATTTTCCCCTGTCAGTAAAATACAAGCGTGACTTTGTGCTACTTGCGCAATCAAAGCTAATGCTTTCTTCATAACAGGTGACTGGCTTATGATGTCACCTTTAAATTCACTATCAAGGCGTTGCTGCAATAGTTGATTTTGTTGAGTGAGCCTTTGCGAGTTCTTTTCGCTGCTAGCTAATTTCAATTGATTATTGATAATACTGATCAGACGTTCAATATCCCAAGGCTTTTGAACAAAGTCGTTAGCACCATTTTGCATAGTACTCACGGCAACTTCCACCGTAGCCCACCCTGTCATGACCACAAGAGGTATGTTTTCATCAATTTTTCGAATTGACTCTAACAGCCTTAGTCCCTCTTCACCTGAGGTAGTATCTAAAGAGTAATTTAAGTCCATTAAGACTAAATCTAAATTATCCTGTTTTATAGCAGCCAACGCCGATGCTGGCGTTTGGCAGAGGGTTACCTCAAATCCTTCTGGTACCAGTAAAATTTTTAAGGCAGACAGGATATCTAAATCATCATCAACTACTAAGATTTTTTTCTTCATTTTTACATTATTACCTAATATTTCTCTTGGCTATAAATAACTTAATTGACTTACTACCTAAATATTATTAGTCAGCATTATCAACTGAAGGTTAACATAATAAAGGCGGTTATCATTGACTACATTGCACACGCTGGTTCCACTGGCGTGTGCAAATAAAGTGCAAGTATCTTAATCGCTATTCATAATGCAGTGCCTGACTTGGCTCTAACTTCAAAGCATTTTTTGTCGGTAAGTAGGTAGATATCAATACAGAGATGACCACTATACTTACCATAACCACAATAATGGTAACCAGCGCTGACATGCCAGTTCCAAACATTTGCGCCATGGCAAAGCCCATAAAACCACCCGCTAAAATACCGGGTATTCCGCCCCAGAGTAATAACTTAACGGCAGACAATAAAAACTCAGTGATGATAACGCGCTCGTCAGCACCTAAAGCTCGTTTAACACCTATCTCTTGAGTTCTCTGATTTATGGTGTTCGACATAACACCATAAATACCACTTGCAGCCAATACCACTCCAGCTATAGCAAATAAAGCAGTTAAGCTACTAATAAAAACTACGGGTGCTGTTATTCTGTCATTACTCGCTTGGTAAGTCTCGATACGATAGGAAGCAAGCCCACTATCAATTCCTTGTAAGGCTTTACGTAACAGCTTAATGACATGGCTATTGTCAGCGGTCAATTGTATGGCAATGGTTATTCTACTTCTTGGCGCTTGTGTATAAGGCCTAAATATTGAAGGAACACTCGCCGCAGAGCCATCTCGGTTTCCTTGAATAGTATGTTCAACAACACCAACAATAGTAATCCATTGTACATCACCGGTTTCTTTAGCCACTAAACGAAACCTTTTACCGATTGCGGACTCACTAGCAAAATGTCGTTCCGCAAAGCTCTCACTTACCAGTGCAGTCTGTTTGTTATCACGATTATCACTGCTACTAAAGTATCGCCCTTGACGTAGTTCAACGCCCAACTTAGCCAAATCCCCTGGCATAGTGGCAATATAATTAGCCCTTGGGTAACTATTATTGCTGCCCTTAGTATACTCTTTTCCTTCAAGCATGACTTTTTGCTCTGCACTATAGTGACCAGGTAATGAAGACATTATCATCACTTCGTTGATGCCGGTATAGCTCTGCATTTGTGTTTGCAATTGTTTAACAAACTGAACCTTTTTTTCCACAGAATCATAATTTGTTTCAGGTAATAGCACATTAGCCACTAACGTATTACCCGTTTCTGCCCCTATATCTTTATTGGTTTGCTCGTTAGCCGATTGCACCATAACGGCTGCCGCAATTAACACTGTCATGGAAATAAAAATTTCACTGATAACTAATAAACGATTAAGGCGCCCTGCTTTTTTACCTAAAGCGCCTCGAGTACCATCACGTAATACCGCATTGAAATCGCCACCAGTGGTGCGCCAAGCAGGGAGTAAGCCAGTAACTAAGATAGTAGACACTAAAATACCAATGAATAATTTGATGGTATAACTGTCAATACTAAAATCCCACCAAAAAGCCAACGGCTCAGCAAAAAATGTTGTAACTATGGGCTCTGTTATTTCTAAACCCCACGCCATAACCAAGAAACCAATAAGGCCGCCAATAGTACAGATAATGGTACTTTCCCATAACAACTGAGTGATTAAACGAGAACGCGGCGCTCCTAAAGCAAGCCTAATAGCCGTTTCCTTGCCTCGCTCTAAGGCGCGAGAAAGTAATAAATTACCCACATTGATAGAAGCCAGTAACAAGATTAATATTGCAACGATATGCATGGTATACACTACTGGTTCTCCGCCAGCACCACCGGATCCAGGTATAGAAGCAATAAAGGCGCTAATACCTGAATTAGTTTGAGGGTATTGTTTTTCAATACGTTGCATGATGACATTCAACTGTCTGTTAAAATCTGCCATAGACACGCCTTTTTCAAGGTGCGCTAAGCCATGAATTCCGGTTGCCTGTTCTCGTATTAGCTGGCTAGGGTCAATACGCAATGGCAACCAAACTTCGGCATTCCTTGGAAATAAATAACCTTGTGGCATAACACCTATCACACGGTGGTTTTTACCGTTGATGCGCATTGATTGTTCAATAACGTTCTTATCGCCGCCAAATTGACTTTGCCAAAGTTGATAACCAATAACGACTACTTGCTCTGCACCAATATGTTCATCTGCCGCGTTAAAAGTACGCCCCAATAGTGGTTTAGTACGCGTTAAGTTAAATATATTGGCTTGAGCGAGAATCGCGGCATACCTGATAGCGCCATCTCGGCCTGAAACAATCACATTAGTGTTTTTATAACCGCCAAACTCTGTTAAGCCTTGGACATTTTTTTGTATCTCACGATAATCAAGCCAATTGATTTCACTTTCATCTCGTTCGCCATTTAGTGATCCGCTAATCACCACTAACGATTCACCATCTTTAAAAGCTAAATCTTTAAATAAAATGGTATTAAAAAATGAAAACATATAAACACTTAAGCCAATACCTGTCGCCATCACTAAAGTCGTCAGCACGGTAAAGCCAGGTTTTTTAGCTAACAACCTAAGGGCATATTTAAAATCTTGCCATATCATAGTCTTACCCTCTAAGCTGCAGCAGTATCATTGCTGGTATGTTGATTTTGTTCTGCCACAATTTGACCATCTAAAATATCAATATTTCTGACAGCCCTTTTGGCAGAACGAGGGTCATGGGTCACCATACAAATAGTCGCGCCTTCCCTATGCAGCAAATCTAACAATTCCATCACAGCCTCGGCATTTTTTGAATCTAAATTTCCGGTAGGCTCATCAGCAAGAATAATTGAGGGTTTGCCAACGATAGCACGTGCTACCGCTATACGCTGCTGTTGGCCACCAGAAAGTTGCAAAGGATAATGCTTAGACCTATGTGACATATTAACTTTTTCTAGTGCTTCCTTAACCATTGCCTTGCGCTGGTCTTTGCTTAGATCTTTACGGTAAGTGAGCGGCAATTCAATATTCTCTTCGACGTCAAGATCACTGATCAAATTGAAAGATTGAAATATAAAGCCTATTTCCATATTACGAATACGAGCTCGCTCTTTTTTAGAAATATTTGACACATCGTGCTCGGCTAACTGATATAGCCCTTCTGAGCTGGTATCTAACAATCCTAATAACGACAACAAGGTTGATTTTCCACAGCCTGATGGGCCTGAGATAGAAATATAATCACCTTTATTAATTGTTAAGGTAATATCATTTAATGCGTGAGTTTCCACTTCGTCGGTGTAAAAAACTTTCTTTATATTTGCTAATTTAATTAATGTCTTAGTCATATTTTTCCCCTTTCTTCCTTAGTGCTATCTTATAGTCTTCAAGTAACTTGGGTATAGATTAGTTAATTCTGATTTTTTCAAAATTCTGCCAGCTGCTCGTGTCTGATATCACTACTTTGTCACCCAATGCTAAACCTTCAATAATTTGGATTTCATTAATAGCGCCTTTACCTAGCTTAACTTGGGTTCGTTGAGCGAAATCACCATCATCATCTAGCTTATACAATGTTGAGGTTGAATTACTTTGCGCAAATATTGGTCGACTGACATATAAAGCATTGGCTATATCAGTAATTTTTATCTCCCCTTCAACACTAAGATCCGGTCGTGCATCACTTGGTAAAGCTTGAGTAAAGTCAACATCAACTTGAACACTGCCATTAACTACCGTAGGCTCTATTCTTGAAACTACGCCAGAGACTTTACTGTTACGAGTATCGACAATAACCTGTTGACCTATTCGAACTTCACTAATCAATAATTCGGCTACTTGCAACTCGGCTATTAATGAGCCTTGTTGTGCTAGTTTCGCTAAACTACTGCCCATAGTGATGCGCTGGCCAGGTTCGACGGCGACTTCTTGAACAACACTATCTAAAGTGGCATAAACCATTAAATTTTTAACTTGTTGCTCGGCTCGCTCAAGTGTCTTTCTCATTTTATTTAATCGTGATTGTCGGGCATTATTTTGTGCTACAAGGTTCTCTATCATGGTTTGCCAAATTTTGTCTTGGATTTGCCATCGTTGATTCAATTGTGCCGTTTCAAGGGTAGTCTTTTCATAGTCAATTCTAGAGACTGCACCTGACTTTTTGTCAAACAACTCTTTTTGCGCATCTAGTTTTAACTTACTACTTTCAAAGTTCATCTTGGCATCAAGCATTTGCGCTTTTTGAAATAAAATTGCTGACTTTTGCTCAACTTCACTGGCTTTACTTTCAGCTATATTGGCTTCCAATTCCCACTCAGTTTCCTCTAATAACTGCTGTAATTGTGGATTACTCAACGCTATGATGAGTTCACCTTTTTTAACCACTTTTCCTGGTTTCACTACAACACGTTCAACATGGCCATCAACACTTGCTGCCAACCACTGAATATTATCGGCGACTAAGGTGCCAGTACCTCTTACGGAGACATAGAAATTGCCTTGTTTTACCTTTGCATAAACCATGGTTTCATCATCAACGAAAAAATCTGCTTGCGCTAATGAAAAGCTGTAGTTTAAAGCCAGTGCAATAACAACAATAAGTAAGGCAAATGGCCATAATGACTTTAGCCGGTTCTGCTTTTTATTTGTAACCGATATATCCAAAATTACTACTCCAATCATTTAATTGACAAGAGTATTGCAGTCTCTATACCAATATAACTAAGCATTTGAAATATATGAATTTAGAATAGATAAATAAAATAAACGAAGCGTAGGTAGTGCTTGTTAAATTCCATAAATGGGAAAGGTAGCGCTGCTAGGTTTCCCATTTATGGGAAGAGTGACAAGTAATAGAGAAGTCCAAGAGAGTCAACTATCTGATAGCAAGGAAGGTAGGTATTTAGGTATTTAAAAGAGGTTGATGACAGCCAGAATAGAAAAGGCTGTCAAACTGAGTTTTCAATATAGTCACTCATAGGGAACGACTACTGGCTATTCTGGGCGAGTAAGAGAAAAGTGTTGGTAAGCTCTGTCTGTTGCTATTCTGCCACGCGGGGTACGTTGCAAAAAGCCTTGTTGAATTAAAAAAGGCTCTAGTACATCTTCTATCGTTTCTCGCTCTTCACCAATAGCTGCAGCAACATTATCCAAGCCTACAGGTCCGCCCATAAATTTATCAATAATAGCATGTAATAGCTTTCTGTCCATAATATCAAAGCCTTCACTGTCAACTTCTAACATATCTAATGCAGCAGCGGCAGTTTGTTGATTAACCACTCCGTGCGATTTTATATCGGCATAATCACGCACTCGGCGTAATAAACGATTAGCAATACGTGGCGTGCCGCGAGAACGACGTGCCACTTCAAAGGCACCTTGTTCATCTATGTTTAAGTTCAAAAAATGTGCCGAACGACTGACAATAGTTGATAAATCGGCAACATTATAAAATTCTAATCGTTGAACAATGCCAAATCGATCACGTAGCGGTGACGTTAATGCACCTGCTCGAGTGGTAGCGCCAATAAGTGTAAATGGGGGTAAGTCTAACTTGATAGAACGCGCTGCAGGTCCTTCACCAATCATAATATCTAATTGATAATCTTCCATCGCAGGATAAAGTATTTCTTCAACCACAGCACTTAAACGATGGATCTCATCAATAAAAAGAATATCGTTTTCTTCTAAATTAGTTAGCAGCGCCGCTAAATCGCCGGCTTTTTCTAATACAGGTCCTGAAGTAGTGCGAATATTTACCCCCATTTCATTGGCAACAATATTAGCTAAAGTGGTTTTACCCAGACCTGGAGGGCCAAAAATGAGTAAGTGATCTAAAGGTTCGCCACGATTTTTTGCGGCTGGAATAAATATTTCCATTTGCGCTTTAACATGCTGTTGCCCCGTATAATCTTGTAGCATTTTAGGACGAATGGCACGATCTACCCTTTCATCTTCTACTGAAGCAATTGGTTCAATTAAGCGATCTGCTTCTATCATAGGTTACCTAAGTTCAAAATGTGATTAATCCGTTTGCTATATCATTGATTTTAATGCATCGCGAATAATGTTTTCGCTAGACATACCGCGATTATATACGGATTTAACCGCTTTATCTGCCTGTACTTGTTTATAGCCAAGTGAAAGTAAGGCATTAATAGCATCGCCTTTATTATCATTAACAAAAGTAGTTTCTTGACTCAGTTCAGCAGAGAGTTGTTCTGGTATCACGCCATCATCACTGACTAAGTGTATTTGTTGTGCTTGCCAGTCTTTCAAACGGTCACGCATTTCAATAAGTAAGCGCTCTGCTGTTTTTTTACCAACACCAGGGATTTTTACAATAGCGCTAATATCATCATGACGAACACAACTAACAAATTGATCAGCAGACATGTTTGATAAAATAGCTAACGCTAATTTAGGACCTACACCATTAACTTTTATTAATAACCGGAATAACTTACGTTCAACTTTATTGGCGAAGCCATAAAGCAATTGAGCATCTTCACGTACAACAAAGTGAGTATAAATAGTTGCCTGTTGTTCAAGCTCAGGTAAGGCATAAATACTCGTCATTGGCATGGTGACTTCATAGCCCACGCCAGCACATTCAATTAATATTTCAGGAGAGTTTTTTTCAACAAGCGTGCCACGTAAACGACCAATCACAACAAGTACCAAAGGCTATTATTAATGAACCAGATACTACCACTATATATTTATACAGTAAAGTGATTGATTTTGCCGCTTAGTTAATAAGTGAAAAGTAAGCATAAGCCAAATAACACAGAAAAATCACTTCCTCAGCGCCTCTGTGTTCTCGGTGGTGATATTGCTTCTATGTCCTCAGTCCTTAACGTAAGCGTCCTCTAACGATTTTAGTAGCTTGACCAGCTAATATGGCAACACTGGTATGGCTATGACCATGACATAGCGCGACAGCTAAGGCATCGGCAGCATCCGCCTGAGGAGTACCTGGTAACTTTAAAATACTTTTTACCATATGTTGTACTTGGCTTTTATCTGCTGCGCCTGTACCTACAACAGCTTGCTTAATTTGTCTTGCTGAATACTCTGCTATGGTTAACCCTGAATTGGTCGCCGCAACAATAGCTGCACCTCGTGCTTGGCCAAGTTTCAAAGCCCCCCCAGGATTCACTCCCATAAAAACTTGTTCAATGGCAAACATATCCGGCTTGAATTGAATAATTAACTCAGATACGCCAGCAAAAATAGTTTGCAAACGTGAAGCTAAATCTTCCCCCTGACTCATCGCTTTAATACAGCCACTACCAAGGTAGGTAAAGTGTTGCTTTTCTTGCTTGATAACGCCGTAACCAGTAAAGCGTGAACCGGGATCAATCCCTAATATTATTGTCAACAGTTAACCTCTTGATTGATATCTTATCTTCGATAGATGTAAGTTATATTAATGCCATAAAAAATGCAGCTAAAACATACGTTATAGCTGCATTAACATGACTAATATTGAGTAATCACAATACACAATAGTTACCATTTATCTATTAATAAACGGCTATCTCATTACGCCTGTTCTACGTCTTTCTTTTCTACAGCAAGCGTTGCTATACCTAACTCTTTAAGCTGTTCAGGGTTAGCTTTACCCGGCGCATTGGTTAATGGACAAGCCGCCGTATTGGTTTTCGGGAAAGCCATTACGTCACGGATTGAACTAGCACCTGTCATTAACATGACTAAACGGTCAAGACCAAAAGCTAAACCAGCATGTGGCGGCGCACCGTATTGTAGCGCTTCAAGTAAGAAGCCGAATTTCTCTTCTGCTTCTTCATCACTAATGCCTAAAATTCTAAATACTGCTGCTTGCATATCTTGATTGTGAATACGTACAGAGCCACCACCAAGTTCACAACCATTTAGTACCATGTCATACGCATCAGATAAAGCGCCAACAGGATTTGCTTCTAACTGCTCTGCTGTTAAATTAGTAGGTGCAGTAAACGGGTGATGAATGGCATGCATATGACCATCTACTTCTTCAAACATTGGGAAGTCAACGACCCAAAGAGGTTTCCACTCACCTTGAAGTAAGTCAAGATCTTCACCTAGTTTAAGGCGAAGTGCACCTAAAGATTCAGTAACAACATTGTATTGGTCTGCACCAAAGAAAATGATATCGCCTGTTTTAGCATTAGTACGTTTTAATAAAGTTATTGCCTCGTCACTTGATAGGAATTTCAAGATTGGTGATTGTAAACCCTCAATACCAGTAGCAAGCGCGGCATCGATATCATTAACTTTTAACCAAGGCATACCTTTAGCGCCGTAAATGCCAACAAATTTAGTTAATTCGTCCAGACCTTTACGAGAGAATTTAGCTGCACCTTGAGGTAGACAAATTACGGCAACACGACCTTTTTCATCGTTAGCAGGTCCTGAGAATACTTTAAATTCAACATCTTTTAAAATATCAGCAACGTCAATTAATTCTAATGGGTTACGTAAATCTGGCTTATCACTACCAAAACGAGTCATGGCCTCAGAATAAGCCATACGTGGGAACTCACCTAAATCAACATCAAGCATGGTCTGGAATAATTCACGGATCATTTTTTCCGTAACTTCCATCACCTGATCGCTGCTCATGAACGAGGTTTCAATATCTATTTGCGTGAATTCAGGCTGTCTATCGGCACGTAAATCTTCATCACGGAAACATTTAACGATTTGATAGTAACGTTCCATACCTGACATCATTAACAATTGTTTAAACAATTGTGGTGATTGTGGTAAAGCAAAAAACTGACCTTTATGGGTACGACTTGGTACTAAATAGTCACGAGCACCTTCAGGAGTTGCCGCTGTAAGAATAGGGGTTTCAATATCTAAGAAGCCTTGTGACTCTAGTGAGCTACGTACTGCTGAAGTTACTTTTGCACGAAAACGTAAACGTTCAGTCATTTCAACACGACGTAAGTCTAAATAACGGTATTTAAGGCGAAGCTCTTCAGAGTTGACTTGGTTTGAATCAAGCGGCAAAGGCGCTGACTTATTTAAGATAGTAAGTTCTAAACCGAGTACTTCAATACCACCTGTTTTCATGCCTTTATTTACTTGGCCTTCAGGACGAGCACGTACCTTACCTGTAATTTGTACACAAAACTCATTACGTAAAGTGTTTGCTTTTTTAATCACTTCAGGTAAATCAGGATCATAAACAACTTGCACAAGACCTTCACGGTCACGTAAATCTAAAAAGATCACTGCGCCAAGGTCACGACGTTTGTTAACCCAACCACATAAAGTTATTTCTTGTCCGATGTGAGATTCGTTCACCTCACCACAATAAAGACTACGCATGTATTTTGCCTTACTAATTATGTCTAAACATATTAACAAGCACTGTTTAGTACTTGTCTGGATAATTTTGGCCATATTATAAAGCAAAGATTGTTAATGTCACCCTAGAACAGGCAGATGCGCTAATTATACCAAGTACATTAATTAATATTAAAGGCACAACAAAGTATTTTAAACTAACAAGTATGGACTAGTTTACTAATGTCAGTTGGATATATCTTAAGAATTACTTCCTCTGTGTAGCGCGAAAGCACCTCTGTGCTCTCGGTGGTAAATATTTTGTGTCTTTAAAGTTAGTTGGTAGTGATCAGTTAAAAATATAATGATTTTTACCGGCAGCTTTTACCCTATACATCATAGTATCAGCAATTTTAAGCAGGTCGGTGTCGTTATCACCATCATCTGGGTACATGGCAATACCAATGCTACAGCCAATAAATGCGTTGGTTTTCGATAGTTCAAACTCCTTTTGCATCAATCTTAATACTTTTTCTGCTACATAGGCTGCTTCATTAGGACTATTCAAACCAGTAAGTAACAAAACAAATTCATCACCACCAAAGCGCACTACCGTATCTGAACTTCTCACACACCCCTGCAAGCGAATGGCAACTTGTTGCAATAATTCATCCCCTACTCCATGGCCGTGGGTATCATTAATATTTTTAAAACCATCGAGATCAATAAATAATACTGCCATTTTAAGTGACTGTCGTTGATGGAACTCTATTGCTGTGCTTAATCTATCCTTTAATAATACTCGGTTAGCAAGCCCCGTTAATTCATCATGAGTTGCCATATGTTTCATAATTTTCTCTAGCTGTTCTCGATGTTTTATTTCAACTTGCAATCGTCTATTCCACATGACAATAACACCAAGTACCAATAAAATTATGACACCAATTTGTGCTCCAACTTGTAAGACCACATTTTTATCAAGCCCTGTATTAATGGCTAGGGTAAACCAATTGTCATAAATGGCTTGTTTCTCTTTTTCAGTAATCGATAATAAACCTTTATTAATGATTCCTTTCAATAGCGGTAACTGTTTATTTATTCCAAAGTGACTTTTCTCTAAGCTGACATCTTCCATCATAGATATCATCAAAGTAACAATATTTTCCTGCTTTAATAATTGTGTCGCCGAGGCCATCGTTGTAATGAAACCATCAACACGCTCCTGTTGCAGCGCAACTAGTGCTTGCTCTCTGTTATCAACTAATTTAAAGGTGATTAAAGGATGTTTATTTCTTAACTTGGCGATTAAATAGTAGCCTTTGACAATAGCAACTTGTTTACCATAAAAATCTTCAAGCTTTGTTTTTCGGCCATAATATTGTGGATGCACCATTACCCACGGCATTTGCCAATAACTCTCAGTGAATATCAGTAGCTTTTCACGTTCTGCTGTTGGCGTTATACTGCCAAGCATATCTATTTTATTATCTAATAATGCTTTATATAACTCTTGCCAACTATCAAAAGCCACATAGTTAAACTCAATACCGGTTCTATCACTAATTAAACGCGTAATATCACGATTAATACCTGAAAATTTTCCGTGTTCGTCAATAAACTCTATCGGCGATAAACTCTTAATAATGCCTAAGTTAATTTTTTCATGGGACGCTAAAAAGTCTTTATCAGCCTCACTCAGCATAATTTTTTGTGCTTGTTGTTTATAATAGTGTTCTCCCGTATTACCGTTCAACCATCTATCTTCAATTTTAATAAGACTATTAATATCTAACTCGTTAAAGCCTCTATTAATGATCTCCAATAGTTTATTATTTTTGTGATGAATCACAGGTGATAATTTTAAGGTGATAATAGGACTGTCTAACCGGTAAAAAAATCCTTGTAAGTTATTTTGTACTAATCTTGTGTTAATTAAATCAACCAAGCCCACGATGCCAGAGATCTCATTTCGCTCAGCGGCATTTAACATACTACTGAGACTACTAAAATAGCGAATATTCAACTTGGGATATTGTGTTATCAATTGGTCTTTAAAAGTAGAGTTTTGCCAAATACCAATAACACCTTGGTTGCGCTGTTGATTAAACTGCTCCAATGAACGAATTCGCTTACCTTCAATATCTTTAACGTTTTTATTTAGATAAACTTGCGCATTAGATGAATAAATTGAATTCGCAAAAGATGTCTCTCCAGACGCTTTAACATGATCAGGATAAGCCAAAAATATATCCGCTTTTTGCTCTGTTATAAGATCTAATCCTCCGGTCATATCACGAGGAACAAACTCAACATTAATCCCTACTTGTTTAGACCATAAGCGCCAGACATCAATCAATAACCCTTGTGGCTCTCCTGAAGAACTAACGCCCATATAAGGTGGGTAATGTGATGAAAATGCGAGCAACAAACTGTCTTTTTGTTTATCTAAACCTAACCATTTACGCTCAATGGCTGATCGCTCTTCTCTTGTTATTTTTTTAAATCCTTGTTCGATTAAATTGAGTAATACATCATTATCTTTAGCCACCGCAACGCCATAATCACCTTGTTGATAGCGTAAAACCTTATGGGCTGGAAAGCGCTGCCTTAAGCTATCGTAATCAGGAAAATTATCCGCTAACTTTTCTAAGCCAGTAAAAACTAAAAGTTCGTTATTTAACGCCCCACGGTATAAATCGTGGCGATTATCATATGTTTTTAAAACAAAATCAGGGTGATGTTTTTCCAAGCTTTCAATATGAGCTGATCCTTTTACTACCCCTATGTTGTAGGGTTTTAAATCAGCTAAACTATTAACATTGCTAAGTTGTTGACTTACATACAGGTGTGTATAAATAGAAAATAACGGTTGGGAGAACTCTAGTGTTTTTCGCCTTGAATCAATAATGGATAACCCAGCGTGGATATCTACATTGCCTTTAGCTACTTCACTTAGTGTATCTAACCAAGGCAGCACAATAAATTGTACTTCGACATGCTGTTTTTTAGCCCATAAGCGCCACATATCTGCCATCAAACCAATGGCATTACCCTGCTCGTCAATAGAGTGATACGGGAAGGAAGTTTCATTAATAGCAATTGTTAAGGGTTGCTTAACGGCTATGACAGCCTTTTCAGCAAACACTGTTTGGCTGAAAATAGCCAAAAACAAAGTAATTAAAATAATGTAACTGGTCTGTTTATAAAAAAAATTCAAAAAAACACCCTATAAATATAGCGTTGCTAATAAGATCGGTTAAAATAAGCCATTATATATCCGCTAACAATCAAGTTACTAACTTAACATAAAAGTGAATAGAACAAAGAAAATGCATGATTCTGATACCGATTTAATTTACTCACAAGCACATAATCAGGTAAAAAACTTTACCTTTGATGCGCAAGTTGTTGAAGTTTTCCCCGACATGATATCTCGATCTGTGCCGGGCTATAAGACTATCATCGACACTATAGGTCGTCTTAGCCAACGCTTCGTCCAAGAAGATAGTAACATCTATGATCTAGGTTGCTCTTTAGGCGCTGCAACACTAGCTATGCGTAAAGGAATTACCGCTAGCAACTGTAAAATCATCGGCGTGGATAATTCTATCGATATGGTAAAGCGTTGTAAAATGCATGTTGATGCGTTTAAAGGGAAGACTCCAGTCACGATTATTGAAGGCAATATTCAAGATATCGAGATAGAAAATGCTTCCATGGTGGTATTAAACTTCACCTTACAGTTTATCGAAAAGCCACAGCGCCAAGCGTTACTCAATAAAATAGCCCAAGGTTTAAGACCTGGTGGTTTATTGGTTTTGTCTGAAAAAATATCCAGTGATGATAACGTTATTGACGATGTATTAATTGATTTACACCATAATTTCAAACGCGATAATGGCTATAGTGAATTGGAAGTTGCTCAAAAGCGTAGCGCATTGGAAAAAGTCATGTTGACTGACTCACTTGATGTACATAAACAGCGCTTAGCACAAGCTGGTTTTCAACATGCTTCATTATGGTTTCAGTGTTTTAACTTCACCTCACTTATCGCCATAAAGTAGTTACCAAAATTAATTTACTGATTAATTATTTACAAAATATAAAGTACGCCCATTTAAACGACTAATTAGAATCCTATGAAACAGTTCAACGAATTTTACCAACAAATTGCCACTAACCGTTTAGGGCATTGGCTAAACACTTTACCTGCACAATTGAGCCATTGGCATGAAAATAACCTGCACGGTGAATTCAAGCACTGGCAAAAAACTCTTGATGCATTACCCCTAGTGGATGCTAATTCAGCGATTGATATAACGAATACCGTTACAGTTGGCGAATTGGGTGATTTAGATCAGGGACAATTTAAGCGCCTTGAAAATTTAATGAAAAAGTTTAAACCTTGGCGTAAAGGACCCTACCATATTCATGGTTTACACATTGATACTGAGTGGCGGAGTGATTTTAAATGGGATCGTTTAGCTGAGCATATTAGTGATTTATCGGGTAAGTATGTTTTAGATATTGGTTGCGGCAGCGGTTATCACTTATGGCGAATGCGCGGCGCAGGGGCAAAATTTGTTGTTGGTATTGACCCAACTCAGCTGTTTTTAATGCAGTTTAATGCAATAAAGCACTTTATTGATGATAGCCCAGTGCATTTATTACCGTTAGGTGTTGAAGAACTACCTGAGCTAAAAGCATTTGATACAGTATTTGCTATGGGTGTGCTTTATCACCGTAGATCGCCAATTGATTTCCTTTATCAATTAAAGGCACAACTGGTTAAAGGTGGTGAATTAGTATTAGAAACACTCATCGTCGATGGTGATGAGAATACGGTATTAGTGCCCGGTGAACGTTACGCAAAAATGCGCAACGTTTGGTTTTTACCCAGTGAAAAAGCCATGTGTGCTTGGTTAGAGCGATGCGGTTTTAATAATGTTCGCGTAGTAAATACGGATATTACAGCATTAGATGAGCAACGAAAAACCGAGTGGATTGATACAGAGTCGTTACAAGATTTTCTTGACCCAAATGATAGCAGTAAGACCATTGAAGGTTACCCGGCCCCTAAACGCGCCATATTTATTGCTAATGCTTAAAAATACAATTGAACAACAGAGCAAATCACCACAGAGAACACAAAGGCTGCGCTATACCGAGAAAAGATAAGCCAAAGTAAATGATGTAAGTTATAGTAACTCAACAAGTTATATAACTTCGCCCAGTTTTAACTAAGGATAGCTATGAATGATGTTTGGTTAGCAAGACGGCTTGAAAAAGTGACATACAGACAGCAAGATCATCGTGACCCTTTCCAGCGAGATCGTGCTCGAATAATGCACTCTGCTTCTTTTCGTCGCTTGCAATCAAAAACCCAAGTGATGGGGAGCGGACAAAGTGATTTTTACCGTACTCGCTTAACACATTCATTAGAAGCGGCACAAATAGGCTCAGGCATTACCGCTCAACTACGCTATAAATTCCCCAAACTATGTGCAGCCCTTTTTCCTAACAGTGATAGCTTAATAGAAACTATTTGTTTAGCTCATGATATAGGACATCCGCCTTTTGGTCATGGTGGTGAAGTAGCACTGAACTATATGATGCGAAATCATGGCGGCTTTGAGGGTAACGGCCAAACACTCCGCATTGTGGCGCGCTTAGAAACATTTAGTGAACATTTTGGTATGAATCTAACGAGAAGAACACTGCTTGGTTTGATGAAGTACCCGCAGTTAATAGATACACTTAGCAAAGAGACTAAATCAAGCAGTGCTAGTAACTTTCGACAACTTAAAGCCGATGAGTGGCATCCACCTAAAGGTTTATATACCGACGACCAAGATATTATTGACTGGATACTTGAACCCTTATCCAAAACAGACCGTGCCTTGTTTCAAAGTCTAAGCAGCCAAAGTATGAGTGGTCAAACGATGAACGACCAAAGCTCAAGCGATGAAAACGTGACCATGCAAGACAAAGACAAACATCAAAAAACCCGTTTTAAGTCACTCGATTGCTCTATTATGGAGTTAGCCGATGATATTGCCTATGGCATTCATGATCTCGAAGATGCCATAGTAACCAAAGTCGTTAGCCGTAACGATTTTGATCGAGAAGTAATACATAAACTACAAAAAATTGATGATGTTTGGTTGCAGGAATACAGCGCGACTTTAACGGATAAACTCTTTAGTGATCACCATCATTTGCAAAAAGATGCTATTGGCGGCTTAGTCAATTACTTGATTACAGCGATTAAATTAACCGATTTAAATGAGCAAGATGATCTAAGTTTTGTCGAGCCAATATTGCGCTACAACGCCACTTTATCGACAGCAACAGCACAAGTACTGAAAATATTTAAAGATTTTGTTTATAACTATGTTATTAAATTAACTAGTCTTCAACGTTTAGAATATAGAGGTCAACAAATAGTGATGGAGCTTTTTGAAGCGTTATCATCGGATCCTAACCGTCTACTACCAAGTAATAGTGCTAAACGCTGGCAACAGGCAATAGATAACAATGAAAATTCACACCGAATAATCGCCGATTATATTGCTGGTATGACAGATGATTACGCCACAAGGCTTTATCAGTCACTATTTAATGCCCATGGCGCATCAGATTACCAATTAAGTTAAATAAGACTTACTAATAATATAAAAACATGAGATTAATGCAGTAATGCTCGATATATACGCTGGAAAAAACGCCTTGAAAATTATTCAAGAGCAAGGCTTTAAGCAAGAACTATTTACTAATTTTCTGGGCGCTAGCGGCGGGCCAAAATGGTTTACCTTATTTGGTTTAGATAAATATCTCTTTGGTGATTTTTTCAAAGAGAGAAGCACAGCGCTTAACTTAATTGGCTCAAGTGCTGGTGCCTTTCGTGCAGCAGCTCTGACACAACTCAAGCCAGTACAAGCTATTGAACGTTTAGCTTATACCTATGCTAATACTGTTTACTCCAACAAACCAAACCCACAAGAGATATCAAACCAAGCTGTTTTTATTGTTGATCAGCTCTTCGGTGAAAGTGGTGCTAGTGAGGTGATCAACAATAATATCTTCAGAGCACACTTTTTAGTGGCTAAATGTAATGGCTTAACCTCTTTTGATAATAAGATTATGCAAGGTGCTGGCTTAATTAATAGCATGTTGCTGAATAAAATAGATAGAAAACTACTCAGCAAGCAATATCAACGCTATATTTTTCAGCACCCAAGCAGTAATTTGGTCATAAAGGACCCCTATAATTTCAGCAACTTTTACCAAACCTTAACCCCTGACAATATTAAAAGTGCCGTACTGGCTTCAGGCTCGATCCCGATGGTGATGACAGGTATCAAAAATATTAACGGGTCAAACAAAGGTACCTACCGAGATGGCGGTATAATTGATTATCATTTTGACTTTTCATTAGCCAACAATAACTCTGATAAACAAAGAAACCATGAACACGCTCTAAAAAGAGCCGCCACAGGAATAAAGCCTGGTTTAACACTTTATCCGCACTTTAGCTCCGAGCCCAAAGCAGGATGGTTTGACAAAAGTTCAACTCGAAAAGTACTAGCCAGTAGTTATGAAGACACAGTGTTATTAGCACCCTCACAGAAATTTATAAAATCACTACCTTATGGAAAAATTCCCGATAGAACAGACTTTACCAAGCTTGACGCAGCAACAAGAATTAAATATTGGCTAAAAGTATTAGCCGAAACAGATAAGTTAGCTCAATGCTTTAATGAATTTGTGATGAAACAAGATATAGCGATGATAAAGGCATTTAAGCCCTAGCAACGCCACGTTGAAACCGTCATTCCCGAAGTGTTTAGTCTGGAATCCATTAGCTTTTCCCATCACTTAAGCACTTATCTATTCTTTTTTGAATTTCCACCTGCTTTAAATCGAGCAATTAGACTCTGACTAGAAGCAGATAGTAAATCATCTTCAGCACCGTCTATAGCAGATAAGATTCTTGATCCTAACTGTTTTCCTAATTCAACGCCCCATTGGTCAAAGGAATTGACTTGCCATAAAACCCCTTGAACAAATATTTTATGTTCATATAGCGCAAGCAAAGCGCCCATTGATTCAGGGGTTAGCTGATCCATCACTAAAGTATTGCTCGGCGTATTACCTTTCATGGTTTTATGAGGAGCAAGTCGTTCTACTTCTTTCGAAGTGTAGCCAGATTCCAAAAGCTCAGCTTTAACTTGTGCTAATGTTTTTCCTTGCATCAAAGCTTCACTTTGGGCAAAGCAATTAGCAACGAGTACTTTATGATTCTCGGTGTATTGACTTCGACCTTTTAAAGCAACAATAAAATCTGTAGGAATAATGTCATCACTTTGATGCATTAACTGCATAAAAGCATGCTGTCCATTAGTGCCCTCTTGACCAAAAACCACAGGAGCCGTTAACCAAGATAGTTTATCACCTGATTTTGATACGGACTTACCATTACTTTCCATATCAGTTTGTTGCAAATAGCCAGGCAAAGC
>MAAF01000066.1 GCA_002163005.1 Colwellia psychrerythraea | reverse complement strand
ATATACTGCGTTATTGATTTTGGTAAGGGAATAACCATTACCTACAATCAATGCCTTGCCTATAAGCCTTTAAATTCTCGCTAAGCGAGCACTTTCTTATACGGATTGGTATTAATGCAAGTGCTGTTATTCTCGAAACATAAATTTAAGAAAGGTTAAAATATGACAATAAGAAAGTATGTGCTCGCTGTAACCGCATCATTACCAATATCTGCAACATTGTTGGCAACAGAAGCACCATTAGTTTCAATAAAGACTCAAGATGATTTTTTTAATAATATAAGTAAACATTGTGGTAAGTCTTATCAAGGTAATGTAACCGTCGATAATGCTGCAGGAGGCAGTTTTATTAATAAAAAACTAATAATGCACGTAAGAAAGTGTACGGATAGTCAATTGCAAATACCGTTTCATGTGGGTGATGACTCATCCCGTACATGGGTTATTACTAAAACTGGTTCAGGTTTATCATTAAAGCATGATCATCGACTAAAAGACGGAAGCAATGATAAATCAACTATGTATGGTGGCCATACCAATGACGCAGGTTGGGCACAAATGCAATCTTTTCCGGCAGATCAGTATTCTAAAGAGCTTTTTATCGATCAAGGCATACCACAATCAATCGGCAATACATGGCAAATGTATATATACCCAAAAAAATTCACTTATCGTTTAATCCGTCAAGGTAGAGAATTTAGAGTTGATTTTGATTTAACACAGCCAATTAGCACCCCAGTTACGCCTTGGGGCTACGAATAATATTTTTATAAGCCCTTAACTTAACTCGCTATTTTAACGTAAGTAAAGAAATTAGCTTAAAAGCTGTTTTTTAACTTGGACTACAAATGCTTTTTTGGTAAAATCTTCGCCTAATTTTCTTATGAAATAGTAAAGCATGGGCAAAAATGTAGTTGTTCTCGGCACTCAATGGGGTGACGAAGGTAAAGGTAAGATCGTAGACTTACTAACCGATAAAGCTAAATATGTAGTTCGTTATCAAGGCGGTCACAATGCTGGCCACACTTTAGTGATCAACGGTGAAAAAACCGTGTTACATCTTATTCCATCTGGCGTATTACGTGATAACGTAAAATGTTTAATTGGTAATGGTGTAGTTTTATGTCCTAAAGCTTTGATGACAGAAATTACCATGTTAGAAGCCAAGGGCGTTCCAGTACGTGAGCGTTTACTTATTAGTGACGCATGTCCACTAATCCTTCCTTACCATAACGCCTTAGATGCTGCACGTGAAATTGCACGTGGCAATAAAGCTATTGGTACTACAGGACGTGGTATTGGCCCAGCATATGAAGATAAGGTTGCACGACGTGGTTTACGCGTTGGCGATTTATTCTGCGCAGAAACATTTGCTGCTAAACTAAAAGAAATTGTCGAATATCATAACTTCTCATTGGTTAACTACTATAAAGTTGAACCAGTGAATTATGAAGAAGTACTTGCTGACGCACTTGCTGTTGCTGATGTTATTAAGAAAATGACCGCTGATATTTCAGAGATATTAGACCAAGCCCGCATTGCAGGCGAATCTATCATGTTTGAAGGTGCTCAAGGTACTTTACTTGATATCGACCATGGAACTTACCCTTACGTAACCTCGTCAAATACTACTGCTGGTGGTGTTGCTACAGGTTGTGGTGTTGGTCCTCGTCACTTAGATTATATTTTAGGTATTACCAAAGCTTACACTACGCGTGTTGGTTCAGGTCCTTTCCCTACGGAATTGGATGATGAAGTTGGTAACCACTTAGGTACTGTCGGTCACGAGTTTGGTGCAACTACAGGACGTGAGCGTCGTTGTGGTTGGTTTGATGCGGTTGCAATGCATCGTGCAATTCAAGTAAATAGTGTAACAGGTTTCTGTTTAACTAAGCTTGATGTGCTAGATGGCTTAGAAACATTAAAAATCTGTACAGGTTATAAAACTGAAGCTGGTGATATTA
Organism: Colwellia psychrerythraea; assembly: GCA_002163005.1. GTDB lineage: Bacteria > Pseudomonadota > Gammaproteobacteria > Enterobacterales > Alteromonadaceae > Colwellia > Colwellia psychrerythraea_C. The sequence continues at coordinate 8,458 of MAAF01000066.1, read as the reverse complement.
TCACTGTACCGCCTACGGCTGCTGAAGGTTATGAGAAAATCACACCAGTATATGAAGAGATGCCAGGTTGGACTGAAAGCACTGTTGGTGCAACATCAGTTGATGTTTTACCTGAAAATGCACTTGCTTATATCAAACGCATTGAAGAAATTACCGGTATACCAGTAGACATTATCTCTACCGGTCCAGATCGTGTTGAAACGATTATTAAAGTGAATCCTTTTCTTTAAAGGACAGCTTTAGCTTCCCTTATCTAATAAGGAGAAGGTAATTTCTTAACAATAAAGTCCAGCCAAGTGTTGGACTTTTTTTTGGAAAGTTTTCAATGATTCTGTGAATGCCAATCAGGCTAATTTATAGAACACTCAACGAGAATTAAAAGGTTTAGAGGCAAGGTATTGATTGAAGATAATGGTTTTCAGGAGAGAGGCTCTTGCACTTCCTAAATAAGTGCGTCCTTCTTAAAATTAATAATGCCGCATTTAAGCCTTTTCAGCTCGTAAACTGATAACAATACAAAATGAATTAACTATAGAATCATCATGTTTAAATCATTCTGTTGTTCTAAGCACGCTAGTGTAGATCTAAGTTGATTAATTAATCTGTTTAGTCTCGGTATTCTAAGTGATCGGATGTCTAGATTAATTCACTTGTCTTGTCATAATCCAATATATAAGACTTGTCGATGGATAATATGTTTAAAAGGAGTCTAAGTCTATTTCACCTCTACTAACTTATATTTATACGCAACTACTTAGTTATAAATAGCCAATATTTATCAAATTGATATGATTTTATCGAACGCTAGCGTTACATTGGTTATAGCTTAGATGGAGGTTATATAGTAAAACAGACTTGAATTACTCTATCTATATGAAATACCATATAAGTAAGTAAAAGCTAGTGTTAACAACAATAATAAAAAAAACATGGCTATACTTGCAATAACAACAAAACTAACACTACTAAATAACGCATTAGGAATTCTCATGACAGATCTACGCCAGCAAGCACTTGATTACCATGCATTGCCAACACCAGGAAAAATAAGTGTTTCATTAACAACCGCAGCAGAAACCAGCCAAGACTTGTCACTAGCATACAGTCCGGGTGTTGCTGAACCTTGTCGAGAGATAGCAAACAATCCAGACGATGTTTATAAATATACAGGAAAAGGTAACACTGTCGCTGTAATAACTAATGGCACTGCAGTATTAGGCTTGGGAAATATAGGTCCTATGGCCTCAAAACCTGTTATGGAAGGCAAGTCGTTATTATTCAAGCGCTTCGCTAATATTGATTCTTTTGATATTGAAGTAAAGCATAAAACGGTTGAAGAATTTGTTAATACGGTTGCTAATATAGCGGATAGTTTTGGTGGCATTAATCTTGAAGATATTAAAGCTCCAGAATGTTTCGCTATTGAAAAAGCGTTAATTGAACGTTGTAAAATTCCAGTCTTTCATGATGATCAACACGGTACTGCGATAGTAACTGCTGCTGGTATGATGAATGCGTTAGATATTCAGGGTAAAGATATTAAACAAGCTAACATTGTCTGTCTAGGTGCAGGTGCTGCAGCGATAGCTTGTATGGAATTATTGATTAAGTGTGGAGCTCAACGAGAAAAAATCTACATGCTTGATACTAAAGGCGTGATACATACCCGTCGTAATGATCTTAATGAATATAAAAAATTATTCGCTAACAATACAGACAAAAGAACATTGGATGACGTTATTGAAGGTGCTGATGTTTTTGTTGGTGTTTCAGGTCCAGATCTTCTATCACAAAAGCAAGTAAAAGTGATGGCAGATAAACCAATTATTTTTGCTTGTTCGAATCCTGATCCTGAAATTAAACCTGAGCTTGCTTTGGCAGCCCGTAATGATGTCATTATGGCGACTGGTCGATCTGATTACCCAAATCAGGTCAACAATGTTTTATGTTTCCCGTTTATTTTCCGTGGTGCATTAGATGTTCGTGCCCGTACTATTAATGATGCTATGAAGATAGCAGCGGTACATGCTATTAGAACACTTGCCAAAGAACCTGTACCTGCAGAAGTGCTTAAAGCAAGTTGTGAGAAAGATCTTAGCTTCGGCAAAGACTATATTATCCCTAAACCAATGGATCCTCGTTTGTGTGGCGCCGTTGCAAAAGCTGTTGCACAAGCAGCGGTAGACTCTGGTGTTGCTGCGTTAGACATGCCAGAAAATTATATGGCTTAGTCGTTTTGACTAACTAATGAGACGAATGAATTTTCACTGAACCTCTATTAGTTTTTGATTATTTTGACAACAATACAAATAAAGGTCATGGTATGAAAATTACCTTGGCCTTTTTTATTGGACAGTTATTATGAAGAAAAAATTCATACTACCGTTACCACTAAGTATTTTGTTCTCACTGTGTTTACTCAGTTGCTCACAAGCAGCTCAGGATCAACCTCAACTTCAATCAAAAGAGATATTAAAAGAAGGAAATAACAAAGTGACAGTTAAAAATGAGCAAGCTTGGCAACAAGTCACCGTGAACTATTATGATTTTGAAGGTGGTTTTTATGGTTTAACTTCTAAAGCTGGAGATAAACTGTTACCCATGAATCTCGCTAAGCAATACAAATTACAAGGCACAATACTGAAAGTGAAAGGTGAGATCATTAAAGATATGATGACCATTCAACAGTGGGGCCAACCTTTTAGAATTATTGAAGTTGAAGTAATTAAGTTAGGTCAAAGCACTGGAAAAAACAAAGGATCGGAGTACTAAGGTTGTCCACAAAATAGAGGCTGATTAAACAGGGTTAATTGGCTTTTCCCTTCAATAAACTGAACTTGATAGAGCATTTGGTATTCTTTTTCCGTTAAATCATCAACTTTTTGGTTGCTTAGTAGCTGAGTCAGTTGAGGGGTAGTATTACTATGTCCCACAATTAGAGCATTTTCTTTGCGTTCTTTTAAATGCAATGAAAACTGTTCAAGTTCTCTAGGGTTATAATGTTCAATAGCGATTTTTTCTTTACTTGATAAAGGCTCTGCAGTCGACATAGTTCTTTGATAACTCGTACTATAAACAGATTTAATATTTGCGGTACTTAGTAACGTTGCTAACTGTCTTGCTCTTTCTTCGCCGCACTGTGTTAATAGTGGATTCTTACTATCAGTTTGCTTTTCAGCATGTCTCACAAGATAAAGAGTAAAGTTATCGCTTGCTAAGCAAGGTTGAGTCAAGAATATACCGGCAATCATTAAACCGAATTTTTTCATAGTGTGCTTTTCTTCAAGTAAGAGAGGATTACTAGCGTGAAAATATTTATTTATCACGCTAGTTTCGTCAATTTAAAATAGACGGTTTAAACCGTTCAAAGCTGCAACGCGAAATGCTTCTGCCATTGTCGGGTAATTGAAAGTTGTTTCAACAAAGTATTCTATGGTATTTCCACCATTTTTTTGTTGCATGATAGCCTGACCGATATGAATAATTTCAGCCGCATTTTCACCGAAACAATGGATGCCAAGAATCTCTTTAGTCTCTCGATGAAAGAGAATCTTTAGAGAGCCAACCAAGTTATTAGAAATTTGGGCTCTTGCAAGATGCTTGAACTGCGCGCGACCAACTTCATAGGGTATTTTCGCTTCTGTAAGCTCTTGCTCAGTTTTACCGACAGAACTAATTTCAGGAATAGTGTATATGCCTGTGGGAATATCAACAATTAGCTTAGCTTTACTACTGCTATCAACCATAGCAGAAGCGGCGATTCGGCCTTGGTCAAAAGCAGCACTGGCTAAACTTGGGTAACCAATAACGTCACCCACGGCAAAGATATTGTCTACTTCTGTTTGATAACAATCATTTACTTTTAACTGACCACGTCCATCTGCTTTTAAGCCAGCAGCAGCCAAGTTTAAATCGGCGGTATTACCAGTACGGCCATTGGCAAACAGTAAACAGTCGGCGCGCATTTTTTTACCCGACTTTAAATGAACTACTACTGCATCGTCATTTGCTTCAACACGTTCAATCTCTTCACCATGGCGAATAACTACGCCGTTATTCCATAAGTGATAGCTGAGAGAGTCTGACATTTCTGCATCGAGAAAAGACAGTAAACGTTCACGCGTATTAATCAAGTCAACTTTTACCGCTAAGCCTCTAAATATTGAAGCATATTCGCTACCAATAACACCAGCGCCATAAATAATGACATGTTGCGGAGCATGCTTGAGGCTCAAAATACTGTCAGAATCATAAACACGAGGGTGATCAAAGTCGATATCATCAGGGCGATAAGGTCTCGACCCTGTGGCAATCATAATTTGTTTAGCTGAAATTTTATCTACAGAACCATCAGAGTGTAAAATACTGACGGTATGGGCATCAACAAAGGAAGCTTGCCCTTGTATATGTTTCACGCGATTTCGGTTATAAAAACCGCTGCGTAGGCTAACTTGTTTTTGAATTACCGCAGAAGCATGACTTAATATATCTTGGAAGGTAAGTCGTTTTGCTTGATCGTTTTGTTTAAATAGCGGGTTTGAATTGTATTCAATCAAGCGGCTTACTGATTGGCGCAATGCCTTTGATGGAATAGTACCCCAATGAGTACAACCTCCACCAACCTGATGGTAACGTTCAATAATGGCAACTTTCTTTTGGCGCTTAGCAAGATTCATTGCCGCACCTTCTCCACCTGGACCTGTACCTATGATAATTACGTCATAATCAAAACTTTTTTCTACAGTTTTGCTTGTCTTTGATTTAACCAAAAGTGAGCCCTCGTATTTATTTAATATAAAAATATAGCAGTAGTTTATCAGAACTAAAACTGACAATATTGAGCTAATTCAGTATTATGATAATAATATTGAATTTATGTCATAAAGAGCCTGTTAGATGAGTGGTGTAAGAGCACAACAAAAAGAAAAGACCCGCCGTCAGATAATTAATGCGGCTCTAAATCAGCTTAGTGCAGAGCGTAGTTTCTCTAGTTTAAGTTTACGTGAGGTCGCAAAAGAGGCTGGCTTAGCGCCGACATCCTTTTATCGCCACTTTTCAGATATGGATGAATTAGGTTTAACTTTAGTGGATGAAGCAGGTTTAACACTCAGGCAGTTAATGCGCCAAGCAAGGCAGCGTATTGCTAAAGGCGGATCTGTTATTCAAATATCAGTACAGACCTTTATGGAATTAATTGAAAGTAACGGTAATATTTTCAGACTCTTATTACGTGAGCGTTCAGGCACCTCTGCTGCTTTTCGTGCTGCTGTAATACGAGAAATTCGTTATTTTACAATGGAGCTTTGTGATTATCTTCAAAAAGCGAATCAGCTTGAAGCTGATGTTGCATATATGCAGGCTAATGCTGCGGTAACCATTGTTTTTAGTGCTGGTTCGGATGCACTTGATATAGAAGATAAAGCGGAACGTGACCAATTAGCTCAACAAACAATTCAGCAATTACGCTTTATTGCTCGTGGTGCTCTTGAGCTAAGTGATCGTCGTAAAATATCTAGAAAATCTCGTTAGGTTACTTTCTTGTTAGTATTACACCTGTTTCAATATGGTCGGTGTAAGGGAACTGATCAAATAAGGCAAAGTTATCAATTTGATGTGTTTCTACTAGCAGCGCTAAATTATCTTTCAAAGTTTCGGGATTACACGAAATATAAATAATTTTATTAAAACGTCTAACTAATTCAACACTGTCTCTATCTAATCCAGCACGAGGCGGATCTACTAACACTGTATCGTAGTTATAAGTTGTTAAATCAAAATCTTCTAAGCGTCTAAACTTTCGTTCACCATTCATAGCTTGACTAAATTCTTCACTAGACATACGCACAATATCTATATTATCAATACCATTTTTACTAATATTGATTTGTGCAGAACGAACAGAGGTTTTTGATATCTCAGTACCAAGTACTCGTTCAAAGTTTTCAGCAAGGGCGATACTAAAGTTACCATTACCACAGTAAAGCTCAATGAGATCGCCACCTGCATTTTGTGTTGCTTGCTGAGCCCATAAGAGCATTTGTTCATTTACACCTGCATTTGGTTGAGTGAAACTATTTTCTACTTGTTGATAAACATAGTTCTTGCCTCCAACGTCCAAAGACTCCATCACATAATCTTTATCAACAATAATTTTCTGTTTCTTTGCGCGACCAATGATATCCACAGGGGCTATTGTTGATAACTGAACTTTTAGCTTTTCTGCCTCAATTTGCCAGTTTTCTTCCAAAGGCTTGTGATACAACATGCTAATTAATAATTCACCACTTAGTGTAGATAGGAAATCGACTTGAAAAAGTTTAAAACGTAATTCACGTTGATCTTTAATTGTGGCAAGTAAAGCTTTCATCGCCTTGTTAATTAACTCACTGGCTACAGGGAAGTCATCGACTCTGAATTTTTCCTTAGTTTTACTATCAAACATGATGTAATAAAGATCATCACCTTCATGCCAAACCCTAAATTCTGCTCTTTGGCGATAATTTAATGGTACTGATGGATATAAGTCAGCAGCTGGTAGGTTGAAGTCACTAAATAACTTAGCCATATCTTGTTGTTTTTTTGATAATTGCGCATCGTAATTATCCGGATGAATGTGACTAAACATGGAAGTGCCTTGTATAAAGAAAGAGAGATTAGAATAACAGCCCGAATTTTACTATCGACTTAGCTTTTGTCTAGCTCTTAATCAGTCTATTTTATAAAAATAAGCCAATATTAACTACTTTGCTTAGCTATTAATCATTGTTGCTGATAAATAGTTATAAGTGTAAGAAACCAGTAAGGCAACTACACTGCTAATTTTGAAGAGGTGGCTCAGAATTCATTAACGTTTGTCCGCTCAAGTATTCTATTAGGTAAATGATAGGAGAAGATGAAGAAGCCGAAGTAACTTAAGCCCGCTTATCCTTTATAAAGCAGTTTAAGCTATTGTAGCAAAACGTAGAATACTCATTAAAAAAATAAATTGATGTCTTGGCAATATATAACTGTTCAACTTTAAATGTAGAGCAATAAAAAAGGCCGCTGTTATAGCGGCCTTTTATTATATAAGTTGTAGCGTTAATCGTCTTGATTGTTATCTTCAGTTCGCTCAGGGCGTTCCTTTGCTTCTCTTACTTTCAATGTACGTTGCTGAAACTCAGTATCGTTCAATGCAGATATTGCTTTGTCTAAATCATCAGCAGCCATTTCAACAAAACCGAAACCACGACGTTTTCCTGTATGTTTATCTTTCATTAAACGTACAGAATGTACAGAGCCATGTTCTGAGAAGAGTTCTCGTACTGAGGTTTCATTCGCTCTATAAGGTAAGTTACCAACATAAAGGGTTCTAACATCCTCATCCGAAGCAATAGTGCTGCTGGCTGTAGATGAAGCTGGGTTGGCTGATGGACTACCAGTAAGTAAAGGTGCGAGAAATGCACTAACAAATACTAAACTAGCAATAAGGATAGAACTAGCCGGTACGGCAAAAGTGACAATATAAGCGATGATGGCAAAAGCAACAGCAATGATGACTGTTTGTAACGTTGGAGACTTCATATAAAGATACCTAATTATTATTTTAATAAACTAATTTAACTGCTTGAATATAAGCAAATAGCAATTCTATGTTACGCAGCTTTTTATAATGTGCAACTATCAAGTGCAAAGTTTATGCAATTAATCTGCTATTAAAGAATAATCTTCAATAATTTCCACTGATATAGTTGTTTAAATGAACGTGTTGCCTTTTAACTGAACGAACGATTCAATAAATGCAATTTTATGTGGGAAAGGTGTTGACCAAAACTGAAAGCTCTCTATAATGCGCTCCAGTTCCAAGGGGTTCACGCAAAATGAATCATCAACGAACTGTTTTGATACGTTATCTACACGCTTTAGCGAGAAATAACGTAAGTTAACATCAAGTTTTAAATCTTTTTCGAAATAATTTAAAATAAACGTTGACATCAAAACTCGGAAGCGTATTATACGCATCCTGCTTCGGGGCAATAGCAACGAGCAATGCAAATTAAGTTCAACTTATTTTGCTTCAGATAAAGAGCGAATGCGACTCTTATCTACTTCCTAACTTAGTTTATGAAGTTCTTCTTTAACAATTAGTTATCATGCAATTTGTGTGAGCACTCACATTATGTTGTTTTACATAGTTTTCCTTTCGGGGAGAACAAAAAAAACGCTTAATGAATGATGTTCATGCAAATAAATATAGTTACGTATCTTTAGTTAGGTAGGTAGCGACTATGTAATGCGCTATTTACTTCGGTAGATAGCACGACAGAATTCATTGAGCAGTAACACATCGCTTGCGATGAGGTTATACAAACGATTTTTAATTGAAGAGTTTGATCATGGCTCAGATTGAACGCTGGCGGCAGGCTTAACACATGCAAGTCGAGCGGTAACATTTCTAGCTTGCTAGAAGATGACGAGC
>MAAF01000053.1 GCA_002163005.1 Colwellia psychrerythraea | reverse complement strand
GTAAGTTTATCTTCACCACAAAGGAACGCACGGCGAACACAGCGCGAAATACAATGATAATAGGGCGTGTCAGCTAAACTAATTAGTTGCTTTCTTGGTGTGGTCATAGAAAAGCCCCTCTATATGGTAGGTGTTAACTTAACCATAGTAGAGGACTTATATCTTTTCAATTAAGAGTGGGTGTCCTAGTTAATTCCTGAGCAAATCAAACGTACATCAGAGCTGAATTTTGAAAAATCTATATTTGCCATGTTCAATTAATTTTAATTAAAGTAAATATTGGTCCTATGAACTGAAATACGTGGTGCTATCAAAGTGAGTCTTTGGTCTTGCCTAAGTGATTTGGTTGGTTCTATCAACCGGTATTAGCAATTGCATATTTCACCATTACAGGACCGTAAAAGTCACCTTATGGGACCAATGAAGTCAGCTTGCCGGGACCAAGCATTTCACTCCATAGGACCAGTCGGTAAAAACTTAAAAATTACCAAAACTGTCAATAATTTATTGATTGATCAATAAGGACAACAGACTATTTGCAAACGGGCCTTAATTTGGCACCAAACGACTATTTTCACTAGATGAAAAATCTTTGGCTAAACGCTAGATAAAGAAAACCAGCTTCCGCTGGCTAACTTTGGTTTAAGTATATTAAAGGCTAACTTTGGTTTAAGTATATTAAAGGCTAAGTTAACTTCAATGGGCTTTGAATTGTTATATTTACAATTTCATCAAGCCAAGTTTGTATATTTTCGTTTGTTTTCTTCAACAATATTCTTGTGACATTTTTTATATTTTTTACCGCTACCGCAGAAGCAAGGGTCATTTCTTTTTGGAGTTATACTTGGCACACATGCAGGCTCACTTTGAACTAATGCTTCCATATTTTTGTCTGGTTGCCAATCAAACTCCATATAATCAGCGGACTCAAATACTTTGTCATTACCATTGCAAAGAACACCAAACACGATACTTTTTTGTGTTTTTCTACGGTATTTTTCTACCAACCCGCGCTTATGCATGTTCTCTTTTAGCTCTTCAAATGTTGCAACTGAAGAACCAACTACTGAGATTGATGTATCCCCTTGATGGAAAGACATTCGCCTAAAACCATCATGTGTTAGCGTTATATGTTTGAGTTCATTAACAGCCTGAGCGACAGAGTACAATACCGAATCGTCAAGCTCTAATAACGCAAATGAAATCCATCGAGCACCATCGTCATCCCACTGCTTTAATTGATGAAAGATTTCATCAACGCCTTCTGGCAATTTAAAACTAATATCAGGTTTATCAGGGTATTCACCGCGTTCATAAGACATTAACTGATCGAACTGGCCTGAGTACCCGACAAAAGAGAGGTAGTTGGGTATTTCTTGCGATTCATCAGCAATATTTGGAAGTAATAATCGAGAATCGAGATAAGCACCAAACAAGTCAAGCTCATCACCTTGCCAACCTTTATCATCATTGAGAATGCCAATACGCTTACTGACATAGTGCAGGAGTTCATCTGGTGTAACCTCAATTTTTGCTAGCAGCTCCAAATCAGATTCACATATTGAAAAAGGGTATTTATTGCTTGTAAATAGCCCCATGTTTTCCAGTTCATCTAATTGAGTAGCAATACCTGCCAAATGATGAAAAGATAATGAAATAGGGAATATTTTATGCACAGATGCTGAATCAAAAGTCAGCTTTCTACCGCCTTCTGCTTCAATGAAAGCGCAAGTATCATTTTCATTAATATATTGAATGGCTCTAAGGGCTTGCTGGTAAGCATCTTCAACATTCTTTTTAATGTCAGTGCGCAACTTACTCGCATGTCCAGTAACAGACTCAAAACGAAACTGCTTAGCTTTCGCTTCCATGACAATAAGAAAAGGCCCCCATTTTACCGCCAAGTCTAACTCTGTGGTTCCCGATTCTTTGGTAGGGTCAGGATATGTCAGACTCTGATAAACCGAATCTTTAGGGAAAAATTTACAAAGGTGCTCGTAAGCGCGTTGCTCTAACCATTTTGCCTTCTTTTTTTGGTAACGTGAATCATAAAACTTACTTTCAGTGCGAGCTGCTTTTTCATACGTATCCCAAATAACATCAAAGCTATTTGATATTTCACTAAATAACACTTTGCCTGATGGAAGTTCATAAAAAGGCTTACGTTGAATGTGCTCAACATCATCAATATTTTGCCGGTTAACACAAAATAATCCTTTAAAAGCTTTTGCTTCTACATCAGTCACTACAGGCTCTATATCAATAGCTGATAAATCTAACGGCAGTACATTGGGCATCACTTCATTTTGGTATGTTACATAACCAAATATGAAAGCACCGTTTTCGCCTTCATGCGACAGGTAATCAATAAACTCTTGCTCTTTTTCGGTTCGCCCCTTTTTGGCTCGAAGCTCATTATAAAGTTTCTTGCACGCTTCTGCTTCTTTTCGGCTTGGTGGTGTATGCTCGGTTGCTAGTGACTCTGTTTTACTAACCAGTGCATATACAATATCAACCGCTCGCTTTGGCGATAACCCAAGATTTTTTTCAAACCACTTATCAAAATTGCCTTGAATAACTTGTATTTTATGTGCTGTTTGTTCAGGAAAAGCAGAGCCTCGAACTACCTGAGAGTGAATTTTCATTTGTAATGCTAGTGGTGTCTTAGCTTTTTCTTTTTCAGGATCACCAAAACCTTCAAACATTTTTCCGTGAAAGATCTTTTCAAGTAAGTGGTAGCAATGTTGGGTGATGGGAGCAGGCAACCTTGTATCATTATTATCCCCAAACCGAGGAATACAGTTTACAGCCAATGTTTCTAACATAGCTGGATGGTTACCATATTTGTCACCAAAACTTGAACCTGTTGGTACGAAAATAAGTTGAGCTATCATGGATGACAGCAAAGCTTCAGCATTGACTGATGATATTAACTCTTGCAGTTCTTGCTCTGCTTTTAGTCTTTCTTTTGTAAGGTGATCAAATGGATTCAAAAGTTATACCTGTCACTAATTATTAAAATAGAGTTCATATGCACAAAAAAATTATCATTTAATCAACACATAGTTACATACGAAAAAACCAGCTCCCGCTGGTTTTCGTCAATTTTGCTGTCTTTCTTTGCTCCCAAAGAAGCCAAACCTTCGTTCAACTAGACCAGTCGTGGGTTAGCTTTGGTTGAAATCAAAGAAGACAAATAGTAGTGGTCTGCCCCATTATTACTTCTATTTTAACCAGACGCACCACAGTTTATTTTTGGATTGCTTTTATCTCTATCAAATTCCCAGCCTTTAACTAATTGCGTTTTTGAATCGACTAATAAATAATAATGGCAGTGTCTTCCAAAGATATTAGGTAATGCATAATGATAATTTTTATCTCCGTCTACAAGTAACTCTACACTCATATTAAACTCTTGGTCTGCTATTCTTTTTCCACTAAAAGCTTGTAATTCAGGTAACGTTTTCTCTAGTTTGATGTAATCATTCATCATATCAATAAATAACTCATGCGATGTTTTGTACATAGATGTACAACCAGAAATAAGTAGTACGCATAATATAATTCTAGCCATTATTTCTTCTCATCCATTCTGAATTATTAATAGAAGTTGCTAATTGTACATCTGTCATTAACGCACCATAAGTCATTACTGTTGCCGGAATCATAGCAGGAACATTCATAACAGCTCTTAACATACTATCATTAGAACCTGAAATTTTATCAAATCCTATTTGCATCCAATCATGGACTTTAGCTAGAGGGTTCATACCAGGCAAGTGATTGGCTGTTGTACTCAATGCCCCTCCTTGCTTAAAAAAGTCTCCCCATGTATTCCCTGTTAAGGGGGATGTATTAGTTCCAAAAACTATCGGACCATTTGGTACACCTCCACTCTCAAGGTATGTACCATCAGGGCTAGCTAACCCTTTACCTTTATTCCATGTGACATCATAATTCATCGCTTTATTATAACCATATCTCATCATAGCAGCAGCGAATGCAAACTTTGCACCGTTCGCAAAATTACCACCTGCAACTTTAGATGAAGCTCCTCCAGCTAACGAAGTGGCACCAACTCTACTCATATTCCAAGTATCACCATAATGGCCATTAACCCCACCGAAAGCAGCACCAGAAAACGCTCCAACAAGAGCACCTTTTAGCGCTCCAGTAAAACTGCCAGTAGTTAATGCTCCTCCAACAAATCCTCCAGCAGCTCCGGCCATTGCTCCGACAGCCATTGAACCAGCAGTTGTCAAGGTTGCTGCGGTAGCAGCCGTAGTCGCAGTAGCAGCTGTTGCAGCGGTCCCCCAAGTAGCTCCCCATGTTGATACCCAACCAGAAGCAGCTCCTGCTGTAAAATAAACGGCTACAGCGGCAACAATAGGTTTCCACCATTTTTTAAGCTTTTTCTTCAAGCCACTAAAGAAATAACCAGATGGATCGGTATAACTTAATGGGTTATTTAACACATATGAATAGCGATTATAGCTCTGACTATTCATCGGTGCTTGTATAAACGGGTCGGCCTGTAAGAACCTCCCCAACGTTGGATCGTAGATCCGACCGTTCATATGAATAATACGGCCGTTAGTGCCTACGGGCTCATGACCCGTGTAGCCACGAATGTTCATCGGTACTTGCGCCAGAATTAAATGCTCCATAGATACAGCGTAATGATGTCTATCAAGCTCGGTAGGCAACAGTTCTCGCTGCGCGCCAAAGGCATCATAAGTAAAGCGTTTTAACAATTCCCCTTGTTCATTGGTTACCGCAATCAATGAGCCTAAAATATCTTTATAAAGCCATTTCAACTGAGCATTGCCTGAACTGTAATAGGTTTGCAATGCTTGACCGCTAATAGCACGTTTAATAAAGCTTTGTTGTGGTTGGCTGTCGGTTTCATTTTGAATAGTCAGCTCTAAAGCACCGACATAATAAATAACCTGGTTTGCAGTAGTGCGTTTATACCGGGTGTTATTGGCGTCATAGGCAAACTGAGTAATTTCACCGTCTTCATCAATAGAGGTTGCTTTATTACGACCGCTGTATTCAATGTTACGCCAATTAACACCGTTTTTCTCAGCACTAAGTTGGTTACCATTTTCATCGTAGAAAAAGCGTTCGGTTACGCCATTTTTAACACGGCTAGTGACGGCATGCAGTGGTTGTACAACTGAGCCAGCAGATTCGCCATAACTATGTGTCCAACCATCTTTATTCTGGAAGTTACCATTGTTTTCATAATGATATAGCTGATTGCTATTTACCGTCGTTATACGGTTTAAGCCATCGTAACTAAAACGTTGTTCTTCTTGGATGGTCTGGGGTGTAAAGGTACGGGTTTTTAAGTTACCTAGGCCATCATAGCTGTAACTGTTCTGCTGAATGTAATCCCCAGCGCCACTACTAATATTAGAAGTTCTACCTGAAATATCTGAGCCTAAGCTGATAGTATGTAACCCTTTTCTATAAGAGGATATACCACCAAAATTATTAATGCTTAATGTTTCACTGTACGTACGGCCTACCTCACCTTCTCGGGCTTCTTGTTGTTTAATTACTTGACCGTAAGCGTACTGGTACTTAATCCCTCGTGCCTCAATAAACTCTCCGGTACTCAAACGGCGATAATCGTCAAATTTTTGATAAACACGACCGTGTTCATCAAAGCTGTTTTGTTGAATAACACAGCGACTTTCAATAGGGTCACTTAATGCACTATTAGTTATACGCAATTCGTTATTAACGCTATTATAACTTACGCCGTCTATACAGTTATGACTACTATCTAATGAGGTTAAACTAGCACTATTGCGGCCTAAGTGATCGTAGTAATAATTTCGTTGCCAGTCACCTGAGCTTTCACTGGTTAGTTGGTGATTGGTATAGTGCCAATAGCTGGTTTCTTCCCCTGTAACGCTTTGCCATTTTTTACGACCTAAATTGTCATAATGGTTTGTCGTTATATTTAAACGGGCATCGGTTTGTTCAACTAATTGCCCTAAAGCATTATAGCTATAACTCCATGTTCCGGTGTTTTTATCAATCATCTTGATTTTACGACCAAGAATATCGTAGGTATTATTAACAATGATCATATCATCGGCGCTACTATGTACCGTAGAAAGCTTACCAGTGCTATTGTAGGTATAGGTAAGCGTGGTGTCGAGATTATCAGTCACGCTACTATTTTCACCAAAACTGTTTAGCGTGACCGAGGTACTTTGAACACCGCCGGGTAAATCACCGGTCATAGTGGTGGTATGGCTAAGGCCGTCAATAGCAATACTGGTGGTTATTCCAATATTGTCATCAACTTCGTTAATGAGTCGGTCAAATACATCAAAACTTTTAGTCACGGCTAATAAGCCAGGGGCTTCAACAGAGATACCTCGACCATAGCTATCATAATGCTGATAACTACTGTGTGTACCACCTAAAACATCGATAATATCTTTTTGAAAGGCTCTTCCTGCCATATCGATATAGTCGGTTTGTAAGGCTTGACCATTTTTACTACTGACCACTTGCATATAACAATTGGCTAATGCACAAGCTTGGTTTAATTTGGTTGATTGATTTCCGCTGGCATTATAGGTGTACACCAGGCTACCAAAAGGTCCATAAAGCATTTCAGCCTCTACTCCGTCTGCATTTGTTGTTTTGGTGGATTGACCAAATGCATTGCGAGAGAGTACCCTTTTACTGGTAAAACTATTGTTACTTACATCAGTGGGATAGCGTCCTTCAATATCATATCGAGTGCTAATGACATGATTAATAGAATTGTCACAGCCAGTTTTATTTGTTACCCGCGCTTCAACTTCATTACCCCATGTGTCATACGTATGAGACGTTTTTAAGTAAGCACTACAATCACCATCGGGCTCTACAATTTCTTCCCACAACATATCTGCATTTTGATGGTCAATAGGATAATAGGTAAAAGCACTTGCTCGGCTTATATCATCATGTCCTTCGCGGCGATGCACTACTTGGGTGGAGGATAAACGCCCCGGTTTTATGTAATCGTTAGTTACATCGGTTTGACTTAGCCAATCGCTTAATGCGACTAGAACGTTTTCTGAATTGTAGGTGTTACTAATAGGCTGGTAATAGCTCTCATCTGTTAACGCCATAAAATCACTTGAGCTAATGCTAGCATATGTACTAGTTAGCGTTTCTTTTACATCACCATAATGATTCTGTTTTAGCAAAATTTGATTACAATGATAGCCACTGACAGCTAAATTTTCGCTGATATCTCGGCTTATATTAGCCTGACAGCTTCGAGTATCATCAGCATAAATTCGATAGTAGTTAGTGCCGGCGGTTAAACCATCAATTATCTCAGTAGAATAACGACTCGTGTTTTCACTGATCGGCGAGATAAGGCCACTGAGAGTTTGTCTACCATAAGTTGCCATTCCACTATAAGGAAAGCGTTGTTTAAACTTTGTGTTATTGGTTAAGGTTTTGCCGTCTTTACTTGACGTGGTAATAATTTCAGAAAAGCCTAGCCAACCTCGTCCACCCAGTTGAATTTGAGCGCCTTTGTATTGGTATTGTACAGTAGACGTTGCGTTAGGATTAGCAGTACTAGGGGTTACGCTAGTAACAGATTGAACTAAAGGCATGCTATTGATGATGTCTAAGGTTCTAACTCTTACAAGATGATCTAAAAGCTGCGCTTGATTACCTTTTTCATATAACGAGTCTTCATTCATACTGCCGTATTGAATACTCGTATTCAAGCCATTAGCTTGTATGACCGAGTCAAGTAAACCAGGCATAGTTGGTGCGTAAACATTCATATAAGCAGTGACTGATTTACTACGTTTTATAATAAAGTCTTGTCTACCATCGTTGTCCCAATCAGTGAAGTAAGCACTATCACCTATTTTAATACTAGATGTGTTTATAATAGGCTGATTATTAAATATAAAGTTATTATCTTGCGGTGACCATTCGGCACTATACCAAGCGTTATCTGAATAAAAAAGAATATCTACATTGCCATCCGAATCTAGATCCGTTAATACGGGCGCAATGTCGGCACTGAATTCCATATCAGAAGGTAAATCTAATACGTTCACAGGAGAAAATGCACCTAAATATAAATAATTTTTCCCCATATTAAGGTTGATTTGCCATTGCTTGAGGCTAGTGTTGTACAGCATGACATCGCTATAACCATCACTGTTGAAGTCGGCAGTCGTTAATGAATGACCACTAACCAATATCGTTTGATATAAATCCAAGCCATTGTCATTACTTGTTAAAATATGAACTTTGTCACCTTGAACATCACCCGTACAGGTCTTTTCACAAGCCCACGCAATAATATCGCCACGTCCATCACCATTAAAATCACTGGCATGCCAACCACCTTTGAACATGTCTTTTTGTTCAAGTTTGGAAGATATATTCCCTGTAAAATTATCGATAACAGTTATCATTGAATAGCTCTGTTCAGAAGCATTCCAATAATTAACTTTTAGCTTGTCTTCAAAAGCGGAAACCAAGTCGTTATGGCCATCACCATCAAAATCAAAGCTTCTTAATGAATGGTCATGATCTTGAGTAATAATATAGCCAGGATTAACTCTAGCTAGATCAGTCGGCTGATTTAAAACGCCATCAGTAAACGTAATTTCCTGCCAGAAGTCGGTAAGATAATCGGTAGCATCAAAATTCTCCATCATCACCAATATTTCTACCCAACCATCATTATCAGTGTCAGTTAACACGATAGGTACTTGGGTATTTCCATTACCACGATCAAAGGTAATACAATCTGTTTCTTCGCCTAAATCTACACACAATTCATAGGAGGTGTCACCAAGGTGTTCTAAGGTCACTAGGTCATTGTTACCATCAGAGTTAACGTCTTGCACAATAGAAGCAGCAAGCGTATTTGTTCCACTAAATAAAGTAGTAGATTGTGGAAACATGTCTGGCGCAGTATCTAAAGTAGGTCGATAAGTAAAAGCAATAGGCTGTTTACATACAGTGCCACTACATTCAGTAATCGATTTAAGTTCTCTTTTACTTATATCGTTTTTTTTATAAACTAATGTGTAATTACGAATGTTGACTTTATTATGATTTAACACGTCAATACTGGTTAACTCAGCATTTGTGGTAACTAGGCCACCGTTAAAATAATTTGAGGTACGAACACGGCCAGCTTGATAATTTAGAACTATGCTATTACTACTATAATCTATGCGGGATAGTACAATTTCATTTGTACCAATTTCATCATGCTTATAGGTATAAGTGACGGTATTATCAGTGTTTATTAGGTTGTCTGTTATGGTTCGAATTAACCATGTTACTGTACCGTCATATCTCACATCGGTTGAGTTAACCGTCCCACCGTAAGTTTTTATACTGCCGTCTAGGCCCTTCACTTTAAAAACGGTATCAACACCATTTTCGGCAGACTCAACAGTAATTTTTAATCCATTATCTATTTCAGTGCGATAGTGCGCACCTACCGTTCCTTCAGTAGGTTCACTACTATTATCATGCGCCACTAAAATTAATCGCTGTCCGTCAAGGCAATAACGATCATTTTCATCAAATCCTAAAGGGGCGAATTGGCCATCTACAATTTGTGTTTGACGACAACGACTCACAGCAGAGCCTGCGGAGACGGCCCAACCAACACCAGCACTACTTTCACCTCGTTGGCTATCATAAGACAATGATAAACTCGGTGTTACACCGGCAATACCTGCAGGCAAGGCAATAGGCAAATTAAAGCTTGCCGTACCATTTTCTGTAATGCGGAAATTACCCGATGTCAATAAATATGAGGCAGAAGCATCAATTAACGCTTGATGAGGAGCATTTTTAGGCGCAACTGTTTGTGGTGCACTATCAGGGGAAATTCTCCCTTCAACAATACTTTTGCTAATGTTGACGTTAACAAAGTTAGAAGGCTCGCTACAAAGTACACTTCTGCAAGCTTGCACTTGGTAACGGTAGCTAGCTACATCCTTGGTTAATGTGATGCTGTTACTTTGTAAATTATCTTCAATAATGGAAAATTCTTCATCATTCACTGATTGCAATATTTTAAAATGACTTATTTCACCTTCTGATACTATGTTTAGGGTAAATTGTCCTAAACTTGGAGCAGTCGCGGTTACTTGTGGAATTGCTATATCAGTATCTGTTGGATCTAATGGATTAAAGCCATGTTCTTCTTCAAAAGCATCAGAGTATCCGTCACCATCTGAGTCACCTTGGAACTCACACCCGTGCGCTAATTGACACTCTTCATAAAAGTTAAATAATACCACTAAGACTACATTATCTGCATAGGCACCATATTCTGTTGAACCCACCAGAGCAACGACAATGGCTGCACGGGTATATCCTGCATTGAGTTTGGCTAACCAATAGGCTTTGTCATTACCTGCGACCAGTGCAGGCACATTATCAGGATCGGGAAACAATGCAGCGTATAATTTATCTAAAAACACACTGTGGCTATCGCTATTTGGAAAGTTTTCTTTGCCTTTATCAGCATTTAAAAAAGCATGGACAATTTCTTCTAGGCTTAAACCCATAAAGGATGAATAAGCGAAAAAAGTTAATTCTCTTTCAGTGGGTGCACGTTGAAGAATAGCGTAGAACAGTCGTGTAATCAGTTTAAGTTGCGGCACTTCGCCTTGGCTAGGTTGCCAGTTATCTATTGTGTCTAGTGATTCTCGAATGAGTGAAGTGTCAATATCTTGCCAACGCAAGGCTTGGGTACCTACATTACGACGGTTAATAATATGTATTTGTTGATCATCGGTTGTCACATAAACCAAACCATCACCCGATAGCGCAGGTTTTTGACTTATGCCCAGTGGAAGAGGGTACTGCCATAGAATATCGCCTGTAGTAGCATCAACTGCGTATAAAGCTTTATCCATTGAGCCAACATAGAGTTGATTGCTTTCATCTATTTCTGCCGAAGCGATGATTTCACCACGTGTTTTTGTTTTCCAAAACAGTTCGCCATTTTCATGTAAAGCATAAAAATTATGATCTTTAGAGCCTACATAAATAATCTCTTCTTGGTCATTATTTTTACTTAAGGTTGGAGCCGCCACTACGTCACCGTTAGTGATATAAGGCCAGCCTGCATTGGTCTCGCCATTTTGAGGGTTGAGCGAGTATATATTGTGATCTATTCCCACATAAATAGTGTTATTGTCACTCACCGTTGGAGCACGATTAATCAGATCAAAGCGCTCATTAGCGCCAGTATTATCTAAAACAATTGTCGCTGAATTAGCATTGACAACAGAGTTACTCACCTCAATAGTAATACCACCATTAACTAAACCGTCTTTAATTCTTTGGTTGGCTTTAACTTTTAGTGTATTGGCATCAACTGAAATAAGATCAGCACCTGAAAAACTGTAACTTTCGGTGCTGTTTCTTACTTGAATACTGACAATACTTTCGTCAGTAAGGGCTAAACCGGTAAGTACTAAACAATTAGCGCCACAGAAACTGTCATAATAAGCGTCGAACTCTGCATTTTGCAGGTAGGGTGCTTGATGGTTAATAGTCATTTGTTGACCAATAGTACAAACGTTCTGCGAATTACAGGCTTTTAGTTGATAACTATAATTTCCCACTGTGGGCATGTTTTGCTGATACTGCGCAACAATAGTGTCAGGATTTCCACTCAACAATATCCAGTCAGGATTATATAAAGTGCCAGTACTACCCCAAAGTTCAAAATAAGCTGCTTGCGCGACATCAGCAGGCCAACTGAGTAAATAACTTCCCGGTTGTTGTAATGAAATATTATTAAATACCGGCTTATCAGGAGTGTCTTCGACTCGAGCCACCGTGATGGTTTTACATTGATTTCCGGTGCCTATGGGACTAACACCACTGTTATTATAGGCCTGAGCACAATAGGTGTAATTACCGTTTTCTGTGTAGCCTTTCTCTATCAGAAGCTCGGGTAATACGGTCTTTGCAATAGCTGTAGTTGAGCCATTCTCATACCAGTTATAACCTGTTACCACACCTGCAGATGGAAGTGCCTTGGCAGTATAAACACCTGTTACAGAAGGACTTTCTCCAGTAAAAGCTTGAACAATAGGGATTTCAGGTGCTATTTCATTTGTCTTGATTATAATTTTCGCGCTGTGTCGGCTTATGCCTGTTTTACAATCAGTGGCGACGGCGGTTAAATCATGTTCAGGTGCTCTACCAATTTGTAGTGAAACACTCACAGTATTATTCAATGGACTTGCAGGATCGTTGCAATCTTTTGTAATTGTTGCTTTTAAGTCGACGCCATCGAGGTAAAAGTCTACTTTCGCTAGCTTATTGCCTAGGCCTGCAATCGCTTCAGTGCGGGCGGTTACGGTAATGGTTGATTTTTCATCAAACGTGGCACCTATTTTCGGTGAAGTGATCTGAACCCCTTGCCCGCTATAAACCACTAACGAGTTGGCTGCCGAGAGGTTTTTTTGGCCACGATTGTCAGTTACTACGGCAAAAATGTCATAAGTATTCGCCGGAAAATCTACAAGAAAAGAGCCTTTACAGGTCACACCTGAACCACGATTACATTGCTTTATTTGGTTCGAACAACTGGTATTAAGCGCCCCGCGACAAATTTGCACACTATCAACTCTAACGTCATCGGTTGGGGTAACGCTAAAGGAAATAGCTGATGAAATTAAAGCATGGTTCTGGTCTAGCGTAAAATTCACGGTCGGTTTTTTATCAATGGTGATTTTACGTGCAACAGACTTTGTTATTCCATGATTGTCTCCCGCTTCAGCCCATACATAGGTGGATGCACTAAGGGTCACGCTTGCAGTACATTCTTTGCTAGATATAATTGAGCAGCTATGGGGTATAGAATGGCAATCGCTCTGCTGAGAGTTACCATAGCAAAATTTTAATGTTTTTAGTTGGTTGGCTGTTTCTTTGTCATTGTCGACTGGCGTCGCCGCTAATGAAAGTGAGCTTCCTTTATTAAGCGTCAAACTATTGCTAGGTAATCTCAGTGTTACTGTTGGGAGGGTGTTTTGCTCTTTAACGGTAATACTTTTTTCAGAAAGGGTGCTTAGGTTATTAAAACTGTCTTTAGCGCGAATGGCAAAGGTATGAGCACCCAAACCACTACTGGTCCAACTGTAACTGCATGTTTTTGATCTGGTGGCACTTGTTGGACAGACCTTTTTGATAAGATAGTCAGTCGAGGATCCAACTCTAAGTTTTTCATAAATTGATACCGAAGTAAGATCACTATCGACATCATTGCCGGTAGCACTAATGATAACGTTATTCCCAGCAAATACTGTCGGTGCTAAATTAAAATTTGAGATTGTAGGTTTGTTAGAAGGTTTTACAATGAGGGTTTTTGAACATGAAAAGTTAGATCCCAATCGATGTGAAACCTTGAACATATAGAATTCTGATTTTAGAACTACAGATCCTACATGAGCCAATGTTGGTGTAAAAGAAAAGTAGTAGGGATTTGTATATGTAGTTGATCCTGGAGAAGGATTGTTATATTCAATATGATCGACCCTTATACTTTTAAGGGTCACTATCTTATCATAATCGGATCCTAGTACAGTTAATCGTAGGTTATAAGTTTTACCCACTTCTAACTCTTGTGTTTCTGCATTACAGAACCAATCCTCAGACGCCATAACGTCAGTGGAGACTATCAATCCTATAAACATCAGTAAATTTATTAAACTACGTAGAGATATATTCCTCAAAACAGCAAAGTACTTCATGTTTATCATCCTTAATTTAATTTCCGTGACCAAACAGCATTGGTCTGCACTGGCTGTTCGTTAGCTTGTGCTGCTTCGCTTGAAAATACATTGCTAATTGCACTAATACTTTGATTAATAAATGATTCAGAGGTAGGCACGGGGTAAGCCAAAAAGTCATTGTGTTCGGTACGAACTATAAATTGCTTAGTGAATGGATTTACTTGTGGTGTGGTGAGGACTCTAATTGGTGATTGGTTTTGCAACAATTGCTGACTGCCGATTAACTGCAGGCTTTCTTTTTCAAAAGGCAAAAATTCATGTAATAGTCCCTTTACATCAATAAGAAATAACCTAGGGTTAGATGTGATAATACCATGTTCAATATAAACCGTAGGTCCAGCAATCGCATTATTGGTTAAATTAAAGCAACTAAAGTCTTGATTATCGACTTTAAGCCGGCAAAATTGGCCCGCAACATTGGTATCAATTAAATTAGATTTACTCAAAGCAAAAAATAAAAAGGCTTCACCATTAGCATCGGTTAAATAAGCGGGTTGGTTAGCTATTAAACCGGGTAAATCTCGTGTCCAAATAATCTGTCCAGTATCAGATACCCTATGCAATTTTTTTTGTAAATCAGCTACATAGTTATGATTGTTTTTACCGACTAATAATGAACGTTCTATAGGTTCTAAGCCTAAATCGTACAGAGGTTGCAAGTAAATACTAGATTGAGGAATGATGACTTCAGGCTTAGGAACCGGTTTTATAATACTTAATTTTTGGCTGATTTGTGAACCAAAGCCTGATGCTGTTAAGGTAAATGTTGTTAGATCGTTAGTAGATACTCTTTTTGAGCTTCGAGGAGATAAATTGTCGTAGTTGTGCCCTTTATTACTTTGTAATTGTACTTTACTTGCTCCAAGAATATCCCAAGAAATTTCAACAGTGTCATTTCCACTAATTTGATAGTCAGTCGCTTGAAAGCTTCTGATTTGTAAGACTACATTTGCCCAATTGTTAATACTTTGACTGGCAGAACAACCATACTGGTGACAACTTGATACTCTAAATTCAGGTCCATCATAGATTGATGCGGTATAACTATTACTCTGCACATTATCATCCAGAATGATCCAAGTACCATTAACTTTATGCTCTAATATATAATTGGTTGCTCCTTGAAGCGCATTCCATTCAAGTAACGATTGGTTATTAGTATTTTTGATAGTTAAATATTCAGCTGAGTCTGGAATAAGCTCAATAGGAATAAATATGGTAATGCCGCTGACATCGATTGGTGCGTAAGCTTGCTCAAACGTTTGGGTGGCGTTGGCGTTTATTGAAAATGTTAGTTGAGATAATAGCAGGACGAATAATATCCTCGCTTTTAACGTTGAGCGCATGAGCAATTCCTTTTGACTTCAAATTCAACGATAAAACCTTACAATATATGTAAAAAAAGAACAATGATTTTCTCTGTTTATCGCAGATAGTGGTTATGGATAGCTTGTTGAATATTTACTGAAATAAGAGAGGGAATGTAATTGGTAATTTTGCTGATTATTGTTTTTTACACTATTGTGAGTTATGGGTCATAATTGTAATAAATTACTTTAATATCTAGTTCAAAATATTAAGTTTAAGGGAGAAAATATTGAGAAAAGTATTAATTTTTGGTAACTCGGGCAGTGGTAAATCAACACTAGCTAAACAGTTAGCGAAGTCAGAGAGCTCGCACATTTAGATTAGATTTACTGGCTTGGCAAGCGACCAACCCACCAACCAGAGTACCGTTAGTTGAAAGTAGACGTTAAGTGAAGGAGCGTTATGAATAAGGTGTACAGCGAAAGTGGTTACTTACTTATACGAAAATTTCTTAACGATAGTGAAGTCTCAAAGTTACATACCATACTGGCGGAGTTCCATCGTTTATGGCAAAAGGACAATGCAACTTATTATGCGCAGAGCGCAGTTAATTCAGCCTACCTTACTAATAACCAGCATTTAAATGATAAACAGCGACAAGTACTGTTCGATTTTATTGGCTCAGATACAGTGATGTCTGTTGTTAATGAACTGATACCCAAACAGCCTTGTTTTTTAAATACCCAACTATTTTTTAATCCTGTGAATCCGAAGCAGAGTAACTATTGGCATAGAGATCCGCAATATCACCTATCTATTGAACAGCAAAAATCGGCTTTGTCGGCACCTGATGTGATTCATTTTCGGCTGCCTCTACTGGATGAGCCAGGTATTGAATTAGTGCCAGGTACACATAAACGTTGGGACTCTACTGAAGAACTTAATGTAAGGTTAGAGCAAGGAGGTCATAAAAATAACCAGCCACTATCACAGGGAAAAATCATAAAACTCGAAGCGGGAGATTTATTAATCTTTTCGGCGAATATGATTCATCGTGGATTATATGGCTTGGATCGTTTGGCATTCGATATACTTTTTTGTCAGCCCGACCCAAGTGTTATTCAATTTATTTCCAACGACACCTTACCGAGTGCTGAGGCCTTAACTAGTATTGAAAACTCACATGCTTTTGACAATGCCATTAAGTTAAAATTCGAATAAATCATGAGCCTCTAGTAAATTTAAAATAAAAAATCCGGCACATGGCCGGATTTTTATAGTTAAACTTGAATAAGCTAAAGGTTATTCAACAATATCCATTTCTTCGATTAGGTTAGTGGCGCCATCTACGTGCTCCATAACCCAAAGCATGTAACGTACATCAACGTGAATTGAGCGATTTAATTGTGTATCGTAATCCCAATCACCAATAATGCTTTCATAAACACCGTCAAATACTAAACCAACAAATTCAGCTTTGTCGTTTAGCGTAGGTGAGCCTGAGTTACCACCGGTAATATCAAGTGTACCTAAGTAGTTAACAGGTACTGAGCCAAGTGCTTTTTTCGCGTACTCGCCGTACTGTTTTTTATTGATTAAGTCTAATTGCTTTTGCGGCGCATCAAAGGGTGCAACGCCAGTATCTTTGGCAACAATACCTTCAAGCGTAGTATAAGGCGTAGCTGTTAAACCATCTTGAGGAGAGTAACCTTTTACATTGCCGTAAGTAATACGCAAAGTACTGTTAGCGTCGGCGTATACAGGTAAGTTATTGTCGTTGAAGTAAGCAATAAGCGCTTCCATGTATTTAGGACGGAAAGCTTGAATATTACCTGCTAGCTCTTTAGATTTGTCTTCAATTGCTTTACGTTCGTTAAAACTAGTAACGGCTAATTGAATAAACGGGTCTTTACTCTTGTTAAAGTCACTTACCGACTTATTCATAAGCGCTAAACGCTGTTCTTGTGAATTAAGCTTGGTGTTTTTATACATTTTGCTTAACTGCTTGCGAAGCTTCTTCTCGTTAAAGTTTTTAGCTGTGGTATTGGTTAAGCCAAAGAATTTATCAAATGATTTAAGTCGCTCAGCTTTAGGTAAAGCAACGTAGTGCGTTAACATAGCAACAAGTATTTCTTGATCAATTTTTTCATCGTAACGACGGTCAACAGACTTCATACTTTGTTCAAAACGGGCAATATCACGTTCTTGATAACCATGTTCACGTTCAAGGTTTGGTTTGGTATTTTCAACAGCTAAACGATGAAGTCTTTTTGCGGTAGATAACATTTTACTGTAACGCATGTAACCTAAAATTAAATCTCGAGCTTGTTGTTTATCGTCCTGTTTAACTAAGTTGTCTAAACCCGATAAAGCTTCGCCGTATTGTGCTTTACGTTTTGAACTGCTGTTTAACCATTTAGTTAAGTTTGCTTCAAGTGTTTGCTTACGCTCTAAGAAAGATCCTTTATTGTAACTGTGGATCATTGAACCATAGTTTTTAGCATAGTTAGCAAGCCCAGCTAACGTGCTTTCATATTTAATACGCGCTTCACTACCCACTTCTGAATGCGTATGAATTAAATCAATAATCTCTTCGCGGTAAGCTTTAGCGTGTGGATAAGTCCAAGAGAAAGTATTTTCAACTTCGTAAGCGGTGCGGTAGCGATTCGTTCGACCTGGGTAGCCAAGAACCATGATGTAATCACCGTCATCAACACTGCTTTTGTTTACTTTTAAGTGATGTTTAGGTTTGTATGGAACATTATC
The DNA here is from genome assembly GCA_002163005.1 of Colwellia psychrerythraea. GTDB lineage: Bacteria > Pseudomonadota > Gammaproteobacteria > Enterobacterales > Alteromonadaceae > Colwellia > Colwellia psychrerythraea_C. The sequence continues at coordinate 35,923 of MAAF01000053.1, read as the reverse complement.
TTTGCTGAAGTCAGCAGGTTGACCATCTTTACCAACATACGCACGATAAAAACCGTAATCACCCGTGTGACGTGGCCACATCCAATTATCGATATCGCCGCCGTATTTGCCAATACTGCTTGCCGGTGCGTGTACTAAACGCACATCACGAATAGTAAGCTGCTTGAATAAGTAATACTCTAAACCACCGTGAAAGTTAACCACACTACAGCGGTATCTATCATCATTTTCACATTCGGCAACTAAGCTTTTTGAGTTAGTATCAACCGTTTTATAACGATCACTACCAGACATTTTTTCAGTAACGCCTGATTTTACCAGTTTAGTTACTTCGGTAATTTCTTCGGTTACATAAATACGACTACCCGGTGTTGCGGGTAATTCTTCAGCAAAGTTTTTAGCTAAAAAACCATTTTTAAGTAAGTTGTTTTCTGCTGTTGAGTTGTATTGTACAGAGCCGTAAACACAGTGATGGTTAGTTGCCACCAAGCCCTGATCAGAAACAAATGATGCGGTACAACCACCCAAGCTAACAATGGCACCCATAGGGAAGCCAGTAAGGTCGGTTAAATCATTTGGATTTAATTTTAAACCCGCGTTGGTTAATTCTTTGGCGATAGTTGGTAATTGGTTTGGCTGCCACATACCTTCATCGGCTAATGCTGAACCTACGCTAAGAGCCATCGTTGGCAGTATTACTGACCAGCTCAGTAACTGTTTCATTTTATTCATAGCTATCCTACTTTTCTTATGTAGTTTTGAACCGAATCCAATTAGTTGTGGGACTACATTTTATGTTATTTAGTTGTTATTTGATTGTAAGTTTTCTGATAATAAATATCGACAACAGAGTGTGCGCTAGTGATAAGTTTTAGTCAAAAAAAACAACTAAAATTATTAATTTCAATTGTAAAGATAGGTTTCAAAAAGTAATTCGCCAAGAGCCCCCCATTGTCATAACGTTCATCATTTACAGTGTCGTGTTTGACTAAGAATAAGAACTAAGGAGGAGTGATGGAATTAATCCCTGTTGAGCTTAGTTTGAACTTCACTTGAATTTCACCGAAAAGTTGATCTACCTCATAGCCATTACAAATAAAAACAATTCTCACTTGTAATTGTAAACAAGTGTCATTATCATTAACGCAAATAATATTAATTCTCGTTTTTATTTGAGTGATTCCATGAATAACGTCCTAAAATTTATAGCCATAAATACTCTGTTTCTCGTTCATCATCAAAGCTTTGCTGCTAGTGAGACTGAGTTGCAGACCGAAATATTAAAGCAGAAAGAGCAACTGCAGCTGATTGAAAAACAATTAGCAGAATTAAAAACAACAATGCTAAGTGCGCAAGAACAACGTCATGAGGAAAAAACAGCCAGTCATAATAATGATAATAATTGGCAAATTAACTCATACGGTAGTGTGCTTTATAAGAGCGAAGAGATTTATCGTAATATCCAAGATGTTGATCCAGAGCGTAGAGCTACCACTGATTTAGAGCGAGTCGTCTTAGAGTTTGTTTACGACTTTGATGCTAAATGGCAAGTAGAAATTGAACTTGAATATGAACATGGCGGCGTGGGTTCAACACTTGAATATGATGGTTTTGAAGAGTTTGGTGAATTTGAAACAGAAATTGAAGCGGGCGGCGAAGTTATTGTTGAAAAGCTGCAAGCAAAATATACAGCGAATGACAATTTCACCATTAAAATGGGTCATATTTTTGTACCTGTCGGTTTAGGTACTGATTTACATAAACCAGGTCAGTATTTTACCACTCAACGTCATTGGAGTGAAGCGACACTCATTCCACAAGTATGGCACGAAACAGGTGTTAACTTGATCAGTAAATGGCAGGGGTTCACAGCACAAACCTTAATAACAACAGGACTAAATTCAGAGTATTTTCGAACTTATGAATGGGTGGCTACTGGGCATCAAAAAAGATTTGAACAAGTTAATGCTGATGACCTAGCACTTACCCTTCGTTTAGATTACGGCGATATAAAAGCAGGTAAGGGGTTTGGTGTTAGTTATTATACCGGTGATACTTCAGGAAACCGTAACAATAGCACCAAAGTTGCAGGTGACGGAAACCTTACTATTATTGGCCTTCACGGCGCTTACAGTTATGAAAATTGGCAAATCAGAGGGCAATATCTATTTGGTACTTTAGATGACAGCGAAGCGATAACCAATGCTAATAAAACCACGCCGGGCCTTAAACCGGGTAACTTTGCACAGCTAGGCAGTGAAGCTGAGTCATCATTCATTGAGCTCGCCTATAACAGCCAAGGGCTTCTCAATTTAAGCAATCCCCTTTATTTGTACACAACTTATGAATATGCCAACCCAATTAAAGAAGTTGAGCAGGGCAATGCAACAGATCGTTTTGATAAACAATCAGTTGCCTTTGGTATTAATTATTTTCCTATTAATAATATTGTCTTAAAAGCACAAGTAGCACAACAAATGTATGCACAAAGTAATTTAGATGATAGCACCAGCTTTAGCTTATCGATGGGTTATTTTTTCTCAATCTAAAAATTTTAATGACAGTTAATTAATATCAATATTTAAACAAGGAACACAATAAAATGTTAAAAAAATCACTTCTGGCCTTGGCCTTATCGAGCGTATTTCTTACTGGTTGTGGCGGCAGTTCATCGGAAGCTCCTGTTGTAACAGGGTTTGCCTTTGAGGCAACAGAAATGATCACTAATTTAACCAATGATGTGATTGTTGCAGGCTATAAAAACCTTAATGATGAGGCAGCCGTTTTCCTACTAGCGACTCAAAATTTAGCCAATACGGCTACGGAAGAAAATTTAGCGGCAGCGCAACAAGCTTGGAAGGATGTTCGTGTACATTGGGAGCAAGGTGAGTCTCATATCTTCGGTCCTGTTGATGCACTTTCTATTGACCCACATTTAGATACTTGGCCATTGAACACTAGTGATTTGCAAGATTTATTAGACTCTCAATCAGGCTTTAATGCTACGGAATTAAAGGCATTTAATGATGACGTACAAGGTTTTCATACCATGGAATTCTTACTGTTTGGTGATGGTGTTGCCGACAATGAAAAAGCTATTGGTGAAATGAAAGATCTTGAGCGTGAATACTTATCTGCTGCTGCAGAAGTTTTTAAAACGCATACGCAAACATTGTTTGATGCATGGACTGTTGCTAATGATCCTAATGATGACAAATCTCCTGCCTATAAAGACTTATTACTGACAGCGGATAATGCTGTTTACGCTTCTCAGTTAGGTGTAGTAGAAGAATTAATTAACGGCATGATCGGGATAGTTGATGAGGTAGGCAATGGTAAAATCGCTGAACCCTTTGGCAGCAGTATTGATAATATCGATACCACAAAAGTAGAATCACAATATAGCTGGAACTCTCTAGCCGATTTTACTGACAATATTCAAGGTGTTCAAAATGTTTATCGTGGTGAGTTCCTAGGGCAAGCAGATAAAACCGGTATTATTGATTTTGTTACAGCAGCGGATGCAGCTATAGCAACGCGCGTCGACACTGAAATAGCTGATGCTATCGCAGCAATTAAAGCCATTGCAGGTGACAATGACCTACCTTTTAGACAGGCTATTAATGATGCAGATGCTCGCGTTCGAATTCAAACAGCAATTGATACGTTAACAACATTGCAAGCCTCGTTAGAGAATGATGTGTTAACGCAGTTGAAAGAGTGGCAGCAGTAGTCGTGTAGAGTCTTTTTCAAGGATGAATGTTGTGCAAGGATGCACATCTGTTTAGACGAATATCCTGGAAGTATTCCCTATGAAAAATTTAAGAAGAGCAAAATGGTCAAACTTGGCCATCATTATCGCCAGTTCGATAATTGTTTCTGGCTGTAACTCAAGCAGCTCAGATGAAAAAGAAGAAGTATCTCAAGTTACTTATACCCATGTAAGTCAATTAGGTGGCGATGCTACCGCGGTAAGCGCGAGTGATTCAGGGCATGGTTTTTCAACACCTATGCCTAATCTAACTACTGAACAGTTAGATAAACATTTAGCCGGTGATGCTCATTTTGAAACAGCATTTACTACGGCTCCTAATAGTGAGCATCCTGAACTCGATGGTTTAGGACCTGTCTTTAATAATCAAGATTGTAATTCTTGTCATCAACGTGATGGTCGATCTTCAACAATTACCTTGGCTCAAGGTCAAGAGCGTGTTTTGTTAGGTCCTGAAGCAGGAATTTTCTTACGCATGAGTATTGATGATGGTGAGTGCTCTAACCCATCAGCAGATAACAATTACTGTAAAAATGCGGGTGTTGATGGTTTTGGTACACAGTTATTTCATCGAGGCGTATTAAAAGCCAGAGATGATTGGCAAGAAAATCCTTTCATTGGTCAAGCCGATGTTTATCTTGCTTATCAATATTCAACCGTGGAATATGCCGATGGCAGTTCCGTTGAACTTAAAAAGCCAATATTTACCATTGAACAACCTTATGATGTTAGCGCTGAAAATCGTTTAGATAGTGCTATTTTGCAAGCAAATGTTCGATACAGTCCAAGAAATGGTATGCCAGTTTTTGGTTTAGGTTTGCTTGAACTTATCAATGAAGCTGACATTTTGGCTATTGCCGATGAAAATGATTCAAATGAAGATGGAATATCTGGACGTCCAAATTGGGTGTTTGATCCGGTTAAAGCAAAAAATAATGACCCTATTCCAGTATCTTTAGGCCGCTTTGGTTGGAAAGCCAGTACACCCAGTGTTCGTGTGCAATCTCTTGGAGCATTACGAGGCGATATGGGGGTTACCAATCCATTATTTCCTGATGAAAGTATTGCTAACACACCATTGCATGAAAGTTATTTAACACGAACAAATTTTGTTGATACCGGTGTTGATGAACAAGGTAATACTGAAGCGTCGCAAGAATTTTCAGATGAAGTAGTATTTTATGCCGAAACATTAGCTGTACCCGCAAGACGTAATATTGAAAATGAATCTGTAATTGCAGGTGCTCAGCTTTTTGATAAAGTTAATTGCACTGGTTGTCATCAACCTGAATTTACTACCGCAACAGGTGAGTTATTAGTGGGTGGTTTACCGGCGCCTGATGGGTTGAAAGGTCAGAAAATATATCCTTTTACTGACATGTTACTGCATGACTTAGGTGAAGGCTTAGCTGATAACCGTCGAGACTTCACTGCTACCGGTGTTGAATGGAAAACGAGACCTTTATGGGGAATAGGCTTAACTAAAACGGTTAACCCTGCCGCAGGATTGTTACATGATGGCCGAGCTGCAACGGTTGAAGAAGCTATTTTATGGCACGGCGGTGAAGCGCAGCAAAGTAAAGCAGACTTTATGACTTTGACACAAACAGATAGGCAAGCACTCTTAGACTTTGTCATGTCATTGTAGCTAACCGTAAAATTTTAATAATTGACAAATAATGGGCTTTCTAGCCCATTATTTATTCTTCTTCCTAGGGAATATTTGCTAACCCTTTAGCAATTAGGTTCCAATGAGTTTATTGCTAGCCATAAGTTCAAAGATGGCGCTAGAGCGATGTTAATTGCCGATAGTTTTATCGTTTCAACAGAGCGATGGCGTGTGGCTTTGCACAAAAGCCCCTTAAAAGCTTACCAAGAAAATACTGATTTTAATGATTTTCGTTGAGATAATGATATGAAGGCGATTTCAGCCTAAAAAACATGACAATTATTGAATAAATATTCACTAATTGAGTATCAATAGTGTAGAATTAGTATATACAAATTAATTATATGAAGAAGCTAAATGACCAGCAACCGAAAAGAGAAAGAGTCCCTATTAGTTCAGGCATTTAAAAGATTATTAAAAGAGCAATGTTACGGCTCTCAAGGTCAATTAGCAGAAGCACTTGCCGCACAGGGTTTCAAGGATATGTCGCAAGCGAAAATTTCTCGCTTATTATCTAAACTCGGTGCAGTTAAAACGCGTAATACCAATAATGAAATGATTTATATTCTGCCAGATGAATTGGCAGTGCCTAAGTCAAAGCAATCAATCGAATCAGTGGTATTGAGTGTTAAGCATAATAAGATGCAAATCATCTTAAAGACAGGTATTGGCGCTGCGCCATTAATTTCTCGTATGCTGGATAGTATGGGCGAGTCTGCAGGTATTTTAGGTACACTTGCTGGAGACGATACCATTTTCATTGCGCCGGTTGATGTTGATAATATTGAAGAGATCACCATTTCAATTCGTAATTTATTAGCAGTAAAAGATTAGCGTTAATTTCTTCATTTCTTCTGGCTAAGCGCGATTTTTTATTTCGTTAAACATCGCGCTAGTTTATCCTCTCTATTGTTAGTTAATACACCTCGGCTTAATTTTTTCTTCGTTTCTTCTGTTCTCATTTTGTTTTTCAATTGTAGTTTCTTTTTTGGTATTTATTAATGTAGGTCAAAACATAGCACTAGTTCCTGCTTTAACATGCCTCTATTGATAATAGATAGTAGGAAGATTTATGAGTTCAATTCCAGAGTACATGACAACAAAACATAGAGAATGTGATGCGTTTTTTTCAGAAGCTGAAGCCGCTGTAGCCGATAAAAATTGGTCGTTAGCTTTAGCTAAATGGCAGCTTTTTGCCAGTGAATTAACTGAGCATTTAGCCCAAGAAGAAGACACTTTGTTTCCACAATTTGAACAAGCTACCGGTATGACAGCAGGACCAACACAAGTCATGCGTATGGAACATCAACAAATGCGTGCATTGGTGCAATCACTTGATAACGCCCTTGCTGCAAAAGATAAAGATGAATATTTAGGCTTATCCGAAACCTTAATGGTAATGATGCAGCAGCATAATATGAAAGAAGAAATGATGCTTTACCCTATGATGGCGCAACACTTGAGTAATGGTGATCAGCTTATAGAGGGCTTTAAAGCCAACGTCGCAGTGTAAACAATCATGGAGCTTGTGGTTGTTGATGTAAGTGAACTTGCCCCGCCTGAGCCAATGACAGTGATATTAACTGCATTGGCTTCTTTGGAGCAAAGCCATTGTTTATTGGTTACCCATAGACGGCAACCATTCCCTTTGTATGAAAAGCTGACTCAAGCGGGCTGGGCGTATCATTGCCAAGTCCATGACGATGATCATATTTCATTATTCATCTATCGCCAGATTGATCAACGATTGTTTGAGCAATACTTTGACGGTCAAACCTTTCAAACAAGCACAACAAAGTAAGGGCTCGCTATGAACATGTCAGGCTTGTCATTTAACGCATTACCTCCTATCGATTTACCTTTTCGTTTTTTCTTAAGTGCCCCTCTTTTTATCATCGCGTGTGCGCTGCTCGTTTTATTTTCAGGTGAAACGCTTTGGTTAAGTCGCTGGCAACCAACTATGTTGGCGTTAACTCATGGTTTTACCTTAGGTTTTTTAACTATGGTGATGATGGGCGCATTATTACAATTATTACCTGTAATTGGCGGTATTGGTATCGCAAAACCTAGACTCATTGCGACTACTAGCCACGCTTTATATTGTGTCGGCGTAATAGCCTTAATGTTAAGCTTTGTGCTTGCGTCTAACTGGTTAACGTTGGCTGCATTAGTTCTACTTAGTTTGGGGTTAAGTATTTACCTTGGTGCTATTATTTGGGTGTTAGTAAAAAAAATAAGCCAAGGTGATTCCATTAATTGTTTTCGCTTAGCCATTACGTCTTTGGTTATTTTGTTACTGCTAGGAATATTGCTGTTAGCTAACAGAGCAGGCATCAATGTGTCATTTATTACGCTTGATAAGCACGTCACCGATTTCCATGCCCTTATGGGGCTAGTTGGTTGGGCTGGCATACTCATTATTGCTGTGAGCTTTCAAGTATTACCCATGTTTCATGTCGCTCCTAATATGCCGAAATACATAAGGCAATATCTTGGTGTCAGCATTTTTGTCTTACTGATCGTTTATATCTTTTATACTGAGTTTGCCTTAGGGTTGATTTTCATTAGTCATGGTGTGTTTTCCTTTACCTTGTTATCTGTGATCAATCAGCGCAAACGTAAAGTACCTGACACCAGCATTAAGTACTGGCAATTGGCCGCGGGAACATTGCTGTTAATGAATCTGTTATACTTTTTACCCGACCGTTTTTATGTCTCAGAAGAAACTCCTTTATTCATCTCACTACCGGACAAAAGTATACTGTTAACAGCCGTTTTCATTTACTTTTATTTGCTATCCGTAATTCAAGGTATGTTACTCAAGATATTGCCATTTTTAAGTTACACTCACCTTCAGCAACGCTGTTTGATTGACTTCTCTGCGATGCAGTTTATCCCACATATGCATGAATTTTTAAATAAAAAACATGGGTTAATGCTTTACTACTTACATATTCTCAGTGGCTTATCGTTGCTGGCGGTAATATTTGAGCCGAGCTTATATATTGTCTTTGCTCTTTGTTTGTTAGTTGAATTTGTATGGCTATTAGTCTTGATGGTGAGATGTATGCGTTTATATTTTACCGTTAGCCAGAAAATCAACTTGTCCAATCCCCCGTAACTGATTACTATGCCTCCTAATAAATCCTTGCAGGCTAAATAGGTCTTTTTATGAATACTGTCACCTTAGTTTCAGCTGAAAAATCATCACAGCTGATAACACCATCAAAAGTTGTATGTATCGGTCGTAATTATGTCGACCATATCAAAGAGCTTGCCAATGAAATACCTGATGAAATGGTGGTGTTTTTAAAGCCTAACTCAGCAATTAATACGGTGCTTAATGCAAAACATAATGACGATGTATTGCATTACGAAGCTGAATTAAGTTTTCTTTACCAAGGTGGAAAATTCACGGCAGTAGCGCTTGGCCTAGATTTAACTAAACGCGAAGTACAAGGAAAGTTAAAAGCTAAAGGACTTCCTTGGGAACGTGCTAAGGCATTTGATAACTCAGCTATTTTTAGTGACTTTGTCAGTATTGATCAAGAAGACATTCAGCAATTAAACTTATCACTTTTGATTAATAATGTTCTCAAGCAGCAGGGCGGTGTTAATTTAATGATGATAAAACCCGATGATATCTTAAAGGAATTACAAACATTTGTTAGCCTTGAAGATGGCGATATTGTTATGACAGGTACACCTAAGGGTGTCGGTATTATTGGTCATAATGAACACTTTCTCGGCCAAATATATTTGAGCCAACAAGATAAGCTCGCGAAACATAAAGTACTACTTGATTGCAACTGGCAAGCGCAGTAATTACCTCACGAAGTTCTACTATTTTTTATAAAAGCTGCAAAGCTTTGCTACACTTAATATATACCCAAGCTACCTGAAGATGCTTGGGTATAGGCCCTTTTATACCCCATTGATAGGAAAGGCTATGGAATACGAATTTGTACACGACGCCATAACAGGCGAAGCCCGAGCACTCTTTTCGTTAGAGCACGAGGTCATAGGTCCATGGATGGAAGTTGAACTCGGACATAACGTCACTAAGCTTACCGACTTGCTAACTGCAATAGATAATATTGAAACAGGCCAGTCTCAAGAGCTACTTATCACAGGCAGTGAATACTCTATTACGTTAAATAACGAAGATGTCTCGATTCAAACCAATGTGAGCATGAACGGCTCGTTAAATGGCACTGGTGAAGGTTTGCCTGAGATGCTAACAGATGAGCATATTCACTTAGATCAAAATGAAATGGCTAGCTGTGGTTTAGATGATTTTAGAGCTTTGCTGCTTTCTTGGGGGCAGTTTACCAACGGTTTACGATAAGCCATCGGCGAACCTAATTAAAGATGCTTTATTCGCATCTTTAATTCATTAGCTATTTAGTTATACCTGAATTTTTATTCTTTACTGTCAGAAAATTCTGAAATCAGTCCTTGTAAAGCCTCTTCATCAATTGCTAATAGCTTGCAGACATTTTCTTGTACATAAGGCCAATCTGCAGAGGAGCAATTTGAATTTTTTATTGAAACTAGCTGTTCACTCAACTTAAGTACGGCAAATAAATCTTGCTCTTGTGAGCCGTTAAGTTCGTTAATAAAATGTCTATCACGGTGCTGTAAGATAATTTGGCAAACGTCTTTGGGTAACCGCCATGAACTGGCAACATAATAGCCAAGAGTCGCATGATTCACGCCATAATGTTGCTCTTCTAACTCAGTAATCGCGATCTCTGGCGTTGTTAGTGTATTATCTAATAACTGTTGGTAATCATCATATTTCATCGCCATCACAGGTACGCCGCAGGCATGAAATAATCCTAAGCTATAAAACCTATCGTTAACAATCTCAGGTTTATACCTTTGACCAAGCAACATGGCCGCATTAGCAATGTCAGCAGTATACTGCCAAAAATCTTCTAAATTAATACTGCAGTTTTTGGGATCAAAACTCTTTTTAAGCAAGCTACCGGTAACCAACATAACGACACCAAAGATGCCAATGTAGTTAACTGACATTTTGATGTCGGTTACTGTTCTGCCTAGACCATATAGCGGGGAGTTAATGGTTTTTAAAATAGTAGCGCTCACCGCTATGTCTTTACTAATAGCATTAATATTTGGGTTTGCTTCTGCCATAAGCGTTAGTAACTCTAGCAGTAGTTTAGGCTGGGCCGGAATAGAGAAGCCACGGCCAATATCATCTAAAACACTTTGATCAACAGTTAACATAAGACGAGTAAAAGGCTATAAAAATATTGCATTAGTGTATGTTATAAAATATTTTCTTGCTATCTTTCTTCTCAAGTTTACCGGATCATTTGTTGGCTGAACTTTTGTCTGCACTATCATTAAGAAAAGTGCGTTTTGAACTGTATTCTCTCAGGCGTCCTAAAAACCGTATCTTGAATAGATTTTGCTATAAAATTGATAAATTAGTGAGTTATATAAATCATCATCATGAAAAAACCAATAATGATGGTGTTGAAAGCGAGAATATAAGTAAAGCCTTTGATGCCTTCCTTGAGGCTGTAATCATGTGCGTTAAGGTACCAAATCCAAATGGCACTCATAATAATGGGCATTAAAAAGAAAAATTTTATCATAAAATAACCTCAGCTCGGTTTAATAAATATTTCTATAGCGGTTATCTTTACTGACTTCATCGTTAAGTTTATTTGCAATAGGCCAGCTATTGACGCATAAGCTTACCTTGAATTAAGCAAAACTACCTCACTATATAATAGTGAAAATATAAATCATTGTATTTCCATTAGCTAACTATTGCTCGAGTTAAGGGATGTTTCATTCCAAGGGGCAATTTTAAGTAACATCAACATACCTGGAACAGCTAAAACCGTGCAAAGAAAATAAAAGTTAGTCCAACCTATTTGCTCAACAATAACGCCTGTAGTGGCATTAGCAAAAGTGCGTGGCACTACGGCTAAGGCCGTGAATAAGGCAATTTGTGTTGCTGCAAAGGCTGGATTAGTTGTTTTAGCAATAAAAGCGGTGAAAGCAGCGGTGCCTAACCCAACGCCTAAATACTCAAACCCCATAGTGATAGCTAAAGCATAGGTGTTATGTCCTATTTCAGCGAGGGCAGCAAAGCCTAATATACTTAAAATTTGTACAAAACCAAACAACCATAGCGCGCGGTTAATGCTGAGCTTAACCATTACTAAGCCGCCAACGACTATACCAATGGTCATCGCAATTAATGATGAGGTCTTGGCAACCACCCCTATTTCAGTTTTGCTAAAGCCCATATCAATGAAAAATGGTGTTTGCAACGCTGTTGCCATATTGTCTCCTAATTTATAAAGGACAAGAAACAATAATGTATACCCAGCAGATTTAAGTCCTTTACTCTGGATGAAGTCTTTAAACGGTAAAACAACGGCTTCTTGCAAGCTTTTAGGTGCAGAATGTTCAGAATCTAGTTCTTTAATGAACAGTGTTAACAATACGCCTAATAACATGAAAGCCGAGACTATCACGAATACAGATTGCCAACTCATATGATCGGCTAGAATAAAAGCGAGTGATCCTGGCACCAGTCCAGAAAGCCGGTATGCCTGCACATGAATTGAGTTACCTAAGCCGAGTTCGTTATCGGGTAGTAATTCTCGTCGATATGCATCAAGCACTATATCTTGGCTAGCACTGAAAAAAGCCACGGCTGCTGCTAAATAGGCTACTGACCATATATCCATAATAGGATTAACAAAGCCAAAACCTGCAATAGAGCCTAATAGTAAAAGTTGCGTTACTAACATCCAACTTCGGCGTCTGCCAAGCAGGCCGAGAGAGTAGCGATCCATGAGTGGTGACCAAAGAAATTTCCACACATAAGGGATGCCAATTAATGAGAATAGTCCAATCTCAGTGAGACTTACACCTTCATCGCGTAACCAGCCTGGGACCAATTGATATAAAACAAACAGTGGTAGACCTGAGCTAAAGCCGGTGAAAATACAAATAAGCATGCGCTTATTTAAAATTGCCTCTTTAAATGAACTGTTTTTTACTTGGCTAGCTGTGGGCATTTGCGGCATTAGCGAGTAACTTAAAATTAGGTTTTTATGTTTTCTAAGTTTATCAGAGGCTTGTTGATTGCAGAAGCGGTATACGATATTTGAGTGATAATTTAATAGCGGATCAACTATTAAGGGATAGGGCGCCAACCAATACAATCTATAGGGTAGCTACCAGTACCGTTAAAGAAGTCTAGGCAGGTATTCATTTCACTTTTAAAAAAGAGATCCTGGTTTAGCGCTTGGGCGCCATGTAAGCTAACTTCATGCATCAGGTGCCAAAATACACGTTCTTTAGCGCTGTGTGGGGTCTCATCAATAACTTTTAATAAAGTCCACTCAGACATGGTATCTAAAATAAAATGGTCTAGCTCAGTGTAGTGTAGCTTTTGCTCGATGACTGCGCTCACGTAGGCATGCATTTGTAGTATTTTATGATCGATGAATTGTTCAATTATCATGATGTCCCCTTAAAATACATGTACCGTTTGGTACAGAAGATGACGGTGGTTAGCTATAGGTTTAATTTTCACCGAAAAGTATTATTGCCTTTATTATTGATTCACGGCTTGGTTTTTATTTGCGAGAAAATTTATGGGCTAACTTATGTATCGGTGATAGTTGGCTTTTTGTCAAAGAAAATTAAGTTTTTATTTAGTGTTTATTGTAAGTAATTGTTGGTGAAAACTTAATCGTTAGCGGGCAATAATGTTGCTTTAATTAAAGTCACTTGTTTTACTGGTACATCATTCCAAGCCATAACCTCGTTATAGTCTGTGGGTACTTTAGCGATTGCCTCCAACACTTCTTCACCTTCAATAATGGCGCCGAAAACAGCGTAGCCCCATTTTCTGCCAGGGTCTAACGTCGTATTATCTGCGAGGTTAAAAAAGAACTGGCGGTTGGCGGTATGTGGCCTATTTTCTTTCGCCATAGCAATGGTACCCATTTCATTTTTGAGACCATTTCCTGATTCGTTAACAATATTTTTACCTGATTTTTTGGCGGAAAATTTAGCGTCATAACCACCACCTTGCACAATAAAATCATCTATTATGCGATGAAAAATAGTGTTGTTGTATTCTCCTTTAACCACATATTCCAGAAAATTGTTCACCGTAATAGGCGCTTTCACTCTATCGAGTTCAACAATAATAACTCCCATAGATGTTTCTAATTTTACTTTAGGATATATATTAGTAGGATCAACCGCATAGCTAAAAGTACTAATAATTAGCAAAGTACTTGTCATAATCCACTGAACAATATTTTTCAAAACTACCTACCTTTAATTGAGAGAAAACTTGTGCTATTACAACATACTATAAAAAGGTTTTAATATCTTTGCTGGTTAAAATTTGTTTTATTAACGTGCTTAAATGCTGATTGAATTCACGTTCTAACACCGCGACATCAGCGTTAAGTGCGCCTTCACTGTGCGCTCTATTTTTAAAGCGGCTAGTCAGTGTTTGTTTGGAATTATCAATAGAAACCTTGATGATAATTTCACTTTGAGTGCTGTAACTGACACTTTCTTGATCAACACTAATAACCGCTTTTTCTATGGTGACGGTCATTTTGTTATTTTCAGAGTCTGATAAAGCTAAACCTTGTTGTTGCCATTGTTTTGTCAATATAGCTTGAATAATATCTTCAAGGCGTTGCTCAGACGAAAGAATGATTGCCGCTTCATCCTTTTCTAATATCTGGATGATATGTGTGCTGGTGCGCATATCAACAACATTTAATTGTGCTTCCCTGCCAGATAACTGATTCGAAGGTGATAAGTAAACCTGAGGCGAAACAATTAAATGTGTAGGCGCTGTACTACACCCAGCAATGCTCGTAAGCAATAAGACTAGGGCGATTGACTTAAATGTGTTGAAGTTCATGTTTCTCTCTATTTATTTAGCGTTTAATGGCTGATTGGGTGACAAACTTATCATTACTGGCGATTAAGGTTTCATTACCAAAAAGGCGTTGTAATTTAATATGATAAGCTAATTTTTGGTTACCAATAATACGTAATTCCCCACCTTTTTTTAATACTCTATGACTGTCTCTAAACATCTGCCAAGCGATGTGATCGGTTGTCGCGGTATTTTGATGAAAAGGCGGATTACATAAAATTAAATCAACACTTCCACCTTCTATATCGGTCAACGAATCGTTAAGGGTAAACTCACATTGGTCAATCACTTCAGGCAGGTTTGTCATTATATTCTGCTTCGCTGAGGCCATTGCCATGGTGGATTCATCAATAAACTGAACATGCGCTTCAGGTTGATTCGCTAAAACGGTAAGACCGATAACACCATTGCCACAACCTAAGTCTATTACTTTGCTGTCAGCGGCAACTTTAGGTAAATTTTCAATAAAGTACCTGGCGCCAATATCTAACTTTTCTCGGGCATAAACATTAGCATGATTGCTAATGATTAACTCGCGAGATGGCGAATCATTGGTAGATTGATGCGCTAAAGACCACACCGTTGGGAAAGGAGATTGATGCACTTGCTTGTTATCAAACTGACAAAAAACTAAACGGGATTTTTTAACAGCCAAAGATGTTTTTGTGGTGCCTAAATGTTTTTCAAACACTTTTAAGGTGGCGCTATGAATTTCTTTAGCGCGATCAGCAGCAATAAAAATACAATTATCGCTAACTGATTTCTTGATTTGAATAAGTTGTTCGATCAGTAGCGATTTGCTTTTAGGAATTTTATATAAAATGACGTCAATATCATTAGGTAAGCTAGCTAAAGAATTTAGCTGCTTAAAATTACTATCATCTAAGCCATTTTGCTCGATGTTATAGCTGGCCCCTTCACTACTAATGTAAGAGTCATTAATAGAAATAACGTTAGGGTTTTCACTACCACAATGGCAGAAGTTTGTAGCCAACGCACCAAAAGCATCATTAAAAATAGCTACCTTTGTTTGCGCGTTAATTAAACCTTGATTATGGACATGGTTTATTAGGTACTCATCGGCTGAATCCCATGCTTGTAAACTGCGGTTTACTTGTGAAACAGGAAAGCGACTTAGGAATAAGTTCTTATCATTAACAATAAAAGGGCTGATCATAAAAATGGGCTAAAGGTCAGTGAAAATTTGCCCGCTATTGTGTCATAATCCACAACATATTGTTGGTCTATCCACATAAATCAGCTAAAATATTTACCACTTCACCTACTACTTTTTTTACACTCAGGAATAGAATAATGACTGTTGCCTCTGTTATTGAACAAAAACTGCTTGATGCTTTTCAGCCATCACATTTAGAAGTGATTAATGAAAGTAATAACCATAATGTACCACCGGGCAGTGAGTCACACTTTAAAGTGGTTATTGTGGCTAAAGCCTTTGAAGATGAACGTTTAATAAAACGTCATCGTTTAGTCAATAGCGTACTTTCACAAGAGCTAGCTGAAAAGATTCATGCATTAGCATTACACACCTACACAGAAAACGAGTGGCAAGAGCAGTATGCTGGCAATGCGCCAAGCTCTCCAAACTGCTTAGGTGGCGGGAAGTAGAACAATTAACACTGGTCGTACCTCTTTACGCTTGAGGCAAGGTACAATGTAATCAAATACTTGAAAGTCTCTTTCAAACCTTAGCTATGATTTATGCAAAATGGTACTACTGTAGCTGAGTCACTACTATAAATAAAAAAGGTTAACTTATGGTTATTAAGCCAAAAATTCGCGGTTTTATATGTACTAATGCTCACCCAGTAGGTTGTGAAGCGCATGTTAATGAGCAAATTTCTTATGTTAAAGCGCAAACATCAGCGACTTCGGGTCCTAAAAATGTTTTAGTTATCGGTGCGTCTACTGGTTATGGTTTAGCTTCACGTATCACATCGACTTTTGGTCATGATGCTAAAACGTTAGGTATTTTCTTTGAAAAACCACCTACAGAAAAGAAAACAGGCTCTGCTGGTTGGTACAATACCGCAGCTTTTGTAAAAGCGGCTGATGAAGCAGGCATTTACGCTAAGAACATTAATGGCGATGCTTTTTCTCATGAAATAAAAGCAAAAGCGATTGAAGCAATTAAAGCCGATATGGGGACAGTTGATTTAGTTGTTTATTCATTAGCATCACCACGCAGAACTGATCCAGATACGGGTGAAGTATATTCTTCTACGTTAAAACCTATTGGTCAAAGCGTTACCACTAAAAACCTTAATACTTCAAAGCGTACTATTGATGAAATATCTGTTGAAGCAGCTAACGATGCTGAGATTCAAGGTACTATTGATGTAATGGGCGGCGCTGACTGGGAATTGTGGATGAACGCGCTTGGTGAAGCAGGAGTATTGGCAGAAGGCGTTAAAACCGTAGCTTATACTTATATTGGTAAAGAATTAACTTGGCCAATTTACGGTAAAGCAACCATTGGTAAAGCGAAAGAAGATTTAGATAGAGCGGCAACAGCTATTAACGCGGCAACAGCTGATTTAAATGGTCAAGCACGTGTAACCTCTTTAAATGCCGTAGTAACACAAGCAAGTTCTGCTATTCCTATTATGCCTTTATACATCTCAGCTATGTTTAAAGTGATGAAAGCTGACGGTACTTATGAAGGTTGTATTGAGCAAATTTCTAACTTATTCAAAGAGAATATTTATAGTGACTCGCCTCGTTTAGATGAGCAAGGTCGTTTCCGTCAAAACTATAAAGAGTTAGAAGACAGTGTTCAGCAGCGTGTTACTGATATTTGGAATAGTGTTGATACAGACACTATTGATGAATTAACAGATTACGTTGCTTATCATCAAGAGTTCTTAAAACTGTTTGGCTTTGATATTGCGGGCGTTGATTATGATGCTGACGTTAGCCCTGAAGTTGCTATTAATAACCTAGTTTAAGTAAGTTAATTACCTAAGGGCACTTAACACTACACATTAAAAAGCCGCACTCTTTATTGTTAATAATAAAGAGTGCGGCTTTTTTGTGTTCTGGTGTTCATCAAAAGGGTGTACAACTCAGATCAACAATGATCACTTTGCGCGCAATATAGTCCTTTCAGTCTGAATAAACCTGTAATTTGATTTTTACTTGTCTATTGAAGTAAATTTATCGTCTGAGAAAGCAACAATAGCATCTCTACCGTTTTCTTTTGCTTGATAAAGTGCTTCATCTGCACCATTAAAAACATCGATAGTATTGGATATTTTGTCTGTGAAGTTTGAAATGCCATATGAACAGGTTATCTTTAGTGTTTTATTCTTTTTGCGCAATTCGAATTTTAAACTATTCACCACTTTTTGTATTTTCTTGGCTATCTGAATAGTTTTGTTTAAGTCCGTTTCAGGCAGAATAACGACAAACTCTTCGCCACCGTAGCGAGCGATATAATCTGAAGAACGAATATTCTTTTTTAAGGTTTGCGCTAAGCTTTTTAACACTTGATCTCCAATGCTGTGACCAAAATTGTCATTAATACTTTTAAACCTGTCGACATCTATTAGCACAAGCGTCAAGGGATGTTGAGAGGTTAACCAAGTATTCCTTGCCTTATTGATGGCCTGCACATAGCCTTTGCGATTACCAACCTTTGTTAACTCATCAACTAGGTTAGTTTCTTTGGCTGCATTTAGCTGATTCTCAAGTTTTCCAATGAAATTGGTAGCATTCTCAATTTTATTAGTTAAACCTTTAATGGTTTTAGTATTAGTTTGGTGGATCTTGTTTTGTGATTTGGCGTATTCATTCATAATATCAGACATTAATAAGACACTATCATTGATATGTTTTTGCATGCCTGTAAGTGTGTCTATGCTCTTTGCTTTAACTTCCATATTTTTAAACTCAGCCACCATGTTGAGTTTTACCTTGTCGGCATTGCCTTTAGTCGAGGCCATTAGCTTATCAATTACAGAGGTTTGTTTGAAAACGCCCACTAAATTAGCATGAATATCATTGAGCATTTCTTCTGCACTACAACGCTCTTGTTGAATTAACAATGCTAAGTATTTTGTCGAACGCTCCAACAGATCAACAGACTTGAAGAAAGATCCTTTGCCCGTTGGGATTTGAGTTGCATCATGCAACACGCTGCTAATAAACTTATCATTGGGGTAGGTTTGGGTTAACTGCTTTGAAATGGCTACCACCTCTTTAATTAACCTTTTACTTGCTAAAAAAACATCACTGGCAACAACATCTGTTTCTTCGGTTGCTATTTCTTTATTTGAAACGATTACCTTTGATGATTCTCTTAATTCGCTTAACTCATTAGCGAAGTACTCTAATGCTCGGCCTACAGCAACCATAATGGTATGAGCGGGTTGTTCAAGGTTAATTTCAGATAATATTTCGGTGATTTTTTCTGCTTGGCTGGTAGAAAGGCTCTTACCTGCACTTTCTTGCATTAGAGATTTGAGCGCATTTAAATCTCTAATGTTATCTTCACGTTCTAATTCATCAAGGCTTTGCTTCATTTTTGCATATTGTTCAACCAGTGATGCAAAAGTGAATACAGTATCGTTGGATTTTAATGCTTCTTCAATGCCCTCTACTTGATTTGTTAAAGGGCCAGAGTTTGGCATACTATCAACAAAGTGGCCTAATGCTCGTTTAAGCTCAATATTTATTTTGTTAAGTAAATTTAAATCTAGATTCATTTTCTCTTCCGCACCCTAGAGATCAGTTAATAAAATTAGCTTACAAATAGAAGAACAATTCAGAAATAGAGTTACTATCTATTATTTCATAAGTTAATGACATAACTAATGTTAGCTGTTCTAGCAGACAACTCTTACTACTCATGCACATAATGTTATGGTAGATCAATGTATTCGACTATTTAAAACAGTTCGGCGAAGTCATCTTCTAAATCAGCATAATCAATAGAAGTGAGGCCTAAAACATCAAGAACCCCCTCTTTTATATCTTCCCAATCAGGAGAAGCATTATGTCGTTTCACTCTTTCCACCAAATGTTCAGCTGCTTTTAATGCTGCGAAGGCCAATTGTTCTTTATTACCAGATATTTCAAAAAGAAAGTCTAATTCATGATGTCGTAAAATTAATTCACATATCTCTTTAGGTAAATGCCAAGAAGAAGCCACGTAATAACCTAAAACAGCATGATTCGTTTGATACTTTCTCTCTTCAAGTTCAATTGAGTTATTTCCTGAACTGTTTGCCTCTATTAATACTTCTTTATAATCATCAAATTTGAGTGCTAATAATGGGATACCACAATTTTGAAATAAACCAATGCTGTATAATATATCCACGGGTATTTTATTTTTTACTTTATTACCAATAAATGTCATAGCATTAGCGACATCAAGAGAGTCATCCCAAAAACGCTCTAATGATATGCAAGCGTTGCCTTGAAACGATGATTTTAATAATAACGCAGTTACCAAGCCATTAATTGCCTTTAATCCTAGTATCATAACGGCTTGCTTAATTTCTGAAATTCGTCTGTTCATTCCATAAAAAGGTGAATTAATAATTTTTAAAATTGCCGACGAAAGACCAACATCATTTGAAATCAGATCCGCAATACTTTCGATATCGGGTTCCTCTTCATCCAGAAGTAATTGCATCTCAGTCAATATTTGAGGCTTAACGGGGATTTGAAAACTAGAGACGACTGAAGCCATTTTTTTATTATCTAAATTGATCATTTACATACTTCTCAATTTCAATTAGTTACTTTGGTGTTAAAAAAAGACTGAATTTTATTAGGGTAAAATGTCTTGTTTATCTCATTAATATTTGTATATATACTTTATTGTAGATGTGTAGCTTCACTACAATACTGGTTATCAAGTAAATCTACTATTCTACTTTAGTAATAATGATTTTATTAATATAGACTAGTTTGTTTAAATCCTAGCCTAGTCGGAGGAGCTGCCGCTTTGATTTAAAGTCACTATGACCGCAATGTTGTCTTCCCTCGTTTTCGTGGACACACTATAATTGTTGTAGAGATGCAACAGGAGGTGTTTCGTGGCAAACTGAGCATTTAAAATACAGCCTCCTTTAATGCCTGATAGTATCCAAATAACGTTAGGATATTGTCTATTTAATTACACATACCAATAAATCATCAAAAAGTGGCAAGTGGCGCCACCTAAAACAAATAGATGCCAAATAGCATGTGTGTAGGGCACTGTTTTTTTTACATAGAAAAATACCCCAAGAGAATAAATGAGCCCACCTAATGCCAACAAGGCAATGGCTTGTGCAGGTAGTTTCTCATATAACTCACCTAGAATACCCAACGAAATAAACCCCATACCTAAATAAGTGGCTAGGGATATCTTTTTGTATTTGTTGCCAAACTTAATTTTGAAAAGTATACCTGAAAGGGCAAATAGCCAAATAAAAGCCAGCAGAGTATAGCCGAGCGGTCCTGCTAATGTGATAACGAATAGTGGTGTGTAAGTACCTGCAATGAGTAAATATATTGCGCAGTGATCTAGCAGTTTAAATAACTTTTTAGCACGCTTATTAGTTAAACTATGGTAAAGGGTTGAGGCGAGAAAAAGCAGAATACCACTGGTAGCGAAAATACTAAAACTAACGATTCGGCTAAGTTCGCCATGGCTATTTTTTAATAGTAAAAAGAGTGCTAAACAACTTAACAATAAGCCAAAAGCATGGCTGAGAACATTTAGCTTTTCTTCACTTTGACTGTAGGAGGTTGGCTGAGGTTTGGCAGAAGGAAAGTCTTTCTGATCAGTCATAATGAACTGCTTTAATAAGTTTAGTGTGCGAATTTACGCTGAGTGTCGAGACAACACTAAACAAAGTAAAGATAAAATTTATATAAGGCTAAAGCTGCTTTTAGCCTTGCTATCGGAGTTAGCTGACTTTAACTAAAGTGCTAACTCAATAACCATATCTTTTAGCTCATCTTTAGAGATAGAGTTACTGTGATTTTTATCAAAACGGTTAAAAATGGTTTCACACATGCGAATACCTTTGTCTTGCAACAAAACATCAATCAGCTCAACAAATTCAGAACGACTTATTACGCCGTCTTTATCTTCATCAAACACTTCAAATAACTCATCTACCCACTGATTTAAGTCCATATAAAATCCCCTCAACTAATTTAAAAAAGATATAACTAAACCATATCGCTTATTCAGGCATTTGGGAATGGCTATTTCAACTTTTTTAGTCTTGTGATGGATAAAGTAGCGATTTGTCTACTTATTGGTTGCTTGCGGATCGTATGTATCAACTTTATTTTTATTTGTCTGTAATAAATTAATAAACGCTAAGACTAACTGTCCAATGCTTTATTAAGGAAAGATTGTATGAAAGTAACGTGGAAAAACCTTTTGGCACTCACTTTGTTGTCATTAACGGCAATGAGTTGGGCTAATGATAATAAATTAGCGTTAGAAAACTGCCATTTAGGCGAAATACGCTCACAAGTAAAATGTGGCAAACTTGAAGTGCCAGAAAATTATCAGCAAGCTGATAGTGATAAAATAGTGGTTAATTTTGCCGTATTGCCTGCTATTGATGATAGTGAATACAAGGCGCCGTTAATGTTTTTAGCAGGTGGCCCGGGCCAAGCTGCGGTTGAATTAGCGACAGGGTTAAATCGAGTGTTTCGTGAAGTGCGTAAAACGCGTGATATTATTCTTGTTGATCAACGAGGTACGGGTAAAAGCAGCCCCTTATCATGTGAATTTGAAGCGGTAGATAATGTTTATAGCGCTCTACCTGATGCACTAACCCCTCAAGAAGTGAAAGATTGTGTTGCTCAATTTAAAGGTGATGTAACTCAATACAATTCTGAAAATGCTATTCGAGATTTTGATGCAATACGTGCAGCATTAGGCCATGAAAAGTTAAACATTTATGGTGGCTCTTATGGCACACGTGCCGGCTTAGTTTTTATGCGCATGTTTCCTGAGTCTCTGGAAAGTGTCGTGTTAGATAGTGTTGGCCCTATAGAAGTACCTATTGGCATGTTCGGACAAAGTGGTGCTCGTTCTTTTAACCTATTGATTGATAATTGTAAAAATAGTGAATCCTGCAATAAAGCTTTCCCTAATTTAGCGGCAGAATTTCAAGCAGTAAAAGAACGTTTAGCTAAAGCGCCAGCTAGCATTGATATTTTACATCCTCGTTTAGGCACACCGACAAAACTTGTTATTGATGATACTAAATTTACTGGTAACTTACGTTTTCAGCTTTATGGAATGGAAGGTCGATCTATGGTGCCCCTTGTTATTCATCAAGCTTTCTTAGGTAATTATCAACCACTAGTTGGCTTGATGGCTCGTACTGAGGGTGAACAACTTGTTTATACCGGCTTACTCTTTAACATTGTATGTAACGAAGACATGCCAAGGTTATCAGTAGCAGACAAAGCGGCTGATGCGAACAATAACTTTGATGGTAAAGACAGCCAGCTAGCATGGGATATCGTTTGTCCATTCTTCCCTGAATACCGACCGAGTGAAGATTTTTATCAAAGTGTTACAGCAGACATTCCTACGTTAATTTTATCTGGTAATTTAGATCCAGTAACACCACCGAGTAATGGTGAATATTCAGCGAAGTCTCTACCTAATAGCCATCATATTATTGTTGAAAATGCTTCTCATACTGTGGCAATGAGTACGTGTGCTAGCGATATTATTCAAGAGTTCTTAACGAGTAAAACACCTAAAAAGCTCGATGAATCTTGTTTAAAAGACATTCCCCAAGAAACCTTTATGACCAGTGTTAACGGTATTCAATAGAGCATTTTAATTGCTAAAAATTATAAAGAATGGCACGAATAAGGAAGTAACTATGTTTGAAGGAAAAAGAAATGATAGAAGTAAATAATTTACATAAAAGCTTTATTGATAAGAAAGACAAGAAGAATACGGTAAAAGCACTAGATGGACTATCTTTCACCGCAAAAGACGGTGAAATCACCGGAATTTTAGGCCCAAACGGCGCCGGAAAAACGACCTGTTTACGTACGTTGTATGGTTTGCTCTCGGCTGATGAAGGTTTTGCCACCATTGATGGTATTAGTGTTACTGAAAACCCACTTGCTGCACGTGCTAAGTTAGGTATTTTCCCTGACAAATTTGGTTTATATGAACGCCTTACAGCCTATGAACAAATTGATTATTTTGCCAGTCTTCATGGCATGTCAGGAAAAACTAAAAAACAAGCGATAGAGCAAGTGATCCAGGATTTAGAGTTAGGTGATTTAGCGCATCGTAAAACCGTTGGTTTTTCTCAAGGACAACGTATGAAAGTTACTTTAGCCCAAGCGTTAGTACACCAACCGCAAAATTTTGTGCTTGATGAGCCTACCCGAGGTTTAGATGTAATGAGTACCCGTATTTTACGTAATCATTTAGCTAAATTTAAAGCCAAAGGACACTGTATTTTATTCTCATCACACGTAATGCAAGAGGTTGCTGCTTTATGCGACCGAGTAATTATTGTGGCCAATGGCAAGCTTGCCGCCCAAGGCACTCCTCAAGAGTTATGTGAGTTAGCGGGTGAAGAGAATTTAGAAGAAGCCTTTGTTAAATTAATTGGTTCAGATGAGGGAGTAGCGGCATGATTACTTCGAATTTGAATCTAGATTTAATCCAATTAAAAGCATTAGTTATAAAAGAATACAGGGAAGCTTTCCGTGATAAACGCGCGCTGATGGTTGCGTTAATGATGGCTATCTTAGCGCCTGTCGGAATAATGGTCATGTCAAAGATCATGATTGAAAAATTAGTAGATGAGCCGCCTGTCTATGTCAAGTTTATTGGCGCTGAACATGCGCCTAAGTTAATAAAGCACTTTGCTGATAATAACTTATTAGATTTCGTTGATGTACCAAATGATGAAAAGTCTGCTTGGGAACAACGTAATATAGCGATTGAAATTCCAGAAGATTATGCAGCAGATATGGCGGAAGGTAAGCCGATAAAGTTACATTTACAAGCGGATTTTACTGACAAGGCCGTTCAACCACCGGTAAGGCGAATTAACAATGCCGTAAGAAATTTTTCTTTATCTATTGGTTATAAACGCTTGTTATTACGCGGCGTAGACATACGTCTGTTAAACCCTGTTAAATTAGTTGAGCAAGACACAGCAAAGCCTGACGCAACTTTTATGCTGATTTCAATGATGCTTGGTATTTATTTGATGTTAGCTGCATTTATGTCTGGTTTGTCCGTGGCGATTGATTCAAGCGCCGGTGAACGTGAGCGTAATGTACTTGAAATGTTGCTTTGCCAACCGGTGAGCACGCTTAAAATAGTGTTAGCTAAATTGATAAGTGCTTCAACCGTGGCTGTTATTGGCGTGTTACTGATATTGGTACTTACTTCAGTTTCAGTGGGGTTTGTCGACTTAACAAAAATTGGCGCCACCTTTAGCTTAGATATGTCGACCGCCGCTGTATTATTATTACTACTAGTACCTATTTGTTTCTTTGCGTCAGCCTGTCAGCTATTTGTAGCATTTCAAACAAAGAGCTTCAAAGAGGCGCAATCAACGGTAGGTATGCTTATTGGTATTCCTGCTTTTATCCCATTTGTTGTTTCTATGATGGACGATCGTCCCCAGTGGCTAAATTGGCTGCCAATAGCGGGGCAATCTATGATAATTGAAAACATCTTTAAAGGCGTTGACGTTGATTGGTTAGCGGTATTTGCTACGAGTGCGGTGACTATTGCTATCACGGTTGCCTTAGTCTTAGCGTTAGCAAAAAAGTTGAAATCAGAAAAAGTAGTGATGGCATTAAGCTAAACCTGTAGCGACATTGATGATAAAATAACAATCTTATAGTAAATATTATGTTAAATTCTAGTAAATTAATAACATCAAAAGCAGCACTTTTTTATGCCACCATGCAGAGAATAGACTGTCAGGAAAACGAATTGGATCGTCATTCAGTAAAGTCGCAGGTTGTGGATCATCAAACAGTATTCACGCAATGGATGACGGAGCATGAAAAATTGCTGCGTCATATCATTACGGGCTTTGAAGCAAAAATTTCAATTCAAGATGAGTTATTTCAAGAGATCGCGTTAAATATTTGGCGAGCTTTGCCTAATTTTCGTCAAGACGCTGCGGTAAAAACCTTTGTTGCGCGTATTGCTCACAATGTATTGGCGACACACGTTGCTAAAGCAGTCAAAACTATTAAAGCTGATCAAGACTTAAGTACCATTAGCATGGAGGTTGAAAAAGATGAACGTCAGCCAACGCCATATCAATCTCTTAATCAGAGTCAGCGACAACAAAAACTAGCGCAAGCAATTAGACAGTTAAAACTTGAGCAACAGCAAGTGATAACACTGGCATTAGAAGGCATGAGCTATCAAGAGATTGCAGAAGTTTTAGCCATTACAACAAACCTTGTTGGTGTACGATTACAGCGGGCTAAACAAGTATTAGCACGCATGTTGGAGGCGGTATGAGTAACGATAAATTGCCTGAAAATGAAGCGATTCATCAAGGCGTTCATGAAGAAACCGATGAACAATTAAACTCAGATGCTGTCTCAGATACTCGTGCAGAGGCAACGAATCTACTTGATGAACAATGGCTCACACTGAGCCAGGATTGGCAAAGTCAACCTTATGAAAAAACAGACATTCAAGCATTATTAAAACAAACGAAAAAACGTACCTTGCTGGCAAAATCTTTGTTGGCGATTGATGTAATTGCTACTGTTGGGCTCATCATTGTGTTATTAGTTGGCCTGTACCAAGGTGATTGGGGTACGGCAACTATTGCTTACCTTGCCTTTGGAGCAATAACCTCAATAGTCTTTGTGTATTATGAAATTAAAATACGTTTACGTATTTGGCAACACAGCTGTGATAGTCCTGATAAAGCGGTAGCTAATGCTATTGCAGGGCTGGAGTCTTCGATTAAATATATTAAATTAATTAAGCTGTCTTGCTGGTTATTGCTACCGGCAGTTAACTGGTACGTATATGCCATGATTGAAGAATTAGAAAAGTCACCTTGGCCGTCTTTCTTTGCCGTCAATATTGTTATTGTAATTTTGTGGTTGATCAGCCACTGGTTCTATAAAAAGCGCACTAAAGAGTTGAGCCAGCTTAGCTTAATCTAGCTATGTATGTGTGAATATAACGTTTATATTTACACAATAAAGTCATAAATAATTGCCGGTAAATAATATCACCACTAACTATGGGGCCAGCCTTTCCTGTATTGCAATAATATTCATGGCTCCATTAATAATTTGCACTTTACCTGCGATAGCTGTTTATAATTCGGGTATTTGTTTTAATTTCTGTTTTAAATTCGTTGTAACTTGCTTTTTTATTAGTTATAGTCTGTTTGCTTGCTTTGGTGAAAACTTTTATTGCGCTGTTAAGTTCGATAGCTTAACAGCTTACGCTATAGAACAGTGCGAAATGCACTAAGGCTAGCCCGTTTTGCCGTGTACATACAGGCAAAAATCAGGCAAAATACCGCCACTAATTTTTGTGTGTCCAAGTTAACTAAACTAAGTAGGTAACTAGGGCACCGTTTGCAGCCTTGGGCTGAAATACTTAAGGAATAAAACATGTTTACTCGTGATATGAATATTGCTGATTTTGATCCAGAACTTTATCAAGCAATGAGCAATGAAGTTGTTCGCCAAGAAGAGCACATTGAATTAATTGCTTCTGAAAACTACTGTAGCCCGCGCGTTCTTGAAGCACAAGGCTCACAACTTACTAACAAATACGCTGAAGGTTACCCTGGCAAGCGTTACTACGGTGGTTGTGAATATGTTGATATCGCTGAGCAATTAGCTATTGACCGTGCTAAAGAATTATTTGGTGCTACTTATGCCAACGTTCAGCCTCATGCTGGTTCACAAGCTAACGCAGCCGTTTTCCAAGCTTTAGTTAAGCCTGGTGGTAAAGTGTTAGGTATGAGCTTAGCTCATGGCGGTCACTTAACTCATGGTTCACATGTAAGCTTTTCTGGTAAGTCTTATGAAGCTTTCCAATACGGTTTACACCCAGAAACTGGCGATATTGATTACGCAGAATTAGAGCGTTTAGCTGTAGAGCACCAACCAGAAATGATTATCGGTGGCTTCTCAGCATTCTCAGGTGTTGTTGACTGGGCACGTATGCGTAAGATTGCTGATAAAGTTAACGCTATCTTCTTCGTTGATATGGCTCACGTTGCTGGTCTGATCGCTGCAGGTCTTTACCCTAGTCCATTACCACACGCCCATGTGGTTACGACAACTACCCATAAAACGTTAGCTGGCCCACGTGGCGGTTTAATTGTTTCTGCTTGTGATGACGAAGCTATTTACAAAAAGCTTAATAGCGCTGTTTTCCCTGGTGGCCAAGGTGGCCCATTAATGCATATCATTGCAGCGAAAGCCGTTGCATTTAAAGAAGCATTATCACCAGAATTTAAAGTTTACCAACAAGGTGTTTTAGATAACGCTTTAGCAATGGTAGCTGTGTTACAAGAACGTGGTTATAAAGTAGTATCTAACGGTACTCAAAACCACTTATTGTTACTTGATTTAATTGATAAAGATATTACTGGTAAAGATGCTGATGCCGCTTTAGGTAAAGCACACATCACAGTGAACAAAAACTCAGTGCCAAACGATCCGCGTTCTCCGTTTGTTACATCAGGTCTACGTTTAGGTACTCCAGCGATTACTCGTCGTGGTTTTGGTACTGAAGAAACTAAGGCATTAACTGGCTGGATTTGTGACATTCTTGATGATATTGAAAATGAAGACGTTAGCAAACGTGTTCAAGATCAAGTTAAAGAGTTATGTGCTCGTTTCCCTGTTTACCAAAAGTAAAACAGTTGAATGAAAAACTAATTCACTAATATAAGTGAATTTATATTAAAATGGTCGCCTTGAGCGGCCATTTTTTTTGTCCGTAATTTAGTTTTCATTACCGTAGGTAAATCATGTATTGTCCATTTTGTTCAGCGAATGACACTAAAGTCATCGATTCACGTTTAGTTTCTGATGGTCATCAAGTAAGACGACGTCGTGAATGTTTAGCTTGTCACGAACGTTATACTACCTTTGAAAGTGCTGAATTGGTTATGCCAAGAATCATAAAGCGTGATGGCAGCAGAGAACCGTTTAATGAAGATAAAATGCTGAGTGGCTTAACCCGAGCATTAGAAAAACGCCCTGTTAGCATGGAGCAAATAGAGTTGGCGGTGAATAAGTTGAAGTCTCAAATGCGTGCTACTGGTGAGCGAGAAATCACTAGTGAGATGCTCGGAGACTTAATTATGGCGCAGCTTAAGGAATTAGATAAAGTTGCTTACTTACGTTTTGCCTCCGTTTATTTGTCCTTTGAAGATATCAGCGAGTTTGCTGATGAGATCACGCGATTAGGAAAAGAAAAAAACGGTAAAGCAAAAAAAACTAAAGTACCTAAAGTGGCTAAATAATATGAAAACGAGCCTGCCTAATAACAACAAGGCCTTTACTGGACAAGACTTTACTGACCAAGGCTTTACCACACAAGATAAGCACTTTATGTCTAGGGCTATAGATTTAGCTAAAAAAGGGCATTTCACAACGTCCCCCAACCCAAGAGTTGGTTGCGTGTTAGTGAGCTATAAAGAAAGTATTGGTAAGGTTATTGGTGAAGGTTATCATCAAAAGGCAGGGCAGGGGCATGCGGAAGTCAATGCCTTAGCAGAAGCAAAAGCAAATAACCTTGCCTTAATAGAAGGGGCTACCGCTTATGTTACCCTTGAACCTTGCAGCCATTTTGGCCGTACTCCCCCCTGTGCACAAGCATTGATTGATGCCGGTGTTAGCCATGTTATTGCAGCCATGGTGGATCCCAACCCACAAGTTTCTGGTAATGGCTTATCCCTTTTAGAAAAAGCTGGCATCACGGTGCAATCTGGTTTGCTAGAAC
Source organism: Colwellia psychrerythraea (assembly GCA_002163005.1). Classification (GTDB taxonomy): domain Bacteria; phylum Pseudomonadota; class Gammaproteobacteria; order Enterobacterales; family Alteromonadaceae; genus Colwellia; species Colwellia psychrerythraea_C. The sequence goes on along the minus strand of MAAF01000053.1, from coordinate 6,525 downwards.
AAAGCGCAAGGCTACTTAACGTCGGTTTTATTCACCAGATGGTCAATAACCTTCCTTATGTACGCTGTAAGTTAGCAGCAAGTCTGGATGGAAAAACAGCCATGGCCAGTGGTGAAAGTAAATGGATTACGTCAGCGGATGCTCGACAAGATGTGCAACGTTTACGTGCTCAGAGTTGTGCGATTATTACCGGAGCAGACTCAGTCCTCTTTGATAATGCTAAAATGACGGTACGTTGGTCTGAGCTGGGGGAGTTGAAAAATAATTACCCAGAAGAAACAATTCGTCAGCCATTGCGCATTGTTATCGATAGTCAAAATAGGTTAACGCCAAACCTCGCATTATTCGAACATGAGTCAGAAATTTTAATTATTAATGGCATAGCTCCGGGCTACATTGAAAATAAAATTGAATCACATCTTGAAAACTTACCAAAATGGCCGCATTTCGTAGAACAGGTGCAATTACCTATGGCGAAAAACGCCCAAGGTAAATTGAAAATAAATTTAAAGCTTTTGTTAGAATACTTAGCAAAGCGAGGGCTCAATGATATTTTAATTGAGTCGGGGGCACAATTAAGTGGTGCTTTTATTGAGCAAAATTTAGTGAATGAACTTATTCTTTATCAAGCGCCTAAATTAATGGGTGGCGATGGTAAAAATTTAGTGGAAATGCCTTCAATTTCAAGGCTAAACGAAGCCAAGGCATTAACCATTAGTGATATTCGACTGGTTGGTGGAGATATCCGCATCACTAGCCAACTAACACAACATTAAATAGAGAAGTCTATGTTTACAGGAATTATCGAAGCTGTTGGTACTATAAAGGCCATCAATGTTAATGCCCAAGGTGCTCGTTTAGTTATTGATACCAATAGCTTGGACATGAGTGATGTTAAACTGGGTGACTCTATCGCAACCAACGGTATTTGCCTTACTGTGGTTGATTTTGATAGCGGCAAAACTAATGGCAGTTATAGCGCAGATGTTTCGAATGAAACCCTGCAGCGTACTGGTTTTGCCAACTATCAGGTTGGCAGTAAAGTGAACCTAGAAAAAGCAATGTTGGCAAGCACACGTTTTGGTGGTCATATGGTTTCAGGGCATGTAGATGGTGTCAGTGAAATATTAGCTATCAATAACAATGGTAATAGTATTGAATACTGGTTAAGTATGCCAAGTGATTTAGCGCACTATATTGCTGAAAAAGGCTCAGTCACTATTGATGGTACAAGCTTAACGGTTAATGCGCTTGCTGAAGATGGCTCAAAAGGTAAATTTCGATTAACAATCGTGCCACACACAGTAAAAGAAACCATCTTCGCTCAGTACCAAGTAGGTAGCAAGGTGAACATTGAAGTAGATTTAATTGCACGTTACTTAGAGCGCCTACTTACTAAAACGGGAGAAGGTGAGCAAGCACCAAAGTCGAATGTTAGCGAATCCATGTTATTAAAAGCAGGCTTTATTAAATAGCTCATTTTCGACCAATAAACAAAAAGCAAGTAATTAAATGATGAGTACATATACCTTATATACTCATAAAAACAGACCAAATAAAAATAGTTAAAATAGGCTAACAACATAGCTAGCCATTTAAAGAGGCCGAAATGAATTTAAATACCCCACAAGAAATCATCGCAGACATCGCATTAGGTAAGATGGTTATTTTAATGGATGATGAAGACAGAGAAAATGAAGGCGACTTCATTATGGCCGCTGAAAAAGTGACTCCTGCTGCAATTAATTTTATGGCAACCCACGGCCGTGGCTTAATTTGTATGCCAATGAGCCGTGAAAAGTGTGAAACATTGAAGCTGCCCTTAATGGTAGATAAAAATGAAGCACAGTTTAGTACCAACTTTACCGTATCAATTGAAGCGGCTACTGGTGTAACTACAGGTATATCTGCTGCTGATCGTGCAACGACTGTACTTGCTGCGGCAAATAAAGAAGCGACACATCTTAGTATCGTTCAACCAGGCCATATCTTTCCATTAATCGCTAAAGATGGCGGTGTATTAAATCGCGCAGGTCATACTGAAGCGAGTGTTGATTTAGCACGTATGGCTGGTTTTGAATCAGCTGCTGTTATTGTCGAGATTTTAAATGAAGATGGCACGATGGCACGCCGCTCTGACTTGGAAATTATTGCAGAAAAACATGATATAAAAATGGGCACCATTGCCGATTTAATTGAATTTAGAAATGCTACTGAAACAACGATTGAACGCGTTTCTCAGTGTAAACTCCCTACCGCTTTTGGTGAGTTTGATTTAACCGTGTTTAAAGACACCATTGACGGTCAAGCACACTTTGCCTTAACTAAAGGCGAAATTAAAGCTGATCAGCCTACTTTAGTACGTGTACATTTAGAAAATACTTTTAGAGATTTATTATTCAGTCAACGTGAAAGTATTTCGACTTGGCCAATGGCCAATGCGTTAGAAAAAATTGCTAAAGAAGGCGGTGTACTGGTATTACTAGGCAAACATGAGTCACCAGCTGAGTTAATTAACTTGGTCGAAAAATATGCCAAGATTGATGCAGGTGAAACCGTAAAAGAAGCTAATCGCCACATTGGCTCTCGCAATGTTGGTGTAGGCTCGCAAATACTGGCAAACTTAGGCGTAAGTAAAATGCGTTTATTAAGTTCGCAAACTAAATATCACTCACTGTCAGGTTTTGGCCTAGAAGTGGTTGAGTATATTGCTGACTAGCTGTTTTATTTCGTATTAATGATTAATAAAAGGTGCTTGTAATAAGCACCTTTTTTTTAATATAATATCTTTTTAAAAAGTATAGTACCCTGATAAACCTAAAGAAAACTGCATTGCTTTCTCTATATCAATATCATCAATAGCAAACGTAATAGCACACCATGAGTTACTATATTGAATTTCAGGAGAAAGGTGTTCTAAATCTAGCATTAGTGTCAGTGCGCTATTTTCAAATTCGAGTTCTACACCGGCATAATAAAAGTTAACGTCTCCTTGTCGCTTATACCGTGCAAGATAACCCAGAGAGAAATCTTCGCTACTCAAGTTTTCTGCTAGATAATGAGCAACTAAATTAACTTGTTCAGGTAAGGTGAAATCAAAATCTTTAGCACCAAAAACGCCACGGTACAGGGGTAAATATGACTTGCCACCAAGGCTATTAATAAAGGTACCATCTGTATCAACATTACCCTGACTATAACCTAAGTTTTTCATATTAAATTTCGAGTATAAATCTTTAATATCAAGTGTTATATCTAACTCACTATTTATTGTCCAGTTGGCCGAAAGATCAAGTGTTACGCCATAACCATCGGTTTCCCATTTATTGCTATTAGTGTGTTTTAAAAAGTTTTTATCACTGTAAAACTCATTTAGCTCTGCTGTACCTGTGATGTTATTGTTTTCATCGCCAAAAATTTCACCGGTAATTTGAGATTCTCTGCTAGCACTAACATCCCAGTAGCCGATATTAATCTCAGTAGAAAAACCGTCAAATTGCCATTGATAGCCGATCCTAAAACCATTGCTTCGTTGATGATGCAATTTTAATGAAAGTTGGTAACTATCTTGTGTGGTTAGTGGTTGGTCAGTGCGCTCTAAATAAAAAGCTTGTGCGGTATCGGGATTCGTAAACACAAAATAATCAATTCGGTGAGCAACATTAAAAGAGAAATTTCCCCAATAAGCTTTTATGCCTGTTTCATTTTGAGTAAAACCAATACTTGAATCTGTTGCGGGGGCTTGCAGCCATTCGTCTTCAATAAGCTGCTTTATTGGTAAAATATTACTAAAAGACTCACTCAGTATATAAGCTGAAACATTATTATTATTATTGAATTGTTCATTGTTAGCGTAACTCTTGTTTGGCCAAATAGTGGTAAATAAAAAAGTTAAAGTAACAGCACAAAGTAAATTAATCTTCACTAATACTCCTTATTGGAAGAAAATGATTATTCGTTAGCTTATAAAAAATGCCAGTCATCAATGACTGGCATTTTAATTTAACCTAAACGACTATCGTTTAGTAGTTGATCGCGAAGTAAAGTTTATAAAGTTTCTTCTTCTTGCACGCCATCATTATCAATATCTGCATAAACGATAAAAATAGCGCCATCTCTATCTTCAATGGTTGCAGCAACTATAGCGGTTGGGCCAACGAGGATTTGTCCAAGCTCTTGAGTACCTGTCGCATCTTCATCGGGCTCATTTAGTACTAAGACTACACCATCAGTATTATTAGCCGTTAAACGACCTTCTACTTCGGTGTTGTAATGTGCAGTAAATGAACGTTGCGTGTCTGCACCGGGTAAGCGGTAGCTCATATCAAGGTCAAAAGCACCCTGTTCAAGCGCAGTTCTTTCGCCTGAAAGTTGTAACTTCACTTGGTAGTCACCTAAGATAGCTTCTAATGTTAGTGCTGCATTTACATCGAGGAAGGTATCTTCATCTTCAAGTATGTTGTTATCATCAGCTTCAATATTGTAACCATCAAACATGGTGGTGCTGTTAGCAATAATTGAGTCTAAGTCTTCATCACTTAAAGTAACTTCAAGTCGGCCAATATCATCAACCCAGACATAAGGCGAGTTAGACTCATTAGCGATGATATCTTTGAACACGTTAAGAGCATTATCGGCAGTTAACGGATTAAAAGGTACGTCATTAGCAAAGTTTGGCTCGTTCCAGTGCACTTCATCATAAGAATTAAATATTTCATAAATACTATTATCAAAAACAATAACATCATTAGCTTCATCAACTAATTCACCATTAGCATTGAAGTGGTCGCCATATCCATGTGTAGCGATGAATTGATCCGCATCACCATCACCATCATTGTCCTGAGGAGTGATAATAATTTGATGACTGCCGCCGTTAAGAACCGTCGGATATGCTGTATGTGACTCGGTTATGTTTAGTCTAACTTTATCAACATTCAAACTAATATCTTCGGTGATTGATACAATTGTTTTAGTGGCTGTATGATGCTCCTCACCGGCCTCAAAATCGGTTGTAGTTATTTCTGCGGTAAAATTACCATTACCTGCTCCAGAAAAAGCAAACTTACGCGAAAGGCCATTTTCGATTAAATAGCTTACGGTATTAGCATCTTCACTTACTTCAACAGTTAATACATCTTTGATTAATGGTTGCGTTAAATAAGCCGTAGGATTTAATTCAGTAAATTCACCAGCAGCAATATCAGCCAGTTCTTCGTCATTAAAGAATACTTTTACAGTACCAACATCTTCTATATTTAAACTATAGATATTACCCCACCAACTAGTAATAGTTTGAGATAATAACTCTGCACCATTGCTAACGGTTAATGGGTTGGCTATTAGTTGATAAGACTCTATTTCCATAAATTCTTCAATGCTGGCGAATTCGCCAGCATTCCAAGCAGTATTCCAGTTATGTAGGTTACCATCACTAGTTAATACATTGCCATTTGCATCCATTAAAGTGGCAAAGCTAGTGCCATCATATTCTTTATCATCCTGTTTAAAGCCGCTGCTAATAATTCTAATATTATAAGCATCCGTTGAAAGGTTTCCATTATGATTTACAGGAGTAATTTCAACTGATTTTACGCCAAAACTTGCTTCGTCTTCACCAGTAATGTAGGCGCGAGTATAACGAATTGCTTCTTCAGTAAGGCCAGAATCAAAACGCTTGGTAATGATTTTTCGCTCAAGACCTGTACCCCAGTAATGCTCATCAGGGTTAGCCGCTATAACTGAACTTGTGGCTGTCCATTCTCCTACTTCGTCACCCGGAGTAAATATACGTGTTTCTACTATTTGTTCATTATCAACTGTTTTATCTGCTTCAGTGAGCACAATATTGTTTAAGTCTTCAGAGAAAGTAAAGTTAACAACATCTGCTACTTCTTTGCCTATGTACTTAAATTCAGGCGCTTCATAAGTCGCTAAGTCATCAATATTAACAGTTAAGGTTGCACTGATTAAATCACCTTCAAGTGAAGTAAAAGCACCACTTAGCGTTAACATTTCAGGCTGTACAAAAGTTTCTAATTTATTGCGACCATAGCTAATAACACTTTGTTGATTTTGTTGATCCCAATCCCAACGTTCATCAAGTATTCGCTCTTTAACTGGTAGCAGTTTGGTTTTTACCATACCTTCAAATGTTACAGGGTTAGGTACGAAGTCCGTTGCTTTTTGTGCTAATGATAAAGTTAGCTCTAGCTCACCAGAAACAATTTTACCTTCATAAGTATCATCATCGAAAGCTGCACGTGAGGCTGCTGTGTCTAAGTTAACTCTTGCAAAACTACCTTCATTCAAGGTGAATTTAGCACCTGCAGATTCAACTAAACCATCAATTGTTAAGGTAATACTTTTTTTATCTTCTGAAAATTCAGCGGAGGCATTTAAGACTGCTTTTTCACTGCCTGAAGTAGCGTCTACTTTAAAAAGAATACCGCCAGTGGCTGTTTCTTCTTCAAAAGTAATAGTGCCGGTAGCGCCGTCTATATAGGTTGCAATGCTAATGCCTGC
>MAAF01000095.1 GCA_002163005.1 Colwellia psychrerythraea | reverse complement strand
GCGTTGCCAGCTTAACGCAACAACAATATCGCATTTTAATGATGTTTGCCCAAGGGTTACTCAATAAACAAATCGCTTATGATCTCAATGTTTCTGAAGCGACCATCAAAGCACACGCCACGGCAATATTTCGCAAATTAGATGTACGAAATCGCACCCAAGCGGTTATCGCTATTGGTCAATTAGATTTGTCTGAAGCGGGATTTGAGCAAAAAAAATAGCCTTAAAATAAGATGCTAAGCTCCTGATGACCACATCTCGGAGCTGGCGATAGGTAAATAGCAGCCCAGCATGCTTATTTTATTAATCGCCATAATCTATTTGCAGCTTTTGCGCTAATTTGGCACTCATCATGGCTCTTAATGCTGCGGGTTTCACCAGTTTACGCATAAAACCTACATCAGCAGCAAGCGCTTTATCTTCCACACCGCTTTCTGTCGTTGCGGTAATCAAAATAGCCGGGATATAGTGGTTACACTGATTTCGTATATCGGCTATCAAGGTTAAACCATCCGCTTGCTCGCCCACAGGTAATCCCGCTTGATAGCCCAACTGATAATCAACCAATAAAATATCAATATCGCTTTGATGATTGTCAAATTCAATCAAAGCACCATCACGTGAATCAGCGGCAAGAATATTACACTGCCAAGCAGACAGCAGTTCAACCATGCCACTCAACACATCAGGATCGTTATCAATACACAACACGGTAATATCTTTTAAACCCATGTTTAATACCGGCGCTAACAGCTTAACTGGCTGAGTTAGCTGACAAGCTTTTTCAACAACAATAGAGAACTTACAACCTTGCATTTCTCTAGATTGCAAACTGAGTGAATGCCCTAGCAATTGCGCTAAAGACTGGGTGATATTTAGCCCTAGACCTAGGCCTCTTCCTGATTGGCGACTTGGTGTGTCTAATTGGGTAAATTGCTCAAAAACCAGTACCTGCTTCTCTAAAGGAATACCGGGGCCATTATCAAGTATTTGAATAGTTACCTTATTATTAAAAACACGCGCACCCAGTAATACTTTACCGGGACTGGCATAACGAAAAGCATTGCCGACTATGTTTTGAATGATACGTCTTAATAAATGCTGATCAGATTTCACCCAAACCTTAGACGCCACCAGCCTAAATTCCACTTTCTGCTCAATGGCGAGTGCTGAAAATTCTTGTGCTAGATCCTCGAATAAATCATTTAGCGCAAACACCTCAATGTTAGGTTTAATATTGCCACTTTCTAAGCGAGCGATTTCGGCCAAGTCAGCTAGCAAGTTATTCGCGGCTTTTAACGATCTATCAATATTATCAACCTGTCGCTGCTGTTCAACCGTGAGCGTATTTTGCTCTGTTAATGCTGAGGTAAATAAACGAGCCGCCTCTAAGGGTTGCATCAAGTCATGACTACACGCCTTTAGATATTGGCTTTTAGCCATATTGGCTTGTTCAGCTTTTTCATGTGCTTTCGCTAATGCTTCATTGGTTTTTGCTAGGGTTAGGGTGCGTTCATAAACCCTTGTTTCTAAATCTAGGTTGGCTTCTTTTAATACCTGCTCTGCTTGACGGTAAGCGGTAATATCTGAAAACATCATCACAAAGCCACCACCGGGTAATGGGTTTCCTTCTATGCGAACCGTTTGTCCACTCGCTTGTTGCCGCTCTGAGCTATGTGGACTACCTTTGCGTAAATATTCAATCCGTCTAAAGACTTGGTTATCAACATCACCGGCACCACAAAGTCCGCGCTTCACATTATGACGAATTAATGCTTCAACCGGGCTGCCAACATAAATAAGCTCAGCTGGGTATTCAAATAAGTCGAGATATTTCTTATTCCATGCCACCAGCTTAAGATCTTCATTAACAATAGAAATACCTTCACTGGCATTCTCAATGGCACTTTGTAGTAAGTTTTGCGAAAATTCTTGTCGTTGACTTGAAGCATCTTCAACCAACACCGCTAATTCATCTAGGGCAATATCTCTGCCGTCTAACGCAGAAGACAACACTAACCGTGCTGAAGACGCTCCCATTACCGTAGCTAAAGTGTTTTCTGTATGCTGTAGCAACAGTTGATTGTAAGTAGCATTGCC
>MAAF01000030.1 GCA_002163005.1 Colwellia psychrerythraea | reverse complement strand
CGCGTTGCCAGCTTAACGCAACAACAATATCGCATTTTAATGATGTTTGCCCAAGGGTTACTCAATAAACAAATCGCTTATGATCTCAATGTTTCTGAAGCGACCATCAAAGCACATGCCACGGCAATATTTCGCAAGCTAGATGTACGTAATCGCACCCAAGCCGTTATTGCTATTGGTCAATTAGATTTGTCTGAAGCTGGATTTGAGCAAAAAAAACAACCTTAAAAAAGCATGCTAAGCTCCTGATGACAACATTTCGGAGCTGGCGATAGGTAAATAGCAGCCCAGCATGCTTATTGTCTTAATCGCCATAATCTATTTGCAGCTTTTGCGCTAATTTGGCACTCATCATGGCTCTTAATGCTGCTGGTTTCACCAGTTTACGCATAAAGCCTACATCCGCAGCAAGCGCTTTATCTTCCACACCGCTTTCTGTCGTTGCGGTAATCAAAATAGCCGGAATATAGTGGTTACACTGGTTTCGTATATCGGCTATCAAGGTTAAACCATCCGCTTGCTCCCCCACAGGTAATCCTGCTTGATAGCCCAACTGATAATCAACCAATAAAATATCAATATCGCTTTGATGATTGTCAAACTCGATTAAAGCGCCATAACGTGAATCAGCGGCAAGAATATTACACTGCCAAGCAGACAACAGTTCAACCATGCCACTCAACACATCAGGATCATTATCAATGCACAGCACGGTAATATCTTTTAAACCCATGTTTAATACTGGTGCTAACAGCTTAGGCGGCTGAGTTAGCTGACAAGCTTTTTCAACCACAATAGAGAACTTACAACCTTGCATTTCTCTAGATTGCAAACTGAGTGAATGCCCTAGTAATTGCGCTAAAGACTGGGTGATATTTAGCCCTAGACCTAGGCCTCTTCCTGATTGGCGATTGGGTGTGTCTAATTGGGTAAATTGCTCAAAAACCAGTACTTGTTTCTCTAAAGGAATACCGGGGCCGCTATCAAGTATTTGAATAGTAACCTTATTATTAAAAACACGGGCACCCAATAATACTTTACCGGGGCTGGCATAACGAAAAGCATTGCCGACTAAGTTTTGAATGATACGTCTTAATAAATGCTGATCTGATTTCACCCAAACCTTAGTAGCAACCAGCCTAAATTCCACTTTCTGCTCAATGGCAAGTGCTGAAAATTCTTGTGCTAAGTCCTCGAATAAATCATTTAGCGCAAAAACCTCAATGTTAGGTTTAATATTGCCACTTTCTAAGCGAGCGATTTCAGCCAAATCTGCTAGCAAATTATTAGCGGCTTTTAACGATCTATCAATATTATCAACCTGTCGCTGCTGTTCAACCGTGAGCGTATTTTGCTCTGTTAATGCTGAGGTAAATAAACGAGCCGCTTCTAATGGTTGCATCAAGTCATGACTACATGCCTTTAGATATTGGCTTTTAGCCATATTGGCTTGTTCAGCTTTTTCATGTGCTTTCGCTAATGCTTCGTTAGTTTTTGCTAAGGTTAAGGTGCGTTCATAAACCCTAGTCTCTAAATCGAGGTTGGCTTCTTTTAATACCTGCTCTGCTTGACGATAAGCGGTAATATCTGAAAACATCATCACAAAGCCACCACCGGGTAATGGGTTGCCTTCTATACGAACGGTTTGTCCACTCGCTTGTTGTCGCTCTGAGCTATGCGGGCTACCTTTGCGTAAATACTCAATACGCCTAAAAACTTGGTTATCAACATCACCGGCACCGCAGAGTCCGCGCTTCACATTATGACGAATTAATGCTTCAACCGGGCTGCCAACATAAATAAGCTCAGCTGGATATTCAAATAAGTCGAGGTATTTTTTATTCCATGCCACCAGCTTAAGATCTTCATTAACAATAGAAATACCTTCACTGGCATTCTCAATGGCACTTTGCAGTAAGTTTTGCGAAAATTCTTGTCGTTGACTTGAAGCATCTTCAACCAACACCGCTAATTCATCTAGAGCAATATCTCTGCCGTCTAACGCAGAAGACAACACTAACCGTGCTGAAGACGCTCCCATTACCGTAGCTAAAGTGTTTTCTGTATGCTGTAGCAACAGTTGATTGTAAGTAGCATTG
>MAAF01000009.1 GCA_002163005.1 Colwellia psychrerythraea | reverse complement strand
GGTGCCATACCACGAATACTAACAAATTCACCTTCGCCATCAGCACGAGACATTGATACACCGACAACACGAGAAAGCGCTTCGGCAATATTGTTATCCGGTAATTTACCAATATCTTCAGCAGAGACACCATCCATTACTTGATCAGAAAAACGTTTAGCATTCATTGAGCGCTTTAAGCTGCCACGTGTACCGACAACTTCAATTACTTCAATACTGTTTTCTTTTTTCTTTGCTACATTTTCTTTATCCGTTGAAGTAGTTTCCGCCGCTTGAACCATAGTGGCTCCGCTTAGAATAGCGAAGATACTGACACTTAATAGTGATTTTTTAAAATTAGTTTTCATCGTAGACCCTTATCTCTAGTCATGTAGTAATTATAGTTATTATTATTTTTGCTTTATGACTTAACAATACAGCAATTGATATCGTTGTCAATTACTATCAACAACAAAATAAAACAATATAGTTACACTTACAATCCAGATATACATAGTTTTATTCTCATAAAATAAACAGACATAAAAAAAGCCATAAACAATTAATATTTATGACTTTTAACTAAAATAAATTGTTAGACATATCCTTTAAACATACCTATTCAAACCGTTTTTCACTGTTATTTAAGCCTTTTTAAGCCGGCAGAGTTGGCTTTTAGCAGCTGACTTAATTCAATATCTAAAGACTTACCCGTTGACGTATTAATAATATTTATAGTTTCAAGGGGATCGTTATCAAGATCATATAAATCACTATATAGAAGCTTACCACTCTTACTTAACCATTGAGTGTATCGGTATTGTCCAGTTCTCATAGAGTAACCATAAGCACCTTTGCGTTTATATTGGCTAATTGCCACCTTATCAAGAGATTCTTGCTTGCCATTAACGAGCGAAACTAAACTAATTCCTTGTAAATTTTTCGGAGTATCAAGCCCCGCGACTTCCGTTAACGAAGGAAAAATATCAAGTAATTCAACAGGTCCATTATAGCGCCTTGCTTTATTCCCTGGTATTTTGATAATCAAGGGCACATGGTTGGCTTGCTCCATTGTGGTGTGTTTCCCCCATAAACCATGATCACCTAAATGAAAGCCATGATCTCCCCAAAAGACAACAATAGTATTTTCAGCTTGCCCTGTTTTTTCTAGTTCCGCCAATAAATCACCTACTAAGCTGTCAATAAAACTTACCGAGGCAAAATAACCATGTAACAATTCTTTTTGGTGCGCTGAAGACAATTTACCTTTTGGGTAGGGTTTTATTTTACTGCCGGTATTAGGTGTTGGTTTATACTTCCTTAGCTCTTGATTTTTATGAAATAAAAATCCTGCATTACCTTTTTCAGGAGCCTTTTGAAATACGGCTAAATCAAAGTTTTCCCTATCATATAAATCAAAAAACTGCTTAGGAGCAACAAAGGGTAAATGCGGTTTTTTAAAGCCAACAGCTAAAAAGAATGGTTTGTCTTTTTCGGCCATTTGCTGCAATAATTTTTTACCACGTTTAAGAATGCCACCATCAACAAACTTACTTATATCAGCCTCTACGGACTCTACCGCCAAATGCGTTTTACCTTTCACGCCACTAATAGGTCTCTGATAAGGAATTGACCAAGACATAACTTCTTCTTTTTCACGGCTGGTGGTATTTCTTGGATCAAATATTTTACCGACGGCAGCAGTCTCATAACCATTATTCTTAAAGTGTTGCGGTAAGGTAAGCACATTTGGATTTACATCCCTTATTTTATCTTTTAGATTCATGATGCCGTTACTTTCTGGCCTTAAGCCAGTAAGAACACTCATTCGAGAAGGGCCGCAGACAGGATATTGAGCGTAAGCTTTGCTAAAAACAGTGCCTTGTTGCGCTAATTTATCAATATTTGGCGTGAGCACACTAGCTGTACCAAAACTTTGAATAAGTGGCTTTAAATCATCAACAGCAATAAAGAGAATATTAGGCGTTTCTAACTGCGCAGCACTAATATTAATAGCAGTTAAGGCCAAAAAAAGCCCACAGCCATAATGGGTGATTTTTTTTAATTTTAGTTTCATAAGCTTTAAATAGTAGTTAATTATAAATAACAGTTTGCTAAAAACTGATAACGTTGTCAACAACAAAGATTAGTCAATATAAACTGAGTATGAGCTAATATACTGAATTTTCTACTACACATCATCAAAGCCTAATGGCTTGAAGCCTATGCAAATTCATACTTACCCTATCTCCCACAATTCGTTAAAGGACTCTGAGCTTTATTGGGAGATAATTTAATCATTTAAATAAACACCTCATTATTTTAAGGAATTTATGTCGGTTATTGCACTAAGCAGTGCCAATTATGATTAAAACACTATCTCGCTTTGTGCTCCTTTACAAGATAGCGCTAACCGTCACAATTGCCACAAAGCCGACCAAATTTAGACACTTATTTATCATAATAGATAGTCCGCTTCGCCTCCACAGCGGTCATTCATCAAAAACTGCTAATGCTAACTTTGTGCGCAAATAGGAAGTTGATCTTTTAACACTCTACAGATATTCTTTTATTCACTAATAATGACAGACGGACGTCTTTAGGGCTTATATGGAAATCATTCAAAAAATTGGCATATTTATTTTTATATTCTTATGCCGCAGCTCTTACGCTTTTGACTTATCTCCTTTAGAAATGGAATTTGAGAAAGAGAATATTCTTGAAGCTATACAAAAAGATGAACACCTAAGACCTCACTTCACCTATGAAAGCTCAATAGCAAAATTTGCAAAGAAAAATCAATGTATTGAGGTTCGCCAATACGCTAAATGGGGCGACAGGATGGGAGCTGACGGTGTGCTAAAGCCAATATCTTATAGAGCTTTTAAGTGGGCAATTGATATACCCACCGCCAGCCAAGATGTAAAAAGAATTTCCGAACTTGATGCTTTAGTGAAGGTAAACTTGCTTTCAAAAAATAAGATAATTATGGAGGAAGGCTCTAAACAACTACCATTCTATCGATACAGGCTAACAGTTAAAGGGTGGGTTGCAACAAAAGCTAACAGCGAAGGAAAGCTTTGCTTTTTTCTAGGTAGAGCCAAAAACATTTCAATAAAGAGTGTGACAAAATACGACACCTCATCCATTTATATCAATATTGAAGACACTATATATGAAGTGACCACTATTGTTGGGATTTCAAAAGGATCAGACTTACCCAGTTGGGCTACCCATCCGGATATGAGAAAAGCATTTCCTCTGATTAATGAACTGCTTCTAGGATATGAACGAAAAGTATTTATGTTCAATGACAATGGCCAATGGCGTCAGTATTTACCTGATTCTGTAATTAAAAGAATGGCAAAAACAGGAAGAACTCGGTCTACTAATTATCACATTAAAGATACTACAACCTCTGCTGAAAAAGACGCAATAACTAAAGTGCTCATAAATAGATCTAACAAATACAAACGCTATCGAGACTGTATCAGTTTACCTGAAGACACCCAAGGAGGAATAAGACTCGATAAAAAACTCGGTTCGTTAGAAAAATATAGCGTTGCCATTTTTGATGAGAAAAAGCGTCACAAAAAGGATAATACAGAAACTAAAACCAAACCCTACTTAGACAGTTTAGTTAGCTCTGGATTATTGGTATCGACATTTAAAACGGGAATTAAAGGAGGAAAATATGATAATAAACAAAGCTATAACGGTACAGTTTATACACTAGCACCTGAATACCAACATATTTACGACCAAAAGAGGCGTTGTATTTATTTAGGTGAAGGAAAAGTCCGTATTCTTAATTTAGAAACTTCCATACTTGATAAAAGAGATCTAGATGCTGGCGTAGTAAATGTTAAATACAAATCTATTACCACCTACCCTGAGGCACCTGAGTGGACCAAAGACCAAGCGCTTCAAAATCGGTGGTTAGATCTAAAAGGTGCTCTGAAATATGGAAAAGTTTGCAAAGGTGTATACAAAGTTGATCTATCAAATGAAGATGAACTTGTAACAGGACACGGTTCTTGTTGGTGGGCATACGATATATTTACAACAATGTGAATGAAGAACTACTTATAGGTAAACCTAAATTGCCATCATGTTAAATTTTAACACTCCTTTCTTTTTAACTAAGAATAGAGTGTGTTGCACTGACCGTTTGAAATCACAGCACAACTTTGAACATTAGCTCTGAGTCATACTAATAGTCCCTTTAACCAAAGGAGCACTATTATGTACAACATCATTCCATATACCCCAAAACCTAGCGGGAATAAAGGAAAGCTAGTTGGCCAAAAGCTTCCCCTTAAACTTGAGGAAGTTTGGTCTATTAGAACTAGGCTTGATTTGGCGAATAACCTTCGTGAATTAACAATGTTTAATTTAGCCCTAGACTGTAAATTAAGAGCATGTGATTTTATTAAACTTAAAGTGTCGGATATTGCGCATGGGAAAAACATTCAATCACGAGCAATGTTAATTCAACAAAAGACAGGAACCCCTGTTCAATTTGAAATAACCAAAAAAACTAGAGCGGCTTTACAAAAATGGATCTCATTTAAATCACTTCGTTCCAGTGATTATTTATTCAGTAGTAGAGTAAAAGATGATTTCCATTTAACGACTCGACAACACGCAAGAATAGTCAAAAAGTGGATCGCTAGTATTGGCTTGGATATAACATCCTACGGCACTCATTCTATGAGGCGCACTAAAGCAACCTTGATCTATAAAAAAACCAAAAACCTGAGAGCAGTTCAGATTTTGCTTGGTCATACAAAGCTAGAAAGTACCGTTCGTTATCTTGGTATAGAAGTAGATGACGCACTTGAACTGTCGGAAAATATAGATATCTAAATCACAAATAACTCAGGAAGTATGGACGCTTCCTACCACAAAGCGGTCCTAAATTAGTCCTCAAAATTAGGCAACTTTATGTTATCAAAGATACGAAGCCAGACATTAGCCTTGGCTTACCTAACGACAAATGATCCGACATTGCGAGCATTAACATTAATAATTTTTTAAGCAGTTTTTGGGGTTCAGATAAGGTAGAGCTAGCTTTAGCTGGGTAGGTAATTCAAGCACAAAAGCAGCCATTAAAACTCAATTTCCAATGCGACTTTTTCCAAATCCAGCTTATCCGCAACTTTATCCCTCTAAAATTAACGGCAAGGACATGACGGGAGTGTGGTCGTTATGTTTTGATAAATTAAAAAAACAAGGAAGTTAATTAATGCGAATGAAAGGTAAAATAATGAAGTGGGACGAAAATAAAGCATATTGAGCGCTACGGGTAATTAAATAATATTGTGTACCATGGCAATATGTGCGAGATCAGCTGATGTGTTTGCATTTAATTTGCTTTTAATTTGCGTATTGTAATTACAAATTGTTTTATAGCTAAGGCTAAGTTGACTAGCTATGTCATGCGCGGTTAGACCCTTTGATAAAAGGCGAAATACATCGAATTCACGTGGTGATAATGCGCTAAGGGTGTGATTCAAGTTTTCAACCTCATGTAGGCTAATATCATCTTGCTCAGGTAATAAACCTTGCTCAACATAGCGCTTACCATCGGCAATAACAGCTACGGCTTTTGCTAGCACTTCAGCTGCGCTATTTTTACTCACATAACCTTTCGCGCCGGCATCTAAAGCGCGTTCAACATAAATTGACTCATCATGAATGCTATAGACTAAAATAAGCGCGTTGGGATCGTGCTTACACAGGCGACGAATAGCTTCTAAGCCACCAATGCCAGGCATTGATAAATCCATCACTACTACATCAGGCTGAAAACGTTGGTACTCTTTAGTGGCCACTTCACCGCGTTCAATATCAACAATGTCACCAATAAAATCTTGCGAGGCTAATAACATTCTAAAGCCAGCTCTTACCACTGCGTGATCATCAACCAACAAGACTTTTATTTTTTCTATTTCCATTATTTATCTTCCCAATAAGGTAATTGAACAACAACGTTAACACCTCCGTTCAGCGCTGATTCTAGCGTAAACTGCCCACCTAAATTTTCCGCTCTTTCTCGCATACCTAATAAACCAAAACCCGGAGAATTTAACTGACTTCCTTGGCCATCATCCGATACGGTAACCCATACCTTATGACCTCGTTTAATTACTAATACAGCCACTTCAGAAGCATTTGCGTGGCGAACAACATTGGTTAAACATTCTTGAATAATTCGGTAAACATGAATAGTAATATCATGACTCAATTTTTCTAGTGCGTCATCGTAGTTTAAATTAAATTGTAATTCAGGGCTACGTCGTTGCCATTCTCTAACCAAGTCAGACAAGGTTGCCCCTAACCCTAATTCGGTCAAACTAAGCGGGTGCAGGGTTTTCATCATTGAACGTACAACAACTGATAAATGATTACAAATATCAACAATAGAACTGGTAACCGTTTTAACATCGGTATTATCCTGCTGACACGTTATCGCCATTGCCTTAATGGCTGTTAATGACTGCCCCATTTCATCATGCATTTCACGCGACATATTCTGCCTTTCTGTTTCTTGTATTTGCATGCTATGGCGTGCCAAGTCTTGGTTATTTTTCTGCGCTGTTTTTAAGGCTAATGAAATACCATTTACTTCGGTTGCAATGGCATCAAGTTCGCGAATTTTAAAATGAGGTAATACATGATCAAAATGCCCGGTTTCCACTTGACGCAGACCAGACAAAATCGTTTTTACTGCCTGCAACATTGAATTAAACACAAGGTTAACGGTAAAGAATATAATCGACAGCATAAGCACTATTGACCAAAAAAAAGCTTTTGTTTCTCCCCAAGCTTCACTTATTTCATCCATTGGGTTTGCCGTAATAAAAATAGTTTTGGTTGAACCGTCTGCAATTTTAATATCATAATTGTGAGTAAGAAAATCAACCATTACCGCTTTAACAAACCAGTGGGGGGTGTCGCTTCCTTCATCATATATATACAGAGGCTTATTGCTTTGCAATGCAGTTTTATTATCTTCAATGGAAATATTTAAGTGCCTAACGGGTTGCATAGTAGCAAGTTGCTCTAACCATGCATCATTTTCTTTACTTACCGAGGGGAGTTGACTAAAACCAAATTCAATCATTTGCACCGCTAAATTAATTGAAGAGTCTACTTCATTTTCTACAGAGCTTCTTGCCTGCCAAATCGCAATAACAGCACTGAATATTAGAATCAAAATAACCGACGCGATTATCCTGAGATTAATAAGTGCACGTATACTCATTTATGAAACTCCATTGAAAAGTAAGCAAGATAAAACCAAAGACAATATATAGAAAGCTTCTTCATAATGTCAGTTTACGGGGTAGATTCTAAGAGTAAACTGATAGAAATTACCAGTAAAATTATTCTATATAATGCAATATTTCCATAACATAAACCATAAAAATTAGTTGCACAACACCTTTGACTCATCCTTATATTACCTACCATAAAACAGAACAATTCATACTTTAGTACCATGTACATTAGCGATTGATAACTAAAGGTTTTTCTTGATTAACTTTAACGTAATTATTATTCAAATTACCACCCAAAAAGGAATTTTTCCTATAGTGAAATCCCCAATAGTACGATTAATATTCAACCTAAGGAAGCACAGTGATTTGAAGAGAGTAGGATGACAGCAATTATAAAGAGCAGCAGCGATTTAGCAAAGACAAACTATTACTGCTACTAGATGAAATTATAGAACACGATGGTTTTGGTGAAATACGAATTGAAGTCAACATTCTAAAACGCAAGCAAAAGGAAGTTATTCTTCACTGTGGTAAGCAATACCGAGTATGTAGTGGATACTTCAGAGTTTTTAAATAAATAACTTTTAAGTAAATAATTTTTTTAGGTAAATAGTTTTTGTACCTAGCTGAAAGTTACGTTGGTATTAATAAAAGTAGCAGGATACTTCTTTAGAACACTTTAGGGACAAAGTATTGCAACGAGGATGTTGCCATTAAGGGTAAATAAAACAGGGGATATTGCTCATGGATGGCATCTCCCTGTATTACTTTTACACGTTATATTACAAAAAATTTATATTTAGGAAGATTAATGAATAAAATTATTACGCTAACAGGCATACTTTGCACTTTACCCGTATTAGCTGATGACATAGAAAAAATCAGTGTTTTTGGTCCAACACCGCTTTCAAGCAATATATCTACAGACGCTAATGTTATTGGTAGCGCTCAGATTATAACGACTGAAGACATCTCTCGCGCTCAAGCAATGTCTTTGGCTGACCATATGAGAAACCAGCTAGTCAGTGTAAATATTAGTGATGTTCAAAATAACCCTTTCCAACCTGATGTTCAGTATCGCGGCTTTACTGCATCTCCTTTATTAGGTTTACCACAAGGTATTTCTGTTTATTTAAACGGCGTAAGGTTTAATGAACCTTTCGGTGATACCGTTAACTGGGATTTAATCCCTTTAGCCGCGCTTGATAGTGTTGCATTATATTCAGGCTCTAATCCTGCTTTTGGTCAAAACACCTTAGGTGGTGCTTTATCACTGAAAACAAAAAATGGCTTTAGCTATACTGACAACGAAGTAGATGTGCTTTTTGGTAGTTTTGGGCAACAGCAATACTCAGTGCAATCAGGTGGCAATAACGGTAACTGGGGATATTACTTTATTGCTAACAGCTATAAAGAAGATGGTTGGAGAGATTTTTCGCAAAGTGAATTAAAACAAGCCTTAGCTTCACTTAGCTATAAAGACGACAGAAATTTTGTAGAATTAACACTTGCTGCTAATGATAATGAAATGACAGGAAATGGCGCAGCCCCTGAAGAATTAATTGCCATTGAAGGTCGAGAAGCTGTTTATACCCACCCTGACAGAACCAACAATGACTATAAACTAATTAGTATTTCTAGCGATTCTATTATTAATGAAAACTTATCCGTGCAAGCAAATGCTTATTATCGTCAAAATGAAATCAACTCTTTAAACGGTGATGACAGCGATTATGAAGAATGTGATTTTGGTGGTGAAACGTTATGTGAAGAAGATGAAGAAGATGGTTCATTAACTCCGGTTGATTTCGTCGGTTTTGATGAAGGCACACCGTTTAGTGATATTACACAGACGATTGATCCCGATGACGTTGATGGTACTTTAAATGATGGCGCTACCGATAATACCAGCTATGGTTTTGCAACGCAGTTAATCCATATAACACGCTTTGATAACTTTGAACAAGAATTTGTTTTTGGTCTAGGCATGGACAAAGCTGATATTAATTTCAACAGTAATACGCAGTTTGGTATCCTTAACAACGATTCAGCTGACGATGATCGCTCAGTATCACCCACAGGAATTTTTGATAGCGAATCTCAAGTACGTTTAGATGTAACCACAGAACAACAATACATTTTTGCTTCTTACTCTATGGCTTTTGAACACGGCCTTACACTAAATATTGCCGGGCGTTACAATAACAGTCACATTGTTATGAATGATCTTATCGATGACGGTGAAGGCTCACTTGATGGAAATCATAAATTTAATCGCTTTAACCCTGCTGTTGGCCTAAATTACGAAATCAATAATGAATTCACAGCTAAACTAAGTTATAGCGAATCATCACGTGTTCCAAGCCCTGCTGAATTAAGTTGTGCTGATGAGGACGATCCTTGTAAATTACCGAATGGCTTTGTTGCAGATCCACCGCTTGAACAAGTCGTTGCTAAAACAGTTGAAGCCTCATTAAAATATAATACTGATTCAGTTGCAGCCATTGCGACTGTATTTTCAACCAAAACGGTTGATGACATAATATTCCAACAAGCCGGCTCAACCTCTTCTGAAGGTTATTTTGTTAATATTGATAAAGTACAACGCCAAGGCGTGGAGTTAGCCTATTCAGTAGCGTTTGAAGACATATATATTGGCACTAGCTACAACTACTTAAAAGCGACTTTTGAATCACCTTTTGTCTCTTTTAGCCCGGTAAATCCACTAGGTGCAAACCGTCAAGTTACCCCTGGAGATGTTATCCCCGGTCAACCGCAACATCAAATAAAACTTCATGCTGATTGGACTATAAACCAACAGATTAGTGTTGGTGCTGAGCTGATTTATGCATCAGATTCTTATTACCGTGGCGATGAAGCAAATGAGAATAAAAAGATACCATCATATTCATTTGTTAATGCCTATTTTTCTTACCAGATCAATAGTCAGTTAAATTTATCTGCTAAAGTAAACAACCTATTTGATCGCGAATATGAAACTTTTGGTACTTATGGTGAGGCCGATGAAGTATTAGAGGATTTTTATCCTGATGTTGAAGAGCCATACTTTGTTGGTCCTTCTAGACCAAGATCGTTATCTGTCAGTGTTAATTATAAGTTCTAACAATGAAAGGATATTTACCCTAGTCGGGTAAATATCCTCTTTTCTCTTGATAATTAATACATCAACAACTCGACTTTGTGGGTCAAATTAATTGATCCACATATTTTCAAGAATAATTGTTTAGAGATTACTTATCCAGCTATAAATGGAAATGGGCAAATTACGTGGCTATTAAATTCTATAACAAAACGTATAAGCTATATTCTTTATGGTAGTTAATTATATCAATTTAGTATCCACTTCCGTATAACCGTGACGTAAAAATGTCTTCAAAATTAACCATTGTTAACGACTGTAATAGGCTGCAAGTTGCCATTTCAAGCATTAAGCTTAATGTCAGCTTTTGGCTCAGGCTGTGTGAAAACTCCCAGCGTAAATTTTTTATGCGACGCTACGTAAATTAACAGGTGGTTTATTATCAAACGCACTTCAGAATTTAATCTACAGCGCCTTATTTCGTTGATATTATCGAATTACACCAGTTCAAAATAGTTTTCACACAGGCTGGGCTATGAGTTGACCTAGTGTTTAACTCATAGCTACGCTCCTTTTTATTAAGGATAGCGTTGCATTCACCATTTGAACTCAAGGCACCAAGTTGCCATAAAACCTATGGCGCAATGTGCCACAAACCGCCACAAAAGGTTATTTTACAATTTTTGGAGCAGCTCATAATGCAAAATTTCAATGTTGACAAATACAAAAATTTGTTTGCATAATAAATCTTATGGAAAAATACAATCTACATAACCACAAACTTTCTGGCAAATGGTATAACCAAGATTTTCGCTTGGTCTATGCTCGCTTTTGTTACTAGTCTTCCCTCTTTATTGGAATTCAAAATTATTGTCTATTCTGAAATTAACGCAGTGTAGAGATTAATATCTATTTCCCTATACAAAATAATTTAGAGAATAAAATGAAAACTATTATCGAACCTTTTCGAATTAAATCAGTAGAACCGTTAAGAATGACTAGCATCAGTGAACGAGAGTTTTTTTTGAAAAAAGCCAATTATAATTTGTTTGCTTTAAAATCTGATGACGTGCTTATCGACTTATTAACAGACTCTGGTACTTCAGCCATGAGTACTAAACAATGGGCTGGCATCCAAATGGGTGATGAAAGTTATGCTGGGTCGCCCTCTTTTTATCGCTTTGAACATGCATTAAAAGAACTAGCACCTTTTAAACATATTATACCAACACATCAAGGGCGTGCCGCTGAAAAAATTCTTTTTTCCATTTTATCTGATAACAAGCATGATCAAATAATCCCTAACAATACCCATTTTGATACTACTCGTGCCAATATTGAAGCTACAGGCAACCAAGCGTTAGATTTAGTACACCAGCAAGGTCTAGATCCTCAACTAGATTTACCATTTAAAGGAGATATAGATTTAATTCGCTTGCGTGATTTACTAGAAGCAAAAGGTGAGCAAGTGCCTATTGTCATGCTAACAATCACTAATAATTCAGGTGGTGGGCAACCAGTTTCGATGGAAAATATTCGTAAAACTAAAGCTCTGTGCCAAGAGTTTGGTAAGCCATTGTTTCTCGATGCTTGCCGTTTTGCAGAAAATGCTTATTTTATCAAGCTAAGAGAAGTTGGTTACCAAGACAAAACGCCAAAAGAAATTGTGCAAGAAATTTTCAGTTACGCTGACGGCATGACCATGAGTGCAAAAAAAGATGCACTAGTAAATATGGGCGGTTGGTTAGCACTAAATGATGATGACTTAGCGATGAAAGCGCGTAATGTTTTAATTTTAACAGAAGGATTTCCAACCTATGGTGGCTTATCTGGACGTGACTTGGAAGCCATGGCTGTAGGACTTGAAGAAATAGTAGAAGAAGATTACTTAAATTATCGTATTACCTCTACAGCTTATTTTGGCAATGCCTTAGATAAACTGGGCATTCCCATTGTTAAGCCCGTTGGTGGGCATGCGGTTTATATTGATGCACGAGCCATGTTACCTCATATAGATCCGCATGATTATCCAGGGCAAGCTCTAGCAATTGAAATGTATCGCTTAGGCGGTATTAGAGGCTGTGAAATTGGTACTGTAATGTTTGGCCAACAGCCCGATGGCAGTGAAAAACTTGCAGCTATGGACTTAGTACGCATGGCTATTCCAAGACGCGTATATACTCAATCTCATATTGACTATTGTATAGAGTGCCTTGCTGAAGTTAATGCTAATAAAAACACGCTTTGCGGCGTAGGTATTAGCTGGCAACCTCCAATGCTTAGGCACTTTACCTGCCACTTTACGCCAAAATAAATTACAGTACCAAGCTGCTAGTTTTAATTTTATACATAATCTCTTGCAGCTTGTGCCTCATGCTCTTAACTCTACCTTTTTACATAAATAATTAAAAATGACTCTTTCGAGATAAGAACTGCAAGTGTTCTGATCAAGTTAAACCTCACATTTTTCATGATTTTCAACCAGTTTCTCTTGAGCTTAACACTTCAATCAAATTGATCGCGACGTTGACAAAATCACTATCAGTTACCAGACCGATTAATTTGTCGCCCGACAAAATAGGTAAACAGCCAATTTTGTACTTTTGAATAGTTAATGCCGCATGATGCACAGATACATGAGCATTGATGGTCACAACATCACGACGATAAAAATCACCGATCTTAACGTGTTGATCACGATCTAATAGACTAGTCACAGTCACGTTGATATCAAATAAAGTTGATTCTTCTACAGATAGAACATCTCGTTGGCTAACCAAACCCATTAGCACTTGTTCATCATCAACAATTGGAATATGACGAATATTATTTTCCACCATCATAATACGAGCATCTGATAAGGTGTTTTCGATCCCCAAAGTTAAAATATCATCCGACATGATTGAGCGTACCGAGGTCATTATTTTATCCTAAAACTATAATCGACTAACTTTAATTATGGCTTTGATATTGAACTCTCGCCATTCAATAAGTCAATTAATATGTAAAAAACCAAGATTAATAGATGTATTGATTTAAATATTCCCCTTGTTCAGGTACAAGCTTACTACTAGCTCAATCAAGCGATTTATTGCTGGCGAATATTTGCCGAAGGTGAATTTTTCAGATTAATATCAGCGGAATATTTTGGTGGCGTATTTTTTGCTATAAACTGCTTATAAACAGCTGATATCTGCTCGGCATTTATTGATAGTTGCAAGCTGGTAATGCTGCGCGTGGTAATTCTTTAAATCATCAGTTGTTATCTTGGAGAGAAACCGGCTATCACCACCGTATTGATGAGTTCGCTCAGGTGAAGTATCACTTATATCGATCTGGAATTGACGACGGGCGATGTCATCAAGTTGTGAGCACAATAATTCTCGATAAATCACACCGCAATTAGCACCATTATGGATCTCATCTTGTAAGTCGCTGTCGTAAAATAACGGGCTAATAAGACCACTTAATAAGTAACGTAAACCAAGTTCAAACGTTTCTTTACACTGACTTTGACAATGAAAATAAGTAACGTTTGAGCTGGTAGAGGTATTTATCGTTAAGTCAGTTAGTGAGGTCAGTTGGAATAATGTTGAGGGTTCGTTAAAAGCTTTACTGCGCCGAAACACAAAGTGCTCTACCGCATGACCAACACCACGGTCATCAACTGCGGGAGTATTGACAATGAACAGTGCGCAATATCCATCATCATTAACGATATTGCGCTGTTTTAAACCGCATTGATGAATAAAGTAAAATGGGCCAGTATCCATTGAGCTGGGCTGCCCTGTCATAGTTTTATTCGCGCTATCTCTTGCGGATCATTTACCCGCATGATTAACGGCGCTGAAGGTGTTTTAGCGTTGGTTATCGCCTGTTCGATCAGATGATGATCGGGAGACTTGCTACACACAGGATCGGTTTTATGCATGTCGCCGGTTAACATGAACGCCTGACAACGACAGCCGCCAAAATCTTTTTCTTTTTCATCGCAACTTTGGCAAGGCTGTGGCATCCAACTGTCACCGCGAAAGTAATCGAAGGAAAAATCTTTACGCCATATATCATCAATTGATTTGTCTTTTACGTTAGGAAATTTGAGCGGCAACATCTTGGCACTATGACAAGGCAAGGCACTACCATCGGGGGTGACCGTTAAGAACGTTGAGCCCCAACCGTTCATACAGGTCTTGGGCCGTTCCTCATAATAATCTGGCGTAACAAAAATGAATTGTGGCCCTTTACCCTGCTGTTGCTGACGAAATTCGTTAACGATGCGCTCGGCTTCTACTAACTCTTCTTGCGATGGCAGTAAATGATCACGATTATGATAGGCCCAGCCATAATACTGTGCGGTGGCCAGTTCGACATAGTCTGCTTCAAGCTCACAACTTAAGCGCAATATATCCGCCATCTGGTTAATATTTTGCTTTGAAATAACAAAATTTAATACCATAGGGTAGCCTTGCGCCTTAACCGCTTGTGCCATCTTAAATTTTTGCTGATAGGCATTACCCCGCCCAGCTATCGCGTCGTTAACCTCGGGATCGGCCCCCTGAAAGCTAATTTGGATATGATCGAGACCGGCTTTTTTCAACTTGGCGATGCGTTTTTCGGTTAAACCGATGCCGGAGGTGATGAGGTTAGTATAGAACCCTAGCTCTCTGCCGTGTTTAACCATTATCTCCAGATCTTTTCGTAATAGCGGTTCACCACCAGAAAATCCAAGTTGCACAGCTCCCATAGCACGTGCTTCGGTCAATACTTTTAACCATTGCTTTGTGCTCAACTCATGCTTTTTGTCACCCAATTCTGTTGGGTTCGAACAATAGGGACAATGCAGTGGGCAATCATAGGTTAATTCGGCAAGCAGCCACAATGGAGGCCCTACTTTCTGCTGAGTTTCACTTAATTGATTAACTGCCATAGTGGACCCATTTTTTTTCAACTGCTGTGATTAAAAATCCAGCAACATCATCAGTTAAATCGCCTGCCTCAGGAAACTTTGCAGCAAGCAACTTAACTATTTGTTCGACACTGCTGTTGCCGTCAATAAGTTTGATGATTTCGCTAGCACTGTCATTTAATTTAACCATACCTTCGGGAAATAACAGCACATGGCAGTTTTGTGCTGGCTCATATTGAAATCGAAACATCGAATTAAGTATCGGGATCATGGTTTGTTCACTCATTTAAAAAATCCTTTTATGGTAAATCGGATTATCGACGAGCCCTTGATAAGGAGCTCGGTCTTGTTGATAGGCTAATGACATAGAATCGAGCATGCTCCACAAGATATCGAGTTTAAATTGTAAAATATTTAAGCCATGTTCTTGTTGTTCGCGCGTGGTAAAGTGATCTAAGGTTATCTGCAAGCCATGATTCACGTCACGTCTGGCTTGAGACAGTCGCATCTGGAAATAACTCAACCCTTCACTTTTAATCCACGGATAATTTTTGGGCCAACTATCGAGACGACTTTGATGGAGCTCAGGCGCAAACATCTCGGTTAATGATGAACATGCCGCTTCTTGCCAGCTGGCTTTTCGCGCAAAATTAACATAGGCATCAACGGCAAACCTAACTCCAGGCAAGACAAATTTTTCATCTAACAAGTCTTGTCGATCTAAGCCCACCGCTTCGCCAAGCTTGAGCCATGCTTCAATACCGCCTAGCGTGTCATCTCCGACACAACCATCGTGGTCGAGTAAGCGCTGGATCCATAGGCGCCGAACTTTCATATCTCGACAATTGGACAAGATGGCAGCATCTTTAATTGGAATATTTAGCTGGTAGTAAAATCGGTTGGCAACCCAGCCTCTAATTTGCTCTACTGAGCATTGGCCTTCGTGCATAGCCACATGGAAGGGATGGTAAATGTGATAGAGTTGTCCTTTCTCTCGAAGTTTTGTTGCAAACTCTGCTTTAGTCCATGGTTCCATAATGTCTGTTCCTACTCTTTATTGCTAGATCGTTATTTCCATGCCATCGGTTGCAATCTCGACACCATTGTCGAGTACAAACTGATGCTGGGACGATTCTTCGTTCAATATCGGATTGGTGTTATTGATGTGAATGAGTATCTTGCGCTCGATGTTAAATCGATTAAGAAGCGCTACGCTACCAAACTCGCCGTTAACCGGCAGATGTCCCATCTCAGAGCCTAGTTTACTGCCGACACCTTGCGCGATCATTTCATCGTCGAGCCACAGTGTACCATCCATTAGCACGCAAGAAGCCTCGCTCAGCATCTCATCCACCAGCGGATTTGTTTGCACTATTCCCGGCAGATAGAACAAGTATTTCCCGCTGCTTTTGTCGACGATTTTAAGCCCGATGTTGTTACCCGCAACGACCTTATCGCGATAGCGAGAATACGGCGGTGCGTTTGATTCGAGCACCACCGGATAAAATTCAATACTGGTAACACCACCAACGGTAAACGATTGTCGATGATCAGTGCCTATTTGTTGATATTTAAGACCACCACGCCAATGAGTCAGCATGTTGAATAATGGAAAAGCTTCTGATAAATCTTCATGAACCACGGCAGTGCAGTAGATATCAAGCGGTAGGCCTTCCCTTAAAGTGAGCAAGCCTGTGGTATGATCAACTTGACTGTCAGTGAGAATTGCACCGCGAATATTAGTGCCTCGGGCACCTTGCTCAGGCCAGAGTTGAGGTGATTGATTGATTTGTTGCCGTATATCAGGAGATGCATTAATTAGCACCCAATTTTTACCATCTGGACTAACTGCTATTGATGATTGAGTTCTAGCAGTCGCTTTAATCGTATCCTGTCGCAATCCTTTACAGTTAGCACAATGACAATTCCACTGAGGGAAACCGCCTCCTGCGGCTGAGCCTAGTATAAGTATTTGCATAGATTCCTACTTAAGTATTACGACTGTCCCCGCTAACGATAAAGCCGTTATCGAGGAGCTGTCGTTTCATCGAACAACCCTGTTTATTTCTAGTACTGTCGGGTTATATTCTTACCTTAACGGTTACTGATATAGAGTGTTACTTCAAAACCTAGACGCATTTCTTCAAATTTTGGTTTAGTCCACATAGTAGTCTCCTCG
>MAAF01000076.1 GCA_002163005.1 Colwellia psychrerythraea | reverse complement strand
AAGTGGTCGGTGATGCAAGATTCGAACTTGCGACCCCTTGGACCCAAACCAAGTGCGCTACCAAGCTGCGCTAATCACCGATTATTCTTTTGTAGATTTTACATTGTAACTTTTTGGGAAATAAAGATGGGGTGGCTAAAGGGACTTGAACCCTCGACAACCGGAATCACAATCCGGGGCTCTACCAACTGAGCTATAGCCACCACTGAGGTGTACTGATACATATTCGAGAAATATGGGTGCTGCTCTTTAACAGCGCGGCGATTGTATTGCATTTCGCCTCTCGTTGACAAGAGAAAAATGCCTTTTATGTTATTTTTTTAGTAAATATTTCCTAAAAATACAAATTGGCTCTCTAAAGCGCAGGTTTCTGTCTATTTACCAAGCGAATTTTCCGTTTTACCCCGATCAACAATAAGTGAAGAGCAGGGGATATATACCCGTAATCATTTTCTCCCACTGAAACACGTATTTTGAATGGTCACGGGTATAGTCTAAGCTTGCACCGCTATATTTTGTTGGTCGTTAGGTGACTGTGAAGAGAATAAGCTCTTCAAACGCTCGACAATTAAATAATTTACCGGCACTAATATCAAAGTGATGAAGGTAGCGAATAAAATACCAAAACCTAATGATACCGCCATAGGTATTAAAAATTGCGCCTGTGTAGATTGTTCAAACAGTAATGGCATTAAACCAATAAAGGTGGTCAAACTGGTTAACATTACCGGTCTAAATCGAGCAGCACCCGCGGTTAACACGGCTTCCATTAGTTCTCCACCTTCATTGCGTTTTTTATTGATAAAATCTACCAATACTAGTGAGTCATTTACTACAACACCTATGAGAGCCAACATGCCTAGTAAGCTCATGATGGTCAATTCCATACCCATAATCCAATGACCAATAACAGCGCCGATCATGCCAAAAGGGATTATGCTCATCACGATGATGGGCTGTATATAGGACTTAAAAGGGATAGCCAATAGTGCGTAGATAATAAAAAATACAAATACTAGTGCCCATCCGAGCGAACCAAAAGATTCTCGTTGTTCTTTAGCTTCCCCTTCAAGGGAATGATTAACCCCTGGGTATTGCACCATTAACTCATCTAAATACTCTTTTAAAT
Organism: Colwellia psychrerythraea; assembly: GCA_002163005.1. Classification (GTDB taxonomy): domain Bacteria; phylum Pseudomonadota; class Gammaproteobacteria; order Enterobacterales; family Alteromonadaceae; genus Colwellia; species Colwellia psychrerythraea_C. The sequence goes on along the minus strand of MAAF01000076.1, from coordinate 88,513 downwards.
CAGCTTGCAGTACCGTCATGTTGGTATTTGATTTTTCAACATCGGCACTGACATTGGCTGTGCGGTAGCGATCAATTCTTGAAATAGTGGACGGACTTTTACCAGGGATAAGCTTAGCGACGTGAGATAACGGTACTGAGCCACCTGAAGGCGTAATAACTAGAATGTCCTCCAAATCAGCTATAGTACGGCGTTCATCTATTGGTAAGCGCACCATTACCCGAACATCATCTCTACCGCGTTGAATCCGTTGTACCTGTGAACCAAAGAAAGAGCGTCTTACTTGGTTTGAAATGCTGATACGGGTTAACCCCAAAGCTTTACCTTGCTCGGTTAATTCAATTTGCAGTTCTTCTTTACCATTAGATAAACTATCTGCAATATCAAAAACCGTAGGGTAGGTGGCTAATCGCACTTTCACTTTATCGGTGACTTCCTTTAATGTGTCTAGTGAACTTGCTTTAAATTGCACATGAATCGGATCTGATGAACGACCTATTTCAGCTCTAAAGGTAATGCTTTCAGCGCCAGGAATTGGTCCAATTAAATTACGCCATTCACGGACTAATTCACGAGAAGTTATGGCCAACTCACGCGATTCTGGTGGAGTGATTTCAAAACGAACACTGCCCTTATCTGATGCGCCACCACGACCACCGGTTGTCGCTAATATATTGATAATGACACTGCTGTTGGTTGAAGGCTCGATATACTTCTGTTTTAGCTGCTCAGCTTTTTCGGCCATTTTAATAATATGTTTATTGGTCACTTCAAAAGGTGTACCAGCGGGCAAGGTTAACGTAGCTCTTACGGTTTCACTTGGGATCCGCGGGAAGAATATAAACTTAGTCCAGCCACTCATAATAAGGGCAAGAATAACCAAGAAAACGCCGACAAAACCAACTAAGGTCGTGGCCTTGTTACTGATGGCACGTTTTAATAAGGGCTGATAAAAGCGGATGATCGCTCGTTCGAAACCATCGGCAAAGGATTGTTGCAGTTGACTAAATTTTGATTGTTTTGCTTTTTCTGAACGCAGTTTTAAGTGTTTTAAGTGAGAAGGTAAAACGAATTTTGACTCTATTAAAGAGAATATCAATACCGGAATAACGATCACTGGAATTTGTGCAAATAATGCACCTCGATTACCCTCGATAAAGGCAAGGGGCAGAAAGGCGGCTATGGTTGTTAACACACCAAAGGTCACCGGTGTTGCTACTTCTTCGGTGCCACGAATGGCTGCCATTTCACCCGACTCAGAGGTTTTTAAATGAGTATAAATATTTTCACCGGTAACAATGGCATCGTCTACCACAATACCTAATACCAAGATGAAGCCAAATAAGCTCATGACATTTAACGTGACTCCAAACACCGGCATCATGATAAAGGCGCCCATAAAAGAAATGGGAATGCCAATAAACACCCAAAAGGCAATAGAGGGTCTGAGGAATAAGCTTAATAATGCTAACACTAAAATACCACCTTGCAAGGCACTCGTTGTCAGCGTAGCAATGCGGTTTTTAACAATTTGAGAATCGTCATCCCAAAAACTTAATTCAACACCAACAGGCAATGTACTTTGTTGGTCGTTAATATAGGTTCTCACTGCCTCTGCAACGTCAATGGCGCTTTGTTGGCCGATTCGGTAAACGTCAATAAAAGCGGCTTGTTTACCGTTAAAACGCGTGCGGACTGGCGTTTCTTCAAAGTCATCTTTAATAATGGCGATGTCACTTAGGCGAATGATAGAACCATCAACGTTAGTTTTAATGGCTATTTTTTCAAACTCGTCTTTGCGATAGGCTTGGCCTTTTGAGCGCAATAAAATATCGCCACCTTTGGTTTTTAAATTACCAGCAGAGATATCTGTACTTGAATCAGATATGGCTGAAGATATTTGTGCGATGGTTAAACCATATTGACGTAATTTATCTTGTGGTACTTCAATCGATATTTCATAGTCGCGTACACCACTCAGTTCCACTTGGGTAATTGCGGGGATTTTTAATAAATCATCTCTGACTTTTTCAGCGTATTCACGGGTTTCTTTTTCACTATATATACTGGCAATTGTAACGGCAATTACCTCTCGTTTACGTGTTGCTAAAGACACTACCGGTTTTTCTGCGTCGGCGGGAAAAGTATTTATTTCGTCTACGCGGCTTTTTATATCAGCGAGCATCTCGCGTGGATCGTAGCCTGACTCAACTTCAATATTGACAGCAGAAGAGCCTTCTTGAGAGCGGCTAGCTATTTGTTTGACGCCTTCTAAATCTTGCACGGCCTCTTCTATGCGGATAGATATACTCTTTTCAACATCCTCTGGAGTTGCACCACGTAATGACACATTAACGTTAATGCGATCAGTGGCAAAAGAGGGGAATACTTCTAGCGGGATGCGATTAGATAAACTAAATAAACCGGCTATTAAAATGGTAATTAATAGTAAGTTTGCGGCAACATGATTTCGTGCAAACCAAGCAATCATTAGTTATTCACCTTTGTAATAGGCGTTGTAGTCGCTTTTTTTGCTTTTTTCGCGTTCAAACTAGGCACTTGGCTGGCAATGGCAACGGGTGTGCCCGAACTGACTTGTCCTAATGAAGTTAATACTAATTCATCACCAGCTATTAATCCTTGAGTGACGATAGATTCAGTACCGTTTTGCCAACCTAATTTAATCTCTTTACGCATCAATAGGCCGTCTTCAACTATATACACATAGCTGCCTTGATAAATGGCACTGCTAGGTATCACTAGGGCATTGTCAACTTCTCGGCCGGTAATTTCCGCAGTAACATATTGGCCCATTTTTATTTGCGCACCTTGATTATACTCACCATCGTATGGGCGAATAATTTGTGCTACCACATAAAGTTGCTGTGATATTTCATCGATAGCACTTTCGGTGCGAACAATTTTTCCTTGCCATACTTGTTCTCCCATTAAGTCAGATGAAATAATCACATTACTGACCAATGAGTCACTGTTGGCATCGTCACTATTATTATTGCTCGCCTCAAATTGTTGATGAGCATTACGATACTCTTCAGGTAATTTCATTAGTGGTAAGTCTTTGTTTTTGATTGGTAGACGAATCTCCACATAATCAACAGCAAAAATATCTGCTAACTGGGTGTTACTTGAAATTACCTGACCAATATCAACATTTTTCTTTAAGATACGGCCAGCGTAAGGTGCGACAATTTTTGTCCGTTCAAGTGATAACTTGACTTTATCCAGTTGGGCTTCTGCGGAAAGTACTTGCGCTTTTGCTGCTTCAAACTGTGGCTGGCGTAATACTAATGCATTAGGCGCTTTACCATTGCCAAGTCTCTTCCAGTCTGCTTTTGCTTGCTTAACACGTGCGTCTTCTTCCTGTAAAACTTGCTTGGCTGACATTAGACTTGCTTGTGCAATGTTAACTTCAGCACGATGATCCCTGTCATCAAGTTGAATTAAAATATCGTCTTGCTCAAAGAATCCACCTGCTCTAAATTGCTTACTAACATAATTAATTTGTCCTGAAACTTGAGCAAACAACACGCTTTGAGTTCTTGGCTTAACCGTGCCAAAACTTTGCACCATCACTTGATAGGTTTGAGGTGCTAATGTAGTGGTTTCCACTGTCATCTGTGGTGCTTTTGAAGGCTTACCACGGTTAGTTGTTGGTGGATTTTTAAAAATAACCATCATTAATATTAGGGTGGCGATGATGATAATGACCGGTAAGAGTATTTTTTTATATTTTGGACTTTTATTTTCAATGATGAGAGACATGGTTATTCGGCCTTATTTTCAAGTGACGGTGTGGTGAAGTCGCCACCTAAGGAAAGATGTAAATTGACTCGATTGGCAATGAGCTGGTTTTTAATTTTAATTAACGTTGTTTGTGCTTCAAAAGAACGCTTTTGCGCATCAAGCACTGTGGTATAGGTAACTAAACCACTTTGATATTGTTCGAACGATAAAGTGGCGGCAATTTTTGCATTTTCTTGTGCAGCCAACATGGTGTAATAACTGTTCTTTAAGTTCTTTTCTGTGGTGATCGCATTTTCAACGTCGTTAAACGCATTGTATAAAGTATCAAGGTATAACTGTTCAGCTTGTTTAAGTTCTATACGGGCTTTCTCTTCACTGGCTTTAAGACGGCCAGCATTAAAAATAGGCGCTGAAATACTGCCCAGTAATGACCATGCTAATGAAGAGCCAGAAAGTAAATCACCAATATCTGCATTAGAGTCACCGACTGAACCTGACAATACAATGCTAGGAAAACGTTGTTTATGAGCATAAGCTAAACTGGCATCTTGCGATATTAATTGATACCAACTGGCTTTTAATTCGGGTTTTCTGCTGATTAATTCTGACGGCAATCCAACAGGAATGTCTGTGGTGAGTAATGGTAAGTTAGCATTTACTAAAAGTTCGCCTTTCGGATATTCACCAATTAGGCGCTCCAGCTGTCTAATTAGTTTAGTTTTCTCGGTTTCTTGCTCCGATACTCTTGTTAGCTCGTTGTTCAAATCGTTACGCGTTAAATAGACATCAAGTGCAGCAGTTAATCCTGAATTATAGCCCGCTTCAATGATGGCTAAATTCTGCTGGGAGTTTTCGACTCTACTGCGATAAAGGGTTAGCAGCTTTTCGGCTTCAATTACGCGAAACCAGATTGTTATCACATTCACCACGAGTTGCTGTTTGTATTGCTCAAAAGTCGCTTTTTGTGCAAGGTAGTTATAATTAGTCATGCGATCGGCGTCAGATAACTTGCCCCAAATATCCACTTCATAGCTTAAATTCAAGTTAACTGAGTTACTGTTTGAATAACTATCGGTTTGATTGTCTTTATTACGGCCACTACGAAATGCTAAGTCAAGCTCAGGCCAAAGTTGGCTACCCGAAATAATAAGTTGCTGTTTTGCTATTTCCAGTGAATAAGCTTGCATGGCAAATTGATGGTTAGCCGCTAATGCCTTTTTTACTAATTGATGAACTTGTACGTTATCAAGTTCAGATAACCAATTATGTTCAACGGCCAAGGCTTTTTTGCTGTCTTGCCAGTTTTGGGGAAGGGGCAAGTCTTTTAGTTTTTCATCTACTTGTGAAGTGCTACTACAAGCTAATAATAATAATAGGCTTGAGAATAATGGAAGTAGTAGTCGAAATCGACGTGTCATAAAGTGATTAACTCATGTTAAAAAAATAACTCATGGCTATAGTGTAATCAAAGATACTTGATGATAATAGCCGCATTACATAAGTTTACACTGTAAATGGGATTGTCATTTCGGATAAGGACTAATCAATGTAAGGAAAGTTTTATTGGTACTTTTTTTGAATATTGTCTAATGCTCCTTGAGTTATCATTTTACTGAATATCGCCTTTAACTTTTCGGCGGAAACATGACCGTTGCTCTGTTTAGATAGTTGTAACCAAGGGGTGCGTTCAGAAACAATGAGAGGTTTACCAAAGAAATCTTCGTTAAGATCTAAAAGCTTGGCAGCACTGATAATTGGCTTCATTGGCCCTATGATTGCGTCAACACGCTCTTTTTTTAACATCAATAATCCCTGATGAAAATCTACAACCATTTGTTTGTGAATCTTAGGGTTGTTATCTACCTCATCGCTAAATTTTGCGCCATTTAGATAAGCAATGTTCAGACCTTCTAACTGGGTAATACTCTGATAGTCATGTCCATAGCGACCAATAACAACATTTCTTAAAGCAGGAAGTGGGTGAATGTAATCAACGTAATTGGCGAGCTCTTTATATTTAAACATGATAGTGAGATCTGTTTTACCCAATTTAAGTTCATGTATTATCCGGCCATAGGGGAATATATGGTGTTCGGCCGCTAAGCCACTTTTGACGAGTAATGAATGAGTTAGATCATAGTAGATACCACTAAGCTCGCCTGAATCATCTATACCATAAGGCGCAATTGCAATGGTTCTCACTTGTAGAGTCTGAGGGCTATGGTCAGCAAAACTTTGATGACTGATGCAGAACATACTTATAAAAAATACTTGGAGGAAAGTCTTCATTGACACATACATGGGTAGTCCTTAGTTATACCAAGTTGATTAAGTTCTTTCCCACTCAGCAAGAATTAAAAGGCTTATAGGCAAGGCATTGATTGTAGATAATGGTTATTCAGGAGAATATGCTCCTGCATTCTCTAATAAGCTGCATCCATGCAGCGTCCTTATCAAAATCAATAACGCCGTATATAAGCCTTTTAAACTCGCCCTTGGGAGCTCATTAGTAAACTGGTAACATCAAAAAATTAATGAAATATAGAATAACTATGTTTAACAAATTTTGTTTGTTCTAAGCTTACTAATGTAGCTCTGAGTAGGGAAGAAATTTAATCAAATTGGTATTAGCCTCAATATAAAGAATATTAACGTGAATGTCATTAGTAAAGGGAATGGTAAGGATATCGTGTGGGGAAGGTAAATTTGAAAGGCTAAGTATTAAAGAGAATTATCCTCACCCAACTACAGGCAGGTGAGGATATAGGAAAGCTGTATTAATTAACGCTTATTAAGCAAGTCAATGAAGAAGCTATATTGTAAAGCTGTGTCATGAATGCGTTTAAATCGTCCCGAAGCGCCACCGTGTCCAGCTTCCATATCCGTTTTAAATAATAATACGTTATCATCGGTTTTATAATCACGTAACTTAGCAACCCATTTCATTGGCTCGAAGTACTGTACTTGTGAGTCATGTAACCCTGTAGTAACGAGAATGTTAGGGTAGTCTTGTGCTTTCACTTGATCATAAGGTGAATATGACAACATATAATCATAATAAGCTTTTTCTTTTGGGTTACCCCATTCTTTAAACTCATTGGTTGTTAAGGGAATGCTTTCATCAAGCATAGTGGTTACTACATCAACAAAAGGCACTGCTGCGGCAATGCCTTTGTATTGCTCTGGCGCCATATTAATAACTGCGCCCATAAGCAAACCACCAGCACTACCGCCAACAGCGAAGACATTTTTTTTATCGCCGTAACCTTGTGTCGTTAAGTTTTTAGTGACATCAATGAAATCAGTAAATGTGTTCATTTTTGTTAACTTCTTACCGTCTTCATACCAAGGGCGTCCTAGCATTTCTGAGCCGCGGATATGCGCAACAGCATAGACAAACCCACGGTCTAATAGACTTAATCTACTCACTGAAAAAGAGGGATCAATTGTGTGTCCGTATGAACCATAGGCATATTGGTATAATGGGTTAGTGCCATCTTTTTTGAATTTATCTTTACGGTAAACCAAAGAAACCGGTACTTTTTTACCGTCACGGGCTTTAACAAAAATACGCTCAGAGGCATAGTTACTGCTGTCAAAATCACCCAATACTTTTACTTGTTTTAATTGCGTTTTATCAAGAGTATTTAAGTCCACATCGTAATGTGTTCCCGGCGTAGTAAAACTACTGTAGTAAAGACGTAATTTGTTATTTTTTAATTCATTATTACCGTATAGCGATAAGGTATATGCAGTGTCATTAAAACTAAGCTGTTGTTTTTTTCCGCTTGATAATTCTTGAATAGTCAGTCGGCTAATACCATCCTCACGTTGTTGATAAACAAGGTGATTAGTGAATAACTCATAATCTTCAAGCTTAACTGCGTCATTCGCTGGAATCACATCTTGCCATTGTGTTTTATCACCAAGGTGCTTTTTATGTACCTTCATTAAACGGAAGTTAGTCGCTTGCCAGTTAGTATTGATGTAATACCAGTCATTCATTTTAGATATAGAATATTCATGACCTTCTTCACGCTCAATGAATTTTTTAGGCATTGCTTTGGCATTATCAGCATCAATTACTGAAACACCGCTTGCTTCGGTACTTGAGTGCCAAATAAAGACACTGCTGTCATCTTTAGATTTAGTCAGGCCGGTATAATACGCTTTATTGCTTTCTTCATAGACTATTTCATCCGTCGCTTGTGGTGTGCCTAGGGTGTGACGAAATACTTGGTAACCTAATAAGGTTTGTGGATCTTTTTTGATGTAATACACCGTTTTATTGTCATTGCCCCAAACAATGCGACCATTAGTACCTTCAAGTTTGTCTTCAAGTAACGTATTACCCGCGATATCTTTAAATTGTACGGTATAAATTCGACGACTAACTGTATCTTCACCGTAAGCGAGTAGCTTGCCATCTGGGCTAGCACTTAAGCCACTTACTTGATAATAATCGTGTGCTTTGGCTAACTCATTTACGTTAAGTAATACTTCAAGATTACTGCCTGAAAAGTCAGATGATCTTACGTAAATAGGGTATTCATTCTCACCTTGCATTTGACTCGCGTAGTAAAAATCACCTTTTTTGGTTGGTACTGAACTATCGTCTTTTTTAATACGCGCCTTAATTTCTTGAAAGATCTTTTCTTGCATTGCTTCAGTATGCTGTAGCTGTGCTTTGGTATAATCATTTTCTGCGGCTAAATGCGCTAAAACTTCTGGATTTTTACGACTATCGTCACGCATCCAGTAATAATCATCGACACGAGTATGATTATGAATAACCATTTTATGAGGTACTTTTTTAGCTATAGGAGCGGTAATATCTTTCATGGCATTTGTTACTTCATTATTTTGATTACTGCATGCTGCTATAAGCAGGGCAGAAGAGACTAGTAAACTTAGCTTAGTCTTTGATAGGATTTGTGACATAAAAGATCTTTCCTTGTAAGATAACTTACGATAATTACTACAAATCGTAATACGTTAGCGGTAGTAAATGTTAAAAAAATGTATCAAGTGTTAAGTTAGCATGATAATTGTTATAAGCAAATTTACTTATCGCTTAATACAGTTACCTTATCGCATTTGAAAAATTGAAGAGTTTGATCAGGGAGAATATTATGGCATTAGATAAAATTTCGACTCAGTTAGGTGGAACTCACACAAAAATGCCACCGGTGGAATCATGGGATCCCCCGTATTGTGGAGAGATTGATATACAGATAAAAACCAATGGTGATTGGTTTTATCAAGGCGGGATTTTTAAACGTTTACCCTTGGTAAAGTTATTTGCTTCCGTGTTGATTAAAGAAGTCAATCAACATGTTGATGAGTACTTCTTAGTAACACCGGTGGAGAAAGTTAAAATAAAAGTTGATGATGCCCCTTTTGTGCTTACTCAATGGCATTGGTCGGATGAAAATAACAACATTATGCAAGTTAGTACTAACTTGGATGACGAGTTTATTCTCAATGCAGAGCACCCATTAATTGTTACTGAAAATGGTGAATTGTATGTCACGGTGCGTAGAAACTTAACAGCGAAAGTGCATCGGAACGTGTATTACCAGTGGGCAGACATAGCGCAAGAAGTAGTGACTGAAAATGGCACTGAGTTGATTCTCTCAAGTGCCAACTGTCAATTTAGTTTAGGAAAACTGTAACGGGCTCTTAATAGCTTAACTCTTAATTTGATCCACAAACTGTGCAGGTTTTTTGCTTTTTCATGGTAAATTGTTGCCATTGATTCGCTAAACCATCAAGTAAGTTAAGCTGATTGAGTTGTACTTTATTACCCGTTAACAGTTTAATCGCTTGCAAGCTTTGCATGCCGGCAATCATGGCGAGAACTGGGCCAATAATACCTATGGTTTGACAGTTATCTGTAGGCGCTTTCTCACTAGCAGGAAAAAGGCAATGATAACAAGCACTGGTTTCATCACGAGGGTCTATAGTCAATTGTTGGCCATCAAAGCCAGTAGCGGCGCCCACTATCAGTGGCACTTTATATTGTACACATGCTTGATTAATTAAGTAGCGAGTTTGGATGTTATCAGAGCAATCAAGCACTAAGTCGACTTGTGGAAGATAATAATCACATAACTCTTCATCGAACATTTCATCAATAGCCTCAATAGTCACATCGGGAAATTGCTGTTGTAATTTTTCAGCGGCAATATCCGCTTTATTTTCATCAATATTGTCTTCGCAAAAGAGAATTTGTCGAGGTAAGTTACTGATCTCTATGCAGTCACCATCAGCGATATAGAGTGTGCCAACGCCAGCGGCAGCTAAATATAAGCTCGCAGGGTTACCTAAACCGCCCACACCTAAGATGAGTACTTTAGCGTTACGCAGCGCGATTTGTCCCTGACTACCTATTTTATCCAGTATGATTTGGCGGGAGTATTTGAGTTGCTCTTGATTGCTTAACATGTAGGTTCCTCGTTTATTTTATTTGCTAATGGATAAAAGTGCGCACGGCACTGGCTTTGAACTGCAAATAGACTTGTTGTCTGCTGCTTAACGATAATTTTTGCTGAGAGAAGGCACTGATAGTGACAAAAAACTCTTGAGAACCACAGTTAATGGTTAGTAGTACCTTGTTTTCTCTATGACTTATTTGTTTTATTATGCCAAATAGGTGATTAACAATGGAGCTATTATTTGGCTCTGTTAACGCAATACTAATATCACTTGCCAAAATAAAACAACGTAGCTGAGTCTGGTTTTCGAAGGCTTTATCACTGGTTAGGTAAATGTCTTGCTGTGCATTTAGCGCTAATACTGCTAAACCATGACCATTATTAAATTGCTTGATAGGTAATGACAAACTGGTTTGCTGATGAATAAGCGTATAGTCACCAAAATTATTTAGCTGATGAATGATTTGGTGGATATTACCAAAATTAACGACCTTACCTTTTGCTAACACTAATAGGGTGTCGCAGACTTGCTGTAACTCATCTAATGAATGGCTGACATACAGCATAGGCAAGTTCAGTTTCTTTTGAATATTTAACATCATCTTGAGTAATTGAGTTTTACTGTGTTGATCAAGCGCGCTTAATGGCTCATCAAGTAATAATAATTTGGGTTCAGCTAAAATGGCTCTTGCTAAAGCAACCCTCTGTTGTTGACCACCTGATAATTGATTTACTTGGTGTTCAAGTAATGTTGTCAGCTCTGTCAGTTCGATGACTTCATTCAAGTCTAATTGTCTGTTTTTGCAACGTTTAACGGAAAACTCTAGGTTGCCTAGCACTGATAAATGCTCAAACAAGCGACTATTTTGAAAAACCAAACCAATTTTACGCGCTTCAGGTTTGAGGTAATGATCTTGCTCTGTGTTGACTAAAATATTATCAGCAACGTTAGCACCGGCTAAGGTTATGTCACCAATAAGTGTTTTTTCCAAACCTGCAATCGCGCGCAGTAAGGTTGACTTCCCTGAAGCTGAATGGCCAAAAATACCAGTGATACCTTTTAATGGTATTGGTAAGTTTATGGCTAATTCGAATTGCTGATAGCTAACACGAATATTGATGTTGAGTTGAGGATACTCATCTGTAGGCACTTTATTCAACTTAGTCTTACTCATCATCATTTGACTGATCTTACTTGGCTTAAATTTTTACTGTTGCTTCTTTTCGGTAAATTTAACCAGTAAATAGCAGCCAATAACACCATTGAACCAATCAACAAACTGATGGCGAGCAAGTGGGCTCTGGCATAATCAAAGGCTTCGACATGATCAAATAGGGCGATAGAAAGTACTCGTGTTTCACCAGGAATATTACCACCAATCATTAATATGACACCAAACTCTCCTACTGTATGAGCAAAACCCAAGCTTGCTGCAGTAATAAAACTCGCTTTTGTTAACGGTAATACAATAGAGAAGAATCGATCGATAGGTCCAGCGCCAAGTAATGCGCCAGCTTCTAACAAAGAGTCACCTAATTGTTCAAAAGCTTTTTGTAATGGTTGAACGACGAATGGCAGTGAATATAAAACAGAGCCAATAACGATTGCGGAAAAGCTAAAAGCGAGTTGTTGACCAGTAGCTTGTTGCCATAGTTGCCCAGGTAAGTGTTCGGGTGAAAAAGCGATCAATAAATAAAAGCCGAGCACCGTTGGTGGTAAAACTAGCGGCAATGCCACTACCGCTTCAATAATAACCTTAAATCGACTGGTCATTTTGGCCAGATACCAAGCAAGGGGAGTACCAACAATTAATAAAATGAGGGTGGTTAATGCCGCCATTTCTAGGGTGGTAACGAGTGCTTGTAAGTCTGAATTTATCATTTAGCCGTTAACTCGCTTAATTTTTTATTTGCATTGTTTACTAGCTGAGTTTGCGCGTAGCCATAACTGACTATTCTATTTTGACTTTGAGCGGATAACAAAAAGTGACTTAGCTTTTCTGCGGCAGTTTGCTGCTTACTGCTACGAATTATAATTAACTGTTGCTCTATCGCTTGATGGTAATTACTGGGAATAATGACCCCTGATAAGTTATTTAACACTAATTGGCTATTGGCAACAATACCACGGGTAACGGCTTTACTACGCAATTGAGCAAATGTTTGGCCAATATTGATACCTTTGATCAACCGAGACTCGTAAAGCTGCCACAAACCCAAATGGGTTAATGCTTCTTTGGCTGCTTTGCCATAAGGAGCAGTATCTGGATTAGCAATAGCAAAGCGTGCAGGTGGCTTCCTTAGTTGATCAACAGCTAGCTCTTCTTCAAGAGATAACTGCCCAAGCGAGTTTGCATTCGAATTATTTGATGACGAATATAGTGCTAATTGACCAATAGCATAGGTTTTACGACTACCTTTTAATGCATAGCCCGCTTGCTCAAGTTCTTTTGGACGGCGGCTGTCGGCACTGAGAAACATATCAAAAGGAGCGCCATATTTTATTTGTAAAAACATTGCACCACTAGCACCGCTGATTACCTGAGTTTTTATGCCTGTTTGTCTGGTGAAGTCTTTAAGTAATACTTTTAATACCGGTGTGAAATTAGCGGCAACAGCAATTCGTAGAGGTTTGTTGTTATCATCACTTTTCGTTTTAGTATTAGTGCTGTCGTTGACGTTACTTTGGTAGGCTTGGCCACTGTTTATAGCCAGTAAATTCATAAGCAAGATCGAGACTAACAGCATACGTAACACGTTAGCTCCAAAGATCTGCTTTGTCGGTATCACTGTTTTTAGCATCTAACCAATTTTCAGAGGTTTGGCCGTCATCGGTAATCTGTTCTTTTTTCCAAAAGGGGGCTTTAACTTTCAAATAGTCCATGATGAACTCATTGGCAGCAAAGGCATCTTGTCGATGTTTACTCGTTACACCAACAAAAACTATCTGGTCACCTATATTAAGCTCGCCAATACGGTGAATCACTTTTACTCGACCAATGTTCCAACGTTCTTTGGCTTGTATAATAATTTTAGCGAGTGATTTCTCTGTCATACCAGGGTAATGTTCTAGCGTTAAGGTAGTCACTGAATTACCATTATTGTTATTTCTAACCCTGCCGGTAAAAGTAACGACCGCACCATCCGTTACGTTATCTTTTTCAAGCAAGGCAACTTCATCAGCTAAACTAAAATCATCAGCTTGAATAGATATTTCTTGGCAAGCATCCTTTATTGACGTGGCTTGTTTCAACATAAGTTATCCGCCAGTCACGGGAGGAAAAAAGGCAACTTCATCACCCGATTTTACCAAGTGACTACCATCAACCATGTCATGGTTTACCGCAGATAACAGTGACGCATTACTGAACGTTTGTTGCCACTGTTCATTTTTATCACTTAATAACTGCTTAATATCATCGACTGTTTTAGCATCATCTGCTGCTAGAGATAGTTCAGCACAGTCAAGTTGCTCTCTAAGTGCTGCAAAAAAAACAATTTTAATCATAAGGTTTTCTCTTAAAATTTAGTTTAATTAAATTAAGCTTAATGACGTTAAGTTGACGGACTTTGCCAATGACCAGACTTACCACCTTCTTTGGTTAATACTTCAATACCGTGAATCATCATGGCAGGGTCAGCTGCTTTACACATATCAAACAAGGTTAAACAAGCAATAGAAACCGCGGTTAATGCTTCCATTTCGACACCTGTTTGTCCTGTTAGGCGACATAAACTATTCACTTGTACTTGACTGTTTTCACTATCAAGGGTGAAATCTACTTGCACCTTACTTAGCATCAAAGGATGACATAAAGGGATCAAATCACTGCACTTTTTCGCCGCTTGAATACCAGCAATTCGTGCAACCGCAAACACATCGCCTTTTTTATGCTTACCTGTGGTGATTAATTCAAAAGTTGCTCGATTCATTTTAATAAAACCTTGCGCGGTAGCGGTACGTGATGTCATGGCCTTTTCGGTGACATCTACCATGTTTGCTTCACCTTGTTGATTAAGGTGGCTTAACTCTGGCGCTTTTTCGGATGTTTGCTTTGTGGTGCTAGCAGTATTCGTTGTCATTAGTTACGCGTCTCACATTGCTCGGCACTTAAATTCAAGTGTGGTACAAAATTACAAGGGCGATGACTGGCATCAAGTTGCTCTTTAATGACTTTATCCCAAGCTGTTTTACAGGCATTGGTTGAGCCAGGCACACAAAGCACTACCGTTTTATTCGCAATGCCGCCAAAAGCGCGCGATTGTATCGTTGAAGTCCCTATTTCTAATAATGAGACATGACGAAATACTTCGCCAAAACCTTCTACTGCTTTATCAAATAAAGGTGTTAGTGCTTCAGGCGTATTATCACGCTCAGTAAAGCCAGTACCACCAGTAGAAATAATGGCATGAATAGAGTCATCCGCTATCCATTTTGATACTTGTGCACGCAGTTGATATACATCATCAATCACAATCGCTTTATCGGCTAAGTTGTGGCCTGCTTGTGTCAAACGCTCAACAAGTGCTTGACCAGAGGTGTCGTTTTCTTCACTGCGTGTATCCGATACCGTTAAAACGGCGATATTTAAGGGAATGAAAGTTTTGCCGCCATGTGCTGACATAGGTTTATCCTTTACTAAATCTTTAAATTAAAATTACTGTTATTGCGTGCTTGTTGCCACTATTTTATTGAATTGATGTGCATTGTTACTTCATAAGATATGTGTGGCTTAAAATTTTTGTTGTGCTTGTTGCCATTGCTCTGGCGTATTGGTATTAAATAGCACCTGATTATTAAGGCTAGCAATAGCTTGATGAGGTACTTGCTCTAACATGGCTCTCACTGAAGGGCCATTTTTGTTATTTTTCTTAATATTATTTTTGCTGTTTGCTAGCAGCTTTTCTCGGTGAAATGCTTGCATTAAAAACATATTCAAGAACGCATTATTGGGTAAGTATAAAGGGATATGATGCATGTTTTTTTGACTATCACTGAAAAAAGTGGCTTTGTGGCTAAGCTCGCCTTTTAGTCGTAATTCGGTTAAAGCGCTGGCAGTCATTAAAGGTAAATCAACGGGTAAGATTAATAGTGCTTTAGGTTGCAAGTGTTCGGGGTAATGCGAAAGTACACTATAAATTCCGCCAACAGGTCCAGCATGTGGCACACGGTCAGGAATTTGATGATTATCACCACTGATAACAATATTTTTTATACCAGCATCAGCTAAAAGCTGCTGAGAAAAATCTAACATGCTATGCGCTGATTTTGCTGATGGAGATGTTGCATTTTGCCGGCGCTTTAGTTGCGCTTTATCTTGTCCCATACGAGAAGATAAACCGCCAGCGAGCACTACACCTAAACAATCGATAGCTTGAATAGTCATGGTTAACCTCCAAGCATAGCAAGGTGTTTAGTGGCACCAGTTAGCTTTTCATGCAAGTAGTGGGTGGCTTTTTTATCGCCAAGTAATGCTAATATTTTTGCTTGTAAAGGCTTAATATCATCACTTTGTAATTGTTCGCGTAATGACAAACCTTCTTCACCAAATAAGCATAAATGTAACTTGCCACTTGAGCTTATTCGTAGGCGGTTACAGCTACTACAAAAATCTTTCGAATAAGGCATGATCAAGCCTACTTTACCTTGATAATCAGGGTGGTAAAATTCTTGTGCAGGACCTGCGGACTTATTTTGAATGACTGGAAGCCAACCATCGAGAATTAAGTTCTGTTTAATACGCGAACCTTGTACATGTTGCGCATCAAAAAACTCTTGATTATCACCTGTTTGCATCAACTCAATAAAACGCAAAGTAATAGGGGTGTCTTTTAGCCAGTCAAGGTAGCTTTGAATCTCTCTACCGCTGTGATCACGCATTAATACCGTATTAACTTTAACTGAGGCTCTGCCGTCAGCCAATGCCATATCAATTCCCGTGAGGATGGTCTTAAGTTTATCGTGACCCGTTATCGCGTGAAATTGACGAGGATCTAAACTGTCGATACTTATATTGATTGCATCAATACCTGCATCTAACCAATGAGGAAGATGATCTGGTAACTTAAATCCATTACTTGTAATGGCAACTTTTTTGATGCCGGGTGTTTCTTTACAAAGACGAATGATTTCAGGTAAGTCTTTACGCAGGGCTGGCTCACCACCAGTTATGCGGATCTTTTCAGTTCCTAACTCGGCGAAAGCTTTTGCTATACGTTTGATTTCAGATAGTGATAAAAAATCACGCGGTTGATCGCACTGATAACCATCAGGCAAGCAGTAATTGCAACTAAAATTGCAAACGTCGGTAATAGAGAGACGCAGGTAAGAGAACCTACGGCCAAAGTTGTCTGTTAACATGTCACCTTTCCAAATGTAGGGAGGCTAACGCGTTTCCTTGTTAACCCTGGCAACTAAAACCATTAAATACATGGGTTTAGTTACGGCATGTCACAACATGAATGTTTCGAGTAAGTTGGCTTAATTTAGCCAAAAAATAAAACAATGTTAGCTGTGATAGCTCGGTGTTATAAATAAAATTCTGTTCTTAAATGAGTATATACCCATTGTGTGACGGGATGGTAATTTTTTTTGCCAACCTCATTATTGATTGTAATCAATAAACGGGCAGTTAAATCACTATTAATTTTATCCGTAATTAAGCGATACTAGCGTTAACGAATTTATCTATAATGATTTTACCAATCTTCCTCTCAACCAGTTTAAAAATCCATCTAGTTTAGAGTGAAATTTATCGTACTAACTAATTGTAATATCTAATTAAGCGAGTTTTTTATGTCTGATTGTTGCTCAGCCCCAGGGCTTTTACCTTTTGAACAAGCCGTAGCTAATATGCTATCGCAAGTATCACCTATCACTGAAACACTAACCTTGCCCATAGACCAAGCGCTGCACTATGTTTTAGCGCAAGACATTGCGAGTCCATTAAATGTGCCTCCTCATGATAACTCTGCAATGGATGGTTATGCTTTTGCTATTGAAAGTTTAAACGAGAGTAAAACGCTGGTCCTAATCGGACGTTCTATGGCAGGAGCGCCATTTCAAGGAACATGTCAGCCTGGCGAATGTATTCGAATTATGACAGGGGCGAAAATGCCTGATTGTTGTGATTCTGTTGAGATGCAAGAAAATGTCAAAGCTGATGGCGAGAACATTACCTTTTTACAAGAAAAGACTTTTGGCTCTCATGTACGAAATGCCGGTGAAGATATTAAAATTGACCAGCAAGTGCTGCATTCTGGCCATAAATTAGCTGCGGTTGATATTGGTGTGCTTGCTTCTTTAGGTGTGGCTGACGTTGTTGTTTATCGCAAATTAAAAGTGGCTTTAATCGCCACGGGTGATGAGCTTAAATTACCAGGTCAAGCTTTGCGATCAGGTGATATCTATGAGTCTAACAGTTATGTTTTAGCTGCCATGCTTAAAACGTTACATGTTGATATTATTGATTTTGGTATTATTGCCGATGACTTTGAAGCGATAAAAGCTGCCTTCGTTAGTGCTGATGAGCAGGCTGATGCGGTTATTTCTTCTGGCGGTGTTTCAGTAGGAGATGCGGATTACACTAAAACAGTGTTAGATGAATTAGGTGAAATTGGCTTCTGGAAAATAGCGATGAAACCAGGTAAGCCGTTTGCCTTTGGAAAGCTAGCTAACAGTGTCTTTTTCGGGCTGCCGGGTAACCCCGTTTCAGCGTTAGTAACCTTTCATCAATTAGCGTTAGTAGCCTTAACCAAAATGCAAAATGCCAAGCCTTTAACGCGTACTCATTTATCAGTGAAATGTGGCAGTGACTTACGTAAATCTCCAGGTCGACTGGATTTTCAACGGGGAGTTTTATCGATTAATGAAGCCGGTGAAAATGTAGTTGCTTCTACAGGTGCGCAAGGCTCAGGTATCTTATCTAGCTTAGCACGGGCTAATTGCTTTATTGTTTTACCTAGCGAACAAGGCGCAGTAAAAGCCGGTGAAATGGTCAATGTGCAGTTATTTGATCACTACCTTTAAATTTATAGATAGAAACAGAGAATAAGATTCAAACACATGTTTGTTAAGTTTAAAATATAGGTCTAGTATTGTTGTTCTAAGTACAAAAAATATGTGGGCAGGACGTTATGCAGAAATACCAACTTAGTTTTGCAAAAATTAATGTTTTAACTGAGCATATTGCCGAAGTTATTGTCGGTCAAGATGTTGTCATATCTCTAGAAATGTCTGAAGAGTACGATGATTTTTTGACTAACATATTTTCGAATAATTTTGCTCTGCTGATTAATAAAATAAATCAATATGATTTTTCATTTGAGGCCAAGCTTAGCGTGGCTTCGCATCACAACTTAGCGGCAATTGCTGTCGTTACTTATGATAATGAAAGCAAAAAATCGGTTGGGGAAATTAGTGCCATACGTCAACGTGATGGTTGGAACTTGAAAGTATTTGATGGTCTCAATTTAGGTTGGCAAGAAGGCTTAGATTGGTTACATGCTGAGTTAAGTAGTGAAGCATTGAATATTGGCTAAATAACTCAATAGTGATCATTCTCTTATACCGGTTGCTATGAGATTAAAAAAGAGATAAAAAACGCTGCCAGTATTACTACGTGCAGCGTTTTTTATATTCAAGTGGAGCGGGTATAGATATAGACTATCGATTCATGTTTATCGTTATCTTGTTACAACTGAGCGAAACACTTATCGGCAGCAACTAACGTTTTTTCAATAATGTCATCGGTATGTGATGTTGATAAAAAGCCAGTTTCATAAGATGACGGGGCTAAATATACGCCTTCATCAAGCATCAAATGGAAGAAGCGCTTGAACATTTCTCCATCACATTGGGTCGCTTGCTCATAGGTAGTAATAGGGTTTTTATCTTCAGTAAAGAAAAATCCAAACATGGCGCCAACGTAGTTAACACTTAAACTAATACCATTACGTTCAGCGGCGGCTTTTAAGCCCATGGCTAACTTCTCTGTCGCAGCAGTAAGTTGTTGGTGTTTATTTCCTTG
Source organism: Colwellia psychrerythraea (assembly GCA_002163005.1). GTDB lineage: Bacteria > Pseudomonadota > Gammaproteobacteria > Enterobacterales > Alteromonadaceae > Colwellia > Colwellia psychrerythraea_C. Next base: position 69,282 of record MAAF01000076.1, on the reverse strand, counting down.
AGCTAATTCAGTCAATGAAGCTAAACCTGCGGCCATAGCAATTGGGTTACCTGATAAAGTACCTGCTTGATAAACAGGACCAACAGGAGCGATATAATCCATGATCTCTTGTTTGCCACCGAACGCGCCAACAGGCATACCGCCACCAATGACTTTACCTAAAGTAGTTAAGTCAGGTTTAATATTATAGTGAGCTTGAGCGCCACCTAGTGCAACACGAAAACCAGTCATTACTTCATCAAAAATTAATACGCTACTGTATTGGTCACAGACTTGGCGTAAACCTTCAAGAAAACCTTCAACAGGAGGGATGCAGTTCATGTTACCCGCAACAGGTTCAACGATAATACAGGCTATTTCATCGGCATATTTTGCGAAAATTTCTTTCACTTCTTCGATATTATTGTAGCTAACGGTAAGGGTATGTTTAGCAAAATCTTCAGGAATACCAGGTGAATTTGGTACGCCCAATGTTAATGCACCAGAACCAGCTTTAACTAACAAAGCGTCGGCATGACCGTGGTAACAACCTTCAAATTTTAATATCTTATCGCGGCCAGTATAACCACGCGCTAAACGAATTGCGCTCATAGTAGCTTCTGTGCCAGAGCTAACCATGCGCAAAGATTCCATTGAGGGTACTAACTCACGTACCTTTTCAGCCATGGTAATTTCAACTTCGGTTGGTGCACCAAAACTTAAACCATTTTTAGCGGTAGTAATAACAGCTTCAAGAATTGCTGGATGGTTGTGGCCTAAAATCATAGGTCCCCAAGAACCAACGTAGTCGATGTAAGCATTATCATCAGCGTCATAAATATAAGCGCCTTGAGCACGCTTTATAAAGCAAGGAGTACCACCAACGCCATTGAAAGCACGAACTGGAGAGTTAACGCCGCCAGGGATAATCTTTTGAGCTTGTTCAAATAACTGTTCTGATTTATTCATAATTGTTTCTTCTAAAATCGTTTCTAATAAGGAATGTTGCCATTAGGCGTTTTTATTTGTGAACCAGTTTACTGGTTTTTCATAATCGGTTAATTGATCTTCAACACCTAACGTTAAGGCAAATAATGCCATTCGCACTAAAACACCATTTTGTGCTTGCCTAAAGATAGCTAAGTTGTCTAAGTCGTTAAGGTCAGTATCAAGTTCATTAGCTTCGGGGCGAGAGTCGCGTGGTAAAGGGTGCATAATTACCGTGTTTTCTTGGCAATATTTCTGATAAACACTCTTATTTAAACTGAAATGTCCGCGATATAACTCTGCTTCATCTTTGCTGGCAAAGCGTTCTTGTTGAATTCTTGTTTGATAAATTACGTCTGCAGATAAATTACCCACCATAGTCTCAGTCAAAACAACCTCATGACCAGCGTCGCTTAATGTTGAAATAACGCTATCAGGCATTTGTAGCGCTTTTGGCGCAACCATAGTGACTTTTACATTATCATAGAGGCTTAGTAGTTTTGATAATGAATGTACGGTACGACCGTGTTTTAAATCGCCCATCAAAACAATATTTAAGTCATCTAAGCCTTTGTTAAAATGCATCATTTCAGACTGAATAGTAAACAGGTCAAGTAACGCTTGAGTGGGGTGTTCATTGGCGCCATCGCCACCGTTGATGACAGGAACTGAACTACCTTGAGCAAACTGCTCTACCGAGTGCATTTGTGGGTGACGCATAGCAATGACATCAGAGTAGCCACTGATCACTTGGGCAGTATCAAATAAGGATTCGCCCTTACTAAGTGATGAGTTTTCTTGGCCAACAGTCTCGCGTACAAAACCGCCCAGCAAATTAAATGCTGTACCAAAGCTGACTCGGGTACGTGTACTTGGTTCAAAAAATAAATTACTTAATATTGCGCCATCAAGTACGTGGCAACGTTTTTTTCGAGACGCATAAGGCGCCATTTGCGCAGAAACTTGTAGGATCTTTGCGATAGCTTCACGGTCAAATTGTGATACCGAGAGAATATGGTTACCTTGAAATTTCATCATCTTGATTTATTACATTGAAAGGAGAAAAATTTGCCAAGAATATAGCATAAAACGGTTACTTTGCGAATGCTAAAGGGGATTTTAACTGTCTTCAAAGGTAAGGTTAAAATATAAAAAGACATATAATGCTGCCTTTTTATATTTATGAGCTAACGCTTAGATTCGTCGATATCTAAGCGTTAATAAGCTAAATATAAGTAAAATAAAAGCTGCACTACCACCACTTGATTTACTGTCTTTCGTGCTTGTAGACGGAGAAGGTAGGGGGGATGGAAGTGCTGTAACCGTCGGAGTGAAAATAACATTCTTTAAAGACGCTTTATCGGTTCCTTCATTTGTACCACCGTCTTTCTTATATAACCAAGTTACTTGATGTTCCCCTACAGCTAAATCATCGATGATTACCTTAGCGTAAGCTACTTCTCCGGAGATGAATTTGATTGGTTCGTCATCAATGATTAAGTATAAAATACCAAAAGATTCATCAGGGTTATCGATATTTTTTTCAGAAGAAACGGACCAATCAAATGATAAGGTGCCTGCACCAGAAAATGTCAGTATAACTGCACTTTGTTGATCTTCTCCAATGGCGCCACTCATTATTGCTGGTTCGGTATTATCGAGTAGCCAGGGCTGGTCACCGCCACTAAACCAGCGTAATTCGGAAGAGCCATTTGATAACTGAGTATTGATATTGTTGCTGGCAGCGATAGCTTCAGCACTTAGATAACTTTGGCTTGTTGGGATATTTATATCATTACTATTAATGACAATCCGTACTTTATGCTTTCCTAGGGTTTTGGCATCAAAATCAACTTGAATTTGACAACTTTGCTTTGCTGATAATTGGGTGCAATTATCGGTATTCAAACTAAAGCCATTGCTGCTTGTGTTATCAGCTAATAGCGTGAAGCTTAAATTAGCGATCAGATTAGTATTATTGGTAACGGTTAGTGGTGTTGTTTGCGCTTTATTTTGTGGCGTTAAAGCAAAGTCATAACTTGACTCAATAGCAATGCCTTGGGTGATGTTATTAATCCAAGCAGTAAAACTTCCTACGCGAGCATAAACATCTGGAAAAGCTTCATTAGCACAACCAACACCGAAGCTAACGATACCTATTTGTTGCCAACCTTCATTGGTATTTACTAATAAAGGTCCTCCACTATCACCTTGACATGAACCTTTTTGAACGCCACCTGAAAATGCAGCACAAATCATGCTATTGGTAATACCCACTTGATTTGATGAATAAGTGGTATTATTTAAATCGCTATAAGCTTGGGCTAATTGGTCTTTGCATTCTTCATTGCTTAATAAATAAAGCTCAACTTGGCGTAATTGATTGGGTTGACTATTTACAGGAGGTTCGTCATTTGGACCGTAAGCATTTACGTTCCCCCAGCCGATAACCGTTGCGGGACTATTAGCAATCGCTAATTGTTTGCTGGTATTGTAATCGAGTAGTTTAACCGCCGTTTGGTCACTCGACTCTACTAACTCAATCAGTGCGATATCATTATTAAAGGTACTGCCTTCATCGTACTCGGGATGGATATAAATACGTTTGATCGCTTTAGCATTACTAGCGCCGTTACTTAAATCATATTCGCCAATATTCACTTTTAAAAACTCAATATTGGCATCTTCAACACAATGAGCAGCGGTAAGTACCCACTTCTCTCCGATAAAGCTTGCTCCACAGCTAGCGCTTTGTGTGAGATCTTGTTTCACGGATAAATTAATTGTGGCAATGCTATCGAGTTTATCAAGTAAAATAGCACCATCATTTTGGCTAATGGCAATTACTGGAATATTGCCAATAAAACCTTCACCTAAGGTGCCACTGATAACCCCTGAAATATTGTTATAGATAATCGCACCGATACCACCGGCGGCTTGGCAATTCACCGCTTTGACCGAGAAGTCTATTTCGCCACGGGCAATTAAACATATTTTATTTTCAGCTAAATGACATAAATCATCACCAAGACCACAATCAACCATAGTGGCACTCGCTTGACCTGAAGGAGAATATGAAAACGGTTCACTCTGGTATTGAGTGCCAGCAACGTCTAAAGCGCTATTTGCATCACTATAAGTAAAAACCAATGCAGACATCCAAGGCCAATCACCTTGAGCAGCAAGTTCGCCACCGACAATTTTAGGTTTTGCTAAAAGCAGGGGAGATTGGTCCGTTGCGTTTGCGAAGGACAACAAGGTTGAAATCGCTAACACAGCGAATAAAAAGTATTTTATTAACATGTTTCTCAATACACTAAGATTGGCGATTTAGACTATTTAAAAAGATTACTTAGTTAGTTTAATTGGTATTACCTTAATTATAACGGTAAAGCTTGAAAAATGAAGCTATCTAAAAAGAACGATATGTTTTGCTACTAGCTTACAGTTTCTTGCTTATTTAATGGTAGGTAGGCGATAAAAAAGCACAATATAAACACTATTGCAGTACCAATATTATATTGTTTTTCTGCGATTAAATTGAAGTAAGTTAAGGCATTTTCACTCAAAGCAATGATCACACCGCAGAGAAGCAAGGGTAACTTTTTTGCATGTCCTTTTGCTCCAAGCGCTTTGGCTAAAACATAACCCAGCATAGGTATAAAGGACCAAATAAAAAATACTGCAATTGAGAAAACTACAGCACTTGCTGCAAGGGAGTTTCTTGAGAAGACATCAGCAATAGCATAAAACTGTATTATCACGTAACCCAAATATAAATACCACATAAGTTATCTTACCTTTACAATTCCTAAATAATCTATAATTACATTGGCTTAACGTAAGCTAAGATAATAACAGCCAACAAAATGAGAACGGGAATTTCATTGAATATTCGATAGAAGCGGCCTGAACGCATGTTTTTATCGTGTGCAAAGGTGCTAACTAACCTAAAACAATACCCATGATAAGCAAAGAGCACTATCACTAAGCTTAACTTGATATGTAGCCATTTTGCCGTAACAAACCAGTCATACCCATAGGCATATATTATTGTTACACCGAACAATAAAGTGAAAATGGCAAAAGGAGTGACAAAATAGAGTAAACGTTTTTCCATACCTTTAAGTTGCTGAGCTACCTCATTAGACTTGGTTTCGGCATGGTTAACAAATAAACGCGGCAAATAAAATATACCAGCAAACCAAGCCACCATGAAAAAGACATGAAATGCTTTAAGCCAGAGGATATTGTTGATTAAAAACGTGCTCATTAATTGAGTTTTCCTTCTAATAAGTAAATTCTAAGTTGTTCAAAAGTCACCAATCCAATGCAGTCATTGATATCTTTATGGTAAATATATACAGCGCCTGAACGCTGCTCTACTAGTGCCAAATAAGCCTCTGCTAAAGTGACTTGATGGCTCAGTGGAATGAGTTTGTGCAGTATTAGTTTTTTAGCGAGATTATGTTCGATATCCTCACCTTCATCATCAACGATTTCTGCATCTAATTGCGCCCAATAATAATTAGTTAGCTTATCAGTTTGGCTAGTCGGTTCCTTGTTAATGATTAATTGCGACTCATGACTATTGAGGAGTTCTCCGATGATGGTACGAGGACTTGCTTGTTCTAAAATCAACAAATTATCTTTCATTACCGCCAAAGCGCCAATATTTTGCAATGATTCTTCAACCGGAGGTTTGCGGTAGAGCAAGTTTTGCGCATCTAATTGCATGATGAAGATAGATTCATTTTTACAAAGCTGTCTCGATACAATGCTTGCAATGGTAATAACGATCATGCCAGGAACAACTAGCTCCAGTTGACCTGATAGCTCAACCACAGCAAGCAGGGTGGCAAGAGGTGCATTTAAACTGGCAGCCATAAAACCAGCCATGCCCATTAAAATAAAGTCACTGCCTACCTGCTCTCCGGGCAATACTTGTATAACAATAGCCCCAACAAGAGCGCCAGTAATAGCACCAATACTTATGGTCGGCCCAATAATGCCACCAGGAATACCTAAACCTAGGGCGAACATTGTCATTAATAATTTAGCAATAAGTAAGCTGAACAGAAAACCTAACGGTAGATTGTTAGTTAAGGAAATATCAATTGCACTTGTGCCTGTGCCCATAGCACCAGGGACTAAATAACCTAGCGTGCCAGTAATAAGCGCAGCAAGCATTAAGCGCGGTACTATGTGGTATTTAACACTTTTTTTAATTATTACAACCAGGTACTTATTAAATGCAGCCGCCAAAATCCCTAAGACTATCGCTAATAACACTAAAGAGAAATAATGCTGTTGTTCAAGCGCTATGGTATTAAAATGTTGAAAATTATGACTGGTGCCAAAAACACTGCGGGTAATCAAAGAGCCAACAATTGAAGCGAGCATCACAGGTACAAAAACATGAGCTTTGTATTCTCGCATGACCACTTCCATAACAAAAATAACCGCGGCTATAGGGGTATTAAATGTTGCGGCAATACCGGCTGCTATGCCGCAAGCACATAAAGTACGAACACTGTTATAGGGTAGTTTTAGTACGCTACCTAAATAACTACTGCAAGCTGCGCCAAGATGTACTGCGGGCCCTTCACGGCCAACAGAAAAACCAGAAGCTAAGGCTACTGCACTACCCCAGAATTGATTTAAGGTATTTTTAAAGGGGATAATACCATGAGCTACTTTTAACCGATGCAGAACAAAGGGGATGCCAGTACGTATGTATTGATAACCAGTGAACCAAGCCATTAATAGGATAATAAGTGAGCCGATGATAGGTAAATGAAAACGACTTACCTCATCTAAACTGTTATAGTTGTCGCGCTTAATTAAGTAGAGCCGTTGAATTTCTTCAATAGTTAGGGTAAATAGCACCACTAATAAGGCTGAAGCGGCGCCACCAATAATGGCAAGTAAGCATATTTGCCAAGATGTTTTTGGCAAAGCTAAGTGTTTTCTTATTGTTGCGATTGATATTATCATTACGGGATTATAATACTTTACAAATGAAATGGTTAGCAAAAATAAATCTTGGTGTTGTTATTGAGCGCTTAGGTACATTTAAATCGGCTTTGTTTTTAATAACAGTGATAAGTCTTTGTTTATTTACCGGCTACCGTGTGGGTAATTATTATCACCACTTTCAAGTGACCAACCTTGAGCAACAAAAGCTTAGGCTGGAACAGCTTTATCAGCAACAAGAAGAAAACATAGCGCGAATTCACACCTTAGAAGTTGAACTAACGGTCGAGCAACTTGCCAATATAAAGGCGCAAGAGTTACTAAAAGAAGCCGCTGAACAGAAATTTGAAGTGAAAAAGCAATTGGCCTTCTACGAAAAAATAATGGCACCTGAAAAAGAAGCCGCAGGTTTATTCGTTGAAAATGTCAATATAGTAGCAGGCAAGATCCCCAATCAATATCATTTTCAAGTCACTTTAGTGCAGCAGCAATTAAAACGTCGTTATAGTAAAGGTTATATTGAATTAGTCTTTGAAGGTCAAGAAAGTGGCAAACCAGTAAAACTTAAGCTGGCAGAAGTAGCAAAGCTGAACAAAAAAGATCTTAAATTTAGTTTTCAATATTTTCAGATTATTAATGGTGAATTTACCTTACCCCCTAACTTTACGCCTGAAAACGTCTTAGTTTCAGCAATTTTGACTAAATCGCGTTGGCAAAAGTATGCCAAGAAAGAAAAAAGTGTCTCTTGGCAAATCAATCAATAGCGCTTAATACCAAGTCCATTAAGTTAGTTCCCACTCAGAGCTTACCAGCGGTTTGAGAACAAATAGAATTTTTTTGCATATAGTCACTCTATATGAAAGAAATTCTATGCGGTTATCGAGTCGCTGGAAAGCTCCCGAAGGGCGAGTTTAAAAGGCTTACATGCTGCGTTATTGATTTTGATAAGGGAAAAACCATTATCTACAATCAATGCCTTGCCTCTAAGCCTTTTAACTCTCGCTGAGTGGGAAGAAACTTATTGGAATTGGTATAATACTATCTCCGCATAAATTATCGTTCAGTGAGTACTTTCTTATACGGATTGCTATCATTATGGTAAAGAATAATACTTGACTAAAATAGTCAAGTTTAAGATAATTAGCCTCGTTGTTAAACACCCATTTTGTAGCGTATTTTTTTGTACTTTGTTGTACTAAGTAGAGCACCATGTCAAACCCTGAATTACCCATTAAATTTACCGATTCTGCCGCGAGTAAAGTTCTATCGCTCATCACAGAAGAAGAAAACCCAGCACTTAAGCTACGTGTATATGTTACCGGTGGTGGTTGTTCAGGCTTTCAATATGGCTTTACTTTTGATGAAAAAGTTAATGACGGCGATATGACCATTGAAAAGCAAGGCGTTATGATGGTGATCGATCCTATGAGTTTGCAATACCTTGTTGATGGCGAAGTTGATTACCTTGAAAGTTTAGAAGGTAGCCGTTTTGTGGTAAATAACCCAAATGCAACCACCACTTGTGGTTGTGGTTCATCTTTTTCTATCTAGCATTCTCGTTACCTACTGACTAGATAGACATAGCGCACAAAGTTATGTTGTTATGACAAGCAAATGCCGACACCTTGTCGGCATTTGTATTTCTGCGTGCAGACACTCACCAAAAATAAACAAATTGTTGCAACTTAGTTTATTTCCTCTTTATAAAACACGTTATTATATGCCGATAAAATGGAGATATAATGATGAAATTTACCCTGAAATCTAGCTGGTTAGCGCAACGTCCTTATCTTATTGCAGCACTAATTACCCTTGTTTTAGTGCTGTGGATGGCTTCGGGCCCTAGTGTTACAGAGCAAAAATCTAAGATAAAAGCAGAAATCCCTAACCATGACAAAAAGCAGGTGATTGCACGAGTTAAAGTTGAAACGCGACTTGGGCAGCACATTCATAAAACAATTGAGCTTTATGGTCGTACTGAACCAGATCGTATCACGACATTAAAAGCTGAAGTACACGGAAAAATTACTCAAGTATTGGCAAAAAGAGGCTCAAGAGTTTCCAAAGGCGAAATTATTGCAAAAATTGCTTTAAATGACTTACCTGCGCAATTAACACGTAGCCAAGCATTATTAAATCAACGTGAAGTAGAGTACCAAGGCGCATTAAAGTTAAATCAGCAAGGATATCAAGGGAAAGTACATTTAGCACAGTCATATGCAGCTCTTGAATCAGTGAAAGCTGAAATAAAGGGGTTAGAATTAGATATTGCTAATACTATAATTAAAGCGCCATTCGCCGGTATTCTTAACACACGTTATGTTGAGGTTGGTGATTATGTTGCTTCTGGTGATGATATTGCCATGATTGCCGATTTAGACCCGCTTATTGTTCGAGCTTATGTCACTGAGCAACAAATAAGTCAGTTGTCTGTTGGTCAAGTGGCACAAGTAAGCTTATTAAATGGCGAACTAGCACAAGGTAAACTGCGTTACATTGCTAGTGTGGGTAACGATGCGACCAATACCTTTAAAATTGAAGTGGCAATTGATAATAAAAAGGCGTATTTGTTGGCGGGCTTGAGCAGTGAATTAACCATAGACTTAGCCAAAATGTCTGCAATAAAAATATCACCAGCACTGCTTGCTTTAGATGAACAAGGTAACATCGGTGTTAAATCGGTCAAAGAATCTGTTGTTCAATTTACACCAATAGAGATTATTAAAAGTGAAAGTGACGGCATATGGTTAACAGGCCTTGGCGAGCAAGCCGATATTATTGTCTTAGGTCAAGGCTTCGTACGTGCTGGGGATAAAGTTGAGGCCATTTTCGACAGCGCGGATGACAAAATAAATGATAAAGCAGATGTTAGCGTAGGTACTAGTGCAGGTAAGCAAACTGCTGTAACCCCTGTTACACAAGGATAGGAGCTATTATGTTAACGCTTATAGAAGCCGCATTGACGCGTACTCGTTCTGTTTTGATGTTATTTGTACTACTGCTTATTTCTGGCGCAGTGACTTATAACAATATTGCTAAAGAAGCCAATCCCGACATTACCATTCCAATTATTTATGTGTCTATGATTCATGATGGTATTTCTCCTGAAGATGCTGAGCGTATGCTCGTAAGGCCGATGGAAAATGAGCTTAAATCTATCGCTGGCATTAAAGAAATGCGTTCAAATGCAGGAGAGGGACACGCCTCTGTTACCTTAGAATTTATCGCCGGACTTGATCCTAAAGAAGCACTTGCCGATGTGCGTGATAAAGTGACTTTAGCCAAAGCTAAATTGCCCAATGAGACTGAAGAGCCGGTGGTAAATGAAGTTACCATGGCTAACCAAGAAGCAGCGCTAACGGTTGTATTATCCGGGGCTGTTACTGAGCGAGGTTTGATAACAATAGCGCGGAACGTCAAAGATAAAATCGAAGGCATGCAAGAAGTATTAGAAGTTGAGATAGGTGGTGACCGTGAAGATATGGTTGAAATCATTGTCGACCCTTTATTAATGGAGAGTTATGGGCTTGACCAAACTGACATTTATAATCTTGTTGAGCGCAATAATCGCTTAGTACCTGCCGGTACGATGGATACCGGCAAAGGACGTTTTGCCATCAAGGTACCCTCTGTTTTTGAAAATATTCAAGATTTACTTGAATTGCCTATCAAGGTCGATGGCGATCGAGTAATTACCTTTCAAGATGTATCAACAGTGCGTCGTGCGTATAAAGATCCTACTAGCTTTGCTCGATTAAATGGACATCGCTCTGTATCAATTGAAGTTAAAAAACGCTCTGGTGAAAACTTGATTGAAACGGTTGAAAAAGTTAAAGACATTGTTAATGAAAGTCGCGTTAAATGGCCTCAACAAGTCAAAGTGGATTATATTGGTGATCAATCTATAGAAATTAAAAATACGCTGACAGATTTGCAAAACAATGTTTTTTCAGCGGTATTATTGGTGGTTATTGTTATTATTGCCGCTTTAGGTGGCCGCACAGCTTTATTGGTTGGTTTAGCAATTCCAGGAGCCTTTTTAACCGGAATATTAGTCATTGCCTTAGCAGGAATGACAGTAAATATTGTCGTGTTATTTGGCTTGATCATGGCAGTGGGTATGCTCGTAGATGGTGCGATTGTTGTCACCGAGTTTGCCGACAGGCAAATGAATGAAGGACACAGTAAAAGTGATGCTTATGGCACAGCCGCTCGCCGTATGGCATGGCCGATTATTGCTTCAACGGCAACAACACTAGCAGCCTTTGCGCCATTGATGTTTTGGCCAGGTATCATGGGTGAGTTCATGAAGTACTTACCTTTTACCCTCATTGCAGTGTTATCAGCCTCCTTAGCAATGGCACTCATTTTTGTACCCACTTTAGGCGCGGTTTTAGGTAAGGCTCGCGTTGTCAGCAGTAAAGAACAGCAACAAATAGAGCATGCTGAAGCGGGAGAATTCAATCAGTTATCGGGTTTTACCGGTCGTTATATTCGTGTGCTGACAATGGCTATTGGACATCCTTGGAAAATAGTTGCAGGTACCTTTGCGATATCTTTTGTGGTGATGTGGCTCTATGGCGCATCAGGTCTTGGTGTGAGCTTTTTCCCTGAGGTTGAGCCGCAAAGTGCGACTATGGTGGTGCGCTCTCATGGCGATTTATCGGTAAAAGAAAAAGACGTGATTATGCGTTCTATAGAAGCGCGTATCTTGCCGTTAGAGGAGATAGAAACCTTATATACTCGAACGGGTGGCAATAACCAAATCGGTACCTTTAAATTAAACTTTGTTGATTGGCAGATAAGACGTTCAGCGGATGACATAGTGGCTAATATTCACGAGCTAACCGATGATTTAGCCGGCGTTGAAATTGAAGTGAGAAAAAATGAAAACGGTCCGCAAAGTGGTAAGGATCTTAAACTTGAATTGAGCTCGCGTTTTCCTGGAGAACTAGATAAGTCGGTGAAAATTATACGTGATGCGTTGCAAGCATCCGGGAAATTTACCGACATAGAAGATACGGGTGCTAAACCCGGCATAGAATGGCAGCTCATTATTGATCGAAACAAAGCGGCTACGTATGGCGCTGATGCTGCGTTAGTTGGCTCAAGTGTGCAAATGGTTACTAACGGTTTAAAACTTGGTGAATATCGCCCTGACGATGTTGATGATGAATTGGATATTCGTGTTCGTTTTCCAGAGGAAAAACGTAATATAAGTCGACTAGATTCACTGCGTTTAAAAACATCTTCAGGTTTAGTGCCCGTTGGCAGTTTTGTCGAACGCAAAGCAGCACCTAAAGTTGATACTATTCGCCGTGTTGATGCAAAGCGAGTTGTAACTGTGCAGGCGAACTTAATTGCCGGTGCTCAATTATTGAATGAGTTACCTATTTTACAAGAGCAGTTACCTAGCCTTGGTTTACACCCGTCAGTGGATATTGATGTGAAGGGACAAAATGAAGACCAACAAGAATCTCAAGCGTTTTTAGTCAATGCTTTTGCTATCGCTCTTTTTGTCATGGCAATGATTTTAGTGACTCAATTCAATAGCTTTTATCAGGCACTATTAATTTTAAGCGCCGTCATATTCTCAACCGTTGGCGTATTTTTAGCACTATTATTAGTTCAAAAACCGTTTGGCATCGTTATGGGTGGAATTGGTGTTATCTCACTCGCGGGTATTGTGGTCAATAACAATATTGTCTTGATTGATACCTACAATGTTTTACGTAAAGAAGGCTACCCTGTGGTTGAGGCAATTTTACGCACAGGTGCGCAGCGTTTACGACCAGTTATGTTAACCACAATAACCACCATTTTGGGTTTATTGCCTATGGTATTACAGGTCAACTTAGATTTCTTTGAGCGTACGATTGTCTTTGGTGCACCGTCAACACAGTGGTGGACACAGCTAGCAACCGCTATCGCTGGCGGCCTAGCTTTTGCTACGGTATTAACCTTAGTATTAACACCGTGTCTATTGGTATTAAGGGATAAGCGTAAAGAAGATAAACAGGTAACAGCAACAATAATTCTGCAAAAAGAAGGTATTCAAGTTAAAGAAGTAAGTAGCGCTGCTTAGGTATTTATTTACTTAGTGCTACTTTCAATGTTTGGATAACGTATAACCCGGCGAGATTTTACTCTCGTTGAGTTATACGTTCTCATATAGCAATCATCTCTTATTAGAAAGTCTAACCTTCCATCAGCAACATCTCGACAATTTGCTTCATATCAAGATCGAACTCTTCTGCTCTGACACCTTTTACAATGGAATCCTCACTGCCTGATAGATCAATTTCTTGTTTGTTGAGGAACTGGTTTAGCTTAACGCTATAAAAGGAGTGGACATGTGGATTAGTTGGGTCTTTATCATTGCGCACTTGTACCAAGGCTAATTTATTTGATTTTAATTGCACTAATGAACCAACGGGAAACACGCCGACACATTTAATAAATTGGTCAACCAATATAGAATCTAGCTGCCCTTGCTTGGCTAATTCTCGTAAAATGGCAAAAGCTTTACCGTGGGCAAAGCCTTCTTTATAAACACGTGTAGCTGTTAAAGCATCAAAAATATCACAAATGGCAATCATGCGACCATACAGGCTGATGTCTTCCTCTTTAACTTGAAAAGGATAACCACTGCCATTGAGCTTCTCATGATGTAAGGCTGCCACTTCAAGACTAAGCGCGCTAATGCCAGGCGTTTCTTTAATGATATCTATGGAGTGGTTTGCATGAGTTTTCATGATGGTAAATTCATCATCGGTCAACTTACCGGGTTTGTTGAGAATTTCATCAGGTATTTTTATTTTACCAATATCATGAAGGAATGCCCCAATAGATAGCTGCTCGATAATGGGTCTCTCGAGGCCTAAATAACGTGAAAAAAGGGTGATATAGACAGAAACTGCAACAGAGTGCTCTAAAAGGTATTCATCTTTCTCTCGAATATTTAACATACAGGCAAGTGAATCAGGGCTGTTAAATATTGCATCGATTGATTTATTAGTGACTTCCACTACGGGTGATAAGTCTAAGCAACTACCACTAAGTGCATCATGAAATAACTTCTTTTGAATAGACTTAGACTGATCGAAAATTGCTTTTGCGTGCTTAAGGTTTTTATTATTAACAATGGAGTTGTTGTCTGAATTGACGATTTCTTCGATGTTACTAGGCAGTAATGTTTTGCTATCATCAATTAGAACACGATAAACATTTTTGCTTTTGAGACGATTAATAACTGCTTTGCTTTTGATGTGTCCAGCGGCAGTTAACGAAAAGCAGCCCTCTTGCTGAATAATCTTGACCACATAATGGCCTACGGTTAACTCAGAAAGCTCTTTTTCAATTAGCATATCAATCGCCGTTCTTAATAAATTATGGAGGAGTTATTATTTTTAAAACTCACCGAAATACGCTATCCGCAAATTGATAATGTTAGTGAGTCCCTTACTATACGCTAAATAATAGTGATAATAGTCTCAAAATACTATGTTGGCGCCAAAATTGCTTTACTATGGTTATATTATTTAAATAAATTTCATAGATGCAGCTTGCTTGCCGATACAGAGAAGTCAGCTGATTTAGCCTAGTTAGGATTTTTATGCGTATATTATTTTTGTTTATTATCTCTGTTATGTTTTTGTTTGCCAGTTATTCAGCATTCGCTATGAAGAAAAACTTGCAAGCAGTGCAGATTTATACCGATAATCAATTGCTTGATTTAATTAAAGACAACAAACATTTAAGTCAAGTAGTGCTTGATGAATGCCAATTAGTACAAGATATTGAAGCACGTGCCAATAAAGCGAATATGCCCTCATATCAATTTTTATGGGGTGATATGTTGGCTTATGGTGTTTGTATTAAAAAAGACATTCCGCTAGGGCTACATTATATGCATTTAGCCGCTGATCAGGGTTTAGCAGAAGGTTTAGAACAGTTAGGACGTTATTATCATATGGGTAAATTTATGCAGGTAGATATTGACCGCGCCATTGTTTATTTAAAAACAGCGGCAAGTTCAAATAACTTAGCTGCACAAATGCGACTTGCTGATATATACGAGCAAGGCTACGGTAGCCCGTTAGACTACCCCGCGCTATATTCTCAATTACACCATTCTTTGACTGATGATAAAGTAACACACAAAAAAATCAGTAACTTACTGTCAGATCTTGCCAGTAAAATGCCCAGTAAAGTAATAGAGCAAGCGAAAAGAACCAGTTATACAAATTAACTCAAAGCTCTCAGTAAGGACCAACTTAATAGACTTGCCATAATAACTTTATGGTATACTGGCAAGCAGTTATCCTTAAATATTGACCCATTGTAGTGACCTATAACGATCCACATGCTAAACGCGAAGCCAAAAAATATGAAAAGCCAGTCGCATCACGCGAATTATTGCTATCAATTATTGAAAAATGCTCGCCGCCTCCAAGTTTCAATAGCTTAGTTAAAACACTAAAGTATGATGAAGAGTATCAACTTATTGGTTTGAAGCGACGTTTACGTGCGATGGAAAACAGTGGTCAGTTGATCTTTAATAAATTCAAACAATACGCATTGCCGGAAAAAAATAGCCTGCTGACCGGCAAAGTTATTGGTCATCGTGACGGTTTTGGTTTCTTTTCTCCTGATGATTCATCTATTACCGATAAAAGAGGTAAAGACTTTTATATTTCCTCTCATGAGATGCAGCGTGTCTTTCATGGCGATATTGTGCAAGCAATTTTGGTTGACCGTACCGATCGTAAGGGACGTAAAGAAGTCAAAATACTTGAAGTTATAGAACCAAGAAAAGCCCCTATTGTTGGTCGATTATATATTGATCATCATGTGTGCTCTGTTGTGTCAGAAGACAGCAAAATCAAACAAGAAGTGTTGATTGATCCACAAACAAAAATGGGTGCTAGACACGGACAAATGGTAGTGGTTGAACTAGTACAAAGACCCACTAGACGCTCTCATGCTATTGGTAAAGTTATTGAGGTTTTAGGGGATCACCTTGCCCCTGGAATGGAAATAGAAATAGCCTTACGCGCGCATGATTTACCCCATGAATTTTCGCATACCGTACAAGCTGAAGTGGCTGGTATTGCTGATGAAGTTGAAGAGTCATCTAAACTGCCACGCAAAGACTTACGTGATCTACCACTCGTTACTATCGATGGCGATGATGCTAGAGATTTTGATGATGCAGTCTATTGTGAGCCGAAAAAATCAGGTGGTTGGCGTTTATGGGTTGCAATTGCAGATGTGAGTTATTACGTTCAGCACGGCACAGCATTAGATGATGAAGCTATATCACGTGGTAACTCGGTCTATTTTCCTAGCCAAGTTATCCCTATGTTGCCAGAAAAACTTTCTAATGGCTTATGTTCACTAAACCCCGACGTAGATCGCTTATGTATGGTCTGTGAAATGACCGTTAGCGCTACCGGAAAACTATCAGGCAGTAAATTTTATCCTGCAGTAATGCGTTCTCATGCCCGCTTTACTTACACCAAAGTTGCTGCGATTCTCGATGGCGATGAAGCGCTTTGTCAAGAATACCAACCTTTGGTACCAGACTTAAAAAATCTTGAAAAAATGTATCACGCGCTAACAGATGCTCGCCTTAAACGTGGTGCTATTGCCTTTGAGACACAAGAGTCTATTTTTCTTTTTAATGAAAACAAGAAAATTTCCGGTGTTGTGCCATTAATTCGTAATGATGCTCATAAAATTATTGAAGAATGTATGATTTTGGCCAATGTTGCGACGGCCAAATTTATTGAAAAACATGAAAAACCAGGCTTGTTCCGTGTTCACGATAAGCCTAGTGAAGATAAGTACCGCAACTTTGTCACCTATTTAAATGAACTTGGATTATCACTGCCTTCAAAAGAGTCTCCAGAGCCAAGAGACTACGGTGATATCTTAGCTAAAGTCGCTGGTCGTCCAGATCAAGAGCTTATTCAAACCATGTTGTTACGCTCAATGCGTCAAGCTGTTTATCAAAGTGATAATGAAGGGCACTTTGGTTTAGCGCTACCATCGTACAGTCATTTTACTTCACCTATTCGTCGCTATCCTGATCTAGTGGTACATCGAGTGATCAAAGCTATTTTAGAGAAAGAAGCTAAAAGTGATGCCAATGAAGGCAATTATGAATATTCCATAGAGGAAGTTATTGAGCTAGGCGAACATTGTTCTATGACAGAGAGACGCGCCGATGAAGCAACGCGTGATGTGGCTGATTGGCTCAAATGTGAATTTATGCAAGATCATGTAGGTGATAATTTTACCGGCGTTATTTCAACGGTTACTAACTTTGGACTGTTTGTTCGCTTACAAGATTTACATATTGAAGGTTTAGTACATATCACTTCTCTTGGTCGTGATTTTTATCATTTTGATGACGTACGTATGTGTCTGACCGGTGAAAATAGTGGCAAAAAGTACCGTGTTGGTGATGAAATTCGGGTTCAAGTTGCAGCAGTTAACCTCGATGAAAAGAAAATAGACCTACGACTTGAAGGCTCTGAGGCGGAAGAAAGCCAAGGCAAGACTAAAGGGAAAGGTACAGATAAAGCTAGGCGTTCAAGCAAAAAAACGATAGAAGCAAAGCCTAACGCTAACTCAAGTAAAAAACCTAAAGCCAAAAAAGACAAGTCCAAAGACAAACCAAAAGAAAAGAGTAAAGCAAAAAAACGCAGCGCACGTAAAAAACGCCCAGGAAAAAATGCCCGTAAAAGCGCGACAAAAGAGTAAATCCTTATCACTCAGGTTATTAATTTAGAGACAGAGAAAGATCATGGCAAAAAATGAAGAGTTAGTTTTTGGTATTCATGCAGTTAATGCCTTAATTAACGTAGCACCCGAGCGTTTTATTGAAATATGGCTATTAAAAGGTCGTGAAGATGATCGCATGATGCCAATCATTAATTTATCACGAAAATACGGTATCGGTACGCAATTAGCAAGTCGTAAAGTGCTTGACGAAAAAAGTGAAGGAGAGCAACACCAAGGTGTAGTTGCACGTGTAAGACCGGGTAAAAATTATACAGAAAATGACTTAGACGACATAATCCTCGCTGCAGAAAAAAAATCAATCGCACCATTTTTTCTTATTTTAGATGGTGTCACTGACCCACATAATCTAGGTGCTTGTTTGCGTAATGCTGATGCTGCAGGCGTACAAGCTATTATCGTACCAAAAGATAATGCCGCACAAATTACGCCTACCGTTCGCAAAGTTGCTGTAGGGGCAGTTGAAAGCGTGCCTTTAGTACAAGTAACTAATTTATCAAGAACGATGAAGCAGCTTCAAAAGCAAGGTGTATGGATTGTTGGTACAGCAGGAGAGACAGATACTTGTTTGTATGATGTAAAACTTTCTGGACCTATGGCACTTGTTATGGGCGCCGAAGGTAAAGGCATGCGCCGATTAACCCGTGAAAACTGTGATCAACTAGTGAAGCTACCGATGGCAGGTAGTGTTTCGAGTTTGAATGTATCAGTGGCAACTGGCATCTGTTTGTTTGAAATGGTACGCCAACGTTCAATTTGATAATGGAGAATTGAACTTAAAAGTTATTTTAAAAGGGAATTTAAAAAATGAACAAAATATATATCGCTATAGTTTTAATCTTAGTTAGTTTGCTAATTGCGCCAAAATTTATTGGCTCTATGGTTGAAACAGAACGTCAACGAGTACTTGCAACACTTAATGAAACGGATGGCATCACCTTAACAACCAGTCAATATAGCAGTGGTTGGTTCGGCGCTGATGTCGTGTCAGAAATGAAAATAGCCTTAGAAGATAATAGCATCAATGAGGTGACTATTATCGTAGAAGAAAATATCTCTTTTGGCCCTGTAATCATTACAGAGAAAAATTGGCATTTGGGCTTAGGCTATTCAGCGGTAAAATTCAAGTTCTCAGCGCTTGAACTAGATGAAAGCATAGTTGATATTATTAACGAAAAACTGCATGTCGGTGCATTACTGAGCTTTAGTAAAGAAGTTACCACCTTCATTGATACTGATAAAATAACTTATCAAGATGTTGATAGCGTAATTGTCTCTGAGCCATCTTCAGCCCAATTTACCTTAATTAATAATGAGCATATCATTGGCGATTTTTCTTGGGAAGGTCTTGATGTTAAAGGACAGGATGAACGCCTGGTCATTGGCGCTGTCGATATGTCTACTAAGCAAAAAGTTGTTAGCGGTGATTATCTTGCAGGAACGGCAATCCTAACAGGCGATGCCACTTTTACAGTTGCAGGGATTAATGTTTATAACGATAACAGTAAAGTTTTTTCTCTAGATGGAGCCGTTTTAACTAGTGAGGTTTCATTAGAAAATGATTTATTAGCGCTTGCGTTAAACTATCAAGCGAAAGAAATTAGCGCTTCAGGACAATATTTTAAAGAGCCGAACGTAGCGATACTGTTAGCTAATATTGACGTCCATGCTTTGCAAGAGTTAAATACGGCTATGGCTAACTTGTCCGTTAATGCTTCAGGTGAATATGACTCTGAAGAAAGCCTAAAAGCGCTATCAACAGTTGCAGAAAAAATCCTCGCCAAAGATCCCAATTTGAAAATAACAGATCTAAGTGTTGTTACTGATGAAGGGAAGATCGCGAGTGAATTTAATTTTACTATCAATAAATATTTATTTGATAGTGCTAATTTGAATTCAATGGCCTTAATTAAGGCTTTAGAAGCCGATGCTAAAGGTAAAGTACCTATGGCATTCCTAAGTAAATTAGGTATGGCTTCTATGGTGGATAACTTTGTTAAACAAGGTTACTTAACCCGCCAAGATAATGAAATTACTGTTGAAGCCAAATATGTCCAAAGTCAACTAACTGTTAATGGAAAAGCGTTTCAGTTATAGCTTTTCAAGAACATACTAAACTGAGCTTGGCTAATAAATATAAAAAAGGCTTATTGTTTAAAACAATAAGCCTTTTTTATTAATCTTATTTCTCTGTAAACCTTACTTATAGTAGCTTAAGCATTTCTCAACTTCATTCTTAGAGCCCATAATAACTTCAACACGTTGATGGATGCTATCTGGTTCTATATCCATAATACGACCTTCACTGGTCATGGCTAAACCACCCGCTTGCTCAAGTAAAAATGCCATTGGGTTAGCTTCATACATTAAACGTAGTTTGTATGGTTGCTCAGGCTTTCTGCTATCGGCAGGGTAAGTGAAAATACCACCACGACATAAAACACGATGAATATCACCTACCATGGCAGCTATCCAACGCATATTAAAGTTTTTCTCGCGTGGGCCAGTATCACCGGCAAGTAAATCACCAATGTAATTTTGCATAGGTGCTTGCCAAAAGCGCTGGTTAGACATATTGATGGCAAACTCTTGCGTATCGGTAGGGACTTGTACATTGCGCTCTACCAAAAGGTAACCGCCATGAGTTCTATCTAATACATAAAAGTGCGTACCGCTGCCTGTAGTCATCACTAACATAGTTGATGGACCATAAAGCACATAACCAGCACATACTTGCTTGTCACCGGCTTGCTTGAACATGTCATCATCACCAGCAGCAATATCTTTAGGCGCTTCATGAATAGAAAAAATAGTACCAATCAATGAATTGATGTCTATGTTTGAGCTACCATCGAGGGGATCAAAAGAAACAATATATTTTCCATTTTCATCACCAGCAACTGAGTGATCTTCTTCTTCTGATGAAATAGCTTTAACGAAACCAGACTCAAGTAAAATATCTTTGAATAACTCATTGGCAACCACATCTAATTGTTTCTGAACTTCGCCTTGAATGTTTTCATCAAGGGTTGAGCCCATCACGTCACCTAAGTGGCCTTGGCTAACACGAAACGAAATCTCTTTCGTGGCCGCTAAAATAGTTTTTATTAATGAAATTAAATCAAGAGGTACATTGTCTTGACGTAAAGCTGGGGCTAGTCGTTGCATTAGGTTACCTAAATTACTTTAAAGTTGGTTGGCTAAGTTTGAATTAGTTTAGTCTGTCATTATTATAGCAAGTTTGTGCTTTGCTTTAACATGGCTAACGCGATTAATTTAAGCAAATTTATTTTGCATCACTACAGTTCACCTGTTTTAAACTCGTAGAGTTGAAACGTTTTAGCATACCTGGTTTGGCGAGTACTACTAAGTTACCTGCTAACATCAAACTTAAGCCAATAAATGTATAACTATCCCAGATAAAACCTTCGAAAAAGCTTGAGATAACCACAGCGACTGCGGGAAACATAATCGTGGCGTAAGAGGCCTTATGTGCACCGATACGAGCTAATAAGGTTAAATAACAACCAAAAGCAATAACAGAACCGAATATTGATAAATACAACAATGAGCTGATGTACTCAAAGGTATAAGAAAAGTTAAAAGTTTGCCCCTGAACAATCGCAACAACGAACATAAATAGGCTGCCGTACATCATGCCCCAAGCCGTGGCGGGTAGTACGGGCATTTTGTCGTGCTGATTTTTGATAGATATCATGTTGCCGGTAGACGCGAAGAATACGCCAATTAGACACAAACCTAAGCCCAGTAAAGTACTGTCACCAAAATGCACATTACTTATTTGTGGCCAAAACAAGGTAACAATACCCATTAAGCCAAGTGCGCCACCGTAATAAACTTGGCTTGAAATGCGAGTTTTAAACCAAACACGTGCATTGAGAATATTCACCATCATCAACGTGGAGAAAGCAATACTGGTTAATGCTGAATTAATATGGGCCTGTGCGTTATAAAGTAAATAATAATTAAAGCCGAACAGAGTTAAACCAAAAGCAAAGAGTTGCACATGTTGTTTGGCGGAAAACTCCAACGGTAATTTCTTGAAGCGACAGTAAGCGAACATGCATAAAGCAGCTAATCCAAATCGATAAACAAGAGATACTTCAGCCGCGACATCACCTAATTGGTAATTAATAGCTATCCAAGTTGATCCCCAGATTAGGACGGTAATTAGGTATAAAAGAGTATTGTTCATTAACTTTGCCACTCCATAAGTAGGACTTATTCTAATCCGTATAAAAAAGTAGTCACTTCTTTATGCGGAAGGGGTTAAGAGGATAAGCGTGACATTGTAATGATATTTTGATTTAATAACATATACAAAAATATGAAAATGTAACCTATACAGTTGTTGTTGGTAGAAAGGCCATAAAAATGAAATTATTAGATAAAAGTTCTTCGGCATATTTGTATCAACAAGTAATTGATTTTATTGAACACCAAAAAAAAATAGGTGCGTTACACCCAGGGGATAAGCTACCTAGTTTACGTAAACTAAGTAGCCAGTTTGATATAAGTGTACCAACGGTTAAGCAGGCTTATATTGAATTAGAGCGACAAGGACAAGTCTGTGCAAAGCCACAATCAGGTTACTACTTGCAGGCAATGCAAGCACGCACGCTTAAGCCAAGACCTGCAAAGTGGGCGCAGTGTGATCCTGTGGAAGTGCAAGGTCGCAGTATGATTGAACAAGTTCATGCGGCGGTGCATTTACCTAATACTGTAGCCTTGGGGATCTCAAATCCTATTCAAGCACATCCGCCCGATAAAACCCTTGCCAGACTGATGCGCTCAGTCTTAAGTAAAGTATCAGAAAAGGCGGTAAGCTATGGCCCAGTAACTGGCGATGCCAAATTACGCATGCAACTGGCATTTCGCTATCAAGACCAAGGTGTTGAGACAAATCCAGACGACATTGTCATCACCAATGGCGCGCAAGAAGCACTCTCCATTGCGCTGCAATGTGTCGCCAACCGCGGTGATATTATTGCGATTGAATCGCCGTGCTTTTTTGGCATGATCGAATTGATTGAAACATTAGGTATGAAAGCACTTGAAGTTTATACCTGTACAGAAGACGGTGTTTGTGTCGAAGATTTAGCCGAGGCTATTAATCAGCATGACATTACTGCCTGTTTATTTTCAACGGCGATAAACAATCCGTTAGGTTCAATGAAAACTGATGAACAACGCCAAGCGATGGTTTCGCTATTAGAGCAACATGATATTCCATTAATTGAAGATGAGGTTTATAGCGAAATATACTTTACCGATAACAAACCAAAACCTGCGCAGTTGTATTCTGAAAAAGGACTGGTGATGACGTGTTCTTCATTTTCCAAAACAGCGGCACCAGGCTATCGCATTGGTTGGCTATTGCCTGGTAAGTTTGAAGAGCAGGCGAAACGAATAAAAAGAGCACAATCAAGTTCAACATCTATGTTGCAACAATGGACATTGAATGAGTACTTACTAAGTGGCGATTATGATCGTCACCTTTGTGTCTTGCGTAAAACCCTTGCATATAACTGTGAGCGTATGCGGGCGTTAATTGCTGAACACTTTCCTAAAGAAGTGTGCATTTCAAAACCCCAAGGGGGCAGTGTGCTTTGGTTACGTTGTCAATCACATGTTAAAACGGGTGAGTTTTTTCAACAAGCATTGGCGCAAGGAGTAAGTTTTACTCCAGGGGCAATATTTTCTCCGTCAGGAAAGTATCAAAATTACATGCGGGTAAGTTATGGCGTGCAATGGGGGGAAAATGTTGAAATGGCCATTAAGGTATTAGGTAAATTAGTGTACGAATTCACGAGCAAACAAAAAACAGCACAGCTGATGGAAAAACAATGACAGCGCCAGATAATGCCAAGCAAAGTAAGAATGTACTAAACACTGATATAGCAATAAAGCATGGTGATATGGCGGAAGCATCAGCGCAGCTTAAAGTACCTTTGAAGTTATTATTACCCCTATTAGCTTCAATATTAGCCGTTTCCCCTTTAGCGGTAGATATGTATTTACCCGCTATGCCTACGCTAGCTGAGTATTTAAATACACCCATGAGCATGGTGCAAAATAGCTTAAGCATTTATTTATTGGGTTATGCGCTTGGTTTAATATTGTTTGGTCCTATGGCAGATAAACACCCGCGTCGAACCCTTGTTCTGCTGGGTATCGGCGGATTTTTTATCGCCAGTCTACTATTACCTTTTGTGAGTAATATAGAACAATTTCTTACCGTTAGATTCTTTCAAGCTTTTGTCAGCAGTGCCGCAACAGTCGTTGTTCCGGGTGCAGTGCGTGAGTATTACGGTAAGGATACCGCGAAAGGGCTATCATATGTCAGCATGATCATGATGTTAGCACCTATGATAGCGCCGAGCATAGGCAGTGTGTTGTTATTGGCACACAGTTGGCAACTTATCTTTTATGTATTAGCTGCTTACAGTCTCATTGTACTGTTGCTGGTGAGTTATTATCTACCAAATTCGAGTGATGTGGTTTTGCCAAAAGGGCCCGCTGTTAAAAAAACAGAGATGAGCTTTATACAGCGCTACAAAATTGTGCTGAGCAATGCGGAAGCCCGACTAGATATCATTTCATCAATGATGATCTCATTGGCTTTTTTCGCTTACATTACCGCGATTCCTTTTGTCTATTTAACTATTTTTGATGTGTCAGAATATACTTTTAGCTTGTTGTTTGCTTTAAATATTTTAGCGTTAATGACGGCACATTTTACCAATACCCGTTTTGTAGTACGTAAAGGTTCAAGGGCAATGTTACGGTTTGGCTTAACCCTAGCAACAATGGCTGCAACAGCATTGATGCTGGTGAATGTATTTGAATTATCGTTAATCTATACGGTGGTGGCTATTTTTCCGCTAATGGGCAGTATTTCCATGATAGCGGTAAATAGCGATGCCTTAATTCTAACTAAATTCCCCGCGCATTCAGGAACAGTAACGGCGGTTATTGGTACCCTTCGCTGGGGAATTGGCGCGCTTGCGGGGCCTATTTTAGCGTTCTTTTATGATGGCAGCGCTAAGCCGTTTGCCTTGTTAATGTTCTTTGCTGTGTTGGTAGTATTATGCTGTCAGCTAATGGTATGGTTTAGCAATAAAAAATAGCTAGAAAGAAAGGATTAAAAATGAAAAATATAGCGGTTATTCTTAGTGGTTGTGGTGTTTATGATGGCAGTGAAATTCAAGAAGCAGTCATTACCTTATTAGCGATAGCCCAGCAGGGCGCCACTTATCGTTGTTTTGCGCCAAATATAGCTCAGCACCATGTTATTAATCACCTTACGGGTGAAGTGAGCGAAGATGAAAGCCGTAATGTATTGGTTGAAGCGGCGCGCATTGGTCGTGGCGATGTAGAAGATTTGATAGAACTGAATGAAAAAGAGTTTGATGCCATCATCTTTGTTGGTGGTTTTGGCGCGGCAAAGAATTTAAGTAGCTTTGCTTTAGACAATGATAACTATAGTGTTAACGAGCAAGTATTAACCGCAGCTAAAGCTTTTGCTAAGGTAGAAAAGCCAGCAGGTTTTATGTGTATAGCGCCTGCTTTACTACCGCTGATTTATCCAGCAGGCGTGAAAGGAACTATTGGCAAAGATAATGCGACTGCTAAATTAATTGCTGCCAAAGGTTTAATTCATATCGATTGTGATGTTGCTGATGTAGTCGTTGATGAAGCACATAAAATAGTGACAACACCAGCCTATATGCTGGCTGAATCGATCAGTGAAGCGGCAGTAGGTATCAATAAGCTGGTAAAATATGTTCTCGCTTTTAGTAAGTAGGCTCTGTCTTTAATGGACTATTTACCAAATAATGTACCTATTTCTATACCGAGTTACTTGCCGAGTATTTTATTGAGTAATAAGCGAATTTACCGAGTGCCAAGCGCGCTAATAATGATAGTTTCCATTGCGCTTAGCGCTTGTCAAAGTCAGGCAACAGAAAAAAATATGACCAATAAGACCACGAGCACTTCAGCATTTACTCAATTTGAGCGAAAAATCGCCCAAAGAATGTCTCTCGATATTCGATACTTTTGTCCGGATATAAATGGCAAGGCCAGTGTGCCAACGTCAAAACATTGCCGACAAGCAGTGACTGAACTACCCAAAGAGCTTGCACAGATGATTAGCGCCAGTAATGTTGGTGGTATCGTCTTGTTTGCTGAAAATGTGCAAGAGATAGCACAAGTGGTTAAGTTAACCGATGATATTCAACAAGCAGCAGTAAAATCAGTGCAAGGCAAACCCTTGATTATCTCAATGGATCAAGAGGGCGGCCGAGTGGCTCGTTTTGCTAAAATGACTGGCTTTGCGGGGAATATGGCCATCGGAGCTAGCTATCTTCAACATGGCACTCACTTTGCTGCGCAAGTTAATATGGTTATTGCAAAAGAGCTAAAAGCCTTAGGTATCAATAATAACTATGCCCCTGTAGTTGATGTAAATACCAATGTTGATAACCCCGTGATTAATACACGATCTTTTGGTGAGTCAGCTAGCCAGGTAGCAGAGCTTGGTGCTAGCGCGGTAACAGCCATTCAAGCGCAAGGTGTGATGGCCACGTTGAAGCACTTTCCTGGTCATGGTGATACGCACGTTGATAGTCATTTAGGTTTGCCCCGAGTTAACCATGATCGAGCGACTATAGATAAGGTTGATCTTGCCCCTTTTGCTTGGGCTATTGAACACGCTAATCCAGCCATGATAATGACGGCACATATTCAGTATCCAGCCCTTGATAATAGTTTATTTGTCAGTAAAAGTGGTGAAAAACTAATTCGTCCCGCTACTATGTCTCGCAAAATTTTAACGAAATTGTTAAGAGAAAAAATGGGATTTGATGGCATTATTGCTACAGATGCCCTTGATATGGCGGGTATTACTCATTTTTTTACTGATGTTGAGGCTGTCGTTGAAACCTTTGTTGCGGGTGCCGATCTTGCGGTGATGTCATTTAAGGTGAGAACACCAGAGGATATAGACAAGTTTTATAACTTTATTAAAAAAGTCGCTAAGGTCTTAGCAACGCGTATTGAGCACAATGAATATCAGTTAACTGAATTTGAGCAATCTGTTGTGAGATTAAACCGTTATAAGAAGCAATATGTTGAAGTGTCCAAAGAATCAGTAGCGCAGCAATTGCTATTGGCTAACACTGTTATTGCCAATGAAAATCATATTATTACAGAGCAAGCGCTTGCCAATGCTGCCATAACATTATTGAAAAATAATCAGCTGTTACCTCTTAATATTGCTGGCATCAAACGATTGCATTTTGTCGTTGCAAACCAACAAGAACTAGTCGCGTTAACCTATGCGGCAAATAGCGTCTTAGCAACAATATTGCCAGCAAGTGAAGTTAAAAATATCACTATTAGCCACTTTCTTGCTGATACAGCCGAGACTGATAAGCAAATGAGGTCGCTGCTAAGTGAAGCAGATGTGGTTATTGCTACTGTCGATATTAAAACGGCGAGTTTAGTTGATTTAGGCGGAATGGACGATTTAACGCCAAGCTATGGTAGTGCTGCTCAGCAACAGGAAAAACTGACCTATGCAACGTTATTAAAACAGCAATTAACACTAGCCGGAAAACTAGGAACACCCTCAATTCTTATTGCTAAGGGCTCACCATTTTTAATAAATGAGTACAGTGAACTGGCCGATACTGTGTTGTTAAATTTTGACGATAGAATTTATGAGAGTGAAAAAAAGCAGAGTATAAGCCCAGGATTTAATGCCAGTATGGCGGTTATTTTTACTAAAAATATGGCACGAGGTAAGTTACCTGTAACCCTGAAAAATTAACCTTCTTGGATTAATCCGATTGGTATAAGTTAGCTTCGTTTGACTTTATTTATAAATAAACAGACACAAAAAAGCGGCCTAACCCTTACTGGTTATACCGCTTTTTTTATGCGATTAACTACGTCATTGCTCAAGGTGAGCCGTAGAGATATTAAGCTTAAGACTCGCTCTGCTCAACCTCACTCTTTATTTCTTTACTCGCTGGCGTATGGCTTAACCAATCCATCATTAATTCATAACCTAACGCTAATACTACCGCGCCGACAAACAAACCAATAATACCTGAAAGTAGCATACCGCCAATAGCGCCGAGTAAAATAACTAACATTGGGATGCTCATACCACGTCCTAAAAATAGTGGTTTTAAGAAAGCGTCACTAGCGCTAACAATAATGCTAAAGATTAAAAAGGCGATGGCTGGTGTGGTGTCTGCTACAGAGAAATAATACGCTGCAATAGGCCCTAAAATTAGAATGGGCGGTAATTGTGCAATAGCTAAAATAAGCACGGCAATTGCCCAGATACCAGCGCCAGGAATATCAGCAATCATTAAACCAACACCAGATATTAGTGATTGAATAACTGCAACGCCAAGTACGCCAGTAGCAACACTACGAATAGTAGCAATAGTGGTACTAATTGTTCTGTCGCCAAAGTCATTCATCAAGCGACGCATCAACTTACTCAGACCTTGATGTAATGGGGCTGATTTTGCCATAAACACTACCGCAATAATCAACGAAACAATAAACTGTAATATACCGCCACCAATACCTGCTACAGCTGACAATAAAGTGCTTGAAATAGATTTTAGTTGTTCAGGATATTGGCCTGCAACTTTTTGAATATCTTGAGAAGCATCTTGCCAAAAGTTGAAAAGTTTCTCACCCACGAGTGGCCATTCTTTAATGCTTTCATCAGCAGCTGGAATTTTTAAAGTGCCTTCTTCAATCCCCGTATAGACATGTTGAGCAGAATCAATAGCAGAAGCAGATAGGTTAATTGATGGGATAGCGATAATTGATATCCCAACAATGGCAACAATGGTTGAAGCGAGTTTTTTATTACCTTTAAGTGTTGCAGTGAGCTTTTCGTGTAAAGGATATAAAGCGACAGCTAAAATAGCAGCCCAAATGGTAATTAAGATAAATGGTTTAATAATAGAAAAACACCATAGAATGATCATCGCCATGGCAGCAAGCTTAATGGCGATATCAATAACTCGGCGGTTAAATGCCTGATCACTGGTTAACTCTTGTTGGTTTTTCATGGTAGTTTCCTTACGTTAATTACTTATTATTATGTTTGCTTGGTGGATTTGTCACTAGGAGCATTGTTGAATAAATTCTTGTTAGATGAACTCGTTTTAGCTGAGCTATTTTTAGGTGACTTATGTTGAGGTGACTTTTGTTGAGGTGAATTATTGTTTGCTCCGAAATTACTCATATGTGAACCCACTAAACTCGCCACTAATATCGCTAAGTAAAACTGCCCAACTATTGCTTCAAAATAAACTAAAAATCTTGAAATAGGTAAAACAGGCGAAATATCGCCAAAACCTAACGTCGTGATAGTAACAAAGGAAAAATAGATAAAGTCAGGGAATAAACTAAACCATTCATTGTTACTGCTTATGTTAGTAAATGAACCAGGAAAAGTCAGTTGTACCAAGGTGTATAGTACCGCCCAAATTAGCCCCATTAATAAATACAAACAAATAGCCCCTAAAATTTTATTACCATCAATATCACCAGTAAATAATACTTGTTTAGCCGTGCGTAGAGCACTTGAGATAAAGAAACTTAATAGCAACAGTAAATAAACTTGGTCAAAGCCAGCATCATCAAGCCAAGCACCAAAAAAAGAAAAGAATAAAATAGCGATGGGAAAAATAAAGGTTTTACGCAGAACGAAATCTTTTGAATCAACTCCCCAAACAGCAACTAATAACGTCACTATGGTGGCAGACTGCACTAAGCGTTGCACGGAACCTTCAAAAAACTGCTGAGCTAACGACGTACCAAGTAATAATAAAATTAAAGCAAAAGTGAGATAAATAAAATTATCTTGGCGAGTCATTATTTTCAAAAGTAATTCTCTTCAATTATGCGTAACAATAGATAAAATAACCTGTCTAGACTAACGTCTCTTGGATCGGCTAGGTCGAGAGCGGTTATTTCTAGATGGCTTAACAACAACAACGTTAGTATGACGATGATAACCATTGCCATAGTACATTGGATAACCCGCGCCATATCCCATACCATAGCTCATTGAGCCACTTACATGGGTATTTTCACACGCGGTCAAAAAGGAGGTAACAATAACGACAGTAGATATGAGTAATAAGGTCTTAAGTTGTTTCATTATTCACTCTCCTGCTGTGTTAAACCAAGTAATGCGCCATTAGGATCAGCAATAATGGCTAAACCTCTGTTTTTTGGGTGATAAATAACCGTTGCGCCATTGGCTGTCGCTTTTGATAGTACAGTGTTGAGCTTGTTAACTTCAATAAAGTTGACCCAACGATCTCTTTGCTCAAATGTTTCAGGTAGTTTTACAATGCTTGCTTGAATCATTTCTGCCTGAATTAAAAAGAAGCTATCTTTTTTGGCATTAATGGGTTCTAAGCTGTAACCAAAAGTGTCTTGATAAAATAAAGCGGCTTGCTTGGTATTAGTGCTAAATAACTGAGCCCAATCCCATTTATTACTTATTTTTTTATGGTTTTTGTTGATCAGGTCCAACTCAAGCAGTGCAATAACGCCGCCCTGTGGATCAGCTAATACCGATCTTTTACCATAAAGGGTAAAATCATGAGGTGCCAATATTATAGTGGCATTGTTTTTAGCCGCTAATTCACTTCTGCTAGAGACATTATCAGTATCTATACTACCAACCCATAAGGCATTATCTGTTTTATTACGCTTTGAATCACGAGCAAGTACGCCAGCAATGGCTTGACCATTATCGTACAGTAAATGATATTTTGCCTGCTCTTTAGCGAATTCTTTAACTGTCCAGCCAAAAGTGTCGTGATAAAACTTAAGTGAAGCCTCAACATCTCCGGTGTAAAGGTCAGCCCAGACTAATTTACCGTGCTGATTTGTTATTTTCTCTTTGTCAGTTGTTGCTACTTGCGCTGCAATTGAAGCATTACTAGTTAAAAGTAATGGCAACAATAGCGCTATGAAAAACTTAGTAAATCCTTTCATTTTAAATCTCCTTATATTTTAACTAATTGATATTACTACATTGAACTATTATTGATAGCCATAATTTAGACGGATATTCCAATACGTGGTATTGCGCCTTCATCGCTGTCTATTTGAGGCTTACAGAATAAAATACGTGATGAATCAATTTTACCTTGTTCAATTAAATGGTCTTTAAAAGCATGCTCACGTTGCTCGCCAAGGTCGAGTAATTTCTTAATATCTGCTTTGTTTTCTACAGAAATACCGGCTTTTAGGCCTATATCTGCTGGTGTGCTGATAGCACAAATTGTTATACGGGTATCTTCTTTGTCTTGCATTAAGGCAATGAAGTCTTTTAAGTAGGCGCTTTGGCTATTATCAGGCTCAATTTGCTTAACTTGATATTCTAAATCATCAAAGCGTAACTTTAAGGCGAATTCACCAGCAGTTATTGCAATAGATACTATGTTGGCATAAGGGACAAAAGTGGTCATTAAATAATCTTGTGTCGCAGACATAATAGCTTTTTTGGTAATCAAGGTAACAATACTACTTAAACCAAATTTTGGATCTGAGATAGAGCCACTTAGCGGGACATCGAGCTCTACATTACCATCACCATCTTTTAGCATGCCCATTGCCATATTTAATGGTAATGCACCTTGATCAATTAGGTTACCCGCCTCATCACTATCAACTAAACTTGTTTCTAGCGCTTGTAGCAGTACGATAATATTCCCCTCAACTTCATCACCAGTAAGGCTTAAATCTAAAGCGGTATTTAGTTGGCCTGTTTTCACTTCAATACCTGTTGAAGCTTTCAGGTATGAAGAAATAGCAGGTAACGAAAATTCTTTGAAATCCCCCTCAATATGGTAAGTGGCAAGTTCCGAGAACGGTTGTAAATAGCCTGATAAGCTGAAGTTGGCGTACTTATTACTACGACCCGCAAGGGTATAAGGGGTTTGCTCCTGTTTTTTCTCTTTGCTATTGCTTAAAGCTCCGACATTTAAGGTGTCTAGAAATAAAGTACGTTGATAGATTGGATCAACACTAAAGTCAGTAAAAGCCAAAGAGTTTTCATTAATAAAACGAAGTTCTTTGAAGCTGAAAACAAAGCCATCACGGTTCGCTTCTGCCTCTTTTGATTTTATTTCTGATTCAATAGCAGCGACTTCCTCTGTAACAGTAGGCTGTGCAGAGCTTTGTTCGCTTGTTTTATCATCCAAAACAATTAAATTAGCAATATCTTTGTTTTCCTTAATAATAATCTCACCAACTAAGGTGTCAAAAATAATACTATTGATATCAATACTTTTTTCGTGGATGTGTAAGTTGTTTACCGTTAATTGTTTTAGTTGCATCACTGGCGGCAGCTTCACAATGGCATCAGCAGCGATATCAAGTCCATCTTCCGCAGCAAGTTTGTTAATTCTATCCATCGCTTTTTCGGCTACAGCATCAGCTAATGTCGCTTTTTTAGAGAAAAGTAAGTCATCCATTACTATATCAGTAATATCAATACTGGGCTCATCATCTAACACAAAATTGATATCATCTAGACTAAGTTGTTTAAAGGCGGTAATGATTGCTTTGCTTTCATTTTGGCTAAGCAGAGCATCAGTTAGCTTTATACTACTATTACCTGCTAGGTGAGTAATCTTGTTGTCTTGTAAGTGAACAGCAACATCAGAAAAATTATGTTGTAAGGTTTGAAGAGTAAAATTTTGTTCAGCTAAACCTAACAATAAATCTTGTAACTTTAAGCTGGCTTTTTGTACTTTAAAATTCATACCTTGTTCAGCAAGGGTCACTGTTTGTTGACTATTAAAAGAAAGAGAGCCTTTTAATTCAGTAAGTTGTTCAACATACGGTGCTAATTTATCAATAGGATAGTTATTGATAAGTAAGTTACTGCGGATATCACCTTTACCTGATACTAATTGTGTATTCGCAGAAAGTTTTAACTGGGTTTTATCAACCAAAGCGATCAATGATAAATTACCTTCTTGCTTAGTTTCGGTTGCTTTTATTTGACTTAATGTGAGTTGTTCAATCTCTATGTGATGAGTTTTTCTTTTTGCTTTTTGGTTGTTTCTTTCTATTTCAATATGAAACTGACTCAAGAGAAAATTAGGTAATACCAGTTGATAAGGAATACTGGTTCTGGGTTCATTAACCGTTTCTTCATTTGCTTGGTCGTTAACTTGCTCTGCAGTAAGTTCTGTATCTTCCGTTGACGGAGGAATTTTTATGCCGGCAATAATCAGATCATCATCATGCTGAGTGACTTTTAATGTACCTCGGGTAAGTGAAAATTCACTCAAGACAATTTTATCAAATGCTAATTGCCATAAAGCCACTTGTAATGTTAATTCTTCCAAGGCAAACACAGTCTCTTGCTGCTTGCTTTTTGTGCTTGATAAGTCTATATCACTTAGGGTGAAACGCATTAAAAAGGGATTAAACCGAATACTCGCGTCATCTGACAGTTGTAATTGGTGTTCAGCTAAAATTGGGTTGATAAAGTGTTTAGCTACCGGTGACGAAATCAGCCAAATGCATAAAAATAAGCCCAAGTATAAAGCTAACAATATTTTAAAAAATTTGTGAGTAAAAAAAGATAGCGGGGTTGCCATAATTAAGGACGTTCCTTGTTAGGTTTAATATTTATGGTGTTGTTATACTCAAACATTTTGAATGTCACACGGGTAATAGTATGTACTGAAGGCTGAAAATAAAGTGGATTATAATTTACACCATTTTGTAGAAAGCTTACAATTGTAAATTAAAGGTTAACCTTAATATTAACTATTATTTAACATGGCTTAGGATATCATTTTCATGGAAATCAATATAGAAAAAATCGAACATTATATGCAAATGCTTGGTGAGATGGGACTGCAATTCGGTGTACAATTTTTATTAGCCATCGTTGTTTATTTCGTCGGTAATTTTATTATCAAAAGAGTGCTTGGCCTAGTAGGTAAAGGACTAGAAAAGAAAAAGGTTGAGATTACCTTACACCAGTTTTTATTAAGTATTTTAAGTACGTTATTAAAAGCGATTCAAATTATTATTCTTGCTTCTATGCTTGGCATTCAAACGGCTTCGTTTATTGCTATTTTAGGTGCTGCTGGTTTAGCAATTGGTTTGGCGTTGCAAGGTAGTTTGGCTAACTTCGCTGGTGGCGTATTAATCTTATTATTCCGTCCATTTAAAAATGGTGATGCTATTAAAGCGCAAGGTTATGTTGGCAGTGTTGAAGAAATTCAAATTTTTAATACCATCCTAAAAACATTTGACAATCAACGTATTATTATTCCAAATGGTTTGTTATCAAACGGTTGTGTAACCAATATTAATGTTAACGGTACGCGTCGTGTTGATATGGTTTTTGGTATTGGTTATGACGATGATATTGCCAAAGCAAAAGCACTTTTACGCACAATAATTGAAGCAGATAAACGTGTACTTAAAGACCAAGCAGTCGATATTTGGGTTGGTGAACACGGTGAAAGTTCAGTAAATTTATTCGTTCGTCCTTGGGCGAATGCAGAAGATTACTGGGGTATTTACTTCGATATGATGGAAAAAGTGAAAATTGAATTTGATAAAGCAGGTATCAGCATTCCATTTCCACAACGTGATGTACATATACAACAAAAATAGTTAATTGCATTCTTATAGCAATTAATTAAATCGGTATTACTTAAAAAACCTATTTCAGTGTAACTGGAATAGGTTTTTTCGTTTTAGTAGCATATTTACCTACAATTTATCTGATTTAAATCAATAAAGAACTTTTTAATCTAATAAATAATGCAAATACTATTGATTCTTGTTTGGTTTGTGGTTTAATGTCGCAAAATAAATATAAGTCACATTAAATAACATAACTTTCTGGATAAATAACATGAAAAAAACATTAATTGCCTCGGTTATTGCGACATTGCTTACAAGTAATGCTGCTATCGCTAGCGAAGAAACGACTGAATTACGTAAAGTCATTACTCAACAACAAGAAGTGCTTAAGTCACTAGAACAACGTTTAGATGAAACAGAAAAAAAACTTGAAGCAACTGCTGATCAAGTTGAAGTAGTTACTGAAAGTGCTGGCGGTATGTTTGCTAACACTACAATTGGTGGCTACGGCGAGTTACATTACAACAACTATGAAGATAAAGATGCCAAGATAGATTTTCACCGTTTTGTATTGTTTTTCGGGCATGAGTTTTCTGATAGCGTACGTTTTTTCTCTGAATTTGAGCTAGAGCATTCTATTGCCGGTGAAGGAAAATCAGGGGAAGTTGAACTTGAACAAGCCTATGTTGAAGTTGATATTAATGAAGCGACAAGCTCTAAAGTTGGTTTGTTCTTAATCCCTGTAGGCATTATCAATGAAACGCATGAGCCACCAACATTCTATGGTGTTGAACGTAACGGTGTTGAGAAAAACATTATTCCTGCTACATGGTGGGAAGCTGGTTTATCATTTAATTATAAGCCAGTAGGCGGTGTAAGTCTTGATGGTGCAGTGACTAGTGGTTTAGAAGTTGGTGATGACTTTAAAATTCGTAACGGTCGTCAAAAAGTGGCTAAAGCAACGGCAGAAAACCTTGCTTATACTGGTCGTGTTAAATACACAGCAATTACTGGTTTAGAGCTAGCAGCAACGGTACAGTATCAAACGGATATTACTCAAGGTGGCAATAATTTTGACGCCCCTATTGATACAGCAGATGCAACATTACTTGAAGCGCATGCTGTTTATCAAGTTAATGATTTCACCATTCGTGCTTTATACGCGCGTTGGGACATCAATGGTGATGAAGCAAAAGCGTTAGGTCGTGATGAGCAAACAGGTTGGTATGTTGAACCTTCTTATAGAATAAGTGAAAAAGTAGGCGTTTTTGCTCGCTATGCAGAATATGACAACAACGCAGGTAATAGCGATTCAACCACTGTTGAATCAACAAATGTTGGTATTAGCTATTTCTTACATGAAGACGTAGTGTTAAAAGCGGATTATGAAGACTTGGGTGGTTCTAAAGACTCAAAAGGCTTCAACCTAGGTTTTGGTTATCAGTTTTAGTTAACATTGATAATCTGTTAAGCTAAGTAGCTCAACTTTGTCTTGTGCAGTGTTGAGCTTTTTTATTTATTAAAAGTTAAGAGTAAACTTGTGAAGAAGTTTTTATTGTTGGTACTTTTATACTGTATTTTAGCGATGAATGTTATGGCTAAAGGGGTATATCAAACATCTGAGGAATTCCTTAAGGGAATTTTTACTGAGCAAGTGCCTGCTGTGCAAGTCTTGTGGTTAAGTGCGGAAGATAAAGAAACTATTGCAGAAATTCTTAGTCATAAATATAGTCGTATGCGAATACGTTACTGGCAAGAAGCTAATGATAACGTCTGGATTCTAAATGAGGTAGGTAAAGAAAAACCAATCACTATTGCCGTGCATATTCACAAAGATGCAATTAAACAGCTCAAAGTGCTTACTTTTAGAGAAACCCGAGGCGATGAAGTGCGTCATGATTTTTATAGTGAACAATTTACGCGTGCAACACTGACAAAAGATAACACGCTTAGTCAACATATTGATGGCATTACCGGTGCAACCTTGTCGGTAAGAGCAACCACAAAAGTTGCCAGACTTGCTCTGTGGTTAAATAGTAAAGTCACTCTTTAAAACAGATACTAGCTAAAATGAACATGCTCAGGCAAAATAACGACTTATTTTTTACTCTCTTGCTTTAAAAGCTTATAAGCCTTTATTTAGTTGCTGCATATTTATGAAAAAAACTGTTAAACCATTCTCTCAACAACTAAATCGTACCTTTAGAAAGTGGCATCGAAAACTGGGCGTATTTGCTGCGTTTTTTATTGTTTTTTTATCTGTTACGGGAGTCGCTCTTAACCATACCGATGGTTTATCCTTGGCGCACCAACCCATTAAAAGTACTCTGCTACTTGATTATTATGGTATTTCCGTCCCCCACGATGTTCGTTTCTATCAACAAAAAACTATTCAGGTAGTTAATAATAGCGTCTGGCTTGAGGGCCACTTATTGTTTGAAAGCGATGCCAAAATTGTTAGTGTTGGTCAGTTATTCTTGCAACATAATCAGCAAAAAGTATTTGTTATAGCTACTCGCCAAAGTATTTTACTATACAACCTTAACGGTGAGTTAGTTGATATGCTTGGTACTGAGTCAGGTGTACCTGAAATGATAAAAGCAATGAGTATTAATAATGGCCAAGTGATAGTTGATAGTGCAAATGGTTATTATCAAACAGACGGTGATTTTTTTGATTGGCAAGTTATTCAACCAATAAATACACCAAAATGGTTGCAATCTGAACTTGCATCTGACGATAAAATACAACAGGCCGAACTGGCTTATCGCGCTCAATTTTTAACACTAGAACGTATTATTATTGATAGTCATAGTGGTCGTATTCTCGGTGATATTGGCGTGTTCTTTATGGATTTTATTGCATTGTTATTGATTCTCTTATCAATAAGTGGACTTTATATCTGGGTGAAATACACCAAAAATACGAGAAAATAATAGACTATGAAAACAGCAGTAATGTTTGACAAGATTTTCCTTTGCTCAATTACTGCCTTCTAATCGGCATACTTATTATCGTGCTAATGCTTGTGATATCTCCTGTTCATACTGTTGTTGCTTTTTACCATTAAAACCAGTGTGGGCACTAATGAGTTTACCTTGGCGATCAAATAAGTAACTGCTAGGCATGCCTTTTAATTTAAACTTTTGCGCTAACTTTCCTTTTGCATCATAAATAATGGCAAAGTTAGCTGGGGCCAGTTTCAAAAACTTCTTTGCTAATGTTTCCTCTGCATCTAGGTTAATGCTCAGCACCACAAAACCTTGGTCTTGATGTTTTGCTTGCATGGTATTCATCCATGGAAAAGATTTTCGACAAGGAATACACCAAGAAGCCCAAAAATCTACATACACGACTTTACCTTTGTATTGTTCCATCGCTTGTTCAAATTCATTTACTGGTCCACTCGCGTGTGCACTTTTAAAAGTGAACAATAATGCCATGGTTATTAATAATAGGTTCGCTAAGGTTTTTAGTGAGTTGGGCATATTACTTCCTACATTTTTTAAACATAAGTTAACTATACTTAGTTTTAGCTGTGATGCACAATATCTCAAGAGAGATCGAATTCAATTTATATTTGTTAGAGCCTAGTTATACCAGCTCCACTTGAATATGCTCGTTTCAGGAAGTATGAGCGATTCATAATCAAGGCGCATTTTTTCATTAAGGGTCATTCCCTTAAAAAGAAATGTAACGTAGAGTATGATTTGCTCAGCCTTCCCCAAGGGGCTGGTTTATAAACGCTTTATGCTGCGTTATTGATTTCGACAATAGAATAACTATTCTCTTCAATCAATGCCTTGCCTGAAGGCGTTTCTAATTCCAGCTGAATCATGCATCTTCAAGTGGAACGGGTATATATGAAAATACTGTTAAAATTGTTATTAGTTGTTCTTGCTTGTTATGCTTTACCCAGCCAAGCATGGTGGCTTTATTCTGTAAACTCAGCGAGCACTTCAGTTGATGTTAATCCTAGCAATGAGCAGGCTCAAAATGACTGGTTGAAAAAACGTTTTAGTAAACAGCATCAACAATTAATTCCTGTTGTTGCGGTTGCTGATATGTTTTTTATGTGTAATCAGGTGAGAAAAACCGACAAAGTCGATTATAAGCTAAACTACTTAATCACCGAAATGGATAAAAACACCTTGGCAGAAAAGCTAGACAGCTGTTTAGGTGAAGATACCATGCAATCAGACTTGGCATTAAATTTTGGTTTGTTAGGTTGCTTTCATGAGCAACTTGCTCATTTACCTAAAGCAGATCGAGATCAAAAGATGCAATTAGTTAAGCAAGCGATATCTTCTCTTTCACATAGCGAGCGCAAGAAAAGTTTTACTCAATGTGTAACAGAGCAAAGTATTCATTATTTAAAATAACCTAAGCTAGCTTAGGAATTACATAAATTGTAACAAATACTTAGGGGCTTTTCCTTTTGCCAGTTTCTTATTGTAAGCAATATCACTTATAGTAACGGCATATATTTATAATAAAAAACAAATCGAGCAAGGTGAAACAACATATGACTCAAGAAACACCTAAAATTTTAGTAGTAGATGATGACATGCGTTTGCGCTCATTGTTAGAGCGTTATTTAGTTGAACAAGGTTTTACGGTACGAAGTGCTGCTAATTCCGAACAGATGGATCGTCTGCTTGAACGTGAAAACTTTCATTTATTAGTACTCGATTTAATGTTACCCGGCGAAGATGGTTTATCAATTTGTCGCCGTTTACGT
This sequence comes from Colwellia psychrerythraea, assembly GCA_002163005.1. Lineage (GTDB taxonomy): Bacteria > Pseudomonadota > Gammaproteobacteria > Enterobacterales > Alteromonadaceae > Colwellia > Colwellia psychrerythraea_C. The sequence continues at coordinate 30,092 of MAAF01000076.1, read as the reverse complement.
CAAAATTCTAATAATATTCCTATTGTAATGTTAACCGCTAAAGGTGACGAGGTTGACCGTATTATTGGCTTAGAGCTAGGTGCAGATGATTATATGCCTAAGCCTTTTAATCCAAGAGAATTACTTGCCCGTATTAAAGCCGTATTACGTCGTCGTACTCAAGAAGCTCCTGGGGCACCTGCACTAGAAGAAAATGTTATTAGCTTTGGTGGTTACCAGTTAAATTTAGCTACCCGTGAAATGCAAAAAGACGATATTAGTATGCCGTTAACCAGTGGTGAATTTGCCGTACTTAAAGCATTAGTTACTCACCCGAGAGAGCCGTTATCCCGTGATAAATTGATGAATCTTGCGCGTGGTAGAGATTATTCAGCACTCGAGCGTAGTATTGACGTTCAAGTATCACGACTGCGTCGAATGCTTGAAGAAGACCCTGCGAAACCAAGATACTTACAAACGGTTTGGGGCTTAGGTTATGTCTTTGTGCCCGATGGTAGTCCTGCTTAGTTATTCTTTTAAGTTAAGTCATTAATATGAAAATATTGCCACGAAGTGCTTTTGGACAAACGGTTTTATTGATCGGTTTTTTACTGTTTATCAATCAAATTGTTTCCTACATTTCTTTTGCGCTCTATGTTATTGAGCCAAACCAGCAACAAATGAATCAACTGTTGGCTAAACAGGTACGCGTTGTTTTCATTGATATTGATGATGCCAAGTTAAGCCCAAAAATGGCGAAGGCATTTCATAATGAAACGGGCATTGGTGTTTATCGTGAAGAAGATGCCTACAAGTTTGGTTTAGCTAATGCAGGATTGTATCCTTATCGATCTGAACAAATGTCCGCATTGCTTGGTGGGCCAGCTGAAGTGAGAATTTCACAAGGCGATGAGTATCTTTTTTGGATACGAGCACCTCAGGCGCCACACCTCTGGGTAAAAATTCCGTTAATAGGTATGGAAAAAGGGAGTTTTTCGCCGTTAATATTCTTTATGATTGTTATTGGTTTATTAAGTGTTATGGGCGGTTGGGTTTTTGTTCGGCAGCTTAATCGGCCGCTAAAGTCATTAGAAATAGCAGCAGAAGATGTTGGTCGAGGTGATTTTCCTGATCCACTTGTTGAGCGCGGTACCTCAGAAGTTATGGCGGTAACTCAAGCCTTTAATCACATGTCTAAAGGCATTAAGCAGCTGGAAGAAGATCGTAATTTATTAATGGCGGGTATTTCTCACGACTTACGTACGCCTTTGACCCGTATCCGTTTAGCTAGTGAAATGATGAATGAGTCAGATGACTTTCTTAAAGAAGGTATTGAAACTGATATTGATGATATGAATAATATTATCGACCAATTTATTGATTACATTCGTCATGACTCAAAAGATAAAGCAGAGCTCGGTGACTTAAATGTGCTTGTTGACGAAGTGCTGAACGTTGAAACACCAAGTGATAGGTTGATAATTTTTCATCCTGGTGAGTGCATTAAAATCCCTTTACGCCATGTGGCCGTTAGACGCGCGCTGGCAAATTTAGTGCAAAATGCCATTCGTTATACCGAAGATAAAATTGAAGTGTTCACCGGTGTAGAAAGCGACTATGCTTTCTTCATTGTCAGTGACAATGGTGCAGGTATTCCTGAGGCTGATATCGAACGATTATTTCAACCTTTTACTCAAGGAGATACTGCTAGGGGAACAGAGGGCAGCGGTTTAGGTTTAGCAATAATAAAGCGTATAGTTGATACTCATGGTGGTAAAGTTGAACTCTCTAATAAACCATCGGGTGGCTTACAAGCAAAAGTTTATCTTCCTCTAGTGTTTAAATAATACCAATTATACCAACTATACCAATTACATTAATTTAGGTACCTGAATTCAAAATAATAAAAAGCCAGATGTTAATAACTTAACATCTGGCTTTATCGTCTCTTGAATAAGGCTATTTCAGCAATAGCCTTGAACTCATTACTTTATAGCTGAGGACCAGCAGCAACTAATGCTTTACCGTTGTCAGTATCTGTAAACTTCTCAAAGTTATTAACAAAACGGTTCGCTAAATCTACAGCTTTATCATTCCAAACACTTGCATCTTCATAAGTATTGCGAGGATCAAGGATATCACCCTCAACACCGGCTAAAACTTTAGGAACTTCTAAGTTAAATAACGGGATGATTTCTGTTTCTGCATCATCAATTGAACCATCTAAGATCGCATCAATAATAGCACGAGTTGCTTTGATAGAAATTCGCTTGCCAGTACCGTTCCAGCCAGTATTTACAAGGTAAGCTTCGGCGCCTGCATCATCCATACGTTTATGTAGAACTTCTGCATATTGCGTTGGGTGTAAGCTTAAGAAAGCCGCACCAAAACAACTTGAGAAAGTAGGCGTTGGCTCTGTAATACCACGTTCAGTACCTGCTAATTTAGCTGTAAATCCTGAAAGGAAGTAATACTCTGTTTGTTCTGGTGTTAACTTAGCAACCGGTGGTAAAACACCAAAAGCATCAGCCGTTAAGAAAATAACTTTTTTCGCATGACCAGCACGTGAAATAGGCTTAACAATGTTATCAATATGATGAATTGGGTAAGAAACACGTGTGTTTTCTGTTTTTGAATTATCATCAAAATCGATTTTACCATTTGCATCAACAGTAACGTTTTCTAGTAAAGCGTCACGACGAATTGCATTGTAAATATCAGGTTCATTTTCTTTGCTTAGGTTGATTGTTTTAGCGTAACAGCCACCTTCAAAGTTAAATACACCATTGTCATCCCAACCGTGTTCATCATCACCGATAAGTTGACGTTTAGGATCTGTAGAAAGTGTTGTTTTACCTGTGCCAGACAAACCGAAGAAGATAGCAGTATCACCATCTTCACCAACGTTTGCACTACAATGCATTGAAGCAATGCCTTGTAATGGAAGGTAGTAGTTCATCATTGAGAACATACCTTTTTTCATCTCGCCGCCGTACCAAGTACCGCCAATCAATTGAATTTTTTCAGTTAAGTTGAAAGCAACAAAGTTCTCTGAGTTTAAACCTTGCTCTTCCCATTTATCATTAACTGTTTTCGCACCGTTCATTACCACGAAATCAGGTTCGTAATTTTCAAGTTCTGCATCAGAAGGGCGAATGAACATGTTTTTAACGAAATGAGCTTGCCAAGCTACTTGTGTAATGAAACGTACTTTTAAGCGTGTTGCTTCATCAGCACCACAAAAAGTATCAACAACAAATAAACGTTGACCAGAAAGTTGTGTGGTTACTAAGCCTTTTAAGTGATCCCATGTTTCAGGAGTCATGGCTTTGTTGTCATTTTTACCTTGATCAGACCACCACACTGTATCGCGAGTTACGTCATCGCGAACAATATATTTATCTTTAGGAGAGCGACCGGTAAATATCCCCGTGTCTACATTAACTGCACCAAGCTCAGTTACTACGCCTTTATCAAAGCCATCAAGGCCAGCTTTAGTTTCTTCACTAAAAAGTAACTCATACGATGGGTTATAAACAACTTCGTTAACATCGTTGATGCCGTATTGTGACAAATCAATTGAGTTTTTCGGGGCGGTCATAGCAAGTTCACTCCTAAGTATGACAAATTTCTATTTTAAGTAATATAAGTGATGAATTACGTGCTGAAAGTTTTCAGGCTGTCTTCATTGTGGGTATTTTAGGATAATCGCGAACAAAACGAAAGTAAAAAATGCTTTAATGTGAAAGTTTTCACTATAACTAGCATGAATGGTTACCATGAATGTTACCTTTATTTTGGTTTTTAATTCGTTATGGTAGGTAAGTAAGGGGCTGTGGAGGTGTGTGGGTTAGCTATTAATTATCACTTTATGGAATAAGTGATAATTAATATAGTGTGTTTTGATTGATTATTGCGATAAAAAAGGTGTTTTTTTTAATGATTAACTTTCGAAATGAAACTTTTCAAGCTGAGTTCATCAAAATCATAAGTAGTGATACAGTAATCACAGGTCATCGAAATTTTACCTTGTTCTGCTAATATAGCTTTAATTTCACTTGGCTCTATTTGCGATATTGCCGATAGACATTTATCTGCGGAACAACCACATACATAGCTAACCTTTTGTGGCTCAAATATATTGACTTTTTCTTGGTGATATAAACGATAAAGCAATGCTTCAGCTTCTAATGAAAAGACTTCTTCACTTTTGATAGTATTAGTGAGCTGACATAAGTGTTCAAAATCACTTTGCTGTTGTTCTTTGTTTTCAATACTTCCGTTGCCATCAGGTAATAATTGCACTAAAGCACCTGCAGTTAATTGCTGCTCGGTGTCACTAAATAGCCAGATTTTAGTGGGAATTTGCTCAGAAACTTCAAAGTAATGCGCTAAGCAATCAGCAAGAGTAGCTTTATCTAATGCAACAACACCTTGATAGGCTTCACCAACGCTAGGGCGTATGGTGATAATCATAGTGCCTTTACCAATTAATGTTTGCAGTGTTTCAGCAGATGTTTCTTCTGCCATTTTAGCAATACCACGCATTTGCTGTTTGTTGTTACCGCTAACCGACATATAACCAACAGGACCGTCACCTTGCAATTGCACTGTGATGTCACCTTCAAATTTTAGTGTTGCTGTTAATAGGCAAGTGGCACTGAGCAGTTCACCTAATAATTTTTCTACGCCCGCCGGGTAGTTATGGTTTTTAATAATACTTTTAAAGCTGCTACTTAATTGTACGAGTTCACCGCGGGCATGGGCATCGGTGAATAAATAGCGGTTTAATACATTGAATTGGCTCATGGCAATTAGATCCTTTCTTTAAATTCACGTAGTTTTCTACGTTGTTTTTTATCTGGTTTAGTATCACTAGCAGGGCTAAGCAAAATGCCTTGTTTACGTGCTAGAGAATTTTTCTCACGGGTTTCAATACTTTGTTTACTTTCTTGATATAAGGTTTGAGCAAAAGTAGCGTCACTGCGTTTATCTGCTAAGGCAATAACCGTGACTTCTTTTTCTTCGAACCCTTGTCGAATTTTTATTATATCACCGATTGATACGGCTTTTCCCGACTTAGTGCGTTGGCCATTATAAAAAACCTTTCCGCCATCAATCATTTGTTTGGCAATAGCGCGAGTTCGATAAAATCTTGCTGCCCAAAGCCATTTATCTAAACGAGTTGAGTTATTTTGAGGATGTTGACTTGTTGACATAATAAACCTGAAAGCTGGAACTTATATTAAATATACTGGTCTGAAAATTAACATATAGCCGTTAGTATTCAAAGTGTCGTATTAGTGAAATATTAGTGAGGTATTATTGATAACGGTTATAACAGATTTTATAGCATTAGGGGCTGTTGAACTTTTGTGGTTGAATTTCGTTCGCTTATTTTAATAGAGCAAAGCGTTTTAATCGCGGCGAGTAGTGAGTAGCCTAGTCACTCTACGAAAATAATACTCAACAGAGCCTAGCTTTAGCGACTTAATTACTATTTAATTTGCTCAAAGCGCTTAAAAATTCGGGCTATGACTTGTTGCTAACCTTGCGGTCAAGTATCATTCGTATTTACTTAACAAAAATCTAACATTCAGTTTCGGCTATGATGGATAGATTATTTCAAAATAATAACAATATTAGTAGCTATGGCATTTCCCACTAACATGACAGCGTTCGCATCATTATTCTCTCAACTAGGTCATCGACGAGTTGCGCAATTTGTGATGGCATTATTATTAGTTTATATTGCTTATATAAGTGCAAAAATTACTTGGTCGGTTATATCCCAATCACAATCCGGTCAAAACACAATAATTAATGGTATCTCGAAAAACTTCAATCCCAATAAAGTAAATAAGGCAATTGATGTTGCTAAAATTCAATCGCTTAACCTTTTTGGTCAATATAATGAAAATGTTGATGACGCGGCTGAAATTGAAATGGCCAATGTGCCAGAAACCAAATTAAATTTAGTGTTGACCGGTCTAGTCGCAAGTGATGATACATCTATCGCTGCCGCCATTATTGAAAACCAAGGTAAGCAAGATACCTACGGTATTGGCGATATAATCATTGGTACACGTGCTAATCTTGAACAAGTATTAATGGACCGCGTGATAATTAAGCATTCGGGTCGCCTAGAAACCTTGATGCTTGATGGTTTTGATTATAGTCAGCCAGCTAGAGTTGTTGCTAATAAAGCAGACCCGAGAAAAAATAGGTCTAATATTGGGCCAAAATCTTCAGGTTTGGGTGTTGTTGATCAAAGAAACAATAAAGAATTAACAGCAACAGCGAAAAACTTACGATCTGAGCTTTCTAAAGATCCGGCAAAAATAGGCGATTATTTACGGATTTCACCCAAGCGTAAGGACGGAGATATAATAGGTTACACACTTCGCCCAGGTAAAAAACCTGAATTTTTCAAACTTTCAGGCCTAAAAGCAGGTGATGTAGCCGTTCAAATGAATGGTTTTGATTTAATTGCCCCGATACAGGCAATGCAGGCGATGACAGAGATGAAAAAAGCCCGTGATATTTCATTATTGGTTGATCGCCAAGGTAATTTGACTGAGATACTTATTAGCTTAGATTAAGTTAATAGGTTAACCGTCTTAATTAACGTAACAATTACGCTATAAAATTATAGATTAAAGATTTTCTAATAAAGATTATTGAATAAAATAATAAAGCAGAGATACCCTAATGATGAAAAAGTTTTTACTCATTCTAACGACAGCGATAGCCATCAATTGCTTATGTTTCGTTGGTCAAGCGAGTGCCGCACAATATTCTCCGAATTTTAAGGGCACTGAAATTACCGAATTTGTAAACATTGTCGGTAAAAACTTGAAAAAAACTATGATAGTTGATCCCAATGTACGCGGAAAAATCAATGTCCGTAGTTATGATTTATTATCAGAAAAACAATACTACCAGTTCTTTCTCAATGTGCTTGAGGTTTACGGCTATGCTGCGGTCGAAATGGACAATAACATTGTCAAAATTATTCGTAATAAAGATGCGAAAACAGCTGCTATCCCTGTTGTAGGCGATAAAAGTAATATCATGGGTGATGAGATGGTTACCCGTGTTGTTGAAGTGAAAAATGTTACGGTACGCGAATTAGTACCGCTTTTACGACAATTATCAGACCAAGCGGGTGGTGGTAATGTAGTTAACTACGACCCTGCTAACGTTATTATGTTAACGGGTACAGCATCAACCGTTAATCGACTGGTGAAAATTATTGAACGCGTTGACAGAGCCGGTGATCAAGATGTCGAAATTATTAAACTTAAGTATGCTTCAGCGGGTGAAATGGTACGTATTATTGAAGCGATGAACAAACCTACCAGCGGCAAATCAGGCCAACCTACTTTTTTAATTCCTAAAATAGTTGCTGATGATCGCTCTAATAGTGTCATTGTTAGTGGTGAAGTAAAAGCCCGTGAGCGTGTGGCACGCCTAGTTAAACGTTTAGACAGTGAATTAGAAAGTAACGGTAATACTCGCGTGTATTACCTTAAATACTCGAAAGCGGAAGATTTAGTTAAAGTGCTGCAAGGCGTTAGTGACTCTATCGCCTCTGAAGCCAAAACAGCAAAAACGAAAACACGCAGCAGTAATAAACGTGACGTAAGTATTGAAGCGCATGAGTCAACCAATGCGTTAGTGATTACTGCACAACCAGATATGTTGCGTTCATTAGAGGCCGTCATTCGTCAATTAGATGTACGCCGCGCGCAAGTACTCGTTGAAGCCATTATTGTTGAAGTATTTGAAAGTGACGGTGTCAGCTTAGGTGTTCAGTGGTATAACGAGGCAGGTGGTTTTACTCAGTTTACTAATGGCCCTGCCAGCATTTCGTCGGTGGCTGCCGGTGTTCAAGCAGCAGAAGGTGAGCCAGGAAATACAGTTACGACCATTGACTCAAATGGTAATCCTGTAACTACAACAAATCCTTCGACTGACGGTGATTACAGTATTCTTGCTCAAGTACTCGGTAATGTAAGCGGTATGATGTTTGGTATTGCTAAAAATGACTGGGGCGCTATTGTCAATGCGGTGAGCAGTGATACTAATTCAAATATTCTCGCTACGCCAAGTATTACTACCTTAGACAATGAAGAAGCTTATTTTATTGTTGGTCAAGAAGTACCTATTATCACTGGCTCTCAAACTGGTAGTAATAACTCTAATCCATTTCAAACAGTAGACCGCCAAGAAGTGGGGATTAAACTTCGTGTTACGCCACAGGTTAATGAAGGTAACGCAGTACAATTAATTATTGAACAAGAAGTTTCTTCAGTAAGTGGTACCACGGGGGTCGATATATCAATCAACAAAAGAGAAATTAAAACGACCGTGATGGCCGACAGTGGTGATACGGTAGTGCTAGGTGGCTTGATTGATGAAGACGTACAAGAAAGTGTGCAAAAGGTGCCAATACTTGGTGATATTCCAATCCTAGGTCATTTATTTAAATCAACCAGTAATACCACACGTAAACGTAATTTAATGGTGTTTTTACGTGCTACTATTGTGCGAGATTCTGCTTTAATGACAGAGATCAGTGAATCAAAATATAACTATATTCGTGCAGATCAAATCCGTAAGCACGAGGAAGGTTTGTCGTTAATGAGTAATGAAAATATGCCAATATTACCGCAGTGGCAAGATAACCTCACCTTACCACCATCATTTGATGAGTATCAGAAAAAAATTGGCAATAAAGATACGGAGTTACCTAAACCACCGACATCAACAGAAGATACACAATAATGTCTGATGAAGTAGCAGTAACTGCGATTGATGAAGCACAAGTGAGTAGCACTTGGTTATTGCCGTTTGCGTTCGCTAAACGCCATAGCGTGCTCATCTCAACCGATGAAGAAAGTGGTGGTTATATTTTACACTGCTTGGCCGATGTTAATTTTGATATTATTCTCGAGATACGTCGCATACTCAAGGCGCCATTTGAGTTTGATTTTTTACAGACACCAGCGTTTGAATTACTGTTAACGCAAGCTTACCAAAGAGACTCTTCTGAAGCACAGCAAATGATGGAAGATATAGGCAATGAAGTCGATTTATATTCCCTTGCCGACGAATTTACTGAAAGCGAAGACTTACTTGAAAATGAAGATGATGCGCCTATTATCAAGCTGATCAATGCCATGCTCAGTGAAGCCATCAAAGAAAGTGCTTCTGATATTCATATTGAAACTTTTGAAAATACCTTACAAATTCGCTTTCGTGTCGATGGTGTATTGCGTGAAGTACTTAAGCCGAATCGAAAATTGGCGTCTTTACTGGTTTCACGCATTAAAGTGATGGCAAAACTAGATATCGCCGAAAAACGTATTCCACAAGATGGTCGAATCTCATTGCGTATAGGTGGTCGTGCTGTTGATGTGCGTGTCTCAACCATGCCAACAGGCCATGGTGAACGAGTGGTGTTGCGTTTACTTGATAAAAATGCCGCCCGTTTAGATTTGAAAGACCTTGGCATGACAGATACAAACCGTGGCAACTTCTCTACCCTTATTGAAAAACCTCATGGCATCATCTTAGTCACTGGGCCAACTGGCTCAGGTAAAAGTACCACACTCTATGCTGGCCTAATGCAAATTGATGCCAAAGAACGTAATATTTTAACCTGCGAAGACCCGATAGAATATGCCATTGAAGGCATAGGACAAACCCAAGTTAATACCAAAGTGGATATGACTTTTGCTCGTGGGTTACGCGCTATTTTGCGTCAAGATCCTGATGTAGTGATGGTGGGTGAAATTCGCGATTTAGAAACCGCGCAAATTGCAGTGCAAGCCAGTTTAACCGGTCACTTGGTATTATCTACTCTACATACTAATACCGCCGCGGGCGCTATAACACGTATGGAAGATATGGGGGTAGAGCCATTTTTACTTTCTTCAAGTTTATTAGGTGTATTAGCACAACGCTTAGTACGGACCATTTGCCCACATTGCCGAGAAAGTCATTTACCCGATGAAGAAGAGCGGCATTTATTAGCCCTGCCTGAAGATAACCAAGCGGTAATTTACCGTGCGGTTGGCTGTGCAGAATGTAGTTTTAAAGGTTATCGTGGTCGTATGGGCATTCATGAGTTATTACCGGTCGATGAACAAGTAAGAGAAATTATCCACAATGGCCATGGTGAGCAGGCCATTGAGAAATATGCCCGTAAAGCCAATGCCAGTATCCGACGAGATGGTTTTGATAAAGTGATGTTAGGTAAAACCACCTTAGAAGAGGTTTTACGCGTTACTCGTGAAGATTAATGTTACCAGAAGAAACCACGGCGTAATTATTTTCTGTGAAGCAATATAGTAAATACATAAATAAGATTAGTAAGTGATTTAAGGATTTATGGCAGCATTTGAATACCAAGCAGTAGATAGTCGCGGTAAAATTAAAAAGGGCGTTATCGAAGGTGATACGCCAAGGCAGGTGCGTGGTTTATTACGTGACCAAGGTTTAATGCCAACTGACGTTACCGCCACATTAGCCAAGAGCAAGGCGGCCAGTGAGAAAACAGGTTTCTCGACTAGTTTTGGCCAAAGCGCTGGTGGTAAAGTCTCGGCTGCAGAGTTAGCCCTTATTACTCGCCAACTTGCCACCTTAGTTGAGTCCGGTTTACCTTTAGAAGAATCCTTAATGGCTGTTGCTGAACAATGTGAGAAAAATCGCATTAAAAGCATGATCATGGGGGTACGCACTAAAGTGACAGAAGGTTATGGTTTATCTGAAAGCATGGCGGAATACCCTAAAGTATTTAATCGCTTGTATCGCGCTATGGTGGCGGCTGGAGAAAAATCAGGACACCTTGATAAGGTGCTTAATCGTTTAGCTGACTATACCGAGAAACGTCAAGAGATGCGCTCGCAACTTATCCAAGCACTTGTTTACCCTATTATAATGACGGTTGTGGCTGTTGGCGTAATTGCTATTCTGTTAACGGCAGTAGTACCGAAAATTGTTGGTCAGTTTGAACACATGGGTGAGAACTTGCCTGGCACTACCCAGTTCCTCATTGCCAGTAGTGACTTTCTTCGTGATTATGGCTTAGTGCTGGTGGTATTAGTTGCTGCACTGATATTGTTGTTTTCACAATTGTTGAAAAAACCTCATTTTGAAATGGCCTTTCATCAGTATTTATTAAGGATACCAGGTATTGGGAAAGTTGCTAGAGGCATTAATACCGCACGCTTTGCTCGTACATTAAGCATTTTAACAGCAAGTGCCGTGCCTTTGTTAGAAAGTATGAGAATATCAGGTGAAGTGCTCGATAACTTATATATTAAACAACAAGTAAAAACATCTACCGATAGAGTGCGCGAGGGTGCTAGCTTGCGTGTGTCGTTAGAGCAAACGAAGTTATTTCCTCCTATGATGTTGCACATGATAGCGAGTGGTGAAAAAAGTGGTCAATTAGAGCATATGTTAGGCCGCGCTGCAGATAACCAAGATAGAGAATTTGATGCTTTAGTGAGTATTTCTTTAAAAGCATTTGAACCCGCGCTTATGGTCGGTATGGCGGGTGTTGTACTCTTTATTGTGATGGCCATTTTAGAGCCCATTTTACAACTTAATAGCCTAGTGGGGGGTTAAAACTAATTTCCGGCAGTATCACTGTCATTATATAATTTATCAGACGTTAGGAAAGCAATATGAACATGAAAAAAGTACAAGGTTTCACTTTACTAGAAGTGATGGTGGTTATTGTTATTTTGGGTATTTTAGCCAGCATGGTTGTGCCTAATTTAATGGGCAGCCAAGAGCGTGCCAATATGCAAAAAGCCATATCAGATGTCACCGCGCTAGAAACGTCTTTGAGCTTATATAAAATGGATAATTACGATTACCCATCGACTGAACAAGGTTTAGAGGCGTTAGTTGATCAAACTGATATTGAGCCAGAGCCACGTCGTTTTCCTGAAGATGGTTACATTAAACGTTTACCAAAAGATCCTTGGGGCAATGAGTATGTATTATTGAATCCAGGCGAACAGGGGAAAATGGATGTTTTTTCAGTAGGTCCAGATGGCGAAGCCGGAACAGAAGATGATATTGGTAACTGGAATTTAGGCGACTTCCAATAGTTTCTGTCTTACCTTGTTGCTGTAAAAATCAATTAAGGCGTCAATTGCACTCATTGACTAGCGTCAACTCCGTGCATTTTCCTTTTAATTGATCTTTACAGCTTAAAGTTAAAACGTAACTCATTATATTATGAAGCTAAAACCATTAAACCGAGCATCATCAATAGTAAAAAATCGCGGCTTTACCTTAATTGAGGTGATGGTGGTTGTAGTGCTGATTGGTCTTATGGCCAGTTTGGTGCAATTTAACTTTTCCGGCAATAATCCTGAGGATAAGTTAAAGCATGAGAGTGCTCGTTTTGCAGCTATTTTTGAAGTGGCTGCTGAGTATGGCATGCTCAATAATATTGAATTAGGTTTAATCGTTAAAAAAGATAGCTATCAGTTTGTTGGTTATGACGGTACACAGTGGGCTGAAATTCCAGAACAAGATTGGCAAGCCAATGTCACTTTACCTGAAGAAATAGAACTCAGTATAGAACTTGATGATTTACCCATTGAAGAGCCTATGCTCTTTGATGCCGATACGTTTAAAGAAAAAGATGAAGACGACTTCACTTTGCTCTCGAAAGAAGAGCGAGAAAAAAAAATAATCCCGCAAGTGTATATTCTCTCCGGCGGAGATCTTAGCCCTTTTAGTGTCACTTTTCGTTTAACACAAGAGTTTGCTTATATTGAAGACGCTGAAGGTTTAGCTTATCGCGTCACGGGTATATACAGTGTGCCATTAACGATTGAAGGGCCCGTGCTTGATGATAATTAACTTGAGCAAGCAGCGTGGATTTACCCTTATTGAAGTCATGTTAGCCATGGCAGTTTTTGCTATTGCTGGCGTAGCACTGCTCGGTGTTGCCGATAATAATTATCGCCATATTAGCCATTTAGAAGAGAAAATGTTTGCTAACTGGGTAGCCTCTAACCAACTTGTTGAAGTGAGTTTAGATAAAACCTGGCCGCCAAAAAATAACCGTAAAGGCAAAGTCGAGATGGCGGGCAGAACCTGGTATTGGCAGCAGAAGGTTATTAAAACAGCGACTAAAGAGCTACGTGCCGTGAATATGCAAGTTCGATTAAACGAAGATGATGAGTTAGTTAACGCTAGCCTTATGACTTATCTAGCTCAGGATAAACCCTGATGAAACTATGCACTTATCAGGCTAATGCTGTTGTTAAATCCGGTCAGCGAGGTTTTACTTTACTAGAAGTACTGATCGCAATTGCCATCTTTTCAGTGGTGAGTTTGGCCAGTTTTACCATTTTTGATACCGTTTTACGTGGTGATGAAAATTCAAAAATGCGTAGTGAAAGACAGAATGAATTACAACGTGCCTTTTTATTAATGGAACGTGATTTTACCCAAATAGCAAAACGTACTATGCGTATTAATGGCGAAGCACCCAGTAATCACTTTTTACAAACCGCAGATGATAGCTTTTTAGCCGATGAACAGGCTATTGCTTTTGTACGAAATGGGTGGACTAATCCAGGGTTATTGTTACCACGCGGTGATATGCAAAGCGTTGCTTATCGACTGGTTGATGAAACCCTAGAGCGTTTACATTATAATTTTGTTGATGCGGTTGTGGGGCAAGAGCCAAGAATAAGACCCTTAATAACGCAAGTAATTAGTTTGTCGTTTGAATTTTATGATGGCAGCAAGTGGCAAAAAAATTGGTCAGGGAAAACACTACCGCAAGCAATTGCCATTGAAATTGAAACGCTGGATTATGGTTTAATTCGTCGTCAGTTTTTAGTGGCAGGTGACCTTGCTGCTGATGAACAGAGTAAGACTGGCTGATGGTTATTAAACTCATATCACGTAGCTGCAATAGAAGAGGCCAGCGAGGTGTTGCTTTAATTACCGTGATGCTTATCGTTGCTTTAGCATCCATTATTGCGGCGCAAATGACGACCCGCTTGCAAACACAAATGCAGCGTAGTACTAATATCAGTTATAACCAGCAAGCGTATTGGTATGCACTGGGTGCAGAAGCGTTTACCAAAAGAGTGTTAATTAAAGCGTTTAAAGATGAGCCAAAGGTCACTCATCTGGAACAAATCTGGGCTGAAGAAGGCAGTAATTATCCTGTCGATTTTGGTGAGATAAGTGGTGAAATTAGTGATTTACAAAGTTGTTTGAATCTAAATGCATTACATCCGGAAGCAAAAACAAAAGCTGAGGCTGAAAGTGGAACAGGCAGCTCTTCAACACCGAAAAATAAGACGAAAAGTGCAACAGCTTCATCAAATAGTTCTGGACGTAATTCAGGCAATAGTAAGCAACTGCCGGCAGCAACCGTGTTAGAGGCGCTCATCGTTAACTTAAACATTGAAGGTATTGGCAGTTTTGAAGCCGAAGCTATGGTAAATGCGTTGACCGATTGGTTAGATAGTAATGATATGATAACGGGCTCAGGTGGCGCAGAGGATAATGACTATGCATCACGTGAGTTTCCTTATCTTGCAGCGAATAGTTATTTAGGCAGTGTTAACGAACTAAGGTTAATTGAACATTTTACCCCAGCAGTTATTTTAGCATTGACGCCCTATGTATGCGTACTGCCACAAAATGCTCAGCATTTAATAAATATCAACACACTCGATGCAGAAAAACCTGAATTATTGCAAGCTTTGCTTGACTCAAGTTTAGAAGATGCGCAAGAAGTGCTGAGTGCACGCGATAGTTCAGGTTATGAAAATGTAGCAGATTTTTTTAAGTTGAAAGAACTAACAAAGATTAATATGGCAAAGTGGCAAAAAGCACAGTTCGATATTGATAGTAAATATTTTAAATTGAAAGCCAGTGCTCGTTTTAATAATAGCTATTTTTCTATGAGTTCAATAATGAAAGTTAGTAATACACAACAAATTCAAGTAATTAGTCGTACTATAGGGCGTAACTAGTGACAGAAACATTATTTATCCGTCTAGGAAGTCAAGCGCACGATACCGTTCATTGGTTAATCGTGGCTGAAACTAGCAGCAAAACGCAAGAAATTATTGCCAGTGGTGAACTAAAAAGTGTGCAGCAACTCAGTGAACTTACCGATAAAGCTGATAAACGGCAGGTAAAAATATTGGTGCCTGGCTGTGATGTACTTTTAAAATCGTTAAAAGTTCCAGCAAAATCTTCCAGAGCAATGCGCTTAGCAACGCCCTATATGTTAGAAGATACTTTAGCAGAAGACGTTGAGCAGCTATTTTTTGCTTATGCCGACTTAGCGAGTGATGACCAAGGAAACAATTGTTTTACCGCTATTGTTGCTCATAGTCAGATGCAACAATGGATATCATGGTTGGCGGATGCAGACATTGTAACTGACACTATTTTACCCGATGTATTAGCTATGCCAGTTGTTACCGAAGGTTGGAGTGCCATTGCGCTTGGTGATACAAATCAAGAGCAAGTGATTGTTCGTCAAAATCTTTGGCAAGGCTTTGCTGTCGATGCCAATGCATGGCAATTACAGTGCCAGGCTTCTGCTAAGCAATCTGAGAGTGCAGGGGATAGTGAGCAGCCTCATAGTATTCTTATCGAAGCTTATTCTCCATTAGCTTATAGTGAAAAACTTAATACCAGCACCATGCCAGAAGAATTGCCTTTAGCTTTACTGGCGTCGAATTATGGCAGTAAGTCAAATCACTTTAATTTACTGCAAGGCCAATACAAGATTAAAGAAAGCCGCAGTCATGCAGGGAGACAATGGTTGTGGGTGGCAGGTGTAGCCCTATTTGCCCTGCTGCTTAGTTTAGGTCATAAAAGTGCGCAGCTATGGCAGTTAAATGCAGAGCAAGAAAAAGTTAAACAAAACATTGTTGCCAGTTATAAAAAAGCATTTCCAAAAACAAAACGCGTGCGGATTTCAACAATAAAATCCCAATTGAATCGAGAATTAGCCTTGCTAGGTGGTGTTGGTGATAGGCAAGGTTTTTTAGCTATGCTTGCTAAATTACAACCCGCCTTTGCTAAAGTGCCAGCATTAAAACCAGAGTCGTTAAAGTTTGATGGTAAGCGACAAGAATTGCGTATTCAAGCAACAGCGAAAGATTATCAAGCTTTTGAACAATTTAGTATTGCCTTAGCTGCAGCCAATTTAGTGGTTAAGCAAGGCTCACAAAGTAATCAAGGTGATCAAGTAACAGGTTCTTTCAGTATTACTAATAATGGTAGTAATAAAGGAACGAAGAACCAGTCAAATAAGAAAAACAGGTCGGCCAAGCAACGAAGTAATAAAGGAGCATCATAATGAAAGCATGGTGGCAACAACTAAATACTAGAGAACAGCGTCTTGTTACAGTGATGGCTTTGTTTTTTATTATATTTGTTTTTTATAGTGCTATATGGCAGCCGATAAATAACAGCTTAACTGAGGCTAACAAGAAGTTAGTAAAGCAGCAGGAATTGTTAACTTGGGTACAAGAAAATACCGTTTTGTATCAGCAAGCTAAACGCTCAGGTGGTAAATCAAAACTCAGTGGTAGCATTTCAAGTGTCGCTAATCGAAGTGCAAAAACCTATAAATTAACCATCACGCGTACGCAGCCTCAAGGAGATGACTTACAAGTATGGATAGATAGCACACCTTTTACCCAGCTGTTGTTTTGGCTTGAACATTTAGCTAATAAAGAAGGTTTGCAAGTGAAAGCCATTGATTTAACACGAGGTGATAGTGCTGGTGAGGTCAAAGTACGACGCTTACACTTAACAAGATTATAATTACCAGCGCGTTAACCATAATATAAATAACTGAGAGTTTTCATGAAGAAGTGGTTTGCCTTTACGGCAATTTTTTTAAGTAGCTATATCGCATTTTTAGTAGCAAATACTCCGCTAGCATTGGTCATTAATAATATTCAATTGCCTAAAGATATAGCACTGCAAGGTGTTTCAGGATCCATTTGGCAAGGTGAAATTGTACGGGTAACGGTAAATAATAATGCTATTGAAAGAGTAAAAACAACGGTGAGTTTTTGGTCACTGTTTAGTCTTTCTCCAAGTATTCAAGTTGCTTTTGGTGATGCCATGTTGTCAGGACCTGAAGGAAAACTTAATCTGACGGTTTCTTCTGAGCAGCTTGCTTTAACTGAGGTAGAGCTCTTTATATCAGCGAATGATATTGCAAAGCAGTTGCCCTTACCTATTCCTCTTAGTGCTCAAGGAAATGTTGAGTTGTTTTTATCAGAGCTAGTTATAGTCACGGGTAATCAATTGTCATGTTTAAAAGCACAAGGTGATGTTTCATGGTCGCGTGCTGGTGTGGTTGCTTTAGAGCAAAATATTAAGCTAGGTAAATTTTCAGCTGAAATAAGTTGCAATAAAGGGAATTTGGTAACCAAGGTATCCCCTAAGAACAACTTAGGTTTGAGTTTTGATGGAGTTTTATCCTTAGCAACTCAAAAAGTATCAGGTAACGGGTACTTAAAACCCGGCGCTAAGTTTCCTTCTCAACTGAGATCAGCTTTATCTTTTATTGGTCGTCCAGATAACCAAGGTCGTTATGCATTAAGGTTTTAGCTCTTGGCTTCATCAATTATTGGGCTTAAAGTTGCTTATTAAGTTAGTGAAATGAGTAAAGGCCTATTGATTGCCAATTTTAGCCAGTGGTGGCCAATCTTTGGCATCTAACCTATCTTGTTCTATCATGCCGCCTAGGCCTTGTAATCCACCTGTGTGCAATAAAACAATACGCTCTTGCTGCTTAAAATAACCTTGAACGATTAAATCAAGTAAAGCTAATACCATTTTACCTGAATAAATTGGCTCAAAGCACACGCCAGTTTGCTGGTTGAATGTTATGATTCGCTTAACATCATCCGCACTGAACTTACCATAACCACCGCGGTGAAAGTTGGTTAATAACTGCCAGTTATCATGGTTTTTGGCTTCGTCGGTAAGTAAGCACTTAATGTCGTCAATCAAATATTCTGCTTGTTTTAATACCGCAATACCTAAAATTTTATGTTGTTTCTGATTGGCGGCACTGTCGCCTGAAATTAGACCGGCTAGCGTACCTCCACTGCCCACTGGAGTCATTAAAGTATCAAAATCTACTTGGTTATTTAATTCGGTCAAAATTTCGGCTACGCCAGGTATAGCAAGAGAGTTACTACCACCTTCAGGGATAACAAAGTAATTAGGATATAAGGCTTTTAGTTCACCAATAAAGCTAGTCTCAAAACGGCGACGATATGTTTTTCTGTCGACAAAGTGACATTGCATGCCCCAGTGCCTTGCCCAGCTTAACGTAAAGTTACTCGCATAGTTAGCTTCTCCTCTAATAACGCCAATACAGGGGATGTTTTGTTGCTTACATGCGTAAGCAAAAGCATGAATATGATTGGAGTAACTACCGCCAAACGTTAGTGCACCTTGGTAATCGTTAGCTTTAAGCTGCTCTAGGTTGTATTTTAGTTTGCGCCATTTATTGCCTGATATGATGTTATGCAGTAAATCATCACGCTTTACTCGAACATCAAGGTTGTATTTATCAAAGAGAGGGTGTTCTAATTTTTGTAATATTGACAATGGGTTATGCATAATTATTTATTGAAAGATTAATTAATAACATGTTGGATACTATTATAAACGATAACAGTCCTTAACATGACTTTTCTTCCTGTCATTATTTTAACAGAATATCTTTTTTTAATTAAAAAATCATTAATAATTCACAAGACCCTTAGTACTATAAATGACTAATAAACTTAATTAATCGTCATTAGTAATGCTTGCCCTACCTGTGTAACAAAGGGTAGTATTGTTAACAATTTTAGCTTTGGTGCGATATTGCAGATAAATGTCATTTTTAACGAAAATAAGCCAACTTTTTTCAAAAAATAGTTCAAATCAGCGTCTTGGTATTGCTTTTCAACATCAGGGTGTCTCCTTGTGCTCAATTCCTCAGCAAAAATCCGATAATACAGCTGATGGAAGTACGGCGATCACAGTTATCTTTGAGCACGAAAAAGCTAACTCAGCTAATTTTCCAAAAGCCATCCAAACACTGCATAATAAATGTGAGCTTGAAGGCGCTGCTTGCCTAATACTCAATGAAGCGCAATCTCAAGTTGTACAAATAGACAAACCAAGTTTACCTGACGCTGAAATGAACAGTGCTTTAAAATGGCAAATTAAAGACTTGGTTAGCATATCGCCGAATAATATGGTGTTAGATTATTATGATGCGCCACTTCTTGCTGGCGGCAAGGAAAAAATCAATGTAGTTTGTGCGTCATTAGATGAATTAAAAAAACTCGTGGAAGCTACAGAGCAAGGCGCAGTGAAGGTAAGCGCAATCACTACCCAAGAATTTGCTTTTGCTAATTTATTAGCGCCGCAAAACGATGCGAATTTATTAGTTTGCCAGCAGCCTAACGAAGAGATTGTTTTATTAATTGTTAAACAGAAAAAAATATTTTTTCAACGTCGTTTACGTGGGTTTGCCCAAATTGGCAGTAAATCAGCAGAAGAATTATCCTTTTCCATTATTGATGATATTAGTTTAGAAATTCAACGATCTACAGATTACTTTGAGCGTCAGTTAAAACAAGCACCTATAAAAGCAATCAAAGTGTTACTACCTATTGATTTAGAAGATGTATTTATTGAAAAATTAGCTGAGAATTCAGCAGTACCAGTGAGTTTACTGGAATTACCTCGTCCGTATCATCAACATAGAGAATATGCTGCGGCTATTGGCGCTAGTTTAGATAATGTTCCTTACCATACCGAGGCAGAAGTTTTAGCGGGGGCACATTATGGCAACTAAACAGAGTATTAATTTATTACAGGCTGAGCTTTTCCCTGAAAAACCTTTGTTAACACTTACACGAATCGTGAGTGTTTGGGTTGGTTTGTTATTTCTGATGTTGATTTGGACTATTGTTACTGAACTCAATTACAGTCAGTCAGCGGCGAAATATGATGGTTTGTTAAAAGAGCAACAACAAAAACAAAAACTTGCTAAGCAACTAGAGTCACAATTGCAAAATAGGCAGGTATCACCAAAATTGAAAAGAGATCTTGATACAATAAAGTTGGTGATGCAGCATAAAGATGCATTATTACATAAGCTCACTGACTCAAATGAGACCTTTGCCGGCGGTTTTGTTATGGCAATGAACGACTTGTCTGCGATGCATCATAAAGATATTAGATTACAAACGATTAGTATTGATGCTAAAAATATGAGCTTTACCGGACTAGCGCGAACACCTCAAGCGGTACCTGCCTGGTTAGCTGGTTTTAAGCAATCTCGATTATTATCAGGCAAGGCGTTTGTCCAGTTTAAACTGGACAAAAATGAGCAGGATATTACCGAGTTTGTCGTTAGCTCCGTAGCAGCAGGGGGTGAAGGCTAATGAAAGAGCAATGGAGAAACACTAGTAATAAATTCCTTCAACTGACAAGCCGAGAGCAGTTTTTACTCTTGCTTACAGGGGTAGTGGCAATATTTTTTATTATTTCATATTTTTTTATTGATGATAAAAGTGCCAAAATAATCACGCTTGATAAACAAAGTCGAGCGATGACGTCGGGTAATCAAACCCTTAATTTCTCTATTAAAGAATATCAAAAAGCATTACAGCAAGATCCTAATGTAAGCACTATTAAACAAATTGCTCAACTTGAAACTAAGCTAGCCAACATTGATAATCAGTTAGTGCTTTTGACGACAGATCTCATTAGCCCTAGCGAAATGCGTGAAGCCTTACTTAAACTGCTTAAATTAGAGCCTGGTGTGTCGTTACTTTCCTTTGAATTAATAGGCGCTAAACCCTTATTAAATTTAAGCGTAGATCAACCTAGCGCTGATGCAGAAAAGCACTCGCCAACAGCCGAGCAACTTGGCTTAAATTTATATAAGCATGGTATTAAGATTAAATTGTCAGGTAAATATTTTCAATTACGTAATTACTTACAGCAACTTGAACAGTTAACGTGGAAGTTTTTTTGGCAAAACTTTAAATTCGAAGTCAAAGAATATCCACGTGGCGAAGTCGACATAACTATCTATAGCTTAGGATTGAAAAAGGAGTTTATCGGTGTTTAAGACTCACTTTAATTCATTGTTAACTGTAGGCTTAGGTGTTGTGGTAATAGTACTGGCTTCATCGGTAAGTTTTGCTGGTGATGTTGACCCCACTCGTCCATTCGGTGTTAATGGCTCAGGCAGTCATAACCAGTTAAAGCGTGATGGTGGCTTCGTATTGAGCTCAATCATTCATGGTGATGGTATTCATACTGCAGTTATTAATGGCAAAATATACAAAATGTTTGACTATGTTGGTGAGTATCGCATCACCGCAATTAACAGTCATAGCGTGATCTTACGTAGTAAATCTAAACGGTTGAAAATTAATGTTTTTAAAAGTAAAGGTTTTAAAAGTAACGTCGTAGAAAATACGGTAGCTAATTAATGATAATAACAAGTCCCCCTATGAAAAAACTAAAATTAAACATTGCTTTGTCAGCGTTATTCTTTGCCTTAGTAGGCTGTCAATCAGTGCCTAAAGACGCTGTCGAAATAAAAGAAAATTTAGATGCGGCGATTAACGAAACAAGAAGTTTTAATGGGCCGAAACCATTAATGCAAGTGCCAAACTCAGTACAGCAAGAGCTGATGTTAAATGGCATGAATCAGGCTAAACAAGGCATGTTAGCGGAAAAGCGCTTGGAAATTTCAGCGACAGAAGTTGATGCAAAAGACTTTTTCCAAGCCATTGTTAGAGGCTCACGTTATAACGTAGTTATTCATCCGGATGTAATCGGACAAATATCGTTAAGCTTGAATAATGTTACCTTATCAGAAGCTTTATCAGTTGTTGAAGAGGTATATGGTTATGAAATCATTCGCCGTGGCAACATAGTAAAAGTTTTTCCTCCAGGCATACGTACCGAAACTATTGCGTTAAATTACTTATTCCTTAAACGCTTTGGTTCATCGAGTACCACTATCAATTCTGGTGGCGTCTCGGAAAACGATCCTAACAGCGGCAATAGCAGTAACGGCAATAATAATAGTAATAATAATAATAATGGTGGTAACAACAACCAAAGTGGTAATAGTGGTTCGAACAACCAGAATAGCGGTATCAATTTATATACCGAAAATGAGTCCAATTTCTGGGATGAATTGAAAGAGTCATTAACCGCTTTTGTTGGCACGGGTAAAGGTCGTTCAGTTATCGTTTCACCACAAGCAGGTTTGGTAACAGTACGAGCGTTACCACAAGAAATTACTGCGGTTAAGAAGTTTATAACAGCAACCGAAAGTCACTTACATCGCCAAGTAATTATTGAAGCGAAGATAATGGAAGTGACCCTAAATGATGATTTTCAGCAGGGAATTAAATGGAATAAAGTGCTTGATCAAGTTGGCAGTGCAGACATTGTTTACTCAACCACAGGTAATGTTGTAGGTAATGTTATTTCGAATACCATTGGTGGTGTTAATACCATGGCGTTTAGTAAACAAACCAGTGGTAGTGACTTTTCAGGTGTTATCGAGCTTTTACAAACACAAGGCAATGTTCAAGTACTTTCAAGCCCGCGTATTACCGCAACAAATAACCAAAAAGCGGTTATTAAAGTAGGTGAAGATGAGTATTTTGTTACTGAAGTTTCCAGTACTACCACCACAGGTACTTCAACGACAACAACACCAGAAGTTGAGTTAACCCCATTTTTCTCAGGCATCGCGTTAGACGTCACACCACAGATTAGTAAAGACGGTAGTGTTATTTTGCATGTTCACCCTTCAGTGACAATCACTGAAGAGCAAAACAAAACGATTCAAATCGGTAGTGAACAATTGGTATTGCCACTTGCACAAAGTAGCGTTCGAGAATCAGATACCATTATTCGTGCTCACTCGGGTGAAGTCGTCGTTATTGGTGGTTTAATTGAAACCTATAAAATTGATATAGAATCTAAAACCCCAATATTAGGTGATATTCCTTTCCTTGGTGAGTTATTTAAGAACAAGTCGCAAAAGTCGCAAAAACGCGAATTAGTTATTATGCTCAAACCCATTGTAGTTGGCCAAGACACTTGGAAAAATCAATTACAAGATGCACGCAGCTTATTAACGAAATGGTTTCCGGAAGAAGTTGAAGCGTGTGAGTTATCCAATGAGGGCAAGTTAACGCAAGAATGCCAAGCGCAATGCGCCGATGCGGAATATGCAAAAGAGCATAATGTTTGCCAAGCTGCGGAACAAAATTCAGCAAAAAATGACAAATAAGCATATGGATTTTTTGTTTGATTTAGCGTAATTAGTTCACTGAGTAGAGTTTCTATGTACTTATATCATTTTGGCTTAGGAGAGTTGCCTTTTACCTTAACTCCTAATACAAATTTTTATTTGCCGATGGCCATGCATGATGAAGCATTAGCCGTGCTATCAACAGCTCTGCAAACAGGGGAAGGTTTCATTAAAGTCGTTGGTGAAGTCGGTACAGGTAAAACCTTGTTGTGTCGAAAACTGCTTAACGAAATACCGAAACACTTTGTTACAGCGTACATCCCAAATCCTTACCTAAATCCTGATGAATTAAGACGAGCTGTTGCCGTAGAACTTGGCGTGAAACAAGCGCAACGCATGTCAGTGCAATTGCTTACTCAGCGTATTCAAACGCGTTTATTAGAGTTACATAGTCAGGGACATTCGGTAGTGCTGATACTTGATGAAGCACAAGCGTTACCCGAAGATAGTTTGGAAGCGTTAAGATTATTTACCAATTTAGAAACAGAAACACGAAAGTTATTACAGGTAGTGTTGTTTGCGCAGCCAGAATTAGATGAGCGTTTAGCCAAAACAGAATTCAGACAATTAAAACAGCGCATTACCTTTGCCTATAAATTAAGGCCAATGAATGCACCTGAAGTACAGCAATATATTCAACATAGGTTACAAGTAGCAGGGTATAAAGGCGCAGAGCTTTTTCCTGTAAGGATATGTAAAAGTATTGCTCGTGTTAGCAAAGGCATTCCACGCTTGGTTAATGTGTTGTGCCACAAAATGCTAATGCTTGCTTATGGTCAAGGACATTACAAAATGACGATGAAATTACTAAACGCTGCAGTAAAGGATACTGAAAGCATTGAGCAAAGCTCAAAGGTAAGCCTGTTAGCTTTTTCATTTTTAGGGGCATTGAGTATTTTATTGTTAGCTTATTATGCTTTGGTGATTAAGTTATGAGTGTTATTAATCAGATGTTGAAGGATCTCGAACAACGCAGTCTTGAGCTTAATGCCCACTCTACGCAGTCAGGCAGTATCGCGGCTACCCATTCCCCAATTAAAATTGCTGTTGTTACTGGCATCTGTGTCTTAGCTGTTTGTTTTATTAGCTTTTATGTTTGGCAACTTATTAGTGAAAATAATGCTTTAAAAGCTCAGCAAATTACTTATAGAGCTACTGCTGTTGAAAGTGTTTCAGCAAAAAATAGACCCGATGCTATAAATAGACAGCTGAATACTTCCAATAAAATAAGCAGCAGCGAAAATAAAACTCACCAAGATCCAATAAGTATTCAAGTCACTAAATCTGAGAATAAACCAGAGCCTAGCCAAGGGCTTAAGGCAGAATATAAGCAAGAGAATCAACAAAAAAGAGTGCAGGTAAATAGCCAAAGTACTAAACCAAGTAATGTAGCTAAAGTATCATCAAATAAACGTGCTGAGGCTAGTACACAAATAATAGCGGCCAAACCTTTGCTCAGTAATAGCGTTAGCAACATAACACCTGCTAAGAAAGCTGAAGTTATTGCCGATACTCATAGTCACTCTGGGGATACCTCAGGCCATAGTCATACTGCTACCGTCAAACCCAAATCCGAACCAAAAATAAATAAAATGTCGGTGTCACGACGTCAATTGTCGGCGGATGAACTGGCAGAGCAAAAATTAACACTGGTTGAAAAAGCATTAGCCGCGAAGCAAGTCGGGCAGGCTGAAAAACTACTGGAAGATGTGGTTATCATCAGGCCCAGAGATAGCCAAACGCGTAAAAAACTGGCTGCTTTATGGTTTGGCCGTCAAGCTTATCAAGATGCGGTGAATTTGTTATCACAAGGTATTGCTTTAAATACTAAAGACAGCAGCTTACGTCAAATGAAAGCGCGTATTCATTTAAAGCAAGGGCAATTTAAGGCTGCGCTGAATACACTGAAGCCGCTTGCGCAGCTAAAAGATGAGCAATATCAAGTTATGCTGGCAAATACCGCACAGCAAGCCCAACAAAATAAAGTAGCCGTTGATGCGTATAAAATGTTAATAGCGATGAAACCTGATATAGGTCGTTGGCAGCTAGGTTTAGCCGTTTTGTACGATAAAAATAGTCAATTTGAGTTGGCCAGTATGGCTTATAAAAAAGCACTAACAAAAAATGATTTATCCGTTTCTTCAGAAAACTTTGTTAAGCAACGCATACAAGTAATAGGACAGTAGGACAGATTATGGCAGCTCCCAAATTAAAGATGCGTTTAGGTGACTTATTGGTTGATAAAGGTATCATTTCCAATGAACAACTTATGCAGGCGTTATCAAGTCAAAAGCAAACGGGCCGTAAACTCGGTGATACCTTAATTGAGCTCAATTACTTATCTGAAAGACAGTTGTTAGAGTTTTTGGCACAGCAATTAGATGTGCCATTTATGGATATTTCTCAACATAAAATATCATCTAATGTTGCCAGCTTACTGCCTGAAGTGCACGCTAGACGCTTAAGAGCCTTAATTATTGAAGACAAAGGCGCTTCAGTGTTATTAGGGATGAGTGATCCTGCTGATTTAAGTGGCTTAGATCAGTTAGAGCGTATGTTGTCGCCTAAGCGTATTGAGCTTGCGGTAGTCATGGAGTCTCAGATTTTTGATGCCTTCGATAGTTTATACCGTCGTACGGCTGAAATTGAATCGTTTGCCAGTCAGCTAGAAGAAGAGTATGAAGAATCGTCAAGTTTTGACCTCGCAACGACCTTTCTTGATGAGGGGGGTGATGCTACCGTTGGTAAGTTACTGCAATCTGTATTTGAAGATGCGGTGCAAATGCGCGCTTCAGATATTCATATTGAGCCAGAAGAACATCAACTGCGTATCCGTCAGCGTATTGATGGTGTCTTACAGGAAAAAATTCTCAAAGAAAATAAAATAGCTTCTGCTATGGTGCTTCGTCTCAAATTGATGGCGGGTCTTGATATATCAGAAAAGCGTATTCCACAAGATGGTCGTTTCAATTTAGATATCAGTGGTCATAACATTGATGTGCGTATGTCTACTATGCCGGTTCAATACGGCGAATCGGTTGTAATGCGATTATTAGACCAATCTGCAGGTCTATTATCACTTGAGCAAACAGGGATGCCGGCAGATATTGTCAAACGTGTGCGTCTACAAATTCATCGTCCTCACGGCATGGTTTTAGTTACAGGCCCTACAGGTAGCGGTAAAACCACGACATTATATGCCGCTTTAAATGAACTAAATGAAGCCAGCAAAAAAATCATCACGGCTGAAGACCCGGTTGAGTATCGTTTACCTCGTATTAACCAAGTACAAATTAACACTAAGATTGATTTAACTTTTTCAAGTATCTTACGTACCGCACTTCGTCAAGATCCCGACATTATGATGGTGGGTGAAATGCGAGATCAAGAAACGGTAGAAATAGGTTTACGAGGCGCAATAACGGGTCACTTAGTGTTATCAACCTTGCATACTAATGATGCTATCACGAGTGCCTTACGTTTAATTGATATGGGTGCAGCTGGATTTTTAGTGGGTAGTGCATTAAGAGCCGTGGTAGCTCAACGACTTGTCCGTAGAGTCTGTGATTCATGTGCCATTGCCTATCAAGCGGATGAACAAGAACTGTTTTGGTTAACAAACTTAGCAGGCGAGCAGGCTAGAAGTAGCCAGTTTATGCAGGGTAAGGGTTGTCAAACCTGTCACTATACTGGTTATAAAGGGCGAGTTGGTGTCTTTGAACTACTTGAAATGAATGAAGGTATGATGGCTGCTTTAAAGCGTAATGACAGTGAACTATTTGGTAAGCTAGCGAAGGAGAGCCCTAGTTTTACGCCATTAGCGAAAGCGGCTTTTGAATATGCAGCTACCGGTGTTACCACAGTAGAAGAAGTATTACGCCTAGTTGAAACCATTGATATTAATTAGTCAGCTTAATAAAAGTTTAAGCAAGTAACGTATGTTAGAGCATAGAGAGTTTTATGGCATCATTTAATTATACAGGGCGAAATGCCAGCGGTAGCCAAGTAAAAGACAGCATCGAAGCTGCTAATTTAGATGTTGCCGCAGAAAAGCTATTTAAAAAGGGTATTACTCCTATCTCTATTATCGCAGTGAAAACAGGCAATAATACTGCGAGTACTGATGTCTTTGAGTTACTCAACAATGGTCGCGTTTCCTTAGAAGAATTAATAGTCTTTTGTCGACAAATGTATGCCTTAATGCGTTCAGGTGTGCCGATATTACGGGCAATTAATGGCATGGTTGAATCAGCAAATTCAACGGCGCTAAAAAAAGCATTAACGGATATAGGAAAACAACTTGAAGGTGGCTATACGTTTTCTTCAGCGTTAAATAGTCACCCTAAAATTTTTGACCATCTTTTTGTTTCTTTGGTGCATGTGGGTGAAAATACCGGCCAATTAGATCAAGCTTTTTTAAAGTTAACCACTTACCTTGAACGCGAATTAGATACCCGTAAACGTATTAAAGCCGCATTACGCTATCCCAGTATGGTGCTAATTGCCATAGCTTCAGCCATGGTCATTTTAAATATCTTTGTCATTCCAACGTTTGCTGACATGTTTACTCGCTTAGGAGCAGAGCTACCGTTTGCTACGCGATTTATTATTGCTAGTTCAAATTTATTTATTAACTATTGGCACTACATGTTACTTGGCCTTTTTGTGATTTTAATTATGATTAAAGAATCGCTAAAAACAAAAAAAGGACGATATCAGTGGGACAGGCGTAAGATAAAAATACCAATTATCGGTAGTATTATCGAGCGTTCAATTTTAGCGCGTTTCTCTCATAGTTTTGCCATCGTATTGAAAGCGGGCGTACCCATGACCACTGGGTTAACACTTGTAGCTGAGGCTGTTGATAATAGTTATATGCAGGAAAAAATTTCTGCCATGCGTCAAGGTATCGAAAGTGGAGAAAGCTTATTGCGCTCTGCTGTCGCCAGTGCCTTATTTACGCCTTTAGTTTTACAAATGGTGGCTGTAGGTGAAGAAACCGGCCGAGTTGATGAATTACTTACCGAGGTGGGGGATTATTACGAACGCGAAGTTGATTATGACTTGGCAACGCTAACAGCAAGAATTGAGCCGCTACTCTTAGTGGTCGTTGCTGCTATGGTACTGGTGTTAGCATTAGGTATTTTTACCCCTATGTGGGATATGGCCTCGGCGATGCAAGGTTAGTTGAAAATTCATGGAGAAAGCACCTAACTATACTGATAAAAAACAGCGTTCAATGATTGAATTTATAGTCGTTGTGGTAATCGTTGCCATCATGATGAAGTTGTTGGTTGATGTTTTTTTTAGCCAACAAGTAAAGATAACGAATACCGCCTTTGTGGGCTTAGCACAAAGTTTTACCAGCAAAGTTAACGTGGTACACGGACAATGGCTCATGGACAAGCAACCCAATACAGTGGTGTTGAATCGATTAAACAGTAATACCAGGGAGTTTATTCGCGTTAATGAAATGGGTTGGGTAGATAATGAATATACTAGCTTGGCTTGCCATCAAATTTGGCAACAAGTATTAGCCATGCCATTACAGGTGGTGAAGTCAAAAATAATAGCCATTGAAATTAAGGATAACTCTATTAAAAACGGACGGTTATGTCGCTATAGTATTGCTAATGGACAATATTTTTATTATCGTAGTGACACAGGAAAAGTAAAGCAGGTTAATTAATTTACAACGTACGTAAGTAAGTAATCTTTTTTTACGTGAAAATCATAATTTTTTGCGTTAGTACAACTAATTACGTCTATTCTACGTTGAAATATGGATAGCTCTGAATCATAATGTTAATATTCACGGCTAGGCCAGTTAAAGTTTAAATTTGAAACTCATACGTAGCGTGATTAAGTTAAAGTATGGGTTCATATAACAAGGTTGTCACAATGATAAAAAGCAATATTCACAGCAGGGTTGTTCGCAATAGCGTTATCCGCAGTAGTCAAAATCAGGCAGGCTTTACCTTAATTGAACTGGTCATTGTTGTCGTTATTTTAGGATTTTTGGCGGCAACCGCTATTCCTAAGTTTATTGATTTAACAGAACAAGCTAAACAGGCAAATATAGAAGGTATGGCAGGCGGTTTTGCCACAGGCGTGTCATTAGCTCGTTCACAATGGGAAGTCGAAGCTCGTCCAAAAGATACTAATGATATTAACATGGTTAATTATGACGGTACTATCGTGTATTTAACTAGTGAAGATCGCACTACCTCTCCGACCATTAGCCCTGGATATGTTGTTGGTATTGACAGTCGTTCCGGCATAAATGGTAATAAGAGCATGGCTATTTCGGACTGTATTAGTGTATGGAATAGTTTATTACAGCAACCACCATTACTGGCTAGTAGTGTTGCCGATATTAATGCTGATGGTAGTTTTCGATATTTAGCCAATGTTTCTGGCAGTGGCTCTGCTACTTTGTGTCATTATTACTTGAAAGAAACGTTAGCGCGTAATAGCGATGGTGCTTACATTGCCCCATCGTCTTTAACCGGTGTCGGCAATAGCTTTAGTTATCAACCTGCAAATAGCTCGGTGATTATTTATATAAATAAGAAACAACCGTAAAATTGATTAAAATGTTTAAATCAAGTCAAATCAAATTTAATTCGTTCGTAAATTGAGGAAGAAGTATGAAAAGTAGTATGAATATGAAAGCAAATCAAAAAGGATTTACCTTAATTGAATTGGTTGTAGT
>MAAF01000039.1 GCA_002163005.1 Colwellia psychrerythraea | reverse complement strand
GCTTATATACTGCGTTATTGATTTTGGTAAGGGAATAACCATTACCTACAATCAATGCCTTGCCTATAAGCCTTTAAATTCTCGCTAAGCGAGCACTTTCTTATACGGATTGGTATAACATATCGATGGCAACATGATAAAAAAATTTAAAAGTAACTATCACCTCTTAAACTTTAACAGTGCTCATCCGTTATGGCTCAACGCCATACTTAAAACGGATGCTATTGAACGTGTCAGTTATACTTTACTCAACCGTCTACAAACGACGGTTGAACCAGAAATATTATTTGCCATTTTTTATCAAGAGGTGAGTCAGTATTTACCTATTTGCAATGTTGAATTTGTAACAAATCGCATAGAGTTAAAACTTTTAATACAAGATCGTGGAGGCTACTGCATTAGCCAGAGATTAGCGATTAACAATAAGTCTCTTGGCTGTTTTAAATGTTACTTTACCGATAAGCCGACATTAGCTCAAGTTAAGTTGCTGAAAAAGTTAGCAAAAATACTGTCTTACCCTTTGAATAATGCCATGCAATATCAACAGGTAAAACATATGGCGTTAACTGATAATTTAACTGGTTTAGCAAATCGGAATCAGTTTGAAGCAACCTTTCAAGGTTTAGTGAGTAATAACAATGAAAAGCAAACCAGTTTTTCTCTGTTAGTCATAGACCTAGATGGGTTTAAACGTATTAATGATCAATTCGGTCATCAAACCGGAGATCTTGTACTTTGCAGTTTTGCGAAAATATTATTAGCTTGTTGTCGTGAACAAGATAAAGTATTTCGCTTTGGTGGGGATGAGTTTACCATCTTGCTAAATGATACCAAAATTGACTCTGTCCCTAAAATAGCACAACGCATCTCAACACTGATGAATACATGTCAGTTCCTAACAAAGTTTGGTTTGTCTTGCAGTATAGGCAGTGCACTATATCAGCGCTATGATGAATCTAAGCAACTTTTTGGTCGGGCTGATGAGGCATTGTATCGAGCAAAAGGAAAAGGGAAAAATTGTTTGGAAATGTCGCCCTGTTGTCAGGTTATTTAAAGTAAATAAATCTCAATCTCCCTCCTTCTGAAATATTAATCATCCAATTGATGTGCTTTTTTTTGTGCTTGAACAAAGATTTTATCAATAAGGCGCAAATACTAATGATTTGCATTAACAGCCGTAGTATTATATCCCTATGATTGAATGCCTGTACTGCTAATACATTATCCTCTTGATATATACCCGTTCCACTTGAAGATGCATCTTCAAGTGGAACGGGTATAGCTTGCCATGTTTAATAATCAGGCTAAGTACAAGTGGGAATGTAGGATCAGTTGATATGGAATTTTTAGTGTCTTATTTTATTAATTGTTTTAACTTCTCTAGCCCGCGTTGGGCTGTTTTCTCTAGATCGCTAGTTGCCATTTTTGGTGGTTATGCTTTAGCAACATCCTGCTCACTCTTTATTAGCCAATTACTCTTAAATAGTGTGGGAAAATATCAAGCTATTCATATTGGATTATTGTTCTCATTTCTCGTCTACGCCTGCGCTGCCATGTGGGTATTTTCAGTATTAAATGCCACTAAGGCCTGGATAGACATAATAAAAGCTAATGTTTTCTTTGCGGTAGCGACCTGGTTATTAATGCAGTTTACGGGTGCGAATAGCTGATGAAAGATAACTTTAGACAATCAATGAAGTGGTTTCATACTTGGGTAGGTCTTATTGTCGGCTGGGTATTATTTTTTATGTTCTTAACGGGCAGTTTAGGGTATTTCTACCAAGAAATTACCCGTTGGATGGAGCCCGAAAGACCTTTTATTGAACATAATGTCAGTAACGAAAAATTACTCGATACCGCGCAGATTTTTCTCAGTAAACATGCTAAATCTGTTGATGAATTTAGTATCTATTTACCTAATGTACGTGATCAAAACTTGCGGGTGGCTTGGCGTGAACCTGCTGAACCAGGGAAAAAGCGTGGTCGTCGTCAAAGTCATATAGTAGATATAAATACAGGAGACAAAGTAGAGAGTAGGGCAACTGGCGGTGGTCGATTACTGTACAGAATGCACTATCGTTTACATTATTTATCAACCAAGGTTAGTTATTGGATTGTTGGTTTTTGTAGCATGTTGATGCTGTTAGCCGTTATCACCGGTGTCGTTATTCATAAAAAAATATTCACCGACTTTTTTACCTTTAGAGCTAAAAAAGGTTTGCTTGGTTGGTTAGATATTCACAATGTATTAAGTGTTATTGCCTTGCCATTTCATTTTATGATCACTTATAGCGGTTTACTGTTCTTCCTGTTCACTTACATGGCATTAAGTACTAACTTACAAATAAGTGATGATGAATACAGTGAACTACGAAAAGAAATATTTCCACGAACTGCTCAAATAGAATCAAAGAACCAAGCTGCTGATATGTTGGATATTTCAACCTTATACCAGCAGGCAAAGCGCACGTGGAAAACTGATGAGCTTCTCTCTGTCAAAGTATATGCTGCTAATGATAACAATGCTCAGGTTCGGTTTGTACGTCATGAAACGGATATTACCTATAATCCTGAAGATCAGGTACTGGTCAATGCCATTACTGGCGAAATCATCCCACAAATAGCCAAAAAATATACTGTTTCTGGCATGATACATAATGGATTTTTCTCGTTGCATGAAGGGCAGTTCGCTGGGCCAATAGCCCGTTGGATATATTTTTTCACTGGCCTTATTGGTACGGCGATGATTGCCTCAGGTTTAATCCTTTGGACAACTAAACGTAAACCGAAACAAATGAAAAAGCCTAATGGTCCTGATTTTGGTTATCGCCTAGTTGAGCAGCTTAATATTGGCACTATAGTCGGTTTACCTATAGCTATTGCAACGTACTTCTATGCCAACCGTTTATTACCTGTTGATATGGCTGAGCGCTCTGCTTGGGAAGCCAATGTGATGTTTATCAGTTGGGCTGTTTTATTAATTTACCCGATATTTCGCCCTGCTAATAAAGCGTGGCGTGAGCAATTACAACTTGCAGCATTGGCTTATATGGCACTACCGTTAGTGAATATATTGACCACGGATAAACACCTAATTAATAGTTTGATAAAACAGGATTGGGGTCTTGCTGCTTTTGATATGACCTTTTTGGTCATTGGTTGTTGTTTTGCTTTTTCAGCCTATAAATATAAAGCACTTCAGGTTAATAAAAAAGTAAGAAAACCAGCAATAAGACACGGTTCAAGACAAGTGACCAAACAAAAAAACAAGCAGAATGAAAAAGACGAACGAGAAAATGAAGGTTTGCTGAATTTACAGCAGGCAAATAAAGGTAATAGCTAATGTTCGTATTAATCAGTTTATGCTTTTCAGTTATGGTGCTTTTTTGCCTTGCGATGAAAAAACATCGCGAGCAAGTATTAACGCAAACGGTACCTAACCTTGTGGTACTATTTTTCAGACCATTAGCTTGGTTATTACTCCTGCTCACGGCTTATTTAAGCGTTGAATTATTTGGTTGGTCTATTGGACTAGCACTTTTATTTGGTGCACTTACCATAGCTACTTTATTACTGACACTATTATTAACTTATCGCGCGAATATAGTGCCTCGATTAGCTATCGCTTTGCCTTTCATGGCTAGTTTAAGTATTGTCCCCATTAATTTCTGACATTGATGTATTGCTTATTACTAAGTACTTGCTTACAGTCTTCGACTCTCGATTGTATCGTTATTATTGAAGTGTAGAGGAAGTACCTTGGAGTTTGTCAGTCTAACCATCGAAATAGCCTTATTTTTATTTACCATCGCCATTGTTGCAGGTTTTCTCGATACCTTAGCGGGTGGTGGCGGTTTATTAACGCTGCCCGCCTTAATGATGAGCGGCATTCCACCATTAGCTGCATTGGGGACTAATAAACTGCAATCAAGCATGGGAGTAGCTACCGCAACCGTAATGATGTTACGTGGTAGGCGAGTACGTTGGCATCAGGTGAAGCACTTAATGTTATCAGGCTTTATCGGTTCGGCGGTAGGAACAGCAATTGTTCAGTTTGTTGATACTGAAATGCTAACGCTTATTATTCCTGTAGTGATCACTTGCATTGGTATTTATTTTCTCATTACGCCGACAATTGATGAAGAGAACAAACTGGCGAAAGTTTCCTCGGCTAACTATAAAAAATTCGTTATACCGTTAATTGGCTGTTATGACGGAATTTTTGGCCCTGGCACAGGATCCTTCTTTACCTTGGCTGGTCGTGCCTTACGTGCACAGAAATTTCTTGAAGCGACCGCTATCGCTAAAACGTTAAATTTTGCCACTAATATTGCCTCATTGATTGTTTTCATCTTTGCTGGGCAAGTGATCTGGTTGGTTGGCTTAACTATGATGTGTGGGCAATTTATTGGTGCTTGGTTGGGTTCACATTGTTTGTTTAAAATACCGGTCAATTATTTACGTTATTTAGTGGTATTTATGTGTTTTGCAATGCTAATTAAGTATATGTCTGTTTAGCCCAAGGTCGATTAACGACATGAATAAAAGTGCTACAGGAATAATACTAAGCGCGTATTAAAACCGTTGCTTTTCCCCTGTAAATTACAGGCATCAGAAATAAAACTACAGCGATCTAACTCAACCCAACGGTAGTTGAAGTTTATGTTGAATTTTGGCGTTAACCACCAAGCCAAACCCACGGAAAATATTGAGGTGTCCCCAGCAGCTAAACCACCGTCGCTACCATCAAATACCGACCAGCGGGTACTGACTTCTAACGCTCCCCAGCCACCTTGTTCAACACTGCGTGCAACGAGCAAAGGGGAGAAGCTGCCACTTCTTTTATTGTATTCACGCATCTCGCCCGTTAGTGATAATACCGCGCTAATGTAGTAGCCAGAAAGTTCCGGATTTTGTAGGTCATCAGCCGCGACTTTATTTTTGGTATATTCACCAATCACCCAGACTGGGCCTTTACGCCACGACGCTTCAAGGTTATAGGCAAAACTGCTATCGGCATCAATCTCACCGGTATCGACAAAAGTGGCTGATTTGTTAAATTCAGGTTCAGAGGCGTATCTTAACCCCTCTTTAGCATCACTGTAACGTAGACCAAAAGCCAGATGGATTAACTCAGTTTCATCTTCTGATAGGTAAGGTAACCAGGTTGTTCGCCCCACGAGTTCGGTCGAGTTATCGCTAATGGAACCATCATCCTCTAGCCAGTTATTAAAGACCCCTCCTGCCCAAGTTAACGTCTGATTAAGGGCATAACCACTGAGAACTACGCCAAAATTACGAGAGGGCAGTAGGGCATCAGAAACCACGGCGCGCTCTTGCATAGGTAAAAAAGTCATACTCATCAGCCTTGCCATAGAAATAGGCTCTTTTTGCTTACCAATGCTTAAAGTGGTGTTATAAAAGGTGGGGATATCAAGACGCCAATCCATAAAACTGACATTATCAGTGGTATTGGTGTCAAAACCCTTATCAAAGGTATTGGTTGCACCAGTGATCATATAAATCCAGGGCTTATCAAACTTTATTGCCCCAGCTAGCCCAAAACGCAAAGCACGAATTTCACCGCCATCAAAATCTTGTAAATCGCCTACTTGCGCTAAACTGGCTTCATCTTGTGATTCCCAGCTTTGTCTATCTAAAGCCAATGCCCCAATTAATACGGTAGAAAAGTAATCATTATCAAATTTTATCCAATCGGTATCTTTATAATTACTGGGTAAAACAATAGGAGGAGGAGTATAGGCCAGCCAGCCGGTACGTTTGGGTTTTATTCTTTTTTGTTCTGCAAGCGCAGATATATTACTTTCGGCTTTGAGGTTATTTCGAATAATTACGCCGTTATGAATGGCGAGCAGGACATGTTTTTTGGTGTCGAGTAAGACTTCAATATTGTCATGGGGGTTGGCATCTAAAATCATGAAATTAGCAATTTTGCCTGATTCTAGCGAACCTAAAATAAAACCGTTTTGGGCATCAAAAATGATATCACGATGGCTAACTTCAATATCATCTTGGGTCACTAGATCGAATAATTTATTGGTGATAACTAAGTTTGCGGTAGTACTCTTATTGGCCTTGGCAGGATCGATAAAAGTGACATTGCGGATCACTATTTTTTGTTCTACTACCTCTGGGGCATTTGCTATTGGTTCTTGTGGGACTTGTTCTGCTTGGCAAATAGATATCTGACTTAGCATGAAAATGACTAGAGTCAATGTTGTCCAGATCATGGTGAATATATTTTTATTTATTTTCATCATGTTCCTATTTTATCAAGTATTTATATTGTTGATATTATTTTAGGCTAGATTGCTAAGCGAAGCCTTAAACCATAGATAAGTGTACTATTGTCTAGGCTATTTAATGCAGGGTTGGCAATATATTGTACATCTGCCGTGACTTCTAAATAACCTAATGGTTTCATGATGTAGAAAACTTCAGTGGTGTATTGGTCATCGTTATTTTTCACCTGTCCCCAGTTCATCGCAACACCCAAGTTGTTCGACTCTGAGCCTAAACCATAATAACCAAAGCCGGCGCTGATCGACTTTTCCATTAACGTACCAGCATCTTGTGAATAACCAGCTCGTACGAAGGGTAACCATTGTCCGTCGATTAAACGAGAGGCTGAAAAGTTAATACCATAACCTTTGGTCGAACCTTGCACTTCACTTTCATCGGCGTGCCAAAGCGTGGTGTGGATATTATCGACATAAATTTCTCCTTGAGACTTTGTCCAACCTAGCTCTACACTTTTAAAGTAATTGTTATCCCTAAAAAAGGAATCAAAACCTTCGAGTGGCTTAGAAGATACAGAATTCATATCAGCAAAACTGCCCACTAGATAATATTCGTCAGATAACATTACGCCACCCGCTACACCTAAAGTGGCGTCACCAGGTAATGCAATGGTGGTGGTACCTGTGCTAAAAGCGAAGTTCATAAAACCTGTCCATGGACTAGCCATAGCAAACACATCAACGAAGTCGGTAACATC
The DNA here is from genome assembly GCA_002163005.1 of Colwellia psychrerythraea. Classification (GTDB taxonomy): domain Bacteria; phylum Pseudomonadota; class Gammaproteobacteria; order Enterobacterales; family Alteromonadaceae; genus Colwellia; species Colwellia psychrerythraea_C. The sequence goes on along the minus strand of MAAF01000039.1, from coordinate 58,604 downwards.
AAGAAAACCAGCAACGACGGTAGCCTTGCCATTCATGAGTTTTTGCTTCCAATACAAATTCGTTAAACGGGCACCCTCATCACTAAAAGGGGGGGTGATTAAACCTAAGCCACCTACGCCAAATTCAAAATCTTTCACTGAAGTATCAGTATACGAATGCCTGTGCTCAACTTTCCATACTAGGCCGCCCGTTTCATTGCTGTCTTTACCTATAGGGTTCCAACTACCGTAAAAGCGTATCATACCGCTAGCTGCATTATCATCTGAGCCAGGTAGCGCATCATTAGCGCCAAGAAAAGCAGCTGAATAGTCTAAACCCATACTGATATTATTTTTTTCAAGCTGTGTTTTAAAGTCAGGTTTTGATTTTTTGTTATCTTCGGCTATTTGGTTATCAACCGCATCAGGACTGCCAAAGTTGGTGCCTTTATCATCATTTGCGTACACTGCTGATGTTGTTAATATGCCTGAAATAGCGAGGCTAAGAAGAAACTTTTTAATTAGCATAAACTGCTTCCATTTTATGATTCATAAATCATTAAAAAGGTATAAATACCTTTTGGGTAAATATTTTAGCTAGCTACAGAGTGTTTTTATAAATAACACCGCCTTTCATGATAACTCTCATCGTTTTGATACCGTCACGTGCAGGCGCATCAAACCATTTTTCGTTGCCGCCGATAACCGTAATATCTTTAAGCGGGTTACCGTCTACCAGTAGTACATCAGCGTAAGCGCCCGCTTTGATAACACCTAAAGGACCTTTAAAATATGGATTTAATGTACTGCCTGACAAAGCAACCATTTCACCAGCAACGGAGGTTAGTGACTTCAGCGCAAAATGATTACCAAAGAACTTGGCACTTAAGTAAATTTCATGATCTGTTTGTTTTACACAAGAGTCACCAAAACCTACACAGTCAGCATTGAATGCTAATTTTGGTTGATACTTATTTACGTTTTTAATGTAATCGGTAAATGCTAATTGTGCTGATGCAGCTTTTCGAGCTGAGGCTGGGCTTGACTTAATTGCTTCTATCTCGCCTAGGTAAGGTGAAAATGCATGCATATTGGTGGTCATGTACGCGCCTTTTTCTACCATAAGCTTGGCGATGTCACCATCAAACATAAAACCGTGCTCAATGGTTTTTACGCCATTTTCTAAACAGCGCATAATAGATTTTTTGCTATATGCATGCGACATAACGTAAGAACCGTATGCATCGGCAACTTCAACTGCCGCGCGAATTTCTTCTGCTGAATAGGCATCTAATTGCCACGGGTCAAATTTTGAAGCGACACCACCACTAGACATGATCTTTAATTGTGTTGCGCCTTGCATAAAGTTTTGACGTGCTGCCGCTTTAATCGCATCAACACCATCAGCTGTTACTGTCATGCCATGGCGTGAGCCTGAAGACTGAGGACCATTAAACGTTTCATTTGGAGCGGTGAAGTTTCTAAAGTCAGCATGTGATCCTGTTGGGCCAATGAAAGCGCCCGCAGGGTAAATGCGTGGTCCAGCAACAACACCGGTATCAATGCTTTTTTTCAGACCAGCACCCATACCACCAGCATCTCGCCAACTTGTGAAACCACTCATCAGGGCTATTTTAGCTTTAGCAGCAGAGCGAACCGCTAATTCTTCCCAGTTTCTATTATTTTCAATATCAGCTAATGAAGTACCATTCATTTGTAAATGACCGTGACCTTCGATAAGGCCAGGCATTAATGTGCGACCGCCACCATTAATGACTTCAACATCAGCGGCGACTTTTAAACCCTTGCCAATTGATTTAATTAAGTCACCTTCAATTAATACGTCTTGAGTTTTACTTAAACTCTTAGAGGTGCCATCCCAAATTTTTACGTTTATAATTAATGTTTGCTCTGTAGCAAAAGCTGCGGAAGTCAGTGATAGCGAAACCGCAACCGTAATAACTACCTTGCGGATAGCTCTACTTATCAATATATTGTTTGATTTCATTATATATTCCTTAAAAAATAGGTGTCTAAATCGGCATTAAGTACGGCATGCTAAATGTATTGTGGAATATTAATCATAGTAAAAAATATTAAATACTCCACTGGTTAGATGCGTTTTTTAACAGAATAAAGTTCATAATATTCAACGTTTTTACTACTTCTGTATCATATTTCACTTTCGATAATCTATCTTCCTGTCATATTACGACAAGGAAGATAAATTATTAGAGGGTGATTTTTTAGTCATAAAAATACAGGATGTAAATTGTGAACACCGACACTACCCTCGTTAAAACTAGTCATTTACAAGCCTGTTTAGTTTTCTAGAATAGATGGAGTTCCGCTTGGGAGGTTGTTATATCAAGAGAACTTTCATGCTGATTATTTATCCGAACATGGAAATTTAATTGCCAAAGCACCCTTTTGGGTTTTGCTTGAACATGCTTAAAATAGCCAAGTGATAAAGGAGTTGTTGACTTAATCATGTGCAAGCCATGTTTAGCACTGTGCAGTTATCAGTACTTGATGTTGCTTTAGTGCTGGGTTATTCAGATGCCGCTAACTTTACTCGAGCTTTTAAGTGCTGGTCAGGGCTTAGCCCAACTCAATATAAGCGCTTGTTAAATTAATTCTTTTTTCTTATCGCGGCAATTTCATCTTATGAAGTGTCGTTAAATAGTGGTTAAACTGGCAAGTTCCTCAGAGAATAAATCACTTAAAAAAATGAGCGCAGGGAATACATGAAAATAACTGCGCATAAAGAACTGAATAGTTGTATTAGCATGATTTAGCTCCATAAAGTAATCCATAATACGCCTGCCTTTATAGGCTATAGAGCAACAAATAATGGCGGTAATGGCTAAACTTGGTTCAGCTGTTTCTGCAACAAAGGCATTAGCAGACGTAATAATCATCAGCAAGATCCAAGAAATATCTAACATATTGAGTGTGAAGTTATTTTTTAGCATGAGTATTCCTTATCGCAGTACATACAAGAGTGGGAAAATAATGACCCAAGCCAAATCGACCATATGCCAATAACAAGCAATAGCAGTAAAACCGAGATGATTATTCTGCGTATAATTACCGGCTTTTAGCTGGCGAATAGCCCAAAGTAAACTACCGCTTGCCCAACCAACATGTAATAAATGGTTGAAGGTCATGTAGTAATACATTGTATAGAATTTGTTGGTATTGGTTTCAATGCCTTGATCTACATTCCAATGATATTCCCAAACTTTTATCACTAGATAAATGCCACCACAGAGCACTGCTCGCCATAGCCATTTTATACTTTGCTCAGGGTCATCAATACGAATAGCCGCCAGTGCTTTGGCAACAAAATAACTGCTACTGATCAAGGCAAAAGTATTTAAGGTGCCCGCTAAAGTGTTTAACTGTTGCGGACCTTGGTTAAACTGTTCAGGGTAGTGTGCTTTAGCAATAAAATAGACTATAAAAAATAGAGCGAACTCTGTCATTTCGGCGAAAATTCCTACCCAAACGGCTCTATTCCCCGGTATTTTGTTGAGCGTTTCTGGTTCTTGAGTGACTATGCCACTACCATTTAAATGAAAGTCAGTTGCTGTAATGCTCATATAAATCCTTACTCCTAGACAAGTGGCTGACTAAGCCATAACTTGCCTTTAAGAGTGAAGTTGATAATTAAAAGTTACTTACTAAAAGCGACTTATCTAAGTTGCTTTATTATATTTTTATGGGTTAATTGCGAAAGAAAACGGTATTCTTTTGCACTAAAATATTGGGTTGTTCAACTGCTTGAATAATGAAATCAAAGTTGGTGATTTTCTTCTCAAGCTTGTAACCATCTATAGCTAAGGTGACGGGAATTTCTTCCATAACTCCTGCGCCTATTCGTACATTTTTAGGGAGTTTTATTTCTATCTCGTTTAAGTTCTCAACCTTGATATCAAAATGTAAGGGTTGCTGTGTTTTATTCAGAATTTTTAAGGTATAGGTGTTTTCAACCACGCCTTCATAATTAACTCGGTATAGCGCAGTTCTATCGCGAATGATGTTAGCTTCTAGCGGAATTCTGCTATCTATCCAAATACCTAATAACACCGTAAACATCAGCGTTAAACCTGCGTAAGAAACGAGTTTTAAATTAAAGCGGCTGCTTTCTTTACCGGCGAGTTGTTGTTCACTGGTATAACTAATCAAACCTTTAGGGTAGTTAAATTTTTCCATGGTTTGGTCACAAGCATCAATACACAGACCACAATTAATGCATTCGTATTGAATGCCGTTACGGATATCTATGCCAGCAGGGCAGACATCAACACATAAATTACAGTCAACACAATCACCTAAGCCAAGCGCTTTGGGATCATCTTTACGTTTACGCGGGGCTCTATTTTCACCACGCTCTGCGTCATAGGCAACCAACAGAGTGTTTTTATCAAACATGGCCGACTGGAAGCGTGAGTATGGGCATAAATGAATACACACATGTTCTCTCATCCAGCCCGCATTAGCGTAAGTCGCTAGGGCAAAAAATAACACCCAAAAAGTCACTGCACCGCTCCAATCGAATGTCAGCATGGTGCTATAAAGTTCGCTCACTGGCACGAAATAAGAAATAAAGGTTGTCGCGGTAAATAACGACATTAATTGCCAAATGATATGCTTGAGTGTTTTTTTGTAAGTTTTACTCAGTGTCCAAGGGGCTTTGTCTAAAGCCATCCGTTTATTACGTGTGCCTTCAATTCTGTGCTCAACCCATACATAGGCGAGTGTCCAAACGGTTTGTGGACAAACATAACCACACCAAACTCGTCCAAGCCAAGTGGTGATAAAAAATAACGCAAAAGCTGCCACCATAAAAATTCCAGCGAGTAAAATAAAATCTTGTGGCCAGAAAGTCAGATTAAAAATTCTAAACTCTTGTTTAACTACATCAAGTAAAACGGCTTGTTGCTCGTTAAATTGCACAAAAGGCATGGCAATAAAAGCAAGCATAAGTAGCCAGTTCATGTAACGGCGTATTTTTTGATAGAAGCCTTTTTGTTCTCTTACATACACAGATGTTTGAGATTTATAGGGCTTAATGATGAGGTGCTCTTCTTTGATATCAAACTTCATAAATTACTACAGGGTCATAATTAAGTAATTACTCTATATCAATAATCACGCCAGAATGGCGAGCATTTAAGTCATTGTATTTAATTGAAAAAATAAAGATGTGAACTACTGGGTGACACGGTATATCGCGTTGGCGCGATATACCGTGCATCTTGAGCTGGCTTGGGTATAAGTTTAACCGCGTTTAATTTTAAGCTTTATCATCCTTGAACGTAAGGTGCTATCGGGCAAACCTAGTATTTTGGCTGCGCCATTTTTACCGCCAATCCGCCAATGACAGTCATTTAATACCTCAATAATGTAAGCTTTTTCAATGTCAGCCAAAGGCTTGTTAAAAGTACGTACAATCGATTGAGATTTATCAAATTTTTGTTGAATATGCAGAGTGGTCGAAGTGGATAGAATAACCTCACGCTCAAGAATGTTTTGCAACTCTCTAATATTCCCTGGCCAATGATAACTCGCCAATTTGTTTAGACTATGTTTACTTATGCTTTTGATATCTTTATTAAGTTTAGTATTAAGTTGCGCTAAAATACTGTGACAAAGCAAGGGGATATCTTCTATTCGCTCTCTTAACGCGGGCATAACGATAGGGAATACATTCAAGCGGTAATATAAGTCCATTCGAAATTTACCTTGCTCAACCATGGCGAGTAAATCTTGGTTGGTAGCGGCAATAATACGAATATCAACCTTGATAGTTTTACTACCACCGACACGCTCAAATTCACGCTCCTGTAGAACGCGTAATAATTTACTTTGTGCATCGGGTGAGAGTTCACCAATTTCATCTAAAAATAAGGTGCCTTTGTCGGCGAGCTCAAAACGACCCCGTCTTTTTTCGATTGCGCCAGTAAATGCCCCTTTTTCGTGTCCAAAAAGCTCAGACTCTAACAAGTTTGATGAAAATGCAGCACAGTTTACTTTTACTAAGGGGGTATTATGGCGTTGACTCAATTGATGTAAATTACGAGCAACAAGCTCTTTACCTGTGCCGTTTTCACCTAAGATAAGTACGGTACTATCAGTTTGAGCAACCAGTTTTATTTGCTGCAACATGGCAAGAAATTTTGGGCTGTTACCTTCTAACCCTGAACCATGCCAGTTTTCATTTATTTCCTCTTGTAAGTAGCTATTTTCTGCTTGCAGCTTTTCAGTAAGGTCTTGTACTTTTTTCAATGCAGATCGCAGGTTACTATCGGCTAGTCTTTGTTGACTGACATCACGAAAAACAGCAACGGCGCCGATGAGTTCACCGTCTTTAAAAACGGGGGTTGAGGTGTATTCTACTGGAAAGCTAGTACCATCTTTGCGCCAAAATACTTCATCAGTAATTTTACGCTCCAAACCGTCACGCATGGTATTATAAATATTGCATTCTTCACTCGGGTAGAGTTCACCATTGGCACGTGTATGGTGATGATATTTATGAATATTTTTACCGAGTAATTCTGCTGATTTCCAACCTGTCATTTGCTCAGAAGCTGGGTTAACAAACACAGCATTCCCGTCTTTATCAAAGCCATAGACACCTTCGCCGACGGCATTGAGAAGTAGTTGTGAGTCAGCCAAAAATTCTTTTATATTTGCGGGCATACCTTATTTTCTCTTGGTAAAATCAGATGCACGACATATCGTGGCGTTATGATAGTTTATCAGGTATAGGGGGAGAAATCTGGCGGGAGATCAATAAAGTGGTCGTAAAAAAGCGCTTGTTTAAGAACAAACACTGCGCTTTCATTTTTTCATATCAGACAGGGACGAAATAGTGAACAAAAAATAGTACAAAGAACTCAGCATAATGTTGAGTTCATTTGGCAACTATTACTATTTATTTAAAGCCGACAATTCTTTTTTGGCTAAAAAACCATCCATTTTTGAACGTAATAATTTGTATAACAAAATAGAGCCGTCTATTTCTTCTTTACGATGAGTTAAGCTCTCAATATTTAAATCTTATATTAAGTTTGCACAAGCGAATGATTTAGTTAATAAACGGCTGAATATAGCCGCGGGTGTGGCGACTAAGTATTTATGAAATTACTTAGGCTGTTTTTTCTTTTTAGATACAAATATAAATACCAACAGAAATAATATGCTCAAAGCAACACTGAGTGAGAACATAGCCAATAGTAATATTATGTTGACTAATTGTTCATCGATATTAATTTGATTTAAATCAATTATTTATTAATTTATGTATTTATATTACATATATTAGACGCACTATAATTTTTTGAATTATATTTTTGTGATCAAGTATACGCAATACTTAGCTAGTTAAATTGACAATATTCAATTAAAAAACATGTCTATACACATGGCTCAGGGACGTCATTCCCGTAGTGTCTTAAGCAGGAATCTTAGCCTAAAGTACTCAGATCTTCGATGTAAATACCTTGAAGATGACGTTTACAGCAAGATCCTGAGTTAACTACATAGGCATGTTAAAAAATAACTTAGGGCAGTGAGGTATTTAAATTTTCATTTGTGCTATTGAGGCGGATAGAGCGGGAGATAAGGGCTAATCTGGTTGTTGAATAAGCACAATTATCTACCAATATGAATATTTTGGTTTCAAAATTTAAGATAGCTTAATGATAATTTTATTACCAACATTATTGGTCATGTGAATCAGAGCCGTTGTTATGATGAAAAAATTGTAGAGATTCATTGATGTGGTAAAAATGTGAAATTATTAAATAAACTTCAAAATACAAAAATACTGTATGTAATTTTATTATTTCCTATTATGGGGATATTGCTTTTTTCAGCTATAAGAGTCAAAGATGAGGCATGTTTTGTTGGCGAAATTACGCAAGTTGAACAACTAATAAAATTAACGACTCAAATATCAGCTTTGATACATGAAACACAAAAGGAAAGAGGTAAAACTTCAATATATATGTCTAGTCATGGGCAAAAATTCTTTGAAGAATTACAGGTTCAATATCAAAATACGGATAGGCTAATTGCTAACGTCTCAAGTAGATTAAAAGTGTTTAATGAGCAAAGTGAAAGGCATTATTTTAGTAAGTCATTCGCTGATATCGTGATTGAGTTTGAACGAATCTCCCTTGTTCGTCAGCAAGCTATTTCATTGGATGCTTCAGTAACGGTCACAATTGATTACTTTAGTCGTTTAAACAAACAATTGTTTAAGATTATTTCTATGCTGCCTAACGTATCTAACAACAGTAATATCTCTCAGTTAAGTAATGCTTACCTTAATCTTTTGAAAGGGAAGGAGAAAGCAGGTTTAGAAAGAGCAATTATTAGCAGTATATTGAGTTTAGATGCAGTCTCTTTGACTCAGTACTTAGAAGCTATCTCTTTATCGGCTGAACAAAATGTATATTTTGAAAATTTTATCTTAGCGACGACTACGCCATATATTACTTTATTTGAGCATATTAATAATTCAGTTGCTACTCAAAGAATATCAGTGATAAGAACATATGTTTATCAGCAGTTTTTTAATAATCAACAAAGCACAAATCAAAATGTTCTCCCGATAACTTATGGAGGTGATTCCTCTGCTTTACAATGGTTTGCAGCGAGTACTGAGAGGATAAATAGTTTAAAGAATATTGAAGATTCCATTACAGATGATTTACTTACACTAGCTCAGCAAACTCGAACTGATGCTTTTTATGGTTTGTTTTTCTATTCAATATTAGTGTTTATGGCTATGGCGATGGCACTAGTTATTCCTATTATTTTTAAAAAATTACAACGCAATAAGAAAAAGCTAGATAAAAATATTAATGAGTTAAATTTGACTCGAGATGAATTACTTGCGAGTGAAAAAATCGCGGCTCTTGGTCGAATGGTGGCAGGTTTTGCCCATGAAGTTAATACGCCGTTAGGTATCGCTATCGGATCAGTTAGCCAAATCCAGCAAATCCAGAAAAATTTAATTGAGTTATTAAGCCAAGATGAAGTTGAAGAACAAGACTTATTAGATAATATCAATGTTATTGAAACAGTCTCTTCTTTGGCTTTTTCTAATTTAAGTAGAGCCGCTAGGCTAGTACAAAGTTTTAAGCGTACTTCTGTTGATCAAGTATCAGAAAAATCTAGACGCTACAACGTCAAAGAAGTACTTGAAGATGTTGTTTTTACCTTAACTAGTCAGTTAAAGAAAAAGGCTATTATTGTTGAGCTTTATTGTCCAGATAAACTCGATGTTTTTGGGCAGCCAGGGCGTTTTGACCAACTTATTACTAATTTAATTCTTAATAGTTTTGCTCATGGTTTTACGACTGATTTTGCTAATGAAATGCATAATCCGCTTATTCAGATAGAGATTGATAGTACGAAAAACAATCTTATTCGTCTGCTCTATACAGATAATGGTAAAGGCATGACGCCAAGTACCCTTGATAAAATATTTGAGCCTTTTTTTACCACCTCTCGTACTGATGGTACGGGGCTTGGTATGTATTTATGTCATAACATTGTGGTAAATGATATGCATGGACATATTCGCTGTCAGAGCAGTTTAGGTAAGGGAGTCGTTTTTGAAATCATTTTTCCGTGTCAGGCCGTTCTAGGACTAGAAAATGAAAATTAATCTATCACTTTATTATAATAATAAATTTAGTTTGCGGTTAAATTAGCTGTAAATAGGAGTCGATATGAAAATAATTAACCGTAATATTAAATCTAAAGATCAGCAAGGTAGTTCAAATTTAACTGCACCTCTGGCTAGTAGGTATGTTTGGAAAGTTTTACTTGTTGATGATGAAGAGGATATAAGGACACTAACTAAACTCAATTTAAAAGGCTTTGAGTTGGATGGTCGTGAACTTCAGTTTCTAGAAGCCAGCTCAGCTTTTGAAGCGAAGGAAATTCTTGATAAACATGAAGATATTGCGTTGGCATTAATTGATGTAGTTATGGAAACAGATGATGCTGGGTTGCAGCTAGTTGAATATATTCGAAATGAATTAGCAATGAAAATGATCCGCCTAGTGATCAGAACGGGACAGCCAGGTATCGCGCCAGAGCGTTTTATTATTGATAATTTTGATATAGATGATTACAAAGACAAAACTGAACTCACAATCGATAAACTTTACACAACAGTGCGCTCTACGATTAAAGCCTATCGAGAGCTTAAAGCGATTGATCTGAATAGGATGGGGTTACGTAAAATTATTGATGCTGCGCCTGAGGTTTATCGTATTTCAAAAGGATCGTTATCCGACTTTTTTGATGGAATTTTGACGCAGATTATTGGCTTATGCCACTTAAATGAAAATGCTCTTATCTCTACTATCGACGGCGTGGTTGCTACGGTAACGGGTGAAGAAGTCAAGATAGAATCAGGGGTAGGGGAGTTATTCCATAAAAAGGAAAATCGTGCGCGAATTGATAACATCTCTAAATCATGTATTGATAGTATTTTATACAATAAGTCGACAGACAACCTTAGAGAAGGCTCCTTAATTTTACCGCTCACTATTGATAATAATGTTGTTGGTTTTATTTACTTAGAGTCGAACCATTCATTATCACCTGAAGATAAAAATCTTATTGAAGTGTTTACCAACCAATGTGCTAATGCGCTAGAAACGTTAAAGTTACATTTAAATTTAAAAAAGTCTTATAGCCAAGCGATTGATACTTTGGCTGAAGTTGCTGAATTTAAAGACTCTACCACAGGAAAACATATTAATAGACTGGGCGCATACACAACTGCTGTTGCTCAATCTATGGGGGTTTCAGCTGAAGATTCACAAGACTACGGTAAGGCAGCAATGTTACATGATGTTGGTAAAGTGGGCATACCTGATAATATTTTACAAAAGCCAGGTAAATTAACTACGGCAGAGTTTGAAATAATGAAGCAGCATTCAGAAATTGGTGCGCAAATACTCAGTCATTCTGATAGCACTAAACTAGCTCAGCGGGTTGCTTTGTATCATCATGAACGTTGGGATGGTAAAGGTTATCCTAAAGGCATTCCAAGTGGAGAACTTCCATTGGTAACAAGAATTGTTGCCGTTGTTGATGTTTTTGATGCTCTCGTTAGTAAACGGCCTTATAAAGAAGCATGGTCACATGAAGATGCACTAGATGCGATTCTATCTGGTTCTGGTAGTCAATTTGACCCAAATGTTGTTGAAGTTTTTATTAGGCTTTACCGCGACGGAGGTTTAGATAGGATTCTAGTTATGAATTAATTATCAATAGGTAATCGCAATGAAAACCTTAGGGTACAAGTACTTCACCTTCCATTATTAAATAGATAAAAAAATGACTAGTAATAAACAGACTTCCTTAAACAGCTTCGGTAATAATATGGAACCTATTGTCAAAAGGCCAAATAATAAAGACCAAGGTAATAAAAGCCCAAGCAGTGACGAGCGAAGAAAAAGATCGAAAGATTCAACATTATTCAATTCTTATTTTACCGTCGACCGGCATGCTTTGAGTGATTTGATCTCAACAAAATTACATTCAGATGATTTTATTGCCACGCGCACTAGTTACATAACCATTCGTCTCTGGTTTATGTGCATATTTTTTGCTTTGTCTGTGCCCATATTTTCTGGGTTTGATTTTGTATTGTTTCCAAATGCCGAAGCGTTAGCGCTTCTTGTTGCGCGAATTGTCTTATCGTTATCATTATTTTCATTAGCGTACCTGTTAAAGGTTCGTGCTCTGGTGAATACTGTTCGTTTAGTTATGCCGCTGGCTTTTTTATCACCAATGATTTTTTATGTCGCCAGCATGATGATTGTAAGTGATTTACCTAAAGATGAAATACCGAGTATTTTTGCCATGCTACCTTATTTTATATTAGCTATGTTAGGTTTGTTTCCTTTAACAATTAGTGGCGGAGTTATTGTTGTTGTTTGTATTTTAATTCCTTTTGCCAGCTATGAAATATTCTTTGTGGATCAATCTATCTGGTTGCTTGTTAATAGTATTTGGTTATTTCTTTTATTTGCAGGCATAAGTTTATGGTTACAGGTTGGTCAACTATCTATGTTGATGAAGCTTTATAGAGAGTCAACGGTTGATCCTTTAACTAAGTTAATTAATCGACGAGTATTGTTAAGGTTGGCACAACGAAGTAATGAAGGTCAGCAAGTATACTCACTTATTATGTTTGATTTAGACCGCTTTAAGCGAATTAATGATAATCATGGTCATGCGGTTGGTGATAAGGTACTTGTTAATGTAGCTAAAGTTATTCAAGAAGAGTTACGGACGACAGATATTGTTGCACGTTTTGGTGGTGAAGAATTTGTCGCAGTTTTGCCTAATATTGAACTTAGTGATGCTAAAAATATTGCGAATAGGGTTGCGTTAAGTATTAGCCGGCAATCAGTTATTTTAGATGATAATGCAGAGCTTAAAGTCACCTCAAGTGTTGGAGTTACCCAAAGAAGGCAAGGTGAAACATTAGATGAAACATTAAAGCGTGCTGATGACTTACTCTATTTTGCAAAAAATAATGGGCGAGACCAAGTGATTTGCGATGATGATTTCAGCCAAGCTATTCAAATTTGAAATAATAATACCAATTCCATTAAATTTATTACCCCCTCAGAGCTATGTTAGAAGAGTTCTTGCTTTTCTGACAAGCTCCCAAGGGCGAGTATCTAATAAAAAGTAAAGGCTTGCATACTGTGTTATTGATATTGACAAGGACGCTGCATGGATGCGGCTTATTAGAGAATGCAGGAGCTTATTCTCCTGAATAACCATTCTCTTCAATCAATACCTTGTCTCTAAGCCTTTTAATTATCGCTGAGTTCTTTTAGTCGCTATTACTGTTTATTTAAAGCCGATAATTCTTTTTTAGCTAAAAAGTTATCCATCTTTGAACGTAATAGTTTGTATAACAAAATAGAACCGTCTATTTCTTCCTTACGATTAGTTAAGCTCTCAATATTTAAACCTAAAGGTAAGTCATAGGGAAGTATCGCATCTAAGATTTGTTGCAAGCTATTGACACAAAATTGAATTGACTCATACAAAGGGCTCTGTGCGTTAAGAATACGTAAGCTGGTCGCCTCAGGCACATTAACACCTAACCACTCAATAAATTCTAAGGTTTTTTCACTGCCACAGGGAGAGAATGTTAAGATCAATCGTTGCGGCTTTACACCTTCTTTTTGGCATTCAATAGCATAACGGGTCAGTAAATCTATTGTTGCTTGTGGGTTGTATATCGCTTGAGAAATAAAGAAACTACAACCTTGTTGGTGTTTTGAAATTAAGCGCTCATGTTCATTTTTATTAGTGGCATGGCGCTCAGCAATAGTTACACCACCAATAAAGAAGTCATGCGGGTTATCTACCAAGGTTTTATACGCATCAGCCAAAGATAAAGAAATTTTATTATCCTTTGATGGACTTCCAACCAACACTACATCTTTTACGCCATACTTTTGCCATGCTTCGTTTGCCCACTCATTAAAGTCATCGCTATTAGATTGAATAACGCTCTTATAAGTAATGACAGGACGACTTGATTTTTTATTCAATAAAGCAGAATAAAGCCTAGTATCATGAGTTGATTTAAACGGGAAAGGTCGAGGTTTGCTAGTTCGCGAATCTTCATTTTGAATGTCATAAACAATCAGGCCATCAAAGTCGATATCACTGACGCGATCAAGCAGTTTTTCAGCAATTTCGGTCACTTTATCAAGTGGAGTATCACTTTTAGGTGGTGTGGTACCAATAAAGTAGACGCCTCGATTAATATCATTGTATCTGGCTTGAAGCTCTGATTGTGTGTTCAAAATATTTCTTCTTACTTTCTTTAGACGTTTAGATGGCTATATGTTCATTCAAAACCCCGCTTTTGTCAACCATTGAGTGTGCTATAAGTTGAAATTTTATCCACTCTATTGATAAATTGTATAATTTTTATGTAGTTTAGACGCTGTCTTCTTGTTTTTATTTACAGTTAAGTTATTGTAATTATTTGTTTTATTATTGGTGTTGTGAGGTTTTTAGTTGATTATCTTTTAAGAAAATCAACTAAAAATAATTGTACATTTATTTTATTAAGTTTATTTACTGAGTTTATTTACTGAGTTTTTTGAAGGGTGTTGTATACCCAAGCTATTAATAAGCATCATGGCACCAGATTTATGATAAGAAGATCTTTGTGTCTCAATGATATTGGCAAGAGCCTATTGGCATGAGTCTTTTTCGGGAAACCAGCTGGCTAATAATGAGGCAAGACGATTACTCATTTATTATTTGTAAACCTAAATAAATATTAAGATAAAATAAATGAGAAAGTCGCCAAGTTAAACTATTGTAGGCAAATAAAATGTAAGTAATTAACGTTTTCAGTCAGCTTTGGTGTTTTGATTATTAAGGACTATTCTTGGCTGCCACTCTAACCAGTCTTTATCGACGTCTTGATGTAAAATAAAGCTTCCCGGTAAGGACTTCGTTTCATCATCTTGCTCTTTATCATTATTTTCATCAACGACAGGTGTTGCAAAGGCAATACCACCCGCAATTAGAGTTTCTATCGATTCAGAATCAATATTAATACCTGAGAAAATACCTGCTTCTATATTAATACCACTGGTATTCCAAAACTGACTTTTCTCGTTGACAAGCGGCGAATAACGTTTGGCGATATTGATAAAAATATTTACTTGGTCAGCGGTAGCAGATAAATCGGTACCAATGACTTTACCGACCTTAATTTGGCGATACAACACAGGATTACCCACGCGAACAGAGCCAAGACGAGCTGCAGTCAATTTGATATTTAAGCCATAACTAAGTTGCTCAACGGTTGGAGCCAACTCAAGGGCTTCAAATTCATTCTTCAGCTTAGCTTCTACATTATGTGACGGTAGTAAACCAATAAAGGCACCATCAAGTAAAGCCGCAATATTCTTCGACCCTACTAGTCCAATTTGAGGTTCAATTTTCCAAAACTTTGTTCCTTGGCGGGCGAATTGGCTGCCTAAATCATTTAATAGCACTAAAGCGGTCACCCCAATTTTGTCTTTAGTAAAGATTAAGCGCTCAATAGTACCTAAGGTTTGCTCTTGGTAAATAACTTTTGTATTTATTTTCAAGCCAGTAATATCATTAAAATGGATGCTAATCGTTTGTCCTGCATCTTTGGCATGTTCTTCATGTTTAAATAAGGTGAAGTTCGACAGTTCTTCAACTTGGGTGCTAGTTATTAGTGATGATGATAATGAGTTTGTTAACGATACTTCTGGATTATAAAAACTGATACCACCGCGCAAAATAGCATCAATTGATTCGGTTTTTACTACAAAGTCACTTAAACCACCGGAAATAGTCAAACCGCCAGCATTATAAAAACGGCTGGTACTTTGTAATAAATCTCGGTGTTCATCATCAATTGTGATGCTAACTTTAATCTCATCATCTATTTTATTAAGGCTGACATTATCGACTTGTCCAATAGTTATGCCACGGTAGCTAATCGCGCTACCAGGCGTTGCCACATTGGCATGCTCAGTAGATAAGGTAAGCTGTAAGCCGGGAGAGCTGGCAAGTTTTACTGGCGGTTGGTTGAACAAGGTAAACTGATTTTTGGCTTCACCTTGCCCAAGATTAAAGGTGATGTAGGCACCACCGAATAAAGCATCGGTATCACTAACACCCGATAGACTTAAGCTTGGTTTAACTAAATAAAATTGGGTGCCAGCTTTTAATATATGCTGATACTCGGGTAATAGTCCTAGCTTTAATTGCTGGTAGTCGCCTTGTATTTTAGTTTGATGAATAGCGCCAATTTCTATGCCGCGGTATAAAAGGCGAGTATCAGTACTTAGCTGCTCGCTGGCCGTGAAATCTAGTGTAAAACTAATATTCTGCTCAGCGAGTTTGTTATTCGCATAGAGTGAGAAACTATCACCATTTTGAACCAATTTTTTTTGTGATTCTAGCGTACTATCTTGGTTAGTAAAAGCAATGCCACCCGTTAAGATACTCTGTAATGACTGAGCCTGAATATCGACACCCAGTAAACTTGCGGAGATTTTAACACCAGAATTATTATAAAAACGACTACTATTATTCACATAATGGCTAAACTTTGGCTGTACATGTATATGAATTAAATGACGCTCTGGCGCAGTGGTTTCAATGGCTTGTATGTTTCCAACGACTTGTTGTTTGTAATAAACATTACTGCCAACTTGTAATGAACTACGATCACCACTTGTTAACATTAAGTGTAAGCCTGGCTCTGTGTATTTATACGGAGGTTTGCTACTAAATACATTAAATTTGTTGCTTGGGTTACCTGCTAAAGATGGCCTTATGCTTAGGTAGTTTCCCGTTAATAACGTCTTAGCGTTTGTTAAACCCCCAAGGCTAATTTGAGGTGCAACAATATAAAACTGTGATTGATCCGTTAAGTAAGGTACCACGCGAGGGTTAACTTTAGCGATTGCGGTAATTTTTCGACTTACGGGGTCTATTTTACTGAATGACTCAATAGCGCCTATGGTTAAGCCTTGGAATAAAATGGCCGCATTGTGGTCTATGCCAGAGTTCCAGTCTAACGTTAATTCAACCTCATGGCCCATTTCAGCCGATTGAAAGTCAGCATGTAAGGGGAAGGTTTGACCGTTTTTAGCGGGCGCTAATTCAGTTTGATAACTTAAGTTATCAACGGATATTCCGCCAGCCATAATAGAGGCCAATGACTCCGTATTAACCTTTACGCCACCAGAGAGTGAAGCGGTAACTTGTATACCACTGGTATTGTAAAATAAGGAGTTCTCTTTTATTAAGTGAGCAAATTCGGGTTTAATGTAAATATTAATGCCAATTTTTTTACTACTTTCTTTGTAGTGATAACCCGTAACATGACCAATGGGGATTTGCTTGAAATTAATGGGTGAATTTTCACTGATAGAGCCTAATACATCGGTATGTAAAGTAAGGTGTAAGCCAGGAGTCGACATATCTAACGTAGGTGCTTCAGTTAACGCAATAAAATGGTTTTGGCTGTCGGCATCCTTATCGGTATCTGGCATTATAGTGATATAACTGCCTGAAATAAGCGTATCTAGTCCAGAGACCCCTTGCAGTGAAATGTCAGCACTGACTAACCAAAAGCGAGTGTTTTCAGTGAGGTAGTCGGTAAAGTTTTTAGAAATTTCTACTTCGGCAATAACTCGTTGTAAGTCTTCAGAGGGCACTACGCTTTTTACTAAGCCAGTCACTAATCCTTTATAACGTATTTCTGTTTTATTGGGTATTATGCCTGAGCCGTTATCAAATTCTATCGTGATAAAGGTCCCTTGTTCAGATACTACTTTTACGGTGAGCCATAAGCCAAAAATTAAGGCTATAAAGGGTACAAACCAAATAATAGATATGCCCTGTCGAGGCACAACTTCTGCATGAATATTTTTATTTTCATTATGCTCAGAGGCAGCAATATCTTTTATATTGGTCATTTCTATCCCTTTTCTTCTGGTAAAGTGCCTAGTAGATTTTCTGGCGTATTTTCTGACAATAATGGCGTTTGTGTTACTGTTTTTTTATCTGCTTTTTTATCTGCTTTTTTATCTGCTTTTTTATCTGCTTTTTTATCCCATAACAAACGCGGATCAAAACTGTTCGCAGCAAACATGGTAAAAATTACCGTAATGGTAAAATAGTTGATAGCAGGACCTGCCGCTACCGAGGTTACAAAGCCAAGCTCAACTACAGTAACCATTAAAGCAACAACGAAGACATCAAGCATTGACCAAGGACCTAATATTTCAAGTATATGGTAAATTTTACTATGCTTGTCTGGTTTTAAACGGATCCCTGTATGTGCTTTATAAACTAACACAAATAGACCGATAATTTTTATTAAAGGCACTATGATACTGGCGGTAAAGATAATAACCGCTATTGGGTATAAGCCATGGTCAATAAACTCGCCAATGCCTGACAAAATAGTTGCTTCATCACCAATACCCAATTGATAGACGATCATTATTGGGTAAAGATTTGCAGGAATAAAGGCTAACAAGGCGGCAAAGTTCCACGCCAAGGTGTATTGTAAACTGTTGCGCTTACGTTGATAAAACATACCATTACAGCGGCTACACTGCTGGGGTTCTGCTTTTAAACGATTAAGCTTATGACATTTAGGGCATAACGTTAGCTCAAGTTGTTTAGCTGTTTTCATCTTGTGCCTCATCTTTTGCAAAAGCTTGCTCTAGCTTGTCCCAAATATAATCTTGATCTAGGGCTACAGCCGACATAGTAGAACAAATTAACCAAAGAATAAAAGCCAGTAAGCCAAGATTAACTGATAGCTCAGTATCATCAATTAACTTATACATAGATACGACAATACCAAGCATAAAGACGTTGAGCATAGCCCAATTATCAAGGTGGTGATAAGCGCGAAAGAAGTTTAATAAGGAGGGTTTCAACTTATTGAATTTAAAGCTGTAAGAAATATATAGCGCACCAGCTAGACGTACAATGGGTACAGCGATAGCGAATAGAAAGACCAAACAGGCAATCATGAAAAAACCGCGATCAATCAACACTAAAATACAATCAAATAAAGAAGCTTGATGAAATTGGCCTGCCAAGGTTACACCCATAATAGGTAATAAAATTGCGGGTAACATTAGCATTAAGCCGGCAAGGGACCAGTTAAAGCTACGCTCAATAGAATCAACTTTTCGTTCTATTAACGTGCTGCCACAACGATTGCACTTGGCAAGTTGTCCTTGTTTTAAGTGTGGCTTGTCATATAGCGCATCACATTGCTGGCAAGCGACAAATAATGAGGTGTTAGTGTTGTTGTTCATTTCGCTGCTAGTTATCCATTTATACCAATTTGATTAAATTTCTTCCCAACTCAGAGCTATGTTAAATGTTCAATAACAAGGCAAATTTGTTTAGGTCTAGTCATTCTAAATCAAATAAATTTAACGATGTTAATGGGCATAGAACAAGCTCCCAAAGGGCGAGTTTAAAAGGCTTACATGCTGCGTTATTGATTTTGACAAGGGAATAACCATTCTCTTCAATCAATGTCTTGCCTCTAAGCCTTTTAATTCTCGCTGAGTGGGAAAGAACTTAATCAACTTGGTATTACTAATTATGTCAAAGTACAATGAAAAAAAAGCAGCGATAAACGCTGCTTTTTAGAAACTTGTTAATGAAGCAACCAAGCCATTATTATTTTAATGACGAGATGTATTGAGAAACGGCTTCAATATCAGCATCTGATAATTTAATTGCGATATTACGCATAATACCGCTGTTGTCATTACCACGAGTCCCGTCGCGGAAGCTAGCAAGTTGCTTTTTCAAGTAATCTTGACTTTGCCCCGTAATGCTTGGGAAACCAGCTTGTTTCATGCCTTTACCCGTTACACCATGACAAGCAATACACGCCGTAATACCTTTAGCAGCATCGCCGCCTAAGTATAATTTATGGCCCGCTTCATTTGACTCACCAGTACCCGCTTTAGTGTTTTGCACTGCAAAGTATGCCGCTAAGTCATCCATGTCTTCTTGAGTTAAGGCTGCAACCATACCTGCCATTATTGGGTCGTTACGATTACCTGATTTGAAATCAGCTAATTGCTTAGCAATATAGTTAGCACTTTGACCAGCAAGACTAGGGTAAGTAGGTACTAAGCTGTTACCGTCGGCGCCGTGACAAGCAGCACATGCTGCTGATTTATTTTTACCTGCAGCTACATTGCCTGCGTAAATTGCTGCTGCTGGTGTTGACGAAACGATTTCAACACTTCCTGCTGCTGGCGCACTTGCTGGTGCTGCATCTGTGCTTGTATCTGCACTTGATGATGCCGCCGCCGCTTGTTCATTTGCACTAGGTAAACTTGAGAAGTGAGCCGCTAAATCAGCCATATCTGCATCAGATAGATTAGCTGCCATAGGTGCCATCATGGCATCGGTACGAGCGCCTGATTTAAAATCTTTTAATTGCTTTATGATATAAGCGTCATTTTGACCGGCAATGTTAGGGAACATAGGACTTCCACTAACACCTGTAGGACCGTGACAAGCGCTACAAGCACCTGATTTTTCTTTGCCTGCGTTAGCATCTGCGGCTTGTACAGCACTTACTGAACTTAAAGCTACAAATAGCGAAAAGATAATTTTTTTCATTGAGTTGCTCTCTGCTTGTCATTAATTATCTAGCTATTTGAACAATATATTAGCTATCTAATTAAGAAATGATAAAAAAGTATGATGGATGTGTCGGCATTTTACACGAATATTACCCTTGTGTAATAGTCGATAAGCAAAAATTGAACAAAAAAAACCGTAATTTCACTGTTTTATGCATTTTTTTAATAATAAAAGCGAAAGAAAAACGCTATAATGGCGAAAATTTTAAACGAGTTAAGCCCTTGTCTTCTACAAAGATACATTTAAGTAAAGCCGCCTTTACCATTAGCGCCCCAGATATCCGTCGTTTACCAGCTGATTCTGGTATTGAAGTTGCCTTTGCAGGGCGCTCTAATGCTGGTAAATCAAGCGCTTTGAATACGCTAACCAATCAACGTGGTTTAGCTCGCATTAGTAAAACTCCAGGTCGAACTCAGCTTATTAACGTGTTTGAAGTTGCAGAAAATCGACGCCTTATCGATTTACCCGGTTATGGCTTTGCCCAAGTGCCATTAGCAATGAAGAAAAAATGGCAAAAAGCATTGGGTGAATATTTAGAAAAGCGCCAGTGTCTAAAAGGTTTAGTTGTTTTAATGGATATTCGTCATCCGTTAAAAGACTTAGACATGGATTTAATACAGTGGGCCGCAGATAGTGATTTACCGGTATTAGCTTTATTGACTAAGTGTGACAAATTATCACAAGGTAAACGCAGCGCTGAAGTACTTGCTGTGAAAAAAGCTTTAGCGCCATTAAATGCTGATATTAAAGTGCAGGCTTTTTCTTCGCTCAAATATACTGGCAAAGAACAAGCTGATGCCATTATTTGTGAGTGGCTTGAACAAGAAGCACAAGAGTATGAATTGCCTGAAGAAGATGATTTAGATGAACCGTTTGAAGATGAGTAATACTGAAATACAGTAGTTTTCAGTAAAATAATATGTCAGTGCAGTGATAATATTGCATTGAAATGTAGGGAGAAAGCATGACGCTATTCTCCCTTTTTTATGCCTGTTCACCAATGAAATTAGCCAAGCTTTTTAAACTGTAATTTCACCAATCGTTGATACAACTCACAGCTTTGCAATAAAGACTGGTGATCGCCCATGTCAACTAAACTGCCTCCATCAAGTACAGCAATCTTATCCGCGTGTTGTATGGTTGATAGCCTGTGCGCGATTATAATGGTAGTGCGATCACGCATTAACTCTTCTAATGCTTGTTGCACATGATGTTCGCTTTCACTATCAAGGGCACTGGTTGCTTCATCCAACAATAAAATATGTGGGTCTTTTAATATTGCGCGCGCAATAGCAATACGTTGGCGTTGACCGCCCGAGAGACGCACACCACGTTCCCCTAAAAAGCTGTTATAACCTTCAGGCAATTGACTTATAAACTCATGAGCATGGGCTTTTTTAGCCGCCGAGATCACTTCTTCATCACTAGCATCCGGCTTGCCGTAGCGTATATTATGAAAAACGTCACTACTAAATAGTGCGGGTTGTTGTGGCACTAAGGCCATTTGTTGGCGAAGATCTTTCGGGTCAAGCTGTCGTATGTCAGTACCGCCTAAGGTTATACGGCCAACTTGTGGGTCATAAAAGCGTTGTAACAATTCAAATAATGTTGTTTTCCCTGCGCCTGAAGGACCGACTAACGCTAATACCTTACCTTGCTGAGCGGTTAAATTCAGTGCATGAGTTGCTGCTTGATCGGGTCTTGAAGGGTAATTAAAACTGACTGCCTCAAAAGTAATTTGCGCGTTGAGCTCTTTAGCTGAAATGGTATTCTCGACGGGAGGACGAATATGGCTTTCAACCTGCAAAATCTCTATCAGCCTTTCTGTAGCACCGGCCGCACGCTGTAATTCCCCTAATACTTCTGAAATGGTGGCTAAAGAAGAAGCGACTAAAATGGCATAAAATACAAAAGCGCCTAAATCACCGCCGCTCATTTTACCTTGAATAACATCACTGCCACCGACCCACAGCATGCCAGTTATAGCGCCAAAAACGATAATAATTACACCAGCAATTAATGTAGCACGCTGTTTTATACGATGGCGACCAATGTTAAATGACTTTTCAACCTCCTTGCCAAAGGAGAGCCTTTCATGTTGTTCGTGGGTGTAACTTTGCACTGTTTTAATATGCTCGATTGCTTCGCCAGCATAGCTACCGACATCGGCCATAGAGTCTTGGCTTTTGCGTGATAATTTTCTAACTTTACGACCATAAAACAGTATAGGTACCAAAATAAAAGGTACCGACAGCAAAACAATAAAAGTTAATTTAATATTGGTAGCAAATAACATGACTAAAGCACCTAATAGCATTAATACGCTGCGGATTGCCATAGAAAAGGAGGAGCCGATAATACTCTGTAGTAGGGTGGTATCGGTAGTAATTCGCGACATAATATCGCCGCTGCCATTGGTTTCGAAATAACTTGGATGTAAAGTTATGACATGATTAAAAACAG
This sequence comes from Colwellia psychrerythraea, assembly GCA_002163005.1. Taxonomy (GTDB): domain Bacteria; phylum Pseudomonadota; class Gammaproteobacteria; order Enterobacterales; family Alteromonadaceae; genus Colwellia; species Colwellia psychrerythraea_C. Next base: position 35,885 of record MAAF01000039.1, on the reverse strand, counting down.
CTAAGCGAATATCAGCACTCACTCGCTCACCTAACCAAGACACCAAATAGAAACGGAAAAATGTTCCTCCAGCAATTAGCACGGTAATGGCCAATATAAATAGCACCGCGTGTTGTAATTGTTGTATTGACTGTTGGGCAAAGCCCTCATCAATGAGCATTCTCACCCCTTGACCCACTGATAACATTACCCCAGCTGTAAAAATAAGGGCGATAAAAGCGGCTAGCACCTGACTTTTATAGGGACGAATAAATTGAATGAGCTCAAGAAGAATGGAGATCTTTTTATTTTTAGTCGTATCTATTGAAGCATTGTCTGCTAGGTGACTGGCAGATGGTTGGTCAGGCATAAAATTCCAAAGTTTTTGCTAGCCATTATGTGTGTTAACGACCAGAGAATGAATTAATGAGCAACAGTTTACGCTTTACGTAGGCATTGAACTAGGAAGTTTTACTGGTATCTGAAGCAAACATATGAAGGAGGTAACACTATCAGTGGTGATTGGTGTATTTCAGGCATAAAAAAAGCCGATGATATTTTCAGAACTAATAGGTAGTTAAGAATTACATCGGCCAAAGCTTATGGGGAAGCTACAAAAAAATTATTACAATAAGTGTTCGCTTAAGAACAAAGTAATTATAGAGTAACAACTCTACATAAGTAAAGTTGTTTATAGAGTATTTACTCTTTTTCTTTGATTTAGATCATTATTGTTCGATTTGTTTATATATTAACCGTCATTAATAATGAGGTTGGCGATAGAAAATGAGATTTAGGTGCTTTACATATATTACCTGCAAGGACAGCGGCCATTTAATTTCTCTTGCTTAACACGTGAAGTTTCTACCCAGTAATTTTGAAACTTGATTGGCACTGACGGGTTTGCTAAATAAATACCCCTGTGCAGTGTCACAACCTAATTCTTGAAGCATGCAAAACTGTTCCTCTTTTTCAATACCTTCAGCAGTAACTTTATGGCCAAGGTTGTGCCCCATTTCTATCATCGAACCGACCAGGAGTTTTGCCTTATGATCAACAAGCATGTCGTCAATAAAATATTTATCAATTTTTAAGAAATCAACATTAAGATGTTTAAGGGAAGCAAAAGATGAATAACCCACACCGAAATCATCAATTGCCAGTAATACACCAAGCTCTTTTAAATGTTCAAAAATGGCAAGATTCTCTTGGTTGGTGTGCACCCCTCCCTCGGTAACCTCTAATTCAAGCTCATTCGGCATTATTCCACTATCCTTAATGACACGTTTGATCAATGGTACCAAATCACTATCGAGAAAATGACTTGGTGAAATATTCACGGCCATGCGAATTGAAGAAAAACCAGCTTCATTCCATAAAGTTGACTGATTACAGGCCGTTTTTAAAATCCACTCAGTAAGTGGCTTTATCATACCTATTTGTTCAGCCATGGCGATAAAATCTACCGGCGAAACCTGGCCAAGCAGAGGATGATGCCATCGACATAAAGCCTCAACACCTATAATGCTACCCGAATTGATGTCAACTTTTGGTTGATAAACCAGTGACAGTTGTTGTTTTTCTATCGCTTCTCTTAAATATTGTTCGATTTTAAAGCGATATTCTGCCTTTTCAGTTAGCTCTTTCTTATAAAAAGCATATCTGTTTTTTCCAAGATCCTTTGCAGCATATAGAGCCGTATCTGCCGCTTTTAATATGGTTTTCAGGTCTATGCCATCATCTGGGTAATGTGCAATACCAATACTACAGGCAGGAGTGAATTTTCTTCCGGCTAATTCTACAGGTTTTGATATCAGTTCAAGGCAACGCTGAGCAACTTGAGCAGCGCCGTAATCATCCATGACATTGTTAACGGCAATGCAAAATTCATCACCACTGAGGCGAGCAATATAGTCAATTTCACGGCATGCTCTTTTTAAGCGCTGAGCGACTCTCATGAGGAGTATGTCGCCAACGTCATGCCCTAGGCTATCGTTAACATTCTTAAAGTTATCAAGATCGATATATAACAAGCCAAATTTATTCTTATCACGGGCTGATGTTTTTACTAATTTTTCAATATTTAAATAGAAATGAGTGCGGCTGGAAAGGTTCGTGAGCTTATCCGTATAGGCTAAATCTCGAATGCGTTTTTGATTCTGATCTCGCTCCATGACAATACAAGCAAGTTGAGCTGCTGATGTAAGATCATTTGATTCTTCTTCGTTAGGCAATGTTGGGTAGTTATGGTACATACCAAAAGCACCTAATACTTTTCCAGAAGAGTTTTTGATTGGCTCAGACCAACAGCTACGCATGCCATAAGGAAGTGCAACGTGCTTTAAATCGACCCACTTAGGATCAGTTTCAATATTTTTGACTAGAACTCGTTTTCCTGTATAGCTAGATGTCCCACAAGATCCGACTTCGGGGCCATTTTCAAGACCATGTACTGCTTCACAATAAGCTTTTGGAAGGCTAGGAGCTCCGCCATGTAGCAGTTTACTTCCCTCTAATTCGAGCATTGAACAGCGCAATCCAGAGTGACGCTCTTCGTACATCAAAGCTATCTCATTATAGATTTCAGGTGCAGGTTTTCCTTTTGCAATCATCTCGAGAATCTTGGCATTTCTTTTATCGAACAATTCGGCTTTTTTTTGACGAGTTATATCAACATGGGTGCCAACTAAACGTACTGTCTCATTATTTTCACCGCGGGATACTTTAAATGCTCGAGATCGAATAAAAACGTCATGACCTGCTTTATGACGCATACGCATTTCAACTTCAAATGTGTCTACTTCCCCGGATAAGAATTTTTGAACATCCTTTAGCACAAAATCTTTATCATCAATATGGACCATTGAAGCCCAAGTGCTTAAATTATTTTCAAGCTCGTGCTCACCATAGCCCAACATGCTTTTCCAGCGAGGAGAATAATAGACTTCATCAGTTTCTAAATCCCAATCCCAAAGTCCATCGCTAGCACCTCGCATGGCTAATGCAAAGCGCTCTTCGCTATTGAAAAGCTCAGCGGTACGAACGGCTTTAGTTCGATGCGCAGCAGCAAGCTCAGAACGTAACTGCTCAATCTCTTTAAGGAGCTGAATCTCTGTATTCGCTATTTCTGTCATAAATTTCTCGAATCGCTACATCAAATGAATTTCACCGTTGAGTGTTATATTCAATTACCAAGCCTGATTAAGAAAGAATAACATCAATTAATCCCTCTAATAATAGCAATACTTCTTCAATAGCCAAACTTGTATCTTTGTGGTCGGAGCTGTACTGACCAGTTAAGGAGTTGGATTTGGCTATTTAAATTTCTGCTTGTGGTGTAGGCCGTGAAGACGCTGAATTAACGCCAGTTAAATCTGCAGCAACAGATACCCACCACGATTAGGTAAGTATCAAGGTTAGTGGTTTTTGAACTTATAATTTACTAATCTGAATTTAAAGCACGAGACTTTCTAAATGGCTTTAAAAATTTTGCTTTAACTGTGCGCCAATGAGTTTTTGGTATTTTAGGCGCTAGTTTTAATAAATGCTGGTAATCATGATCTGTTAAATTTACTTCACCACCATGCGCAAGAATAATACTCTGTGGTTTTAACTCGATGATTTTATGGAGCGAGGCTCGATAACGATTAGGGTAAAAAATAGGGAAGGGGGGGATGAATTTATTCTTTACCTTAACGATTAAATCAGCAACATATACTTTATTACTGGGCAGGTGGTGTAAGGATAAATCCCTATCTGTATGACCTTGAGTTGCTAGAGCAACCCACTCAGAAAATCCGGGTAATTGCTCACCATCATCAAGTTTATAATCGGCGATTAACTGACTAGAATACCAGAAGTTAAGGCGCGGTTTTTTCATGCGTTTTGCTACCCATTTAGCTAATAGTATGTCAGTAAGATGCATGAGTCGACCGTCTATGCCTGAGTACCATTGGCCACTGACATTGGCGGCAGCAACTTTACAGCCAGTTAGTTTTCGAAGTTTATCGGCGGCACCTGCATGATCAGGATGCATGTGTGTTACGACGACTAAGGTTAAATCATTGAAAGAACGTTGTAAGGTTTTGGTAATAAAGTGCTTGAGCATTGAAATATCTGAGCGGCAGCAACCATCAAGCAATAGTAACTTATCAGGGTACTCTGCGAGCAAAATTGTTTGGATATGGCCATCTATGTGATGTAATTTCATAATGTTAAAGCAACGTAGTGAAAATTTAATGTCGCTTTATACAGTAAAAGAAAAAGCTCACGTGTGCACCCTATTTACTTATCTTAAAAAATATACTCACTATGACTTACCTTTATGATGTCAGCGGACTTGGCAAGAAAACTAATACTCAGTGATAGCTCCAATTTTACTTTAGCAGGATAACCTACAACTAAACAATTTCTAGGAATATTTTTAACTACCACTGAACCTGTAGCAATGACTGCGTTCCTTCCTCTAACTTCAGCAGTTTTCGGATGACGGAGTGCAGGTTTTATCATAGATAGATGAAGAGTTTTATTTTGAATCAAAGAAGTATTTTATAACTTTGTTCATGATAGACCGACAGTATTTAAGCTTGATGAAAACTTTAGACTATCATCAGTTTATAAAGCAGGACTCTAGGAATTGTTGATGAATTGTGATTATTATAGGATTAATTAAGGGGTCTCGTAAGTAAATAGTATTAACTTAAAAAAACAAAAAAAACAAAAAACAATAAATAATAAATTTACTAGGAATAAACCTACATGTTTAAAGCTGTACTCAAACTCTTGTTTCCCAGTAGAAAAGGTATTAATAAACCTAATTATTTTTATTATGAAGAGGATAAAAATACCGAAGAAGAAATAGAGCAAAAAACGTTCGAAAAGAAACAAATTACTCGGGCCATAAAGCCACTGCGTTTAGCAAGTGTTGAGGAAATGCATCAGCAAGATTTTTATGACTTTCTCTTTGGACAATCACCGGCGACAATACAGCACGATGAGCTTTCACTTTATGTAGCTGAAAAAGTTGAAGCTGTGTTGCGAAAACCTAATACCATCATAGATGCAATGCCTATATTACCTGCTTCGCTCAGTAAGGTAATTGATCAGTTAAGTGATAATAACTTTGATACTGAAGAATTGCTTTATTTGATTCAACTAGAGCCTTCAATCGCCGCTAAAGTAATTGAGCTAGCTAACTCCTCCTTTTATAACCGGACAAATAAAGAAGTAACCGATCTTAAAGCGGCCTTTATGTTATTGGGCAGTAATGGCCTTATTGAAGGTGTGATTAATGGTTTTGTCAGCAAACTTACTCCCCAATCACAAATTTATTTTAAACAGTATGGCAATAAAATTTGGCAACATAGTCTTGACACCGGTGTTATTGCTAAAGCTTTAATAAAGGCTTCTCCTTATAAAACTGATGCAGCCCAAGGTTATCTTATTGGCTTGATTTGCAACTTGGGCGATATGATTATTTATCAATTATTGATGGAAGCTTTTTCTTTTGTTCATCCTGATAGCCAGCCTAACTCTTATGCTTTTAAAGAATTAATGCAGAAAAAATCTAAATCATTAGCTTATCACATCGCCAAGCACTGGCAGTTTCCACAGTCAATTTTAGATGCACTAGCCTTACAGGTTAAGTTAACTAAGTCTTCGATGTTATCCGTTGTTTTTGAGAAAAGGCCGATGGCTTGTTTTGTCTATGAAGCCAATATTATTAGTGAACTGATGCTGATGTTTGAGCACAAGGATAAAACAGAAGAGGAAATCAACGAGGCGGTAGCAATATTGCTCTACAGTGACGAAGCGAAACAGTATGTTGAGCGGTTATTGGAAGATAGGATTAATAACTAGTACAGCCTTTCATTAGTCTTTTTGTATTAAAAGAAGGCTAATAATTAAGGATGGAATTTAGTAGGAAAGGGAGAAGTGAACAATATAGAGGAGATCGTTGTAAGGAGCAAATGACCGTGATTGATTGAGTGGTTAATGTGCAGTACTGACGACCGTTGGAACAATATCGGGTATATGCATAAAAAACCATCCGCATTTTCTTCGCGGATGGTTATTTAAAATTGTCAACTATGTACTTTCTGCAAGGCGTCTTCAGAGACTTGTATTTCTTCACCGGTAATTTTTTGTCTTTTTTCAGCTAATAGTAAATAGAAACTTGGTAAAATAAACAAGGTAAAGATAGTGCCAATAAACATACCTGTCACTAAAATAATACCAATACTATTACGTGCTTCAGCACCAGCACCTGTCACTAATACTAACGGGAAATGCCCCAATATAGTCGCTGCTGTGGTCATCAAAATAGGACGTAAACGTGTGGTTGCCGCTTCAGTTACTGCAGCGAGTTTATTTGCGCCCAGCTCTTGTGCATGATTCGCAAATTCAACAATCAAAATCCCATTTTTAGCAATTAAACCTATTAAGGTAATTAACCCTATTTGAGAATAAATATTAATAGTGGTTAATTCTATATAAGGGATGAGTAGGGCACCTGATAAGGCCAATGGTACACAGCCAAGCAATACTACTAATGGGTCTCTAAAGCTATTAAACTGTATCGCTAATACCAGAAATACAATCAATAAAGAAATACCCAATACCATAATTAAGGTATTACCCTCTTTACGTAATTGTCTAGATTCACCAGCATAATCAATAGAGTAGCCTAAAGGTAATATTGCTTTTGCTGCATCTTCAATAGCTGATAACGCCGCTTCTTTGTTTGATCCTGGCGCAATTCCGCCATAGATTCTAAAAGACGCTTGCTGAGCAAAAGTTCCCAGTTGCCTAGGTACTGTTTTCCACTTTAAATCTGCGACTGCTGAAACGGGTAACAACTCTCCGGTAGGCAATTTAATATCCAATGATAAAATTGCTTCGGTTTTACTACGCACCTCATCATTAACAATAGGGATCACTCGATACGCTTTACCATTAGCATCAAAACGATTGACAAAATTGCTCGACAATAAAATACCCAATTGTTCGCTAACTGCGCCGACATTCATGCCTAAATCGGCTATTTTTTCTCGATTTAATTGTAATTCTACTTGCGGTAAATCTATTTTCAGATCGGTGTCAGCAAACAGGAATTTACCACTGGAAAATGCGGCGCCAACAAGTTGATCCGCATATTGCTTCATTTCGCTATACGGAGCAGTGGCTTTAACAATCATTTCTATTTCAAATTGACCTGAGCTCGGTAATGATGAGGGCAAAATAGGAAACATGTTAAGTCCAGGGATTTGCGATAATTTACCATAAATTCTGGGTACTAGAGATTGCGCGCTGTAACCACGATCGTCAGCATTAACTAACTCTAAACCGCCAAAGCCGCCACCGCCAAAAATTATTTGCCATATTTGCTTACCGCCTTCAATCTCTTGTAAGCTCTCAATAACAGGGTTCATTTGAGCAACGTTATAAGCCATAGACGCATCAGGGGGTGATTGAATGACAAACATAACGGAAGCTTGATCTTCTATTGGCGCCAATTCTTTTTTTGAGTAGAGGTAGAAAGGTACGGCGAGCAGTGAAACTACTAACGCTATTAAAAATACTTGCCCCTGCCACTTAAATATATGGTTTAACAATTGTCCATATCTTCGTTGTAACCTTGCAAAAAGGTGGTTAACTTTAGTGGTTAACCAACTTTCCTCGCCACCTTTGGGTGACACATAAGCGCTCATTATGGGTGATAAAGTAATAGCAACGATACCTGAAATGATGACGGCAATGGCGAGAGTAAAAGCAAACTCTTTGAACAATACACCTGTTAGCCCTGATAAAAAGCCAATAGGTGCGTAAACGGCTGCCAGTGTTAATGTCATTGAAATAATAGGCACAAGCAGTTGGCGAGAGCTAATGAGTGCAGCATCAAATTTCGACAAACCTTGGCGCATTAAGCGTGCAACGTTTTCAACCACGACAATGGCATCATCTACCACTAAACCAACGGATAACACTATCGCTAATACGGTTAATAGGTTTAATGAAAAACCCATCATGCTCATAGCGGCAATCGCGCCTAAGATAGAGATAGGTATGGTAATTAATGGGACTATGGCGCTTCTAAATGAACCCATAAGTAGAACAACAACCAAACCAACTAAAATAACGGTTTCGGCGAGGGTGGTAAAAATTTCTTTTAATGCATCGCGCATGTATAAAGTGCCGTCATAGGCATAATCAATTGAAATGCCGTGGGGTAGCGTTTTGTTCAGCTCATCAACTTTTTTATATAACCTATCACCAATGGCAATCTCGTTAGCGCCAGGTAAGGGCCAAATAGAAATATAGACAGCATCTTTATCGTTTAACCTAGCGGTAACGCTGGTATCTTCTGCGGCGAGTTCAATTTTTGCAACATCTTTTAAATAAATAGTAGCGCCATCAACTTCACTAATGACCAGTTGTTGAAACTCTTCAACACTACTGAGTTGTGTATTAGCAACAATATCAATTTTCTGCCGACTATTTTCAACATAGCCCATAGTGGCTATGGTGTTGTTTGTTGCTAAGGCTTGATAAACGTCACTAGCACTTAAGTTAAATACTTGCAGTGCCTGAGCATTAAGCCACACGCGCATTGCCGGTGTTCTCGCACCTTCAATGCCCACACGTTGCACGCCTTCAATCGCATTTAAAACAGGGTTTACTTGGCGAGTTAAATAGTCAGTAATACGTGACAAGTCATTACCATTGGCTTGCACATTTAAGTAAAAAACAGCAAAGGGTCTATCCGCACGACTTACAGACACAACAGGGTCTTGGGCACCTTGGGGTAATTCGAAACGAATTTGTCCTAATCTTGCCGTTAATTCAGCTAATGCCAGTGTTGAATTCTCATTTAACTTGAGCCAAGCGGTTACTTTAGAGCTGCCAGAAGTACTTGTTGAATCAACGTATTCAACGCCAGGTACTGTGGCTGCCGCACGCTCAATGGGTTCGGTTATAAAGCCTTTTACTACGTCAGCTGAGGCGCCAATATAATAAGTTTCAATCACTAATGAGGCACTGTCTATCTTGGGAAATTGCAGTACCGGAATTTTACTTGCTGACCAAAGGCCTGCAATACAAATAATGATAGATAAGACAATCGCAACGACTGGTCGTCTTACAAATATGTCCATTACGGATGGTTTACTTTCTTGCATCATAATCCCTTATTATTGCGCGCTAGCGTCAGAAACCACTGCTTGAATGTTTTCTTTGCTCACATCGGCAGCCGTTGTTTTGGCAACTTCTTTTGCAAGATACACTTTCATGCCTGGGAATAATTTGAACGCGCCTTTATCAGCAATAAGTTGTCCTGCTTCTACACCAGTAAGGATCATAACCTGCTCACCTTGTCGTTCACCCAACTTAACGGGCACTTGTTTAGCGCGATAGCTACCTTCTTCATCAGCTTCTAAAACAAAGACATAGTTACCTAATGCATCACGTTTTATGGCTAAATCAGGCACGACAGCAAGCATTGCTTTATTCGCAATAGGCACAATCACCGACACCAAGGTATTTGGTTTTAATGCTAACGTTGCAGATGGCAGTTGCGCGCGATATTTTAAGTGACGTGAAAGGCGAGATAACTGTGGGTCGATAGCTATAATTTTTGCTTCAAACACTGAATCTTGATTGATAGGACTAATTTTTACCGTCGAAGATAAACCTAACTCTTGGTAAAGTTGTGGCAGATTAAAATCAATCCAAGTGAAATCATTAATACCTACAAGCTCAAGTACTTGACTGTTTTTATCCAAATATTGGCCAACTTCTAAAGTATGAATGCCCACTTTAGCGGTAAATGGTGCAGTTAATGTTTTTTTATCAATAGCTGTGGTGATCACTGATATATCTGCTTTCGCTATTTGCACGGCAGCGCGGGCCTGATCAACTTGTTCTTCACTAATTCCGCGGTTTTTATGCAACTTAATATTACGATCTAAGGTTTGTTGATTTAAGGTCAGTGTCGCTTTAGCTGCCATCAAGCGAGCATCTTCGTCACGATGGTCTAACTCAAGTAGTAGTTGTCCTTTATTGACAACCTGACCCGAGGCCGCATTTAAACGGATAATTTCACCCGCCAGTTCGTTGTTGAGCATTAAAAATTTGAATGCTTGTACTTCGCCGCTGACTTTAATCTGTTTTTGGTAGCTAATATTAGCAACCTTCACTGCGGTTACTGTTGCCGCCATCTCAGGCATACTTGCTGCTTGCTCATTTGCCGCTTGTTGTAGCGATGCTTTGTAGCTATATAAACCAAAAATCGTGCCGGCTAATATGATAATGACTAAAAGCCATTTTGTTATGTTCATGATTGTTCCTTTATCTTTTTTTTATTCAAATACTTAAATTCTATGTTTAAGTGATTTTGTGTTTGTCAGCTGCTCCGATTTGATTTTCTTAGCTGTAGTAAATCAATGCCGACTCTTTGTTTATTACCGAAGATCTGCACCTACTAGGTGCAGGCAAACTTTGTCAATATCATCATCTGAAATCTTTTGCTGCCAGTCGTAAGTGTTCACTAAACGTTTCATGGTACGAATGTGTGCATTATCTGCTGCTAGCACAAGCGTATTTTTTTCATTCTCATTATCATTGTGCCAACATTGATGTAAGTGCACCGTTTGAAAGTAACCCACCGATAATGACCAAGTGCCTAAGTTTATTTCTTCAATATCTCCACTACCTGAAATTAATTCACCTGAATCAGCGGCGGTTTGTAAAAGTTGTTGAAACATTTTTTGGCATCGTTCTCCGCACGCTTTCATTTGTGTTAACCAACGCTCTGAGCATCGCTTCATCATTGCCTCGGTATTAACAATACTTTCGAGCTGATTATCAAAGGTGTACATTTGAACTTTAGAAAAATCTAACAAACTCGTCGCAATAATGCGCTCCGGTGTTGTTAAGGGTAAAGCGTGTACTTTTTTGAAAACAGATTGTCGCTCTTGATACATGCGCGTGGCTAAGGCAATAAGAACATCTTCCTTACATTGCACAAACTTATAGACGGACCCCATAGACAGACCTGCTAATTTGGCAATAGCTGACATGGAAAAGTCTAATAAACTACTTTCTTCTATTGCCTTAATTGCCGCGCATATGATTAATCTTTCTTGTTCTTCTGCACTAAATCGTGGAGCTGGAGCCATGTAAAACCTATCTAGATTAATATAGAATTTTATTCGAATGTTATTCGAATGATGATAAATGTTATTTTAACTGACTTTTTGTTAAGTTCAAGTACAAAATTATTCTGGCTGGATTATATTAGGTGATGATCTTAGTCATAAAAGTACTGTAAGGATCTTCTTGATAATCGGCAAAGGGCTGGCAAACTTGAAAACCAAGTTGTTGGTAGAGTTTTTGTGCGGGTAAAAAGGCGGCCATAGTGCCTGTTTCCAAACTTAGTTTTTGGTAACCACGCTTACTTGCTTGGCGGATCATATATTCCAAAAGTAATTTAGCCATGCCTTGGCGTAAAAAGTCAGGTGAGGTTCGCATGGATTTAATTTCACCATGAGCATTATCTAACTCTTTTAAGGCACCACAACCAGCTAATGCATCATTTTTCCAAACACACCAAAAAGTAATACCCTCTTGCGCTAATGCAGATAAATCGAGTGCATGCACACTTTCTTCTGGAGAGTGTAACAACATATCTTGATGATGCTGTTCTAACAATGCGATGACTGCAGGATGTGTTAGTGAACCAATGCGGATTTCCATTTTTTACCTTTAGAGACATTCATTTTCAGGGGTAAGAATCTTTCTATATAACGTGACCTCATCCGTAACTGAATTTTTTAGCCTTATTTATTAGGAATTGTTCAGGAGCATATTCTCCTGAATCAATCTGACATCTTGAAACTCGACTTTCAAAGTATCATGGGTATATAGTTATTTACTTTCGATTTTGTTTCTTGGTTTCTTTTAATAAGGCTTCTTCAAACTCTTCAGGAAATAATACTAAGCCTTGATTATCTTGATTCGGAAAGGTAACCAACGCTAGTTCATCATCTACTAAGCCAGTGCTCCAGCGGCTGTACCATTTATTTAATGATATGGCTTCAGCTTTGCATTCTTGCCATTCATCGGTTGCCCAGCGCTGAGCAAACTCTTCGTTTGGCCATACAGGTACGCAATCTTCATCTTCGGTATTTAGCATTACACAGCCATGATCGTCAGCTAATATCCAGATTTCTTTGTTGCTAACCACTTGTTGAAGCAAGTAACTTAAGCGTTTTTCTTCATCGTATTTTTCTATCGAGTTGAGTTGTTCGCTGCTGATTGACATAGTTGCCTAGAAGTTTTGTATAGATGAACAATATTTTACCGTGTTAGGGCTAAGCAAACAACTTGATTGAGTTTATCTATTACACAGCACAAGATAGAGAAGTCGATTAATTATTTGTTTGTGTTCTCATCGTACTAAACTATTGAAATAAGGGTTAGGTGAGTCATTTTATTGTAGAGATAAAAATTAGGCAAAAAAAAACCGATAGCAAAGGCTATCGGTGAGTTAGCTATGAGGAAAGCTAGAATATTCAATTATTACAACAAGCGTCCACATTAGGGAACGAAGAGAAGTATAGAGTAGATGCTCTATATTGGCAAGCTAAATTTGTAATTTTATTTCATGTATGTTGTTTTATTACATTTGTTCTAGCCTAATAAATGTCTTTTAAGTCTTTATTACTGATTTATGACACCTTTGTTTTAGTTAGATCAATAAAAAGTCAGTCGGGTATTTGGTGATTTAGCATGCATACAGTAAACTATCGGCAATTATAGTTTTAATATTGCTTTAAGTGAAAATATCATGTCCCCCACAGATCAAAACTCTCAAGCCAGTGACTTACCGACAAGCCCGCAAACACCAACGGATGCTGATACTTCAGCCGATAAGAATAGTACCACGCACTTTGGTTATAAAACGATAGAAAAAGACGACAAAATTTCTATGGTTGCAGGGGTATTTCACTCGGTGGCTAAGCAATATGATGTGATGAATGATTTAATGTCATTTGGTATTCATCGTTTATGGAAACGTTTTACTATTGATGCCAGTGGTGTTCGCCCTGGTAATAAGGTATTAGATTTAGCGGGTGGTACGGGCGATTTAACGGCTAAGTTTTCGAAGTTAGTCGGTCGAGAAGGTAAAGTTGTTTTAGCTGACATTAACAGCTCAATGTTAAATGTGGGTCGTGATAAATTACGCGATAAAGGCTTAGTGCAAAATATAGAATATGTACAAGCAAATGCGGAATATTTACCTTTTGAAGAAAATACTTTTGATATTGTCACCATTGCCTTTGGCTTACGTAATGTAACGGATAAAGATAAAGCCTTGCGTTCAATTTATTCAGTACTAAAGCCAGGTGGACGTTTACTCGTTTTAGAATTTTCAAAACCAGAACATGAGTTATTGAATAAAGCTTATGACTTCTATTCATTCAATATATTACCTAAAATGGGCGAACTGGTAGCAAAAGATGGTGAAAGTTATCAATACTTAGCTGAGTCAATTCGGATGCACCCTGATCAAGAAACGTTGAAAGGCATGATGGAAAACGCTGGTTTTGAACAAACGAGCTTTAAAAACCTAACTGGCGGGGTAGTTGCCTTACACAAAGGTTATAAGTTTTAACCATGAAACCTTCTAATAACAAGGCGGTTACTCAATCAAGTAATCAACTCAGTACTCAATTAAGCACTAAGTTGAGTGACAGCCTATTATTACCACAAGCTGCAACGGCAACACTTGAACTGATTATTAACAAAGCGTTAAGTTTAAATAATAAATCACTCTCTTTTACTGCAGTAGCCCAAAAGACGTTAACGCTTGAGTTGGCAGAGTTGCCGTTCTCGCTATGCTTTACTGTTGATAATGCTTCTAGCCCCATTGGGGTTATTGTTAGATCGCATGCTGAGTGTAGTGATTGCACCATAAAAACGAGCATAAGTACGCTTAAAAAATTAAAAGCTAAGCAGTCTCTGACGCAATTAATTAAACAAGATGAGCTAGATGTTAGTGGTGATATCAAAATAGCACAACAATTTGCCAACATTGCACAATCACTTGAAATAGATTGGCAAACAGAGCTTGCTAAACACCTCGGTGACGTACCTACTCATAAACTTTTACAGTTTGGTAATAAAATTACCAAATCGCTTGCTGCTACAGGTAAGCAACTTGAAGCGGATATTGGTGAGTACTTGGTACATGAAAAACGTTTAGTGGTGACAAGTAGTCAAATAAATGCTTTTAACCAACAGACTAAAGACGTTGCGAATGAAGTTGATGTCTTGTCTGTGCGCATCGATAAACTCGTCGCCGATTTAGCTGGCAAGCAGTAAAAATTTAGTTAGCGAATACCATTAATAGCTCTACTAGCACTAATAATATATAGGAAATAATAACCGCCGTGAGTAGCCAACGTCTTTATCAAATAGTCAAAACTTTCTTGAATTTCGGTTTAGACGAAATGGTACCTGCGGATATGTTGCCTTGGTATGCGAAAGTCGGCAGACACAGCTTGTTTTGGTTGAAAAATAAGCATAAAGATAAAACCCCAGAGCAGCGTTTTCGTTTAGCCATAGAAGCCTTAGGGCCTGTTTTTATTAAATTTGGCCAAATGCTGTCAACTCGACGTGACTTATTGCCACCCGAATTAGCCGATGAACTCGCCTTACTACAAGATAAAGTCACCCCGTTTGACGGTGAACAAGCAAGACAACTTATCATTGATGCAATGGGTATAGATGTTTTTGAAAAACATTTTAAAGACTTTGACCTTATCCCACTAGCATCTGCCTCTATTGCGCAAGTTCATACTGCAACACTACTTACTGCTGATAAAAATGAGAATATCGTTATTAAGGTGTTGCGACCTAATATCAGTAAAACCATTTTAGCCGACATTAAAGTGATGTCACTGTTTGCTGGCGTCGTAGCGCGTTGGTTACCGGATGGTAAGCGTTTACGTCCAAAAGAAGTAGTCGAAGAATATCGAAAAACCATTTTAGATGAATTAGATCTTAATCGTGAAGCAGCAAATGCTATCCAATTAAAGCGTAATTTTGAACAAGGAAGTGAGTACGATAAAGCGCTTTACGTACCTGAAATTCATAGTGAATATAGTTTTGACAATGTTTTGGTTATGGAGCGTATATATGGCATTGGTGTGGGCGAGGTAGATACTCTCAACCAGCTTGGTGTAAATATGCAGTTACTGGCTGAGCGCGGCGTAGAAGTTTTTTTCACGCAAGTTTTTCGTGATAGTTTTTTTCATGCCGATATGCACCCAGGGAATGTTTTTGTTGATGCTACTAACCCAGACAATCCTACTTGGATTGCCATTGATTGTGGTATTGTTGGTACGTTAAATCGCGAAGATAAACGTTATTTAGCCGAAAATTTTGTCGCCTTCTTTAATCGTGATTATCGAAAAGTTGCCCAACTCCACGTCGATTCTGGCTGGGTGCCAGCCAATACCAGTGTTGACGAATTTGAATTTGCCATTCGTACTGTTTGTGAGCCTATTTTCAACAAACCGCTTTCAGAAATATCGTTCGGCCAAGTATTGGTTAACTTATTTAATACCGCGCGTCGCTTTAATATGGAAGTGCAACCGCAGCTGGTCTTACTGCAAAAAACCTTACTTTATATTGAAGGGTTGGGTCGTCAACTCTACCCTCAGTTAGATTTATGGCAAACAGCAAAGCCATTTTTAGAAAATTGGGTAAAAGAGCAAATGGGGGTTAAAGCTGTCTTTAATAAAATCAAAGCCAACTTACCCTTTTGGAATGAAAAGCTGCCTGAAATGCCGGACTTAATTTACGACTATTTAAAAACGAGTCGTGAGAACCAACATCAACAAACACAATTAATGCAAATACTGTTAACTAACCAGAGCAAGAATAACCAGCGAATTATCTATAGTATTGTTGCTGCAGCAATTATGATTGCAGGGGCTATTCTTTTAAGCCACTAGGTTATACCAAGTGGCTTCTTTATCCTAAGCGAGTATTGTCTCTTAAAGAGTGATCGAATTTGGGCACACTCTCACTCGGTTACTATTTTTTAGCTTCCTTGGCTTTAGCGAGCTGAGCGCGCAAACCCGCCATGCCTTGTTTATTTGATTGCTCTACATGCTCTACCGTTTTTTTCTTCGCTGCACCTAACTCCCAATTTAAATCATCTTGGGGTAATTCGTGCAAAAATCGGCTTGCTTCTGTGCGAGATACTTCACCAAACTGTCGGCGTTCTCTGGCGTAAGTAAATATTAACTCACGCTGAGCTCGCGTGATCCCTACATACGCGAGGCGGCGCTCTTCTTCAACACTGCCTTCATCAATACTGGTTTGATGGGGTAATAATCCTTCTTCCATACCAATAAGAAATACATAAGGAAACTCTAGGCCTTTCGAGGCATGCAGTGTCATTAACTGAACTTGATCGTTACTGTCTTCCTCTTCATTACGCTCCATCATATCGCGCAAGGTCAAACGAGTAACAATTTGCGGTAAGGTCATCGGTTCTTCGTCATCACTGCCTTCAAGCATTTGGGTAACCCAGCTAAAAAGTTCGGTGACATTTTTCATACGCATCTCGGCCGCTTTGGCACTCATCGAGGTATCGTATAGAAAGTCTTCGTAATTAATTTGACGGATCATAGAGCGTAATACTGCGGCAGTATCACCTCGTTCAGCCTGGTCAGCAATATCAACGACCCATTGTGTAAATGCTTGCATTTTCATTAAGCTGCGACCGGTTAAGGTTTGTTCCAAACCAAGTTCAAAACTGGCAGCAAACATACTAATTTGGCGCATGTTGGCGTAGGTGCCTAATTTCTCTAACGTGGCTGGACCTAATTCACGTTTAGGCACATTAACAATACGTAAAAAGGCATTATCATCATCAGGGTTAACCAGTACCCGCAAATAAGCCATCACATCTTTTATTTCTGGACGTGAGAAAAATGAAGTACCACCACTGATTTTATAAGGGATACGGTTTTGCATCAGGGCTTTTTCAAGCAAACGAGATTGATGATTACCACGATAAAGTACCGCGTAATCTTTATATTGGCTGCGATTCATAAAGCGATGACCAATGAGTTCACCTATAACACGCTCAATTTCATTCTCTTCATTTTTCGCTTGTATAACTCTTAGCTCTACGCCGTAAGCAAGTTCACTAAATAATGCCTTATCATACACATGCGGATTATTGGCAATCAGTACGTTGGCACATTTTAAGATACGACCACTCGATCGATAATTTTGCTCAAGTTTAATTAATTTTAACGCGGGGAAATCTTTTCCAAGCAGTATTAAATTCTCTGGTTTAGCACCACGCCATGAGTAAATAGACTGATCGTCATCACCAACTACGGTTAATCGACCACGTTCGCCGGTAATATGCTTAACTAATTCGTACTGACTAGCGTTAGTATCTTGGTACTCATCCACCAATAAATAACGAATTTTGTTCTGCCAACGCTCACGCACTTCAGGATAGTTTTTCATTAACAGTGTCGGGATCAGAATCAGATCATCAAAATCCAATGCATTGTATGCTTTCATATGCTTATGATAGCGCTGATAAAATTCAGCATATTCACTGCTGTCGGCATCATTTGCAGCTTTTAGAGCATCGTCAGGTAAGAATAAGTCGTTTTTCCAATTTGAAATTTTGCTTTGTAGTTTACTCAGTAAGTCTTTATCGCCATCAAGTTCATCAAGGGTTAATTCTTTAAGTAATGCTAGGCTGTCTTGATCATCAAATAAGGTAAAGCCAGGTTTGTAACCCAGAATTTTTATTTCGCGGCGGACAATATCAAGTCCTAGTGAGTGAAAGGTAGAAACGGTTAAACCGCGAGTCAGGTCGCGGCCGAGCATTTTTTGAATACGCTCTTTCATTTCACGTGCCGCTTTATTGGTAAACGTTACTGCGGCAATATTACGCGCTTTGTAATCACATTTTTGAATGAGGTAGGCGATTTTTTGACAAATAACCCCGGTTTTACCTGAGCCTGCGCCAGCCAATACTAAGCATGGGCCACTCACAAATTTTACCGCTTCATTTTGTCCGGGATTTAGTTTCATTACTTTTATCGTTACTTAATTCGAATAAACTTTCATGTGGTAGATTTTACCTGTTTTTAGTCATGTGCAAAACAGTTACAATGGCTCTAAGTGAAAATTGATGAGAAATTATTATGTTGAATGCAAAAAAGATTGAAGAAATTGCCAAACAAGTAACAGAATCTATCCCTCCAGGTTTAAAAAGCATGGCGAATGATTTTGAAGATAAAGCAAAATCTGTTTTACAAAGTAAATTATCACAGCTTGATGTGGTAACACGCGAAGAGTTTGATGTGCAAACGCAAGTATTGATCAAAACACGCGCTAAAATTTCTGAACTTGAAGCTAAATTAGCTGAATTAGAAGAAAAAATAGCATCAAGCTAATATTATTAGATTTTGATCCTGTTTTTCACAACATCATCCACCCTATAATTAATACAAGACCAAGGACGAGATTACTCCATGACATCTTCTAAAGTTGCCTTAACGTCAGGCCCTTCTGCAATAACCTGTTTCAAAGCTTATGATATCCGTGGAAAATTAGGCGAACAATTAAATACCGATGTTGCCTACCGTGTGGGTCGCGCTTTTGCTCAACACACAAAAGCAAAAACCGTGGTAGTAGGCGGTGATATTCGCTTAACCAGTGAAGAGTTAAAACATGCGTTGGCTGAAGGTTTAATGGCAGGTGGTACTAACGTTATTGACTTAGGTTTAGCGGGCACAGAACATATTTACTTCGCCACCAGTCATTTACAATGCGATGGTGGCATTGTTGTTACCGCAAGTCACAATCCCATTGATTATAATGGCATGAAGCTAGTTCGCGAAAATTCAAAGCCTATTAGTGGTGATACTGGACTTTTCGACATTCAAAGGCTTGCCGAGAAAAATGACTTTGTCGATGTTAAAACAGTAGGCACGTTAACAACAGTTGATATTACTCAACCTTATACCGAGCACTTATTAACCTATATTGATGATAAAAATATTACTCCGTTGAAACTAGTAGTGAACGCAGGAAATGGCACGGCAGGCCCCGCGCTTGATGCTATTGAAAGTGCCTTTAATGCCTTAAATGTTCCTGTTGAATTTATTAAAGTACATCATCAGCCTGATGGTAGTTTCCCTAATGGTATCCCTAATCCATTATTGATAGAAAACCGCGCCGCGACACGTGATGCGGTAATTAAACACGGCGCTGATATGGGCATTGCCTGGGATGGCGACTTTGATCGTTGTTTCTTGTTCGATGAAAACGGTGAGTTTATTGAAGGCTATTATATTGTTGGCTTATTAGCAGATAATTTTTTAAGTAAAGTTGAAGGCAATAAAGCAGAAGCTAAGATTATTCATGATCCACGTTTAACTTGGAACACTATTGATATTGCCGAAAAAGCAGGTGGTCAAGCCATTCAAAGTAAAACGGGTCACGCCTTTATTAAAGAGCGTATGCGTAGTGAAGATGCAATTTATGGCGGTGAAATGAGTGCTCATCACTATTTCCGTGATTTCTTCTATTGTGATAGCGGCATGATCCCTTGGTTATTAATTGCTGAACTTGTTTGTTTGCGTAAACAGCCGCTTTCTAGTTTAGTAAAAGAACGCATAGCGGCATACCCATCTTCGGGTGAAATTAATAATACCATTGCCGATCCTAAAGCAGCGATTGCGCGAGTTTTTACTTTTTATCAACAACAAGCACAAGTGGTTGATAAAACTGATGGTATTAGTATGGAGTTTGGCAACTGGCGCTTTAATTTACGTAGTAGCAATACAGAACCAGTGGTTCGTTTAAATGTTGAATCTAAAGGTGATGTGGCATTAATGCAGGAAAAAACAGAGCAAGTATTAGCTTTGTTATTAGTTTGAATGGCAATCTCAGTCAGAAGCATCGAGCCCTGGTAGAATAAAGCAGCAACAAGCACTGGCGTCAGGCAATGGCTCGCGCTACTATAAATCAGCAAATAATTAGCCAGATGAATCACACTTTTTCTCAACGAGATAAGCAGAGCCAGCTAATTAAATTAGTATGTAAAGCTTTAGCAAAGTAAATAGTTAACAGATCGTTAAGAAAATCATGTTCTTCGTTGCTTCCTTCTTTAAGGGAATAACCCTTAATAAGATGAGGCGCCTTGATCATGAATCGCTCAAGCTTCCTGAAACACGCATCTTTAAGTGGTTTGGGTATAAAACCCATTAGCTTGGCTGTTAATGGGTTTTATTTTTTGTTAGCTTAATAATAATGATAACTGCAAAAGGAATTTTGACATGAAATTTGTAAAAGCCTCTCTCTGTTTAAGTATCGCTCTGGCAATATCGGCTTGTGGTGAACAAGTCTCTGTTGAATCTCATTTAGAAAATGCAAAAAGCTATCTAAATGAAAACAAAATTAATGAAAGTGTTATTGAATTAAAAAATGCTATTCGAGCTGACACTAAAAATGCTGAAGCACGATTTTTATTAGGTCAAATCTATCTAAACTTAGGTGACGGTCTTGGTGCGGTTAAAGAACTAGAACGCGCGTACTCATTAAAATATCCGAATAATAAAGTATTACCTATACTGGCGCGTGCTTACATTTTAACTGAAAGTGATAGTGATGTTATCGCCTTAAGTACTGCAGCTAAGGAGCTCGCTGCGGAAGAACGAAGCCAGTATTTAGCCTACCGAACATTAGCGGCACTGCGTAGCGAACAACCAGAATTAGCTAAGCAAAGTGTTGAATTAGCGCAGTTTATTGCCCAACAAAATCTTTATAGTATGCTGGCCTCGGCGTACCTTCAGTTATCAGAAAATAAATATGAGGAAGTGAACACTCTTATTTCGAGAATTCTAACCATAGATGCTAAGCAAGTTGATGCTCTGATGTTGCAGGGACAAGTGGCTATGGTGACTAAAGAATATCCACTGGCGGTAGACAGCTTTAAGCAATATATGGAGTTACAACCACGATTCTCCATGGTGCAATTATTATTAGCTAATGCATTACTTAAAGCAGGTCATGATGAGGAAGCTGAGCAACATGCAGATGCTATCTTAGCTAAAGTTAGTAACCAACCTTTTGCGAACTATATTAAAGCCATGGTGCGTTTTCAAGCAAAAGACTTTGCCAAAGCCAGTGAGCATGCTGAAGCAGCATTATCAGCAGACTTTAATCAATTTAATTTAAAATTAGTGGCAGGAGCGAGTGCTTTTTATCTTAAAAGTTGGCAGCAAAGCTATCATCACTTAAATGCGATTATTAAGTACCTACCTAATGATCATCAAGCTCGTCGCATGCTTGCGGTTACTCAGTTAGAACTAGGTTTAATCGATGAGATTAGTGCCACTATTGGTGATTTTGATGGCACTGATGAGGTTAACTCTCAATTTTTATCTTCTTTGAGTTATAAACTATTAGAGTTAGGCGCGACCACAGAAGCTAAGAAGCTACTGGTTCAAAATGAGCAAAACAACTCAAAAAATGCTTCTCATAATGCTCGTCAGGGGATTTTAAAATTAATGATGAACGACCCTTCGGGCATAGAGAATTTACAAGATGCAGTAAAGCTCAACCCCGAGCTTATTGAAGCAGAATTAGCAATAGCATTTGCCGCATTGCAAAGAGGTGATATCGCTAAGGCTAAGGCCATTGCTGAAAAATGGCAAAAGCAATACCCAGACAAAGCAAGTAGTTTTAATTTATTAGCGAGTATTGCCATAAAAGAAGAAAAATATGATCAAGCAGAGCAAGCACTTAAGAAAAGTTTAAGCTTAGAGCAAGACAATTTTTTTGCTCTGATCGAACAATTACGTATAGCTCGTAAACAAAAAGACATCCCCTTAAGTAAGCAGCGTGCTGATTATTTAATAACCATTGCACCTACAAATAATAAAGTATTAAGACAGTATTTTGGTGTTTATCGCAATGAAATGGCACTAGCAAAACTGACCGCTGCTTATGAGCTTGATAAAACAGATGTCAATAAAGCCATATTGGTATCCGAGGCTATGTTGAGTTTAGGTCAATTAAAGCAGGCCGAGAGTTTACTAGTATCAATCGCCGAGACTGAAAAATTGCCTAAGCGTTACTGGCAATTATTGCTACTTACCTATAAAAAACAAAATAATGCCGAAAAAATACGACCCACGTTAGAAAAATGGTTGAAAGATAACCCTTACCATATTGAAGCTGTTGTGCTGTTAACTGATTTCTACGCGAGTCAAAGAAATTATGAGCGTGCTTTAACTGTTATTAAACGCGGGCTTGAAAACCATCATGATAATTTGGTTTTACAGTTAATTCAAATGCAGTTATTGCTAAACAGCAAGCAAATATCTCCTGCTAAAAGTCTTTATAAAATTTTAGCGAGTAAGGATATTAACGACGCACTTAAGGAAGGTTTACTTGGACGAATATTTCTTTTAGAAGAGAATTATGTTCAAGCGTTACCTAAGTTAACCGTGTTTTACCAGACCTATCCTAGCAGTCAAAATGCTATTTATTTAGCAGGAGCTCATTTAGGCAATAAAGATAATGACAAGGCAGTAAAAGTGTTAGAGCACTATCGGACGATTGACCCCAATAATAACCGTATCGAAACAATGCTTGCAGGATTATACCTTGAAAATGATAGCAATAAAGCGATTGTGGTTTATGATGACGTTGTTAAAAAGCAACCGAAAAATGTAGTTGCCCATAACAACCTTGCTTGGTTATATTTGGAACAAAATAATATCAACAAAGCCCTAGAACATGCTGAAAAGGCATTTGAATTGGCGCCGCATATTGCCAACATTGTTGATACTTACGCTAAAGTGTTATTAGGTTCCGGTGATAAAAGAGCAGCCTTGAAATATGCCAGTAAAGCGTCTGAAATAGCTAAAGGTAAGGACGTTGATATTCAATTAAATTATGTTGAGGCGCTTATTGCAAATAATCGAATAAATGAAGCGAAAGATTTATTAAGCAGAGCCTCTACCATCACAGATGAGCAACAAAAGAAAAAATCAAAGTTATTGGCCCAATTGTAACTTTGCTTAACCA
This sequence comes from Colwellia psychrerythraea, assembly GCA_002163005.1. Taxonomy (GTDB): domain Bacteria; phylum Pseudomonadota; class Gammaproteobacteria; order Enterobacterales; family Alteromonadaceae; genus Colwellia; species Colwellia psychrerythraea_C. The sequence goes on along the minus strand of MAAF01000039.1, from coordinate 12,761 downwards.
GTTAATAAAAACGACTGCAATGGCAGTCGTTTTTTAGTTTATTTAAGGTAAGTAAAATAGAACAAGGGATTGATATGAAAAAGTACATAAAATATTCAGCCATAGTATTAGTGTTAATGTTAAGTGCGTGTAGTGAAACAAAAACAGCACAACAATTGATTAGTAGTGGTAACAATTTTGTTCAAGTGAGGGATTTTTCAAGTGCAGTAATAGAGTTTAAAAATGCGGTCCGCCTTGAGCCTAAGAATGCTAATGCTCGCTTTGTACTAGCGAGTGCTTATTTAGAACAAGGTAGCTATTTAAATGCAGAAAAAGAACTTTCAAGAGCTGTTGAATTAGGTCTAGATATTTCTAATGTCGTTGTTTTGATGGCAAGAATACTAGCTCACTTAGATAAATTTGATGATGTTTATCTGTTGGTTGAGCGTAGTGCTGATTTGGCTGATAACGATTATATTCAGGTATTAACCTATGCGGGTATCGCTGCATTAAAGCAGAACAAAATGGCGCGAGGTCAAGATTATTTAGCACAAGCGATAGCGATTAACCAAGAAGCTGTATATAGCCAGATAGCACAAGCTTATGTTCATTATGCGGAACGAGAGTTTGCCCAAGGTTTAGTCGTTATTAGTAACTTACTTAATGAGCAAGAAGACGCTACTGAAGCAATGTTGGTACAAGGACATTTGTATTATGCACTGCAAGAATTTGAGCATGCCAGTGGTGCTTTTGCGCTTTACCTTAATTATCACCCACAAGATCATAAGATACGTTTTTTTGAGGTGAATAACCTGATCAAAGCCGAAAAATTTGAACAAGCAAATGTTCTTACAGATACGTTATTAGAAGTATTTAAAGATTCTCCCTTAGCGTTACAATTTAAAGCACAGCTTGAATATCAGAATAAAAATTACGAAGAAGCAAGAAATTATGCTGATAAAGTGATACAGATCAGTGAAGGCGCGACAATTGCTAGACTCATTTCAGGTGTTAGCTCATATCAGTTAGGAGATAATGAACAAGCCTATATTAATCTAAGTGCAATCGATGAATATCTGGTGAGCACTCACCCGGTAAAAAAATTATTAGCCATGATTAAGTTTAAGCTTGGCTACTTTACTGAAATGGCAAAAAGCCTTTCTGAGCTGCAAGAATTAACAGAAGATGAGATTAACTTACTAAAAATTACTACTGCTAACTTAATTAGTGTTGGAGAGCTAGATAGTGCTTTAGCTTTAATTGAAAAATCTAAACAGTTGCCGATAAATAGTAGTGATACATTTGCTGACAGCAATGCAATACAGCAAGACTTACAGTTTGTAGACAATCAGCTAGTGTTAGCTATCGAGTATTTGAAAAAAGATCAAAGTAATAAAGCTCAACAAATAGCAGATAAACTGAAGGCTTCGGTCGATAGCAACTACTTAGGCTTATTATTGCAGGGCATTATTTACGTTAAGCATAATGATTACACGCAAGCAGCGGAAAGTTTTGAGCAAGTCTTGCTATTAAAACCAGAGAATGTTGCAAGTTTGTTCAATTTGGCGTTATTAAAACAAAAAAACAATCGAAATCAGGCTGCGTTAGCGTTATATAAACGAATTTTCGATATCTCTAGTGAGCATCAAGGGGCATTAAAAAACCTTATATTACTTGCTAATAATGACGAAATGACAAAAAAAGTGATTGAGCTTCTATCTGGTTATGAATACCGAGATAGCCTAACTCTGACAATTGCCCTTGCGCAAAGTTTGCGAATGAATAAGCAACTTGATGAATCTATAACTGTGTTAGAACAAGTCTCCGCAAAAGAACAATTAACTTCATCTTATTATATGGTATTGGGTGATAGCTATTTGCAACAACAAGACATTAAAAAATCCAGTATAGCGTATGCTCAGGGTCTCGTTATAGAGCCTCAAAGTTTACTCCTAAATGTACGTTATATCGGTACCTTAAATAGCTTAACAGATTACGCTCAAGCATTAGTTCAAGCACGTAAAGCTTATGTTTATCATGCCACAAGTGACAGAGTCCTAGTACTACTCACTTATCTTGAAGCCAAAAATAATAATGTTATTCAGGCCAAAGAGATGTTGGCTAGGTTGAAAAGAAAACAAGTCTCGCATCATTTACTGGATACAGTAGCTGGTGAAGTGGCTCTGTATGAAAAAAAATATCCTGAAGCTATTGATGCTTTTTCTGCTGCTTATGAGATAAAAGCAAATCCACTAAATCTTATTAGCCTTGCTCGTGCGCTTAAACTTTCAGGGCAGTCTAATGAAGCTGAAAGATTATTGGAGTCCTATATTGAAGAGCACCCTAAAAATGAGCAAATACGTTTACTTTTGGCTAGTTTATATGATGCGCAAGATAGAGATAAAAAAATAATTCAGTATTTATTTTTGTCTAAATCGTCGCCCAAGAATGCATTGTTGTTGAATAACCTTGCTTGGAATCAGTACAAAATAGGGCAGGTTAAGCTTGCCTTAAAAAATATTGAGAAAGCGCTGCAATTACAAGGTGATAGTTTAGTCATACAGGAATCTTATGGAGTGATTTTGGTCGCTAATAATGAGTTGGCTAAAGGCATATTTGTGCTTGAAGATGCAGTGAGTAAGGGATCTGTTAGTGCAGAAGTACAAGCTAACTTGATTCAGGCTAGGGCACTGATTGAACAGAGTAAGAGTAAATAATAAACGTCGCTAAATATTTATACAAGAGAAGAAGTCAAAGGTAGCACTTATTTGAAAGTAAGTTGCGTTGACGTACATTCATGTAGCCAACATGAATGTACTCTGCTTGCCTATCAAATAAGCGTCTGTAAAGTAATCGGTAAAATCAACCGTGCTGAGTGTTTATTTGTGTCAGTAAATTTTACACAGTATAAATATAATAATAATTAATGACTTTAAGTTACTGTTTTTATTTTAATTTTAATTGTTGGCACATTCCGTGTATATAACTATTTAATAGTAAAAATAATAAAATAAAATAAGGAAATAAAATGAATAACTTTAAAAAAATAATCGCTGCTTCTGCCATTGCTTTAGCAAGTTCAGCTGTTTCTGCTGATGAAGTTAATGCCGGTGGGATCACTTGGGATGCATTTGGTCCTCAAAACGGTGTTGCTGCAGGTTTTACTTTTCAGCAATGGAATGCAGATCCAACTGCTGGAATATACGGTACGGGCTCAGAAGGACAAAGCACACTGATTTCTGGTGCGGCTATTTCACCATTAAACCCTACTGGTGAATTAGTAGGTGTTGGTGAGTTTAATGCCTTTTATGAAAATCGTGGTGTAGGTGGTGCATTTAACCCGACAACTTGTGCTTCTTGTGAATTAACTTACGCATTTGGTGGACTTGTGCTTGAGTCTATTGTTGGTGATCAATTGGTCTATAATACCGATAATGCTTGGTTAAACGTTTATTTTGACGAGGCGACTCCATTTGGCAATTTTGGTAACTTAACTAATACTAATGATAGTGCTCACACTGAAGTTGCGGATGCACAAGATGGTACACTTTGGGCATCACTTGTATTTGATAGCTTTGAAGTAAAAGGTAGTCTATTAGGCGGTTTTGCTAATATCGAACTTAGTGTTGTCGGTGGTTTAGCTGATGTAGTTGCAGCATTAGATTACAATGAGACTGTGTCGGATATTAAGATGACTAGCTCTTCAATTTTTCAAGGTGGTCAGCTATATTCGACTGTATCTACTGGTCAATTAGCGAATAAAGTTCCAGAACCAACTAGCTTAGCTATCTTCGGTTTAGGTCTTTTAGGATTAGCTGGTGCAGCTCGTCGTAAAGCTTAGTATTGATTAATAGCTAAACCTTATTTGTTTAACTATTAATAAAGCTTTAGACATAAAAACCTCCATTAGGAGGTTTTTTTATGTCTGTAATATGGGAATATGAAAGTTAAGTAATATTTGACCAAGGGTCCAATAATAACTGAAGGCTAGATGCTGTTGTGTTCTCTAGATCATCAATAGCCACATACAAAAAAGCCGCAGTTTAACTTAGTTAAACTGCGGCTTTTTATAATACTTGAAAAATGAAAACTTATTTTAAGCTAGCGTAATAAGCTGCTAAATTTTCCATATCGGCAGGAGATAGCGCCATAACCATACCTTTCATAGTAGGGTCGTTACGTTTGCCTGATTTAAAATCTTTAAGTTGCTTAGCAAGGTAAGCTTCTTTTTGACCAGCTAAGTTAGGGTAAGTTGGCACAGCAGAAACACCAGCAGCACCGTGACAAGCGGCACACATTACTGATTTTCCTTTACCAGCTGCTGCATCACCAGCAAATACAGGAGATGCCATCATAACCGTTGCTGTTGCAACAGCAAGCATAAGTTTATTCATAGTTTCACTCTCTTTGGTTCTAAGGTTTTTGTAACCAAGGTCAAATGCAAGCATGATAGTTGAGTTACAAAGATAAAATTCTCTCTTGAGTATATGAAAATTAGAGGAACTTGTCGTGGATTTTTTTGTCAAAAGCCCTGATTAACATCAAACTTTAGTCGTATAATTAACTATATTTTACAAGATATGAACATTGGTGATTATGAACTCCGTTACAACCCCACAAAGTCTTAAGTCGTTAACATATCAAGTAGACCACTTGAACGTAACATTTAAAAACGACTGGTACCAAGAAAATATCGCAACATTAATTGACCTGCTATTTTTACCTATCATGCCAGTTACTGTGCAAGAGAAGATTATTGGCGCTGATCGTGAAAATATTCGCTTTCGCTGGGATAGTCATTATTTTGTTTTGAATTTTGATTACTATAGTCAATCATGCTGGATTGAAGGGCAAGATAGTACAAGTACAGAACAGTTATCAACCCTACACTTGGCTATAACAAAATAATGAAAATAAGTGAGCAACCCATTAAGAAGATTTTAATCAGCTCATGCTTCTTAGGTGAACGTGTTCGTTATAACGGAGTGGTCAAACCGCTTGTGAATAAATTATTGCAGCAATGGCAAAAACAAGGTCGCTTAATTTCTATATGTCCTGAAGTTATTTCAGGACTAGCTGTTCCGAGGTCGCCTGCAGAAATAGACCCGAACACAAAGCAAGTTATCACCATCGATTCTATCGATGTCACCGAGCAATTTGCTAAAGGCGCAAAAATAGCACTACGTTTATGTCAGCAGCATAATATTCAATTGGCCTTATTAAAGGAATCAAGCCCTTCATGTGGTAGCAATACCATTTATGACGGAACATTTCGTCAGCAAAAAATTATTGGAGAAGGAGTAACAACCAAACTTCTACGTGAGCATGGCATTATAGTGTTTTGTGAAAACTCTATTGAAGAATTGGCTGCACAAATTGATAAGTAGTCTTTTTCAATAAATACATTATAAAATTGCTAGTCTAGATATACTTGTTACCAATCAAGATAGATGTTTCAGAGTCCTGCACTTTGAATGGTACTGGGTATAGTATAAAATATGCTGCAAGGGAACTGAACTATATTGACGAGTAATGAATACAAACGAAGCAGCAACAAACGCAAATAATTTACAGCGTGAGCAGACTCTTAAAGCTGGGGGTAAGGCTAAGCACTTTCATCAATTTTTTACTGCTTATCTTATTGTAGTATTCTTGGTTGTTGTCGTTGGGTTATCCTCAATCTTATTTTTGTTAGCGCAGCAGTATAAACACTCTCAAACGTTAATAACTGAACAGCTTGTTTCATTACAAACGCAATATCTACAACAAACTTACCTGATTAATGCGGATAAGCTGATTGATAGCATATTGAAAAATATTGATTCGAATGAACTGATCACCCTGCAACAAGCACTTTCTCTACAAAGTAGAAAACTCTCATTACTAAAATCTGAATATAAAAATAGTTATCAACAATGGTTTTCCAGCAATAATCTTGCTATGAACTTACTTACACGTATTGCGTCTAGTCATACAAATAATGAATTAGTAAAATCTAAGTCATTAATTCAACTTGATACTTTACTCGATGCCATCAATATTCAATTGAATAATCAACAGACAGACTCAAAACAAGCAGTGTTGTTATCGAAAGTAGAAAATCAGCTCACCAATATAGTAGCGAAGCTTAAGCGCTTGGATTTAAATACGACATTTAGAACATTTGATCAGTTAAGCAAACAAATGGATGAAATGTTTGTTACTGACTATGCGAAACAATTGGCAAATAAACAGTATGAAAGTCAAGGAATGGCTGACATTGTCAGAGACTTCATTCGTTTTGAAGATCTAATATTAAAAGATGATTTATTGGCTAAGTGGCAAGATAACTTACACTTAATAGAAGATTATCAACAACAGCTTCTTGCCCAGCAGCTGCAATGGCAAAAGATTATGGATAAGCTGTTAGTAAGCCAGCAAGAGGTTGATGCTGTATTGGCAATTAGTGATTATGCAGGAATCAATAAAGAAGCTGTATTGTTTAATCTATTACCAAAATGGGTAGTTACTGCTTTTGCTGTGGTACTTATCAGTATTGTAGGTTTACTTTTGTTAATTCGAAGAAAAATAAAAGTGGTTAGTCAATTTAGTGTTAACTCTATTACTCGTTTCATAGAAAATGAAGCTAGCGCATTGACAGCTGAAGAGAAAGATAGTTTCTCCCAGCAACGTAATCACGCCTTGTATAGTGCTGAAGCTGAACAATTAATAAAGAAAATTCAACGGATAAATTACAACAATCACAATGAAGCAGAGTACTTAGCGCTTACTGATAAAAATCAAATGTTGGAAGATAAAGTCACTAAGTTTGATGCATCAGCAAAATCCACATCACAGTTATTAGTTGAACAGCAGCGCTGTAAAGCTCTTCACCTAACCGCTATAAAGCAATTAGTACTGTTAGGGGCTAGTGCGGTTACGACAACGATAGGTGCTAGCAATAAAACTGATGCTGGTGTAGCAGAAAATCACTTGAATAATGCTCACCATCAAGGTCTAGACTTAGTCAGAAAATTAAGACAAGCAAGTTATTATCGCTATTTACAAAGTAGTGATGCCTTGTTGACATTAAGTGATGTGAATCTTGTTGCCCTAATTCAGGCTGTTGTGCTTAATTCACGCAATGAATTAATTCTCTGTAACAATAAGCTCTCGGTGAGTATTGATAAAAAAATTCTTTCTGAGGTAAACCTAGATGTAGAATTATTTTGTGAAATGTTCAACGTTTTTATCAGGCTACTATTCTCTCAGCAAAAAAGTAGGCAGTTAGCGCTGAAATTGAATTTAGTTGATAAAAATAATGGTCAACAAAAAATATGCTTTACTGGTCAAGTACAGGGTAAAGAGCAAATAGTACAATTGCCACAGGCACTGCATGGTTTTAGTGATGATACTACCGAGCAAAGTGAGCTTGGAGACTACTTTCATACGTTATTGAAAAACCAGCATGGCTATGATGTTAGCGCCAAATTAACCGAACAAGCGTATCATTTCAGTTTCACTTTACCCTTAGCTGTTGCAAATAATCAACAAGAGCACCATTATCCTATGCTGACATTACCGGGTTATTTAACTGATATTGAAAATGCTTGTGTAAAATTATCTGCTAAATACCTTGTTATGCCTGTCGAAGTATTACTTGCAGTGAAAATACCTGAAAAATATCAGCACTTACAGCAATTGTTGCAAGCTATGGGTTTACAAATTACGTTTGTCAGCTGTGAATTAATATTACAGCAACAGTGGAAAAATGGTCGCTTTGCCGTATTAATCACAGAAATAGATTGTCTACCTTTCACCGAATTTATGATTGATAAGGATGAAAAATTCTCTTGTAGTGACACCTTAACTCGAGGGGTGTTTAGTTTAGACAACCTGAACAATGTCACAACGAAATCAGAATGTTATTCTCATTGGGTACAGGGTGAGCTTAATGCTAAAAGTACCGTAAGTGAGCTAGTAACGGCAATGAAACCTTGGATAAAAGAGCAAAGTTGTGGGAGTCTTACTCCTGAAGAACAAGTGACACAAGTTACCAGCAGTAATGATCATATTGATGTTGTGGCAGAAGGTGAACTTGTATTCGCATCCTTAAATCAAGCGCTTAGTTTTAACTTTGAACGTTACTTAAAACATCAAGGCTCTGCTGAATTGGCTATTTTCATGCTTGAAGAATATACAACTGAAAATACTGTACTTATGGAGGAGTTAAGCCAAGCGTTTACGGTTAACGATGTTAAAAAAGCTGATGCTGTTATCAAGGTATTGCTGATTAATAGTAGAATACTTGCTGCAGATCACTTATTGCAGCTTTGCCAGCATTGGCAAACATTGCTTACCACTCAAGGGTTAGATAAAAGTGAAAAGGTACAAGTAACTTTATTAAGTAAAACGAAACAAGCGGTTGATGAAATTAGTCAACATGCAGTTACTATCGCTTAATTTAAGTGCATGTAAACAGCATTATTATCATAAATTACTAAGGATTATCTTGAGTAATCATAATAGCAATAACCAAATAAAATTAACTGACAGCCCATGTGTGCGTAATTGCTGCTTGGATAGTGATGACATGTGCCTAGGTTGTTTTCGTTACATTGATGAGATCACTTCTTGGCGTAGCTATTCCGATGAAGAAAAGCAGAAAATCACAATCTTGTGCCAACAAAGACAAGAAGATGAGCAGAGTAAATTAAATAGCTAATCGAATTTAATAAAGGACTTTTCGTGATTAATAAGAAAACACTCAAATCAATACTCTCTTTTACCGAGAACCAAAACCCTGCACCTAGTTTTATTATTATTTATATTTTTACTTGGTTTGTTTGGCATAATCAGCTGTTTAGTTATTTTATAAATGCTCAAGGAGATTTTTTAACGAAAATAACAACCTCTGTGGCATCCCTTGAAAAAAACCAATACCTTGTCGTTTTCTTTTTAACTTGCTTGATTCTTGTTGGACGTTTACTGGTTGATTATTTTAGTTTTAAATCTAGAGAGCTGTTGAATTCAGCGGATGATGATTTTGTTAATGCGAGAGACGACCAAAAATTTGCTCAAAATACCGATATTGCTAATTTGATGGCGACCCTAACAAAAACTCAGCAACAACTAGCGGATAGTAAAGTAAAAGAGAAAAAAGTAACGGCTGAAAAAAATGATGCGATTAAAAAAATATTGAGCCTCCAGCATGAGCTAGATGAGGCTAAAGCCGATATAGATATACTCAATAAAGTTACAATTAATTAACCCGTTTATATTTTACCGCGTTAGGCATCTCTAGTAAGACCTTTCTCAACGGAGCGGACCAAGCGCAGTGTTAATCTATGGTTTTTTACTTGCTCTACTGCCACTTTCTCCGAGAGCATTTTTTTGTTGTTTTGCTGCGCTAGAGCCCAGTTAATATGCTCAACAACGAGCTCACTTGCTTCAGGTAACCTTTCGGTTAATGCTGTTACAATCATATCACTATAGGGTGCATTACCTAATGCTACCGCAATATTACGCAGCCAACTTTGAAAACCAATACGTCTTATGGGCGAGCCTTGTAAAGTATTGAGGAAGTATTCTTCTGACCAAGCGAACAACTCAAGTAAACTGATATCATCCAAATTATTCCTCGCTTGAAAGTCATCAACAAGACTAAGCTTAGCGTATTTATTCCAAGGACAAATTAATTGGCAATCATCACAGCCATAAATACGATTACCCATTAAAGGACGTAACTCTTCAGGTATGGCGTCAGGTGATTCAATGGTGAAATAAGAAATGCAACGCCGAGCATCAACAGTATAAGGCTCGACTATCGCTTTAGTGGGACAAATCTTAATGCAAGCGACACAGGTCCCGCAATCATTTGTTTTGGTCGGTGTTTCAATGGCTTTGATAGCACTTTCACTATACTTATTACTACTAACTGGCAAGGGAATATCAACAAAGAGCTCACCTAAGAAAAACCAAGAGCCTGCTTGTTTATTGATTAATAAGGTATGCTTACCAGCCCAGCCCAGTCCCGCTTTTTCTGCCAGTGGCCTTTCCATTACGGGGGCTGAATCAACGAAGGGTCGACAGTTAAAGTCGCTGCAGTGCTCTGCTATTTTTTTTCCTAATTGCTGTAACCGTTTACGCATTAATTTATGATAATCACGCCCGAGCGCATATCGGCTAATATAGGCTTTGTCTTTATCTTTTAAAATACGGGCAAATTTAGCATTTTGTGGCAGGTAATCTAAACGTACGCTAATGACTCTAATGGTGCCAGGGACTAATTCCGCAGGTCGAGCACGCATTAAACCGTGGCGCGCCATGTAATCCATATTGCCGTGGTAGTTATTAGCTAACCAACGCTCTAACATACTTTCATGAGCGGATAAGTCAATATCACTGATGCCTAAATCAGAAAAACCTAATTCTTTGCCCCAACACTTGATTTTTTCTGCTAATTCTTGATAGTTAATAAGAGACATTGTCATAAAGTTGAGTCAGCTTCAGCTTGTTTGTTGAACCATTGATTGAGGTTAAATTAATACCACCATGAAATTATCACCAAGTTTATCACAAAAGCCACCTATGACATCTGTGTATAGTGCAAACCAAGTCTTGAAAAATGAAACGAATGTTGCGCGAAGTCAAGGTATAGCAATGTATGAACTTATGCAAAGCGCGGGTGCAGCAATTTTCACACAATTATTGAATAGTTGGCCTAACACCCAACATATATTAATACTGTGTGGTAAAGGAAATAATGGCGGTGATGGTTTTGTCGTTGCTAAATTAGCGCATCAAGCCAAGATAAAGGTGAGTGTGCTACTTACTTGTGATGCGAGCCAATTAAAAGGTGATGCCTTACTGGCTTATCAAGCCATGATCTCCACAGGAGTATCACCAATAATTGAGGATATGACGAATAAAAATACTGATAACTTAGTTGTTATCAGTAAGTTTACTGGTGAGGTAATTGTTGATGCTTTATTTGGCATTGGCTTTACCGGTCAACTTACACCACAGCTGCAAGAACTTGTATCAAGCATTAATCATCAACAATCCAAGGTAATAAGTATTGATGTGCCTTCTGGACTTTGCGCAACAACAGGTCAAGTACATGGCGGAAACATTGAGATACAAGCCATCATTGCTGATGTAACGCTAACTTTTATCGTATATAAGCAAGGTTTGTTAACGGGCCAGGCTGCCAATTTTGTCGGTAAACTATTCTTGGCACCTTTGGCAATGAATAACGCTTTCACTAAACAAGTGAAAACCAATAATTACTATGCCCAATATATATTACCTTTGAACCAACCTAAACGCTTACCTACCAGCCATAAAGGGGATAGTGGTTTATTATTGGCTGTAGGAAGTTGCGCCACTATGCCAGGGGCAATTCGCCTTGCCAGTGAATCAGCCTTGCGTTGTGGTGCTGGTTTAGTTGCAGTGAGCTGTCACAAAAATAATCAAACACTTATCATGAATGGCCGACCTGAGTTGATGCTGGCACCATCAACAAGTGTTTTATTGGAAAAGTCAGCTCAACTGTATAGAGCAAGAACTTACCTCATCGGTCCTGGGTTAGGGCAAAGTGAAGAAGCACAGCAGTTATTTGAATTAATGTGTAAAACTAGCCTGACAAAGAATAAGACCGCAGTCCTTGATGCCGATGCTTTAATACTATTAAGTAAGACTAAAGAACAATGTAATCATTGGGTATTAACACCACATCCTAAAGAAGCTGCTGCGTTGTTACATTGTGATGTGGTTAGTATTGAGAAAGATCGATTTTCTGCAGTACGCGCTATTGCTAAACAATACGGTGGTATTTGTTTACTTAAAGGCGCGGGCACATTAATTTCAGATGGTGAGCATGTTGTTATCAATAATTCAGGTAATGCAGGAATGGCATCGGGTGGTATGGGGGATGTATTAAGTGGAGTTATTAGTGCTTTAGTGATGCAAAGTGGTAATATTTTTTACGCTACATGCTTGGCAGCATATATTCATGGCGCTGCAGCTGATATTATAGTCAATAAGAATGGTCAGCGTGGCTTGTTAGCGAGTGATTTATTTATACCATTACAGCAGTTGCTCAACGGTAAAGTGATTAATTCTTAACGTCATAATAGTAGTAGCAATAAACATAGAAAATTAAAATGAAGCAATTAGAATATTTTTTACCTGATGAAGCTGCCACCATAGCCATTGGCTCAGGCTTGGCAGATGTACTTAAAAGTGCAACTGTTCAGCAAACATTAGTCGTTTACCTTAACGGTGATTTAGGCGCAGGAAAAACCACGCTTACCCGAGGGTTTGTCCGAGGTATGGGGCATGTAGGCAATGTAAAAAGCCCGACTTACACTTTGGTTGAACCTTATGAATTAGGGGAGTGGCGAGTCTTTCATTTTGATTTATATCGTCTTGCTGATGCTGAAGAATTAGAATATATGGGCATTCGAGATTATTTTAATAATGACTGTTGCTGCTTTATTGAATGGCCAGAAAAAGGAACTGGGCTATTGGCTAAAGCAGATTTAATCATTAATCTAGCTTATCAAGATGAACAAAGAGTCATCAAGCTGCAAGCAGAATCTGTTCATGGCGAAAACGTAATGACAGCGCTTACGCAAATTATAAAGCTATAAAAAAACTGGGGTTAGTTGGATGTATCGGAGAATTCTCCTAGCGGTAGCAAAGTTACAGGCGCTAAGTTTGCTATGTGTTGCTGTATCAAGTTTAGTTTCGGTGAGTGTCTTTGCTGCCAATAGCATTGATGGTATTCGTGTGTGGCC
>MAAF01000014.1 GCA_002163005.1 Colwellia psychrerythraea | reverse complement strand
TCTAATTCAACACCGTAGGTACGTTTTAGAATATCTACTTTGATATCTAGGTGAAGTTCACCCATACCAGATAAAATCGTTTCACCTGAATCTTGATCAGTTTCAACTTTAAAGGTCGGATCTTCTGCAACCATTTTACCGATAGCAAGACCCATTTTCTCAGTTGAACCTTTATCTTTTGGTGTTACAGAGATTGAAATTACAGGCTTAGGGAATACCATAGCTTCTAGGATGATTGGGTTCTTAGGATCACATAATGTGTGACCTGTCTGAACGTTACTTTTCATACCAACAATTGCGATGATATCACCAGCTTGTGCTGAAGTAAGTTCGTTACGATCATCGGCTTGCATTTCACACATACGGCCAACACGCTCAGTTTTACCTGTTGCAGCATTAAGAATTGTATCGCCTTTCTTCAATGTACCTGAATAGATACGTACGAAAGTTAATGTACCAAAACGGTCATCAGTGATTTTGAATGCTAACGCTTTGAATGTTTCATCTGCAGAAACGATTGCGTACTCACCATTAGGCTCACCTTCTTCATCAGTAAGTGGTTGTGGATCAACATCAGTAGGTGAAGGCAAGTAATCAACAACAGCATCAAGAATTAATTGAATACCTTTGTTTTTAAATGCAGATGCACCGTAAGTTGGGAAGAAAGTCATATCACGAGTACCAGCACGGATACACGCTTTGATTTGTTCTATAGTAGGAACCATTTCCCCTTCTAAGAACTCCATTAACATGTCTTCATCAACTTCTAAAGCTGTTTCAATTAACTTAATACGGTACTCAGCAGCTTTTTCTACCATGTCAGCTGGGATATCAGTAACTTCATAGTTTTCTGGAAGACCAGTGTCATCCCAGATGTAAGCTTTTTCGCTAAGAAGATCAACAACACCAACAAACTCATCTTCTTCACCAATTGGCAAAGTCATAATAAGTGGGTTAGCACCTAAAACGTTTTTAACTTGGTCTACAACACGGTAGAAATCAGCGCCTAAACGGTCAAGTTTGTTAACCATGATGATACGAGCAACTTCTGAGTCGTTCGCGTAACGCCAGTTAGTTTCTGATTGTGGTTCAACACCACCAGAACCACAGAATACACCAACACCACCATCAAGTACTTTAAGTGAACGGTAAACTTCAACCGTGAAATCAACGTGACCAGGAGTATCGATAACGTTGAAACGGTGATCGTTCCAAAAACAGCTTACCGCAGCAGACTGGATGGTAATACCGCGCTCAGCTTCTTGTTCCATGAAGTCAGTCGTAGACTCGCCGTCATGTACTTCACCAGTTTTATGGATCTGACCGGTTAATTTAAGGATACGTTCAGTTGTTGTGGTTTTACCAGCATCAACGTGAGCGAAAATACCAATGTTTCTGTATTTGGATAAATCTGCCATTACTTTACTCTATTTAAATCGCTACTAAAAAAGCGGAATTGTTGAAAATTTGCGCGGGAGTATACCATTAACAAAAACAAATCCATAGAAAATTGATAAATAAATTATTAAAACAAGTGCGTTTGGCATCATCAAATTGTACTTCTGCTTATATAGAGCAACGCAATGCTCTATAAGATATTTTATTGATTAATTTAAATCAAAAGAAATCATAAAATCTATCAAGCTGACAATAAAGTATATAAGCCAGCTGAATGAACAATGACTAAACGGATTGAAGTAAGCCATAATCAGCCATTTTACAAACCACCCAATACACCTCCCACTACCAGTTTTGCTAATCCAAAGTAGCTAACCAATAATAAACTATAAATAACTTGCGCCGGATAAGATTTCTTGTATAATACGCGCTCGCATTCAGCCAAATTGAGTGTGTTTTGCTAAAGACTATTACTAAAACTTTTATGGTTAAGTAAAGCTTATAGCACTAAATAAATAAGAATTTAATTCTATTTATTTCACAGCAGCTCTAATTTTGAGTTGAATGTTTATTAGTTAATACACCCCCTTCCGGCACATAAGGAAGCAGAGGGATGTATTTTTTTGTTCTTTAAAAAGGGGATTTGTCTTCATGTCAAATCAAAGAATTCGCATTCGTTTGAAAGCGTTCGATCATCGTTTGATTGATCAATCTACAGCAGAAATCGTTGATACTGCAAAACGTACTGGCGCACAGGTTCGTGGTCC
>MAAF01000020.1 GCA_002163005.1 Colwellia psychrerythraea | reverse complement strand
TGAAGAGAATGGTTGTTCCCTTCTCAATATCAATAACGCAGCATAAAGCGTTTCTAAACCAGCCCCTTGGGGAAGGCTGGGCAAATCATACTCTGCGTTACATTTCTTTTTAAGGGGATAACCCTTAATAAAAAAATGTGCCTTAATTATGAATCGCTCAGACTTCCTGAAACGAGCATCTTCAAGTGGAGCGGGTATAGTAGATTGATATAAAAAGATTAACCCCTAGTAGTTCTACTACTAGGGGTTAATGATTACAATAGGCCAATAAAATGCAAACCCAAGTAATGTTTTATCTACTTAAGGATGATGGAACAGACGAGACAGAAAAAGATACTCGCTCTGCGATTTATCATGCTTGTTTGCAAGCCAGTTATTTTTATCGTCAGAATCAGCGTGTCTATATTTACGCACAAGACCAGCAACATGCTGAACAAATTGATGAAATGCTTTGGGCATTTGATAGCGACAGTTTTGTACCACATAACCTAGTTGGTGAAGGTCCAAAACAAGGCGCTATGGTGGAAATAGGTTATCAAGCACCACAAGGGCGTCGTCCTGTGCTTATTAACCTTAATAGTACGGTGCCTAATTTTGCCAATCAATTTCAATTTATCGTTGATTTTGTACCCAGTGATGAAACACTTAAACAACAAGCGAGAGAACGCTTTAAAACTTGCCGTCAATGGGGTTTTCAAGTGGATAACCAAGCGGTAATTGAGCCAGAAGAAGCAACTAAAGCATCTTAAGAAAAACGAATTACGACCAAACAAATAAACTTATTACGATAAGCAGTATTTTTACTTTACTGCACTTTTCGGCAACGAAACAACGTACAACACTTAAACCTATTACCGGATAAAATGATGGAAAAAACCTTTAACCCTACCGACATTGAACAGTCCCTTTATACTAGCTGGGAAGAGCAAGGTTACTTTAGCCCAACAGGTGAAGGTGACAGTTACAGTATTGCTATTCCACCACCGAATGTTACTGGTAGCTTACATATGGGTCATGCTTTTCAGCAAACCATCATGGATACGCTTATTCGTTACCAACGTATGCAAGGTAAAAATACCTTATGGCAAACAGGTTGTGACCATGCTGGTATAGCAACACAAATGGTGGTTGAACGTAAAATAGCTGCCGAAGAAGATAAAACGCGACATGACTATGGCCGTGAAGGCTTTATCGATAAAATTTGGGAATGGAAAGAAGAGTCAGGCGGCACTATTGGCAAACAAATGCGCCGTTTAGGTAACTCTATCGATTGGACTCGCGAACGTTTTACCATGGATGATGGTATGTCTGAAGCGGTACAAGAAGTCTTTGTACGCTTATTTGAAGATGATTTGATTTATCGTGGTAAACGCCTTGTAAACTGGGATCCTAAATTCCACACCGCTATTTCTGATTTAGAAGTCGAAAATAAAGACAAAAAAGGCCACATGTGGCATTTGCGCTACCCATTAGCTGACGGTGAAAAAACAGCGGAAGGTCTTGATTATTTAGTGGTAGCAACAACACGTCCAGAAACTATGCTTGGCGATACCGGGGTTGCTGTTAATCCTGAAGATCCGCGTTATAAAGATTTAATTGGTAAAAAAGTATTATTACCGTTAGTAAACCGATTAATTCCTATTGTTGGTGATGATCATGCCGACATGGAAAAAGGCACGGGTTGTGTAAAAATTACACCTGGCCATGACTTTAACGATAATGAAGTAGGAAAACGTCATCAATTACCACAAATCAACATTTTTGATAAAGACGCAGCAGTATTAGCCGCCGCTGAAATTTACGATACTAAAGGTGAAGCCTGTAACGCATACGATGCTGAATTACCCGCTGAGTTTGCTGGTATGGACCGATTTGTCGCTCGTAAAGCTATTGTTGCTAAATTTGACGAATTAGGTTTATTAGTTGAAGTAAAAGATCATGACTTAGTTGCACCATATGGTGATAGATCTGGCGTGATCATTGAGCCATTGCTAACTGACCAATGGTATGTTCGTGTTGAAAAACTAGCAGGTCCTGCAGTTGACGCTGTTAAAGAGGGTCAAATTGAATTTGTACCTAAGCAATATGAAAACATGTACTTTGCTTGGATGAACAACATTCAAGATTGGTGTATTTCACGCCAACTATGGTGGGGACATCGAATCCCGGCTTGGTATGACGAAAGCGGTAAAGTGTATGTGGGTCGCACCGAAGAAGAAGTCCGAGCTAATAACCCTATTAGCGACGACATGAAGCTACGTCAAGATGATGATGTACTTGATACCTGGTTCTCATCTGCTCTTTGGACGTTCTCAACGTTAGGCTGGCCAAAAGAAACTGAAGATTTAAAAACCTTCCACCCTACTGATGTATTAGTAACTGGTTTTGACATCATTTTCTTTTGGGTTGCCCGCATGATCATGATGACTATGCACTTCAACAAAGATGAAAATGGTAAAGCACAAATACCCTTTAAGAAAATCTACATGACAGGCCTTATTCGCGATGAAAATGGCGATAAGATGAGTAAATCAAAAGGTAATGTTGTTGATCCATTAGATATGATTGATGGTATTTCTCTAGAAGACTTATTACAGAAACGAACGGGTAATATGATGCAGCCTAAGTTGGCCGCTAAAATTGAAAAGCTTACCAAAAAAGAATATCCAAATGGTATTGAAGCTCATGGTACTGATGCGCTTCGTTTTACCTTAACCTCTGTTGCAACAACTGGCCGTGATATAAGCTGGGACATGAAACGTCTTGAAGGTTACCGTAACTTTACCAATAAGTTATGGAATGCTAGTCGTTACGTAATGATGAATACCGAAGAATTTGATTGCGGTAGTTCTTCAGCCCAAGGAGAGGCAGGCGAAATGGAATTATCGCTTGCGGATCGTTGGATCATAGGCCAATTCGAGCAAACGGTAAAAACAGTTCATGAAGCTTTTGATACTTATCGTTTCGATCTTGCCTCACAAGCTTTGTATGAATTTACCTGGAACCAATTCTGTGATTGGTACTTAGAGCTTACTAAGCCAGTATTATTTAAAGGTAATGAAGCGCAACAACGTGGAACTCGCCATACCTTAGTAAACGTTCTAGAAGGTTTATTACGCTTGATGCACCCTATCATGCCGTTTATTACTGAAACCATTTGGCAGCGTGTGCAGCCATTAAGTGATTTTAATAAAAATGGTGATTCAATTATGGTGCAAGCTTTCCCACAATTTAACGAAAACAATTGTGACCAGCAAGCCATCGACGATTTAGAGTGGGTTAAACAATTTATCATTGCTATTCGAAATATCCGTGGTGAAATGGATATATCGCCAAGTAAAGAATTGCCAGTACTACTTAAGAATGTAAATGAAAACGATCAACGTCGTTTAAATGAAAATGAGCAATTCTTAAGCTCGCTTGCCAAACTTGAAAGCATTACCGTGTTAGCTGATGATGAACAAGGCCCTGCTTCAGCTTCTGCTGTGGTAGGCGACTTATCAGTGCTCATTCCAATGGCTGGCTTAATAGATAAAGAGGCAGAACTTGCCCGTTTAGATAAAGCGATTGAAAAGCTTGAAAAAGAAACGGGTAGAGTGCGTGGTAAGCTAGGTAACGAAAATTTTGTAAGCAAAGCACCTGCTGCAGTTATTGAAAAAGAACAAGCAAAATTAGCTGACGCTGAATCAACACTGGCTAAAATTCTTGAGCAAAAAGAGCAAATAGCTGCGCTCTGATCTAAAAAGATAAGCTAAAAATAAAAATGACGGCTAGCCCAAATAGCCGTCATTTTTTATCCCTCCCTCTCTTTAAACCTCAGCTTATTCGACTATCAACACTGGTTTTGATAGTTACTCTCATTTAAACAAAGAAAAATTGAACTAATCTGTTTTTTTATAAAGCATATTAAAAACAACTATGCTAGACTACTTTTGCGTTGAGTTCTTGCGTTGCAGATGAAGGTTTATACTGACTTTTGTTGTAGTTTTCTATCTGATGCACATAGTGTATTGATTATTCTACACAGGCAGATTTAGACAATGCAAACTATTGTTTGAAGCAATGATTGTGTCGAATATGGTTTGTTTCCTTCCTCTTCCTGTACTTTTTGGTAGAGGGCACTTACTCGGGTGAAAACGGTTTCTACCTATTTTGGGATAGAGCCACAATATTATTTTATGATTACAGGAAAATGTTAGTATGTCTGATACAGTTACTGGTAAAGTTAAATTTTTCAACGAAACTAAAGGTTTCGGTTTTATAGAGCAAGAAAATGGTCCTGACGTGTTTGTTCACTTCAGCGCTATCTCTGGAGACGGTTTCCGTACTCTAGCTGACGGTCAAGCAGTTACTTTTACTGTTAAACAAGGTCAAAAAGGCCCTGAAGCAGAAAACGTACTAGCTGTATAAGTTTAACTTATAAGCTAATCTTAAAAAACGAAGCATGAGTTTATCTCGTCCTTCGTTTTTTTGTGTCTGCAGTTTAAGAAAATAAAACATACTCATATCAAAAGAATCCCATCAACTAAACTTGTAGCGACCTTTCCTTAGTAATTCAATTACCCAAATAAAACCAGTTAAACAAAAGGCTAATGTTAATAAGGCAAAGAAGGTTATTTGACCATTATTAAAACCTCCAACGGATCCTTGACCTAGAAAAGGGTAATCCATGAAGTGCAACATAAAGAAAAGATCAACAAAGCGTTTATCATCATTACTGTGGCCAATCAAACGACCTGAGCTAGCGTCGATATAAACACTGGTATTTAAAGCATCTGAGAAGTTTACCTGCCAAGCTATATTTCTTTCTTTGAGCATATCTGTAATAGGCGGTTTAACTTTTACTACAGCACTTACATCCCCTTTGCCTTTATAACTTGCTTGAGCCAGCTTACTTGCAACACCATCATCGATAATCAGCTTTTCTCCACGGTACGCATCGACTAGGCTGTAATCGCTTTTAAAATGACTGTATAAGCCTTCTTCGTGGGTTAACAAGTAATAAGGTTTACCTAGCCGCTGTATCAAGGCAATCTCAGTTACGGGTTTACTACTTTTACTCATAATCAGTTCAAGGTTTACTAAACGTTTGTGTTCAATTTTTTGGAAGGTGATAGCTTTCTTATTTTGGTTACCACGTGCTTTATCGTGATCCATCAAATTAAAAAACAAACCAGTCCCTAGCCAAATGAACAACTGTATAAAGACTAAAAGTGATAACCATTTATGGAGCTTTTTAATTGTAGATAGCTTAATAAGTGATTGTTTTTGGGTGTTACGCTTTTTCATCTGCAATCTCCTTATTCAAATCATTATCCACTTTACTGTTTCTTTTTTTCTTCTGGGGCATAAGGCGAAAGTAGGTCAGCACTAAGCCAAATATACTGGCAATAAAAGCAAGCACAGTGAAAATAAGAAGTAACTTATTGTCTGCCTCTTCATCGATATAATCCATAACATGAAAAGCAAACATCCAATCAAAAATGCGCCAGTAACTATGACGCTTAGTTACCAATTGACCAGAGTTAGCACTTATATAAAAACTAGGACTAGCAAAGTCATCAAAATCAATTCGCCATACTGGTAAATGGCGACTACTTAATTCTCTTGGTGGATTAACGGTAATCAACTGAACATTGATTACCGCTGCTTTGGTATTTGTGTAGTTGTCTTTGGCTATCGAAATAGCTAACATTTCATCGATGGGTGATAATTGTCGACCATCAATGGCCGAAAGAATGACTTTCTGTTCGCCATCATTAAAACGATAAACAGTTTGATTTTGCAATAAACCAAGCTCAATATCTGATGCTTTACTATAATCGCTCATTAACTCACTAAAAGAATAATTGACGTTATTAAAGGCAATTGTTGGCTTTTTATTGGCAACTAATGAATCCCCATGAATATAATGAATATCCATCAGCACCATATAAGCTCCCGTTATAGACCAAACTAACAGCTGCATACCAACAAATAACATCAACCATTTATGATATTTTCGACTATTCCTGTGTAAAGACACTACCGATATTTCCTTATATGACTGACACTGCTTGTACTAACATGGCTTCAATTTGGGCAATGATTGCTTGGTTCGTGGCAGCATCAAAACCGCTGATACGTGGCGTATGAATATGCCCAGTAGGGATTGTTGAACCTAATTTATTACGCAAGGCAATGCTGCGATAAGAGATCTCATTAGATAAATAACCTCCCCCGCCACCTTGTACCGCAATCTTATCAGCAAGCTCAGTTAGGCTATTGGCGGTAATATCTTTTGCTCTACCCGATTCAAGTATCGTTACCCCGCGGTTATCATTGATTTTATAGCCACCTTTCGCTTTCATCATCGCTTGATAAGGTAAGCTAAAGAGAACAAATTCATCACCAATTAGTGGTGCTTCAAGCAATCTGGGGATTAAAGGATTTGTTTTATTCGCGCCAGTATAAACATTGACGTTATCTGGTGCTGTAGCGCTGCGCCTTAAACCTGGAAAATGTTCTAAGTCAAAGTCACTTCGGCCCATTGAAATAGTCGCAATCAAATCAACACTATTTAAGGCATAAAAAGGGGCTAATAAGCTTTCAACTTCACCTTGATCAAAATCAGCATAACGTACTGGTATCATGGCAGTATTTATTTCAGCCGTAATCTTTTTCCCGTTCTGCTGGTATTCGATAACAACACCATCAAGTAGTAACGCAGCTAAACCTGAGGGATTGGACTGCTTAATATTTCTATCCAGCAAGAATGGGTCAAAACCCGTTAGCAGAATACGCTTATCTGTAGCTTGCTTGTAAATTAAATCATTGCGACCACGGGATGTGTTTTCAAAGGTTTCAACTAAAGCTGCCAATTCAGTTTGAGAATATTGAGTTGGCGTAGCTTTTACAAATGAGATAATAGCTAATCTTGTCCAGTATAAAGGCCTATCATCAACAACCTGACCGTTATTCGCTTGCTCTTTACTGTATTGCCATAATTGATTACCAAGCAGTGATAACGATTGCTGGGCTAAAATAAATGAGTCCTTTTTTGGCCAGCTCTTTTTAAAAGCAGACCAATCGAAATATGTATTTACTCCCGGCATTGCTGCTTGAGCTTTAATTACGCGCTGCTCTTCAATGGTTAACTCAGCCTTATTGCCACGAATTAAATGACTATCAGCTGATGCAAGAGCGACAACAACTAGGTTAGCTGTAAATAGTGAGATTAAAAACGTTGTCGAAAATTTCATATATTCCTCTTTATCAATGGCAAATATGTGATGGTAGCAATACCCCTATTTTTTACTTAACGTACATTGTCATTAATATGCTAATACCGTGCATACTATCGACTAAATACCCCATCAATTACAGATTAAATTTAATGTTAAGTTAATTTCAAATAAAAAGTATTAATCTAAACTTTAATTGCTGTAATCAGCCAATTAAAAACAGTGAGGGTCAGAGCAATAATTAATAGCAAGCAGAAGAACGTCATCGTTCAACGCGAGAAGCGCCTGCCCTACTCTACCACTGATAACTTGCCGTTAATCTAATATCGATAGGCCTGCCAGGGTACATGTCATCTTCATAATTTGAGGTAACGATATAGCGTTTATCAAATAAGTTTTCAATGTTTAGGTTAACTTGCCAAGTCCCACTTTTTATATAACCGCCTAGGTCTACCCTTACATAACCGGGTAAGGTGAAACTGTTAACGTTATTACCATAACGTGATGATAAACCAAATACCCCAATATGTGCGCCTATACTATTATTAAGATGTTGCCAATGTAGTTGGCTAGAAAAGCTATTGTGTGGAATATTGGCAGCACTATTACCATGCTGTGAGCTTAGTGTATTATCCAGTTGATTTTTTATATGACTAAGACTACTTTTTAATTGCCATTGCAGAGCAATATTATTGATTAATAAAACTTCTAGCCCTTGTGATTCAATAGCGCCTGCCAATATTTTAAAATCAGGATCGTTAGGATCGTGAGTTAATAAGTTACTTTGTGTTATTTGATATACCGCTGCACTCAGGCTATGTTGCTGGCTAAAAGTATATTCAGCAGCCAATTCAATTTGATTGGCTTTTTTAGGCTCAAAATATTGCTGATTTTTATCTAAGCCTGTATTTGGCTCATACGATTGAGAAAAGTTGCCGTAAAGCCGAATGTCATCATTAACCTGATAAGCAGCCCCTAAAAACGAGGTGATGGCCTTTTTATCTACCGAAATACTATTGTCAGTACGATCAATTATTTTAAAGGCTGAGCCACGTAAGCCAACCGATAACTGAACATTATTATGTGAATTTAAGTTAAACGCCATAGTGTCCAGTAGATAAAAGCTTGATTCTGTTTCATCTGCGCTAAAATATCTAATAGAATTAATTTCTGTAGGCTCGGCAATGCTATAGTCTGGGGCATAGGGATCGATGATAAATTGTCCTATACTGCGATCCATATGTTGGGTATTTTCATATTGGTTATAATTATAGCCAATATGAAATGTATGGCTCGCCCAACTGGTATTAACGCTGTGTTCAAAGTCGAACACTGCATTATGTTGCTTGGCTTTGTTGTCTATATCTGCCCAGTAGCCCAGTAAATTATTGTTGGCAAGTTTGTAATAAAAACCCATCCACACATCATCTCGGTCAAGATCAACCTGATTCAGCTTTACCGTTAATTGACTGTTTTCGTCCAGTGAATAATGCCAATAAAGGCTGGTGCGTAAATATTTTCTCTTACTGTTGGTTGCCGGATAGACATACGATTTGTCGTACAAAATGTCATCATCAACACGAACAATACCAAAAGTCCATGGGTTGGTTAACTTATTATATTCTAGCTCTACTGAGAGTTGCTGCTTGCTAGATATTTGCCAACCTAAATGAGTGTATAGCGTTTCTTTATCTTCTTTCGCGTTTTCAATAAAACTGTTGGCTTTTTGCTTGACGAGTACAGCACGGTAATCAAGCTTGTTAGTAATATTGCCAGAGGTGTCTAGCGCAAGTTTGTATTTATCATAACTACCTAATGTGGCTGTTAATTGGGTTTGTGCCTCATTAAGAGGTTTCTTGGTATGATAAATTAACGTTCCGCCAGGTGCTGCGCCACCGTAAAAAATACTTGAGTGACCTTTTTCTATAGCGACTTGTTCAACCGTTTCAGGTGAGCGTATGAACATACGTTGATTGTCTAAGTGACCATTAACATAAATATTTTGTCGGCCGGTACTAAAGCCTCTTATAGATAACCCTGTTTCCATACCTGCATTTACATTACTTGCAAAAACACTAGGTGTATAGGAAACAATATCTTCAACTTTATCAATATTACGACTTAAAAAATGACTAACATCGTCAACGGTTTTGCTGTTGATATAGTGATTCTTTTCACTAGTTTGTGCAACAACCTCTATTATTTCAATTTGGGCTTCCATTTGCTTAGCGTCGTCAAAGGGCTTAGCTAACAAGGGCGGTGTTAACGTAAAAAATAACACATTAGACAATGCGCTAGTAAGTGGCAATAAATGATAGTAATGCATGATAAAAGTCTTATTATTTAGGTTAATTCAATCAATCAAATAATAACTAATAGACAGCAGCGACACGCTTACTTTTGATGTATTGCAGGGGAGGTAAACCATATTTAGCTTTATAGGCGTTAGAAAAATTACCTGAATTTGAGTAACCTAGTTGTTCGGCAATATGCTGAATAGGTTCGCCTAGCAATAATAACTTCTCAGCTTTATATAGCCTAAAGCTAATAACGTATTCCTGCGGAGTCACGTTAAAATAACGACTAATAAAGCTTTTAATTTTATTCGGACTTTGCTGCATATTATTTACAATATCGGTTAGAGAGTAATCGGTTTTTATATGCTTACTAATAGCCTCATGCCATACGTTAAATAAATGCCTCTCACTTGAGCTAAAGCATAAACGGTCGATAATTACTTGTTCAGCGTTATTCTTATTGTTTACCGCTTTAAGGTTAAGCAGAGCTTTTATTTGTATTTCAAGTAATTCGTTATTGTCATTGTTCTTTTCTACAAAACAGGTAGCATTTTTTAACGCTCGTATTTGAGTTGTTGGCTGTGCTGAACCCGTCATAAATAAAATAGGTACATGTTGGTCATATTTTTTTCGCACTTGATTTATAAAGGTTAAACCATCCATGGGCTGCATTAACCAGTCTACAATCAATAAATTGGGCTTAATAGCAGTAAAATTTTTTAGTGCGTCTAATGCGTTATTATAGGCGTGAGAAACTATATTATTGTCATAACAAAATTCAGATAGGTAATCTGTCATAGCACGGTTATCATCAACAATGATAACCGTGTGATTTTGTCGTTGGCTTTCTTCAATTTCGGCAAATAACTTATCAAGTTCCATTTTATTCTGCTAAAGGTATTTTTATTGTTACAACCGTACCACAAGGGCTATTTTTATCAAAACTAATGTCTCCATCAAGCTCATCAATAAGCTGTTTAGTTGTTGTTAACCCGACACCACTACCATTATGTTGATGGCTATTTTCACCCCGGTAATACAAGGTAAAAATATTGCTCAAATCTTTGCTGGAAAAACCACAACCATTATCACTTATCACTATGATCAGAGAGCCAGCAACCTTCGTGCTTTTTATTTGTACATTGCCATTATACTGAGAAAATTTAATCGCATTTGATAGTACATTTTCTAAAATTAAATATAAGCATTTTTCACAGGCAAAAATATATTCTAATTCTGTAAGTGATGCATCTTGTGTAAACGCTAAGGTTACTTTTTTCTCGATAGCCACGTCAGTCATTAAAGCACCAACTTTCACTAATGTTGCGAGCACATATTGCTTACTATTCACTTTGACTACGGGTTGCTTTTTAGTCAGCACAATAAACTCATCAATAAGTGCTGAAACTTCATTTAACGCGTTAAGTAATTTATTGTTCTTTCGCTCAATACTGTCTTTGTCAATATCCGTATTATTACTTAGCAAGGTATTGATTTGTTTTGATAAACCACGACAAGCAAACACAGGTGATTTAAAACTGTGCTGAATTTGTAAGTATAAACTTTGTTTAAACAGCATATGCTGTTCTATTTCATCTTTTTGATTAGCGATTATTTTATGGTGTGCCAGTATTTCATTATTGAATTTATGCATTAATCTATAACGAATAAAAAACGTTAATATAATAGAAAATAAAATAATGTAGCCCACTACGGCCCACCAACTCAGAAGAGGATGCGGTTCTTTAATGACGTGAATGACGTTGTTAGCTTTTATAGAAAGTGGCATAGAATACGAACCACTCTGTATATTGTTTAAATTAATGTTTGCTATAAAATTGATACTTTCCGATGGAGGCGTTATAGCAAAGTATGGGTTACTCAATTGCAGCTCTATTTTTCCGCTTTGCCAGCCTAAATAAAAATTTTCCGCAAGAAAGATAGTGTCATTATTCGTTAAGGGTGACTTATCCCATAAAGAGTAATGCTTTTGCTCAACTTGTATGCTCGACACTACTCGGTTTTTCAATAAAAACTCATTATGAACAATCTTTTCTGGTTTAAATAAGACAAAACCGTTAATGGTACCTAACAGTAACTCGCCTTGGCTATTTTTTAAACTCGCATTTAGGTTGTACTCATTACTGGTAAAACCATGCTTTTCAGTAAATTTGCTAAACTCTTTGGAGGAGGAGTCGTAACGATATAAACCATTATTTGACGTGATCCAAAAATAACCTTGGTCGTCTTGTGTTAATCCATAGGCATTGCCTTGCGTAATGCCAATATAATCAAAATGTTCAGTCGTTGCGTTAAATTCATAAACGCCACCATCACTGGCAATTAAAAAACGATCATCCTTTAAGTAGTGTATATTAAAAATCCAAGGTGATTGTAAACTTGAGTTATGTGGTGAGTAGTTCTTAAAGCTATGATCGTTCAGATCGAAAATACTTAAACCTTTCGCTGTACCGATCCACAATTTATTGTGGTGTAGATATAAGGTGTAAATTTCAGAGTTCACCAAGCCATCTTTTTTATACCAGCTATACCATTGATTATTCTCTAAATTTAATTGATGCAACCCTGATGTGGTAGCAAGCCAAATACTCTTATCAATATTAACTAATTTATAGATAAACGTATCACCTACTGGTGAGTTTCTATCATTATAATGGTGAATTATTTCATGGCTATTTATATCTATTTGATATAACCCAGTGCGTGTTGCAGCCCAAATGTATTGAGGAGTCATTACAGTGTCATAGACAATATCATCTTGCAATTCGGGCAATAAATTAGCAACGCTGTTGTCAAAAATATACAGACCTTTTTGTGTTCCAATCCAATATTTATTCTTAGACTCTTCTGTAAAGCTTAATACATAGTTATTAAAAGCATTATTTTCTGTTGCCCGATAAATAGCGATCTTATTTCTTTGAATATTGGTTACCGACAGCCCTTTGTTAGTACCCACCCATATACGACCTTCACTATCGGCTAATAAACTACGCACTGAGTTATTCATCAAACTATGAGCGCTAGCATTATGAGCGCGAAAATTTTGCCAACCTTTATCGAAATAAGTATTAAAATCAGTACTGGCACTATTTAAAGAGTTTTCATGGCGACTTAAGCCATTACTGGTGCCAAGCCAAATATCATCATTATCATCCTGAGCAATAGTCAAGACTCTATTATTTACTATCGTATCTGCTATCAACTTATCATGATAAATATGCTTAATTTCCCCTTGGTAACGGGAGTTTTCAAGGTTCAAATAATGTAGACCAAAATATGAGGCTATCCATAAATTATGATGACTATCAATAAATAATTTTCGTATAGTATTCCCTGCCAAATGCTGGTCATCAACCTGATGGTAATGAATATAATTCTCTAGTTTGTTGTTAGTATTAGGTAATTTGTCTTCAAGGTTAAATTCGAACAAGCCAGTGTTAGTACCAAGCCAAACCGTTTGTTTAACTTGATCAAAAGCTAATGTACGAATTTCACTATTGCAGTGCTTAGGCGCTGATAAAATTTGACAAAAAGAGCGGTTAACAACGTTGTTTTTACCATAATAATCAACAATTACATTGTCAAAATCCAAGATAATAAGGCCTACATCACTACCCAACCAAACCTGTTGGTTAACGTTAATTACACTATAAATTGCGCCATTATGCACATCTGGGTAACTTTTCTCTCCAGTAAGGAGATTAATCACGACTAAGCCATCAGTTGTTGCCACATAAAGTTGTTTATTAATGACACTAATATCTCGAATATAGCGATACTTAGGTAGTTGAGTAGCACTTAATCGCACTAACTCTATAGTATTGCCATCAAAGCGATGTAAACCATCTTGTGTTCCTATCCAGGTAAAGCCGAACGGATCTTTAGCCAAGCTATATATTGAACCTTGATTTAGCCCCTGTTCAAGCGACAGATTATTGAAATAAAGATCTCTTTGTACCGCAATACTATTGAGTGAGGTAAGTAACAGTAAAAAACCGAAGGTAAAAGACAGTAGACGCATATTTTTATTTAGTTTCTTTAATTATACAAACCATAAAATAGCATTATGCATAAAAAAAATCGCCTCAATCGTAACTATTAAAATCACGTTTTTTTTTATGATAATTCACTGTTTATTGCTTATTTTCACCTCCATGCATGATACACATTGACGTATTGGCATTATTGAAATTATTGTGTTTTTACTTTTAAAGATGATAATGTTGCTGCAGTTTATAAAACTCTTAGTATATATTTTAAAGGATTATTAAATGATATTTAACAAAACGTTAATAGCACTAGCACTCGCTTCAACCTTAAGTGCATGTGGTTCCGATAGCTCTACTATAACAACTGACACTAAAACTGACGGCGCTGTTGTAACTGAAACCACCGTTAACGGTAAAGCCATCAAAGGCGTTCTAACCAACGCCGTGGTAAAAGTATATAAATTTGTTGATGGTAGCCCCGTAGCTTTAACAGAAACAGAGCTAAAAGATGCCAATATTAACACAGACGGTGAGGGTAACTATACTTTCACCGTATTAGATTATGAAGGCCCAATAAAAGTAGAATTATCTCCAAGTACAGATCCTACTAATCCAACCACAATGAGTTGTGATGCTCCTGCTGGTTGTGGTGCAACAGCCTTCGGTGATCCAATTGATTTAACGGCTATTGATCCTGGCTTCAAATTAAATGCAATTTCAGTGGTAGATAGTAACAATGAAGGAGAAGTTAAAGTTAACGTTTCAGCGTTGACGCATTTAGCATCTGTACTAATTGAAGCTGATGAAAGTGGCATCACTGCAGATTCAGTAACCGTGAATTCAGCACAAATTGCTAGTAGCTTCGGTATTAAAGGCGACATAACTCAATTAGAGCCAACGGTCACTGATAATGCTAGCTCAGTTGCTGCCGAAGATAATGAGGCAGAATTACGATATGGTTTAATCAATGCGGGCATCATGTCAGCATTATTTTCAGGTGAAACCTCTAGCTCTGGCGTTTTATCAAGTAAACTTGCTGAAGTTGCTGCAAAATTAGTAGAAGATGACGGAAAAATCTTACCTTCACAAGATGATAATGAAGATACCTTTGAATTAGCTTTTGATGATATTTGGGAAGGTATGGCCGCTGCGACATCAACAGCAGCAGCAGCGATTGCAGCCGATGACACCTTAACAGCCATAGCTAATTTATCCCAGTTAGAAACAAATTTAATAAATGAGCTAACCTTTATCGAAAATAACCTTGACGAAGATGGCTTCGTCAAGGTAATCACTGATGTACCTACCGAAGGTGATGCTGTAGCTAAAGCTAAAGCTATGGTCGACGATGTACGTTTGTTTAGCCATTTATTTAATGACGAAACTACTAACGGTGCAGGCATTAAAACCCAAGGTGATGAATATGTTACCTTGTTAGAAGCCGCAGGAACTATGGTTGAGACTGAAGCCGACAGTTTTGAATTGCTTGCTCAACTTAGCAATGCTTTCGCCGATTTAAGTTTGCAGTACGATGCTGGCACTATCACTAAAGCGGCTGCAACTGCAGGCATTAGCATTGCAACCTATATAGACGGCGCTACCGGCACTATTACTTTTGAAGAAGAAACAGCCACTGGCGGTATTCTTTTTAAAGTAGACGCTACTTCAGGCAGTGAA
>MAAF01000048.1 GCA_002163005.1 Colwellia psychrerythraea | reverse complement strand
TCGTCAATGGCCTCTGGTCAATCAGCTGAAAACTTAGATTTTGCCTCTGTGCAACGTGAAAATCCAGAAATGGAGCGTCGTTGTCAGGAAGTTATTGATAAATGTTGGCAGCTAGGCGATGCAAATCCCATTTTATTTATTCATGATGTTGGCGCAGGTGGTTTATCAAATGCTTTTCCTGAGCTCGTCTCTGATGGCGGTCGTGGTGGTATCTTTGAACTACGCAATGTGCCTAACGATGAACGTAGCATGGCACCTCATGAAATTTGGTGTAATGAGTCACAAGAGCGTTATGTCTTAGCGGTTTCTGACGAACAATTAACACAGTTTAGCGAGATTTGTGCTCGTGAACGGGCGCCGTTTTCTGTGGTAGGCCGTGCCACTGAAAATGAACATTTAACCGTCACTGATGCCCATTTTGAAGGTAATGAAAAATTAGAGACCCCCATTGATTTACCACTTGAGGTGTTATTAGGCAAAACGCCAAAAATATTCAAAGATGTTACCACTAAAACAGCCGCTGGTGATGAACTAGCCTTAACAGACATTACTTTAGCTGATGCTGCCGATCGTATTTTGTCTTTACCTACCGTTGCTGAAAAAACCTTCTTGATCACCATTGGCGATCGCTCGGTAACCGGTATGGTTAACCGCGACCAAATGGTGGGTCCTTGGCAAGTACCGGTAGCCGATTGTGGCGTTACCGCATCAAGCTTAGACTCTTACCACGGTGAAGCGATGTCATTAGGCGAGCGCACACCCGTTGCCTTATTAAACTTTGGCGCTTCGGCACGTTTAGCGGTAGCCGAGTCATTAATGAATATTGCAGGTACTGATATTGCTGGTTCTGACGGTGATAGGTTAAACCGTATTAAATTATCGGCAAACTGGATGTCGCCAGCAGGACACCCTGGTGAAGATGCCGGTCTTTATGAAGCGGTAAAAGCCATTGGTGAAGAGTTATGTCCAGCCCTTGGTTTAACCATTCCGGTCGGTAAAGACTCTATGTCAATGCGTACCCAATGGGATGAAAACGGAGAGCAAAAATCAGTTACTTCACCCATGTCGTTAATTATCACCGCCTTTGGTGTTGTTGAAGACATTCGTAAAACAGTCACACCTGAGTTAAGAACAGATCAGGGTGAAACAAGAATAGTTGCTATTGATTTATCCATGGGTAAAAACCGTTTAGGGGGCTCATGTTTAGCGCAAGTTTATAAAAAGCTTGGCAATGAAACACCTGACGTTGATAGCCCTGAAATATTGAAAGGCTTCTTCAACGCTATGCAAACGCTAGTACGTGAAGAAAAACTAATCGCTTATCATGATAGATCAGATGGCGGTTTATTTACCACTATCTGTGAAATGGCCTTTGCTGGTCATACGGGTGTTGATATTGATCTGACTAACATTCCTTCAAAAGAAGCGGGTGATAATTTATCAATATTATTCAATGAAGAATTAGGTGCTGTTATTCAAGTACGTGCCGACGATATTGATGCCATTCATGCCGTATTTACTAAGCATGGCATTTTAGCTTGCTGCACCGATGTTGGCCGCATCAATAATGAAGATACTATTCGCTTTACACGTGATGGTGATGTGGTACTAGAAAACTCTCGCACCTACTTCCGTACAACGTGGGCACAAACCACTTATAAAATGCAGTCGCTACGTGACAACCCTGAATGTGCTCAGCAAGAGCATGATGTTAAATTTGATACCGAAGATCCTGGCTTAACCGCGACGCTAACCTTTGATATTAATGAAGACATAGTAAGTGATTTAATCGCTAAAGACGCGGCTACTAATGAAGCTACTAATAAAGGGAACAGCACTAACCCGAAAGTGGCTATTTTGCGTGAGCAAGGAGTTAACTCACATGTAGAAATGGCCGCCGCTTTTGACCGAGCAGGTTTTATCGCTATTGATGTTCACATGTCTGATATTCTTGCTGGTAGAGCTGACTTAGCTGACTTCAACGGCCTAGTGGCTTGTGGTGGTTTTTCTTACGGTGATGTACTTGGCGCTGGTGAAGGTTGGGCAAAATCAATTTTATTTAATGCCAATGCCCGCGCTATGTTCAAAACATTTTTTGAGCGCGAAGATACCTTCACATTAGGGGTATGTAATGGTTGTCAAATGTTGTCAAACTTAAAAGATATCATTCCGGGTAGTGAAGCATGGCCACGATTTGTACAAAACAAATCTGAGCGTTTTGAAGCTCGCTTCTCATTAGTAGAAATTCAAGAAAGCCCGTCAGTATTGTTTAAAGGCATGGCTGGCTCAATGATGCCAATTGCCGTTTCTCACGGTGAAGGACGTACTGAATTTAGTAGTGATGAAGCCATTGATGCCGCTAACAATTCTGGCACGGTTTCAATGCGTTATGTCAATAACTACGGCGATGTTACCGAAACTTATCCAGCCAATCCGAATGGCTCAGTTGACGGCATTACGTCATTAACCACCATTGATGGCCGTGTAACTATCATGATGCCGCATCCTGAACGTGTATTTAGAACGGTTGCCAACTCATGGCATCCAGACAGCTGGGTTGAAGACTCACCTTGGGTACGCATGTTCCGCAATGCTCGTGCTTTCATTGGCTAAAGGTATGCTTAAGCTGTAATTAATATTATACGCTGCTAAATAAAACCCGACTTTGCTCGGGTTTTTTATTGGCAAAAATTTCTGTTACGCTAGAGTTTATAACTTTCATCATCAAAATAATAACAAGAGATATACTATGAAAGATCATGATTGTTCGCCTTTAACTGATTTTATTGAATACCCTGCAGCTGAAATGCTTGAACGCTCTGAGCAATTTTATCAGGACATTAAACGTCGCCATTCTATTCGCAGCTTTAGTGATAAAGTAGTAGATAAGGCCGTTATTGAGAACTGTTTAAAAGCCGCAGGAACGGCGCCAAGTGGTGCTAATCATCAACCTTGGCACTTTGTTGCCGTGAGATCGCCTGAGATAAAAAAACAAATCAGAGAACAAGCTGAACACCATGAGCGTGGCTTTTATCAAGGGCGTGCTGGCGAAGAATGGCTTGATGCTTTAAAAGATCTCGGCACAGATGCTTCTAAGCCTTATTTAGAACATGCACCTTGGCTAATTGCTATTTTTAGTCAGAAAAAAGGTGGCATTAACGAAGAAGATAAAAATACCAATTATTACGTGCATGAGTCGGTTGGCATAGCGACAGGTTTTTTGATCAACGCCCTACATAACGCTGGCTTAGCAACACTAACCCATACCCCAAAACCTATGTCTTTTTTAAATAAAGTTTGTCATCGCGGTGACAATGAGCGGGCTTACATGCTATTAATTGTCGGCTACCCTGCAAGTGATGCAACGGTACCCGCTCATGCGCAAGTGAAAAAATCACTGAGTGATATAGCAACGTTTTTATAAAAATAGTCCGGCTATTTTACTCACAAAAAACTTTATTCAATCCCGACCCCTTTACTGTAACAAAACTGTAATAAATACAGGCCGCAAGGAGTTACCGTGGATCAGTTGAGTATAAAATGGAAGTTGGGATTATTAGCAATTTTAGCCGTAATAGGTTTCGTGACAATGTTCACGTACAATTATTCAGCTACTACAACTTTGATTAAATTCAATGATATATCTCGACAAACAGTTCAACTAAGAGCTGAAATGTTAATGTTAAGACGTCATGAAAAAGACTTTATCGCGAGGAAAGACCTTAAATACCGAGAAAAATTTAAGCAAGCCTATACAAAAATCACTGCCACTCTTGAGCAAGTAGAACAAAATTTATTGTCAGTCGATATTTCCAGCCAATAT
>MAAF01000063.1 GCA_002163005.1 Colwellia psychrerythraea | reverse complement strand
TGCATGAACATCATTCATTAAGCGTTTTTTTGTTCTCCCCGAAAGGAAAACTATGTAAAACAACATAATGTGAGTGCTCACACAAATTGCATGATAACTAATTGTTAAAGAAGAACTTCTTAAGTAAGCTCGTAAGCTTAAGTAGATAAGAGTCGCATTCGCTCTTTATCTGAAGCAAAATAAGTTGAACTTAATTTGCATTGTTCGTTGCTATTGCCCCGAAGCAGGATGCGTATAATACGCCTCCGAGTTTTGATGTCAACGTCTTTCTTAATAAAAAGTAAATTATTTCGAAAAAGATTTAAAACTTGATGTTAACTTACGTTATTTTTCGCTAAATCGTCTAGATAACTTATCAAAACAGTTCGTTGATGATTCATTTTGCGTGAACCCCTTGGAACTGGTGCGCATTGTAAAGAGTTTGTCGTGTAGTACAAGTAATAATTTCACTTTGTGATTCGTTTGCACAAAAATAAAACAAAATATTTTTTAATTTCTATTTTCAATTAACCTGTCAGCTTTCTTTACAATATATTAACAACACCGAACGCATTCACCAAAAACAATAAACCATTAAAATACAGCGTGATAGACTCAACTATTATTTTAATACACGAAGAGAATGCTCTAATAATGCTTATCTTTGTTAATACTTTATGTATTTATGTAAAATAATTTTACAAAACTTACCGTTTTATTGATGAAGTTTTCTTTATGTATTCATCAATACCGCAGTACGGCTTGACTGTTAACAATTTTGCAACAAAGGCATTATTATTGCTTGTAATAATAACTCGCTATTTTTCATTGACGCTTTATCAATGAAAATAAAGAAAGTGTAATAAATATACACAGCGACGGCATAATAATAAAACGGAGATAAACATGCATTTTAAGAAATCCTTAGTACGGAGCCTGATTACTTTAGCAATCACAGCTACTGCTAGCACCACTGTTCTTGCCAACGAAGTTTCAGGTGATATCAGTAAATTCAAATCTGTGGGAAATGAAGTTAATACCAAACAAAAAGCAACTGGCTATATTGTTCAACTAAAAGGCAAAACAGCAATTGCTCAAGCTCAAGATATTGGTGAGCTTTTACCTACCAACCAATTAGTTGCCAATACAGGTAACCGTTATAACGCTCATACGCCTGCAATGAAAGCTTATACTAAAGCGCTTGAGAATAAGCAGAAGCAAGTTGCAAGCAGTATTGATTCAATTAATATTTTGCATTCTTTCAAGCATACTTATAATGGTTTCACTGCCAAGTTAAATGCAAAGCAAAAAGCTCAGTTAGAATCACACCCTGATGTTATCGGTGTATATGAAGATAGATTGGAAGTAGTTAACACTGCGAACACTCCTGAATTTCTTGGTTTAACAGGTGGTGGTGGTCAACACACGATGGACATCAAAGGTGAAGGCGTCATTATCGGTGTTATCGATACAGGTGTTTGGCCTGAAAACCCTAGCTTTGCTGACGATGGTTCTTATTCAGACCCTGCAGACTTAGGTTGGTTGGGTTCATGTGATACAGGGACTGATGAAGAGTTTGCCTGTAATAACAAATTAATTGGCGCAAAATATTTTGATTCAAGCTTTAGTAGCCAATATGATATTCAATATGACTTAGGTGAATTTGATTCTCCTCGCGATGCTGATGGTCACGGTAGTCATACTGCGAGCACAGCAGGTGGTAATGAAAATGTAGCCGCTATGCTTTCTGGCACACCTGTTGGTACAGTTTCGGGCATGGCGCCACGCGCACGCATTGCAGCTTACAAAGTTTGTTGGAACAGCGATTACGTATCTCCAGAAGGCGCTAAA
This sequence comes from Colwellia psychrerythraea, assembly GCA_002163005.1. Classification (GTDB taxonomy): domain Bacteria; phylum Pseudomonadota; class Gammaproteobacteria; order Enterobacterales; family Alteromonadaceae; genus Colwellia; species Colwellia psychrerythraea_C. The sequence continues at coordinate 17,156 of MAAF01000063.1, read as the reverse complement.
GAACGTGGTTGTTTTGGTGGCGATACTATGGCGGCAATCGACGCTGCAGTAATTGATGGTGTTGATGTACTCAACTACTCTATTGGTGGCAGTAGAACAGATTTAACAGTACCTGCTACTGCAGCAATGTTAAATGCAACGGCTGCTGGTGTATTTGTTGCTGTTTCTGCTGGTAATGATGGCCCTGATAAAGAGACTGTTGGTACACCTGCACCTTGGGTAACAAGTGTCGCAGCATCTACTTATAATGGTACTTCAGCTATTGTTGGTAAAGCGCTTGATATTACTTCTGGTTCTTTAGCTGGCTCTTCAATCTTATCAGTACCTTCTGGATTTTCTCCAGCAACTGTGGGCCTTTCAGGTGAACTTGCTTTAGCAGAACCAGTACAAGCATGTAATGATGCTCCATTGACTAACGGCGATGATTTAGCCGGAAAAATTGCTCTTATTGCTCGTGGCTCTTGTGCTTTTACTGAGAAGTTTCTCAATGCACAAAATGCAGGTGCGGTAGGTGTTGTTATTTATACTACAGAAGGTACTTCTCCATTTTCTATGGGCGGAACTGATCCTGCAGTAACCATTACAGGTTCAATGATTTCTTTTGCTGATGGCCAATCGTTAACTGCAAGTATTGAAGATGGAAGTACATCGGTTGCATTTACTGATAATACAGCCGCGGGTGAAGCGGTAGAAGTTGGCAATACTATGGCTGATTTCTCTTCACGTGGTCCAAACTTAAATACTTACGATATTATCAAACCCGATATTACCGCTCCTGGTGTTAAAATATTGGCGGCAACAACTTCTGCACCAATGTTCGGGACTCAAGGTGAAACATTTAAGTATTTGCAAGGTACTTCAATGTCTAGCCCACATATTGCCGGTTTAGCTGCACTGTTTAAAGAATCAAACAGTTCATGGTCTCCAGCGCAAATTAAATCAGCGATGATGACAACAGCTCGTCAAAACTTGACTAAAGAAGATGGTACTACACAAGCAGACCCATATGATTTTGGTTCTGGTCATGTAGCTCCAGTTTCTGCTTTAGACCCAGGTTTATTGTTTGATACTAATCTTGCTGATTACTTAGCATTCCTTTGTGGTCAAGACAAAGAAGCTTTTGTTTCTGGTTACGACACAACTTGTGCCGATTTAACAAGCACTGGTTTCAGTACAGATGCTAGTCAGCTGAATCTTCCTTCTATTGCTATCGCGGAATTATTAGACCCTGAAACGATCTTTAGAACAGTTTCAAATGCAACACCAATCGCTTCTTCTTATACTGCAACAATTGAAGCACCAGCTGGTTTTGACATTAGTGTTCAAACCTTTGATGCTGATGGTGAAGAAACAGAAGCTTCAACATTAGATGTTGCTGCTGAAGGTGGTAAAGCTAGTTTTGCGATTACGGTTAGTCAAACTGAGGCTACTGAAATTGAAGCTTGGAAGTTTGGCGCTATTACTTGGACAGACGGTGCTGGTCATTCAGTTCGTTTACCATTAGCAATTAAAGCGATACCGAGTGTTCAAATTGAAGTACCTGAACTAATCTCAGGTGACCTTAATCGTGGACGTTTCCGCTTCCCTGTTAAAATGCTTTACTCTGGTAGAACAAGCATTAAACATGTCGGTTTAGTTGCTCCATTTGGAACTGATGGTACTGTTGAAGCAGATCCTGCTAAAGAGTTTGAATTCTTAGGTGCTGGCACAAACTATCATTTATTCCATATTCCAGAAGGAACACAAGTAGCGCGCTTTAGCTTATCTGATGCTCTAGTAACAGAAGCAGGTAGCGACCTTGATCTATACGTTTACCGTTGTGATCTTTGGAGTTGTACACAGGTTGCTAATTCATTAAACGGTGGTTCAAATGAAGATGTAGTACTTACTAACCCTGAACCGCGTGCTAATGTAGATATTGGTGATGTATATGTAACCATGATCCATGGTTACTCAACCGGTGCAGCGACCGAAACAGATTACACTATGGTTGGCTGGATTGCAGATCAAGCAGAAAGGACTACGCGTGTAATTTCAAGCCGAAGAGCAATTAAAGGACGCTTTAACTACACCAGTATATTAACTCGAGGTTTACCAACGGGTACTACGTATATGGGTGCTGTTACGTACTTCAATGCTGAAGGTGAAGCTGAAGGCACAACTGTACTTGAGATAAAAAACTAGTTAATACTATTATTAAACAGCTAAGTAGCTAATTTAGCGAACTAACTAAGTAATATAAACAAAGCCCTCTTAAAGTTAATTTAAGGGGGCTTTTTATTTCTCTCTCTACTATTTACCCATTACTGCGCATTGCAAAGAGACTTAGTCAAACCTTTGCTAATAACCCTCTACTTTCTCTGATAGTAATAAACAATAGCATCACGCTACAATTCTCTTGTTAGCCTGATCCAACAGCGAAGTTAAACCACATAACTATTGGCTAGGTGGAAGCTAGAATTCAGAGAAGTTAAATAATAGCTAGGTTACTAGCCCTAGAAAAATTCAATCCATATCGACTTAAACTAATGAAAAGGCTTAATTATACTCGTTAACATAGACTTTACAGACTAGTCAGACTAAAGGTAATACTTAGAATTAAGGTAAGAAAACTATCACAGAACAGCGTTAAATTACTTCAGTAGTTTAGCCCAATACTAATGGGTGATTGCGATAGAGGATTTAAGCAATAATTGATAAACAGAAAGGAGCTGGCTAGACGCTTTAAACGTCTTGGCTAAGTAAATAACAGATATAAAAAAGGCCTTACCGAAGTAAAGCCTCTTTATCATTTTTATACCTTATGCAATAAAGTTGCTTGGTATGAAAATAAAATGTAAATTAGCTATTTTTACGACGAGCCGCTAAACCAGCAATAGCAGTTAAAAACAATACTAACGTAGCTGGAGTAGGTACAACCGTAGCCGCACCCAAAGCTAGAGTTCCAGCACTGAAGATACTTTCAGCCTGATTATCAAACAAAGAGAATGAAATATCCGTGGTTGAAACAGTCTCAAACGTATCGATGTAACCAGCGAAGCTAAGTCTTGAAAATACGGTAACATCAAACTGCAAAAAGTTAAGACCTGCATTTAAATTGTCTGGGTCAACTTCAGTATAAAATTCACCAAAGGTTGGATCAAGTGCATCGACTTCATAACCGTAAAAGGTGAAGGATTCCCAAGTATCTTGTACAGCCCCCCAGTCATCCATTGTATCTAAGCTAATAGTAATATTACCTATAACTTCATACTCATCAACCGTATCACCCGCAGTATTAAAAAGAATATCTTGGCTGATCAAAGTTGCATTAGCTGCACCAGCAAAGCTAAAAGCTAACGAGAGTGAGAATAAAGCGCGTAAAACTAATTTATTTAACATGTTACTTCCTATTTATAATATGGCTGTTTTATTTTTATTTTTTATAATATTAATAGCGGCATCAGTTATAAAGTAATTAACAACCTAATAAGTCTTTGCCGACATTATAATCTATAAAGCAATAATCGAGCCCAAATAACTTTAACCTTAAATTACAGTGCATTACCATAAGGGCAACAATAATTTTACACAACCTTAACAATAACAATGAAAAGTGTAAAAAAAACCGACACTTAACTAAATAAACCAGTAAGATTAAGTATTTGTTATTAGATTAATAATTTGCTAGCTTATGGACTTAAAAATAAGGCTATACTCATAGGTAAATTCGCTCTGTATATTAGCTATAATATTCGTTGTACTATATCTATAAGTTATTAATAAGGTTTTTCTATGAAAATAAAAAAATTATCTTTCACAACGGCACTCTTAACAGCTGTGGTGCTCACATCAGCAGTCGTTAACTGTGTAAATGCAAAAGAAATAGCCATTTATCGTTGGGTTGATAAAAACAATATCGTTCATTTTAGCCAAAACCTGCCAAAAGATGATGAATATAGAGAATTTAGTACTATTTCATCTTATAAGGCATTATCTAAAGCAGAAAGAGAAATGATTGCTGAACAAGATGAAGCTGAACAGAAAACCTTAGCTCTTGAAAAGCAGCAAGATGAAGTGATGGCTAAAAATAAAGCTACATTTGATAAGAACTGTAAAGCAGCCCTCTTAAATATTAAAATGTTAAGCTCACTTGATGACATACTTATTAGTGAAGAGAAGAGCGATGGCACTATAGGCAACCGTTCCTTAACAGCTGCTGAAAAAACAAAAAACCTCGCATTAAGTAAAAAACATAAAAACCTTTACTGTAATAAATAACGAGACTAAATTAACTAAGCCCTACTGATAACAGTAGTAGGACCATGTAATTAAACTAAATGATGAAGCTAAGTAATAACGCTTAAGTGACATTACTACTTACCTTATTCTCCGAGTTATTAGCAAGGTTATTGAGAAGAAAAAACTAAATGCCCTTCAGCAACACTCACTTCAATAGTATCCCCCTTAGTAAACTCATTACTGAGTATTTTTTGTGCTAAAGGGTTTTCAATGCCTTGCTGAATTGCGCGTTTTAACGGTCTTGCTCCGAATACTGGGTCAAAACCCACAGCAGAAACCAATGAAAGAGCCTCTTCATCTATAACTAAATTTAACTCTTGCTCGATTAATCGATCGGCTAAGGCTTGAATTTGTATTTTTGCAATTTGCTTAATTTGTTCGGCAACCAACGGATGGAATACTACCGACTCATCGACACGATTAATAAACTCAGGTTTAAAGTGCTGACCCAATATGTTCATTACTTGCGCTTTCATTTGTGTATACTCACTATCGCCCGCAAATTCTTGGATAATATCAGAGCCAATATTTGAGGTCATGATGATAACGGTATTTTTAAAATCTACTGTTCGGCCTTGCCCATCGGTTAATCTGCCATCATCAAGCACTTGTAATAATATATTAAAGACATCAGGGTGGGCTTTTTCTATTTCATCGAGCAATATTACTGAGTAAGGTTTTCTACGTACCGCTTCAGTTAGATAACCGCCCTCTTCATAACCAACATAACCAGGAGGTGCTCCTACTAGGCGTGCGACCGAATGTTTTTCCATAAATTCTGACATATCAACACGAATTAATGCATCTTGTGAGTCAAATAAAAATTCTGCAAGTGCTTTGGTTAACTCAGTTTTACCAACACCCGTTGGCCCTAAAAATAAAAACGAACCTATTGGCTGATTAGGATCGCTCAAACCAGCACGGGATCTCCTAATAGCATTGGACACTGAGGTTACGGCCTCGTGTTGACCAATCACATTTTGGTGTAAATAGTCTTCCATATGCAATAACTTATCACGCTCTTGCTCTAACATTTTAGCAACCGGAATCCCCGTAGCGCGACTAAGAACATCAGCGATTTCAACATCTGTTACTTTGTTGGCTAATAAGGTCATTTCTTGCATTTCAGCTTGGCTAGCTAAGTCTAACTGCTTCTCTAACTCTGGTAATCTTCCGTATTGTAGTTCAGACATGCGATTTAGATCGCCGGTTCTTCTTGCAGCCTCAAGCTCAATACGTGCCTGTTCAAGTTCTTCTTTTATGGTGTGAGCACCATAAAGCGCCGCTTTTTCTGTAGTCCAGATTTCATCTAGTTCATCATACTTTTGCTGATTATCAGTAATTTGCTGTGAGATGATTGCCAAGCGTTTGATAGAAGCTTCATCATCATCTTTTTCTAGCGCCCTTTGCTCCAGTTTTAATTGAATTAATCGTCGTTCAAGTCTATCTAAATCTTCTGGCTTAGAATCCATTTGCAAACGAATACTTGAGGCCGCCTCATCAATAAGATCAATGGCTTTATCCGGTAATTGTCTATCGCTGATATAGCGGTGAGATAAAGTTGCTGCCGCCACAATAGCAGGATCGGTAATATTTACTGAATGATGCAGTTCATAACGTTCTTTTAAGCCGCGTAAAATTGCAATGGTATCTTCAACACTAGGCTCTTCTATTAGCACTTTTTGAAAACGTCGCTCAAGTGCGGCATCTTTTTCAATGTATTTACGGTATTCATCTAGCGTGGTGGCACCCACACAATGTAAATCACCACGGGCTAATGCTGGTTTTAACATATTACCGGCATCCATAGCACCGTCAGACTTTCCAGCACCTACCATAGTATGTAATTCATCAATAAAAAGAATAACTTTCCCTTCCTCTTTTGATAATTCATTTAACACCGCTTTTAAACGCTCTTCAAATTCACCTCTATATTTTGCTCCTGCAACAAGAGATCCCATATCCAATGACAACACGCGCTTATTTTTTAAGCCTTCTGGCACTTCATGATCGACAATGCGCTGAGCTAATCCTTCTGCAATCGCCGTTTTACCAACACCAGGCTGTCCGATGAGAACGGGATTGTTTTTAGTACGACGTTGTAATACTTGCAATGTACGACGGATTTCATCATCTCGGCCGATAACCGGATCGAGTTTTCCTTGCTCAGCAAGTTCTGTTAAATCAACAGTATATTTGTTTAAGGCTTGGCGAACGTCTTCTGCATTTTGATCGTCAACATTCTGACCACCTCGAATATGATCAATTGCTGATTTTACCCGTTGTTGGTTTGCGCCTAGTTCAGCGAGGATTTTCCCTAAAACGCCTTTATCATCGATAGCTGCAAGTAAGAACATTTCTGAGGAAATAAATTTATCTGACATTTTTTGCGCATGCTTATCGCAAAGATTTAAAATGCGGCCTGAGGCTGATGATAGTTGCACATCGCCAGCACTGTCTTGTACTTGTGCTAATGAATTTAAAGCTTCCTCTAATTTCTGACGTAAAGAGCGCACATCAATACCTGCACTCTTCAATAACGCAATGATAGAATTTCCGTTTTGATTCAATAACGCCATCATTAAATGAACGGGTTCAATGAACTGATGATCTTTGCCAAGGGCAAGTGATTGCGCATCGGCAATGGATTCTTGAAATGATTGGGTAAAACGATCTAATCGCACTTTAACTCTCCTAACTTTCCCTATTACATAGTTAAGTTATAAGGCTAAAATATTATTTTTCAATGCAATTTCAGAGATATGGTTGATATAAATCAATCAAGTATTCATTAATACTTTAGTTAATGAATATATACCCGTTATCATTCAAGATGCATGTTTCAGAGTGTTTGAGCAATTTCAATTCAGGCACTGTGATGAAATAATGGTTGCTCAGGAGAATATGCTCCTGCATTCTCTAATAACACCATCCATGTAGCGCCATTATAAGTATTAGCGTCGACAAATAATACTCGCCATACGACCCGTGACTTGCTCTTTTCTATACGAATAATAGGTTTGTGTTTCATGGTAAGTACATTCCGCGAGACTAGCAATTACAGTGACTCCTAAATATGCTAGTTGTAGTCGTGCAATTTGGTGTAGATCGGCTAAGTATTTTCCATTTGATTGCTTTACAAAAGCGTTGTTAAATTGAGAGAATGCCTGTTTAACTTCGCCACCGACTTCAAAAGCATCCTTACCAATGCACGGACCAAGCCAAGCGATAATATCAGAGGGCTGACTATTCATCTTTGCTATTGTTTTAGCGATAATATTCCCAGCTAGCGGACGCCATCCTCCATGGATTGCGGCAATTTCACTGCCCGTATTATGACTTAATAATATTGGTAGGCAGTCAGCGGTCATGATAGCCAGCGCTATATTTTTCTGGCGAGTGATACTGGCATCAGCAATCATAGCTTGTTCATTTACGCTAGTAACTGTCACTACTTCACTACCGTGAACTTGTTCTAGCCACTGAATTTTGACTTCATCAATTCGTCTTGCATTTGGTAATACGGTTTTATTGGAGAGCTGCTGACTAATTAAACTTTTTAACACACTGCGATTTTGTGTAACTCGCTCTGCGTTATCACCAACATGAAAGCCTAAGTTAAAATCACCAAAACATGATTTCTCAATCAAGCTTGTCTGTTCCAACCTTTCATTATTCCAAGATGGAATTACTGAAACTTGCTCACTTAACGATGATTTTAATGATAGCTGAGGAGAAATGCGTGATGTTTGTAACGCGAGCACTTTATCATCGAGAGAATATGATGAGCTAAATGGCCATTTTACCAACTTAAAAGTAGCGTTGGTAAAATGAGCCTGTTTTCTAAGACTAATATTCGTCTTGGCCATTAAGCTTATTATCTTCTTGAAGCAGCTCAATTAACTCAACAAAATCTGCTGGTAAATCCGCATGCCAAGTCATTTCCTCTCCTGTAATAGGATGGAACAAAGATAACATAGCCGCGTGCAATGCTTGACGTTTGAAGCTACGTAACTTCATTAATAATGCTTCTGTTGAGTTTTTTGGTGGACGAGGACGACCGCCATAAACAGGGTCACCTACTAATGGATGAGTAATATGAGACATATGAACACGAATTTGGTGTGTTCTACCTGTTTCTAAACGCAAGCGTAAACGTGTATGTAAACGATATTTCTCCATAACTCGGTAATGTGTAACCGAAGGTCGGCCAATATATGAGACCGCCATTTGCGTTCGCTTAGTAGAATGGCGCCCAATAGGCTCATCAACTAAACCGCCTGCTGTCATCACACCATTTGCCACTGCTTCATATTCACGCGTGATCTCACGTAGTTGTAAAGCATCAACCAAGTTAGTTTGTGCTGCAATGGTCTTTGCCACAACCATTAAACCAGTAGTATCTTTATCAAGTCGATGCACAATACCAGCTCTAGGGACTACGTTAAGCGCAGGATAATGGTGCAACAAAGCATTAAGCAATGTTCCGTCTGGATTACCAGCACCAGGGTGAACAACTAAACCTGCAGGTTTATTTATCACTAAAATATAGTCATCTTCATAAACAATATTTAACGGTATATCTTGTGCCTCAAAACGTATCTCCGCTTCAACTTTTGCATTAATATCAACCACTTCACCGCCGTACATTTTTTCACGAGGAATGAGTAGAACGTCTCCATTTACTCTCACCTGTCCGGCTAAAATCCAATCTTTTATCCGCGAACGTGAATAATCAGGAAACATTATCGCTAATGTTTGGTCAAAGCGTTTACCTAAACACGATTCAGGCACGGTATCTTGGTGTTGGATGATTTCTGGCATTAAATTCTCTTTAAACTCGATTAAACCTAGCGTATTAATCAAATTACCATTTGCACTGTGCAAGGTAAGATTGCTAGGGTAGAATGCATATTCTTAAATATATAAGCATTTTACCCGTTTACGCGATGGTTTGATATTTATTTTAATTAAAACAAAGTAGCGATAATAAATTTCATGGATAAATTGACAGTAAAAATTATTTTAACCGTTCTAGCATTGGCCTTAACTGGCTGTTCCACTTCTGAAAACGAGATAGACAAGGTACCAGATAAATCAGCACAGTCTTTATTTGTTGATGCTCGGTCAGCCCTTGATAATGGGTTATACCAAAAAGCTATTCAAATACTTGGCGCTATTGATTCTCGCTTTCCTTTTGGCCCTATTTCACATCAAGTACAGCTTGATTTAATTTATGCTTATTACAAAAGCGGTGATGCAGCACAAGGCATTGCCTTAACCGATAGGTTTTTACGCTTAAATCCAAATAACTCCAATATTGATTACGTTTATTACATGCGTGCACTTATCAATATTTCTACTGAAGAAAACTTATTCCAAGATTTGGCGGGAATAGATCGTACCGATCGCGATCCTGAAGCTTCACGCAGCGCTTTCAAGGACTTTAAAAGCATAGTCACTGATTTCCCTGATAGTAAATATGCTGCTGATTCGCGTAAGCGCATGATTTCAATAAAATCTCGACTTGCGCAATATGAAATTGCTGTTGCTAAATATTATATAAAGCGTGAAGCTTATGCTTCTGCGGCCAACCGTGCTCGCTACGTGGTTGAGTATTTTTCACCAAGCCCAGAAATAGAACAAGCACTAGAAATTATGATTGAATGTTACGATAAACTTGCTTTAACAGACTTAAAGAAAAATGCAATGCAAGTACTTGCCGCTAACTACCCAAATAACAAACTAATGAACTAGTTAGAATAACCGAAATTAACTTTAGGTTAGTGAAAATAAAAAGCTAAATTACCTAGATAATTTAGCTTTTTTTATGGTCATATAAAATTTTATGCTTCAGCATATTGAAAGCACTTCAGTATTGCCGCTCCATTGATATAGTCGATAAACTGAATTGTTATTGTATTGCTTAGAAAAAGCTTACACTGATAGGATGAAAGTATCTATTTGGCGAGTAAAGTGAAGATATCAAAGAGATGCGCGACTATAACTCTATTACAGTCGCATTACATGGTTAAGCTAAAATTAGATAGCTTCTCGGTTCTCTTCACCTGTTCTGATACGAATTACACGTTCAACATCAGTAATGAAAATTTTACCGTCACCTATTTTCCCGGTTTGTGCCGTTTCTAATATAGCATTAACACAGCGTTCTACATCTTCTTTGGCAATGACAATTTCTAATTTCACCTTAGGTAAAAAGTCGACCATATACTCAGCACCTCGATACAACTCAGTATGACCCTTTTGGCGGCCAAAACCTTTAACCTCTGAAACAGTCATACCTGTGACACCAATTTCACCAAGGGCTTCTCTTACATCATCCATTTTAAATGGCTTAATAATCGCTTCTATTTTTTTCATCTGCGTTGCTCGTCAGTTAAAGTTGTATTGATTTGGTATAATAAGATATTACAGCGTGTTTATTGCAATTTAGCAATATCCAATTGGCTTTTAATTTTGTTAAACTAGTGAAAACGACATACTTATACCAAACGGATTAATTAATTGACCAACTTAGAACTATATTAGCGAGCTTAGAACAAACAAAATGAGTTAAACATAGTTAGTCTATATTTAATTCATTTTGTGATGTTATCAGTTTGCTAATGAGTTCCCGAAAGGCGAGTTTAAAAGGTTTATATGCAGCGTTATTGATTTTGACAAGGGAATAACCATTCTCTTCAATCAATGCCTTGCCTCTAAGCCTTTTAATTCTCGCTAAGTGATCAATAAATTAGTCCGATTGGTATTAACACTCAAGCCTTGCTAGGAAACCCTATGGATCAGCAAATTATCATTGCCGAAATGAAAGTTTTACCTGAAATTGATGTTCAATTTGAAATAAACCGCCGTGTTGCTTTTATCAAAAAACAATTAGGACAGTCTGGGCTAAGTAATTTAGTGCTAGGGATCAGCGGTGGTGTTGACTCGTCAACCTGTGGACGCCTAGCTCAACTTGCCATTAACGAACTCAATGAACAACAAAGTGAGAGTGGAAATAAAACAAACTATCAATTTATTGCAGTTCGTTTACCCTACGGCATTCAAGCAGATGAAGATGACGCTCAACAAGCGTTAGACTTTATTCAACCTAATCATTGTTTAACCACCAATGTACTTAGCGCTGCTGATGGCATTCATCACGAAGTCTTACAAGCCATGAGCAAAGCTGAAATTCTAACAGCTAGCGATGCCCAAATTGACTTTTCTAAAGGTAACGTAAAAGCCAGAATGCGTATGGCAAGCCAATATCATATTGCAGGAATTATTGGTGCTTTAGTGGTAGGTACAGATCATAGCGCAGAAAACATCACTGGCTTTTTTACGAAGTGGGGTGATGGTGCTTGCGATTTAGCACCACTTTTTGGTTTATCAAAAAGACAAGTTAGAGCGCTTGCTAAAGCGCTTGGAGCGCCAAGCATTTTAGTAGATAAAGCACCTACCGCTGATTTGGAAGAGCTAGAGCCAGGTAAAACGGATGAAGATGCCTTAGGCATTAGCTATGATCAATTAGATAACTTTTTAGAAGGCAAACAGGTCACTACTGCCGTTAGCGAACATATCATCAATATTTATAAAAAAACACAACATAAAAGACAAGCAATACCAACAATTTACGATTAAACGTAACTTAAAAGTCTCTCAAGACTTCGCACAATCCATTTTTATTATCTATAACTGAATAACACAGGGTAGTTAATAAAAATGGATTTTTTATGCTTTATACTCAGTCAAATTGTGACAAAAAAACACCGAAAATAACTTCTAGTACCTCTCATCAAATAAAATTATCGTTAGGAATGACATTAATTGAACTGATGGTAAGTATAGGAATTACCTCCATACTTACCACTATCGCTTTACCTAGCGTCAATAGTTTTATTGTGCAATTACGAGTAGATAATGAAATTTCACGTCTTGCCCGGTTATTACTCACAGCACGAAATAATGCAATATATAGCGGAGATAACGTTATTATCTGCCCTTTAGAAAATAATGGCACATGCTCGGTAAATTGGCATGAGCAGCTCAGTGTCTTTATTGACACTAACAGCAATCAGCAGTTTGATAACGCCAACAATGAACTATTAATTACCACCAAGGGCCCTATAACATCAGGTGACATATTAAAATATGCGAAAAATAGAAACAAAATAACTTATCAGGCAACTGGTCACTTGTTTGGCTTAAGCAATGGAACACTAAGGTATTGCCCAAAAGGCTATGAAGAAAAATCAAGAGCTATAGTGGTAGCACGGTCAGGCCGATTTTACGCGAGTACAGATAACAATAATGATGGCCACGATGAGACGCGGAGCAATCAGAAAATCATCTGTGATTAGCTCAATATAAACGTTTACACGCCAACATCCGTAAACCGAGTTACCTTTGCCCAAAAATACTGGCAAAGTTTATTCAAAAAATATTAATTTGAAAAAAGGACTTTACTGATGCTACAAGAGTCACTTAGGCCAAGCTGATACTACCTCTGATGACACACTATTTTTAGAGGAAAGTGGCCTATTAAATATTTACTCACAAAGCAATATTTTCTAGTATTAGAAAGCGGTTAATATGACATTGTTGAGTCGAGCCAAACAGGAAAGGCCTATGCCTATTATTTAAGCCCGCAATGCACATCATCTCAGATAGAATTCATCGAGATTGACTCTTTAAATTAAAGATAAAAAAACCAGCTAACAAGCTGGTTTTTAACTTTAATAATAACCCTACTGGGCTATTTTTACTCGGATCTTATTCTTAGCCACTCTTGTTTCATGCAAACTAGATAGTGCTACTTTTGCTTCAGCTTCATTTGGCATTACTACAAAAGCAAAACCTTTTGATTTACCTGTTGCTTGGTCTAAAACTAAGCTACATTCTGCTACGGTGCCATGGGCGGAAAATAAAATACGAAGTTCTTGCTCGGTTGTTGAGCGAGAAAGGTTACGAACTAAAAGTTTCATAATGAACCATTGGATTGTTATTGCGATCTAAATTGTCTCATATATTTGCAATAGACCAAGCTATATTATGCATTTAAAACAAAATAACTTAATGTTGGGGTCCTAACTATCAATAATCGTCCCCACAAGTAGAAATAGTAATGCCACACTTTATAATCAACTGCTTACAAAACGTCTAAGCCCCCCATAAAGAAGTGTTTATTATCTAACAGCTTCACTTTGTAGCTAGCTCAACGGGGTATTTGATGAAGGCGATATAAAAGTCAGAATAAATCCCTTTAAAAAATTTATCGTTGGTAATAAAGCTGACGATTTCATTCACGTTTCTGCTCATATACTGCAATGCAAGACAACTAAGCAAAAAGCTGATTTATCAAAGCTGGTGGTAACTATATTTTAAACAACAACCTTATCTGACCACAAACAGAAAGATTACTGAGCTGATATTTAGGTACTAAACCTACGGTAAATTGTGCGGATTTTCATTCTAATTTACTACCGTTAAATGATAACTCCCTTTACCACTATTTTTTACTTGGTAAAGTGCTGCATCCGCTTGTTTAATAATATCTTCAGATGAACATTCGATAGAAGAAGAGACTGCAATACCTATGCTAACCCCGATAGTGAGTTTTTTATTATCAATAACAAACGGTTCACGAAATTCAGCTAAAACTTTATTTACTAGTCTTGTTAAGGACTCGGTAGAAGAAATGTTCTCTAGAATTACAGAAAATTCATCTCCACCAACCCTAGCAATGACATCACTTTCTCGAAAGTTACTCTTTAATTTTTTGGCTACTTCTATTAATAGAGTATCTCCTACAGGGTGACCATAGTTATCATTGATTTGTTTAAATCCATCCAAATCTAACATCAAGAATGCCAATGTAAAGTTTTCTCGGTGCTGACGTAATAATGAATGCTGTAAACTCTTCATTAACGAATATCTATTATCCAACCCCGTTAAACTATCGGTTAATGCTAACTGCTCTAGTAATTCTTCAGCTTTTTTTCGCTCAGTTATATCAAGTATTGAGCCAACAATGCCTTCTACACCTTCATCTTGGGCGTGAAAATAAGCTTTGTGAAACATAACATCATGAGTTGAGCCATCAGCATAGTCCACCTTAGCTTCATAAATTTGTGTACCTTTTCTCTCAAATAACGCATTGTCTGCTTCAAAGTAAACTCTAGCTAACTCTTCATCAAAAAGCTCGAAGACACTTTTCCCGATTAATTGACCTCGACTTAAGCCAATATACTCCTCAAAAGCTTTATTACATCCTAAATATCGACCTTCAGCATCTTTATAAAAAATAGGTGTTGGCGCAGCATTAATCACTGCTTGCATAAAGTCCGCTCTATAATTTTCAGGTGGTATCATGAAAACATCTCATCATTTTGAATTAAACTCATATTGATTAACAAAGCTTACCTGGGATGATTGTCTATATTTATTGAACAAAAAATTTAGTCATCTGTATTTTAATAATTAAGACTAACTAGCGACATTTAATTTCATATCCGAGTCACAAGCAGCTCGAGCCAATAGCTGCAAAAATTTATCCGCAGGTATAGGTCTTGAGAAGTAATACCCTTGACCATAATCACAGCCAGAATCAAGAAGTAACTTCCTTTGCTCTTCTGTTTCAATACCTTCAGCTATCACTTGCAACCCTAACTTCTGAGCCATGGTGATGATGGCCTCTGACAAAATCATATCCTCTGAGCCTGGCGCTAAATTTTTCGTAAATGATTGATCTATTTTTAGATAATCAAGGGCAAACTTTTTCAAGTACGATAGTGATGAATACCCTGTTCCAAAATCATCCATAGACAGCCCAACACCCGCAGTTCTGAACTTAGAAAGCCGCTCCATTGTGCTTATATTATTGTTCATTAACAAACCTTCGGTTATTTCAATAACAATGTTGTCCCCAGGCAATTGGTTTTCAGTAAGATAGGCTAACCAATCTAATTGATCTATCGACTCTCTGAATTGTACCGGTGATTTATTGACACTAATTTGTATATCTAAACCAAGCTGTTCTTTACATTTTTTAATATGTTGTACAGTTTGCTTAAATACCCAATCACCTATTTCAATGATTAATCCAGACTCTTCTGCCAGTGGAATAAATTCTGCTGGACTGACCATGCCTCGAACTGGATGTTTCCATCGCAAAAGGGCTTCTGCTTTACGAATAACACCTGTTTGTAGTTCAACAATAGGTTGATAAAACACCTCAAGTTGATTCAAACTAATGGCTTTACGCAAATCGTTAATTAATTCTAAGTGATCTAGGGCTTGCTCCTGCATTGAGGCAGTAAAATAGCAAAATCTATTCCGCCCGAGATTCTTAGCAAGATACATTGCTTGGTCAGCATTTTTTAATAGTTCCAAAGTGCTGCTTGCATCATTTGGATAGATGGTGACCCCTAAACTAGCTGAGATATAGGTATACATTTTAGAAATATAAAAAGGCTCACTTAAGGCCTGTAAGACTTTCTGACAAATTGATTCAACATTATGTATATCGGCTATATCAGACAAAAGAATAGTAAATTCATCACCACCTAAGCGACCAACTGTATCTACTTCTCGAATACAATGAGTAATCCGTTTTCCGGCCTCGATAAGTAGTGCATCACCATAGACATGACCCTGAGTGTCATTTATTTTTTTGAAGTTATCTAGGTCAATAAAAATTAGAGCGAACTTTTGCTTTTTACGATGGGACACCTTAATTTCTTGTTCCAACCTATCAATAAACATTATTCGATTGGGTAAGTTAGTCAAACTGTCATACTTAGCTTGTCTTAATATCAATGCATCCTTTTTTTTCTTTTCTGTAATATCCGAAAATAATGCAATCCATCTAAATACGTTGCCATAATCATCGTAAATGGTGTTAATTGAAAGCCATTCAGGATACTCCTCGCCATTTTTCTTGGTATTCCAAATTTCACCTTGCCATGTTCCGGTTAACTTTATTTCTTCCCACATTAATTGATAGAACTCTCGATTTTGCTTACCTGAACTAAATATTTTAGGATTTTTTCCGATTAATTCGCTTGTGCTATAACCAGTAATTTCAGATAAAGCGGGATTAATCGCAATAATCTCATTATTACTATCGGTGATCATCATCGCTTCAGAGCTATTTTGATAGACAATGTCTGCCAGTTTTAAATCTTCTTCCTGCTGACGTTTATTTGTTATATCTTTGCTGATGCCGATTAAACCAACAACGTCACCTTGTGCATTTTTCAATTTTACTTTCGTGATTTCAAGAAGGTATGGTTTTGCATTTGAACGGGGGATAGTTTCATAAGAAATATGAGGAGAATCTTGTGCTAAAGCCGCTTTATCGGAATCTAAGCAGTGATGTGCTATTTCATCACCCAATAACTCAGCTAAATTAGATGAAGGAGTATTTAGCATATCTTCTTCCTTTATTCCAGCTAAGTTACAAAATGTCTTATTGGCGAAATGATAACGACCATCTATTCCTGTAAACCAAATTCCTATGGGTGAATTATCAATAATGGCACGTAGTCTTGCGCTTATTTCTTCTTTATCAATCATTAGATTTTGAAAGGATGTCGCCATTTCATTAAATCCAAGCGCTATATTATTGAGCTCATCATGAGTATCAAGCGTTACACGAGCATCAAGATCACCACCATAAAACTTACCGGTAACTTGAGTTAGGGAGTTAATGCTTCTAATTGTTGAGAAATGAAGTCCTATTATAAAGTACAGTACTATAAGAAATAGTGCTGACGAAAAGCCTATACTCACAATTAATTGAGTGTTTGCTTGTTTCACTCGACTGCGAAGTAAAGTACTTAAGGTAAAAGAAAGGGAGTTATCTAAAAATT